>NZ_JFKC01000039.1 GCF_002115805.1 Marivita geojedonensis | reverse complement strand
GAGCGCGAGGCCCGCCCAACCCCCAACGCTGTGAACCACCGTCGACCCGGCAAAATCCACAAAGCCCAACTCTGCAAGCCAGCCCGATCCACCTGTGCCGTCAAGGCCAGCCCAGCTCCAGTGCCCTGCAATCGGGTATAGGAACCCCGATACGATAACCGCGACAAAAAGATAGGCGCCGAACTTCATCCGCTCCGCGACAATCCCCGAGAGGATCGTGACCGCGGCACCACAAAACATCACCTGGAATAAGAAGAAGACAGCAAGAGGCGGGGAGGCCTTTGCAAAGTCGAGGGAGAACAGATCCGATCCGATCCACCCTTGATAGCTCAGCCCAAACATAAGCCCAAAGCCGAGCGTCCAGAATACAAGCGTAGACAGACAGAAATCCGCGAGATTCTTGATCGCGACGTTGATACTATTTTTTGAGCGCGTCATCCCGCTCTCTAGGCACAAGAAACCACCCTGCATCAAAAAGACCAGGGCACTGGCAAAAATGACCCAGAGCAGATCGACGTCCGCCATCAGGCAACCAACCAGAGCTTGTGCCTATGAGAACCTTGCCTCGTCACGCGTTCAGCCACCCTTCAATCTTTTCTAGAAGTCGCTTTATGTCGACCGGCTTGGTGTCATAGTCGTCGCAGCCAGCACCCAGAGCCTTGTCGCGATCACCAGCCATAGCATGTGCAGTCAGCGCGATAACCGGAATGCTCTTTGTTTGGTCGCTGGCTTTGAGGTGCCGTGCTGCGTCCCAGCCATCCATCACCGGAAGGCTCATATCGAGCAGAATAATGTCGGGGCTTTCCTCTGAGGCCATCTCGACACCGCGCTGGCCGTCAAACGCCATGACGACGTCGTAGCCCTTCTTCTTGAGCCTGCGAGACAGCATGTCTCGGTTCATCTCATTGTCTTCAACCAGAAGAATTTTTGCCATCTTGTCTTCCCTTCCTTTTCTTCTTCACCGGATCATCGCAACGACGCCTCAGGCGGCGTCTGTTCGCGCCGATGTATCTTCTGCTAACCGAGCCTCAACGAGTTTTCGCAGATGCATCTCGAGCATCGTGTCGAGCTGTTCCTCGGTTTCAAACATATGAAAGGCTCCGATATAGGAGCCGTCTTCGCCAATCAGCCAGCGATCGAGATATTGGCTGAGCTTGTCGATCTGGTCGAGCCTGTCGAGAACCACGTCACGATCCTCCAGCGACAACGTCGGTGCCCCCTGTTTTCGGTAGAGTAGCATCTCCGGAGAGCCTTGCTGCTTGAAACCGCTTAGCGCGTCCTCGAATTCGAATGCCGTACCAGACTCATATCGGGTTCCGTCTGGTCTCAGGATCGTGTCGGGGAGAGGCGAGCCGATGCGGGACCAAAGAATACCAACGTAGATTTCCGTCTCATGCGGTGGGTGAATCTGAGCCTGGAAGGTTTCAGAAGCCAGCATGGGCTCCTCCTCCCAGAGGATTGGGATCAGATAGGCACGTCCAAAGAACTCCTCGTTGAGACGCCCAATCACAGTTTTTGCAACTCGCCGCTCGGGAATGACGTCGCCTGGTGAGGATATAAAAATCCGGAACTGCCGTGAAATGTTCTGACGAAGGCGCACCTTCTCGAGGCATGCGCTGATCCGAGCTTGAAGCAGGATTGGATTGAAAGGCTTGAATATGTAGTCTTCTGCACCTTGCAGGATACATTCGACCATAGTCCCGATATCGTCAGACGCAGATAACATGATGACTGGTATAGTGCGCAGGCGAGATGACGACTTCATTCGTTGCAGGGTCTCAAGACCCGACAGGCCGGGCATCATGTAGTCGAGTAGGACGAGATCAAATCGCTCAGTTTCAAGAAGGGCAAGAGCCTCCTCACCGCTGGAAACTACCCGTGCAGAGTAGCCCATGCGTTTTACGCGCCGCTTGAGCAATTCTCGGTTGGAACTGTCATCGTCGACGACTAGAATTTCTCCGCCTTGGCCGATTTCGCTGGTGATAACCTGAGTGTTCTGCTCAGTAGTGGGGATGTTTTCTTTCTTTGGACTAGTTTCTTTATAGGCGCTTTTTTCAAGTAGACGCTGCGGGATCGCTTCAACCAATTTCAAAGCAGCCCGGCCCGCTTCAGAAATTTTTTCAATGTCAGAGATAAACTCGTTTTCGTCGAGGTCTGTTGCCTCCTCGAAGATCATTTCCGAATAGCCGTTTATGTGGTTGAGTTGCATTCGAAACTGAAACTGAGCCTCGCTTACATTGACTTCTTCAGGCGACGCCGTCGTGGATCCCAAAAAATCTTCTATAAGCGCAAGCATTTTTTGGCCTGCATTCTGGATGGCTTGCAGGTCTCCCGAAAATGTCTTCAGGAGATCAGGCGGTAGATCCTCCTCAATCATCTCGGCGTAGCCGATGATATGGCCTACCGGTGTGCGAATGTCGTGGCGCAACTTGGAAAGTTGTGCCTTGAAAGCGCTGCTATCCTCCACTTTCTTCATCATCCAGCTGATGGCGGCTCATGTTCGCGGTGGTAGCGGTGCGTGCTCCACTGGACCACGTCCATGAGCGAGCGTTCGGCCAAATCCGCGATCACATCCTGGGCGTGGATAGGATCGGAAATCGCTTCGAGACGCCGCTCTGCAAGTTCGAACAGCTCTCCCTGATTTGCGTACTGCCAGAGCAGTTCACGCGTCGCCATCTTCGTTTGGTAGATTTCCCATATTGCAAGCCAAAGCGGCAAAAGCCCCATGAGGAAGACGACAAGGGTCTTGCCATCAAGGTCGCCGATATGGAAATCGTAGAGCGACTTCTTGAAGAAGAGCAGCGAGACGGAACCGAGAAAAGCTGCAATAAACAGGAATTTCTTTACTGTTTCGAGACGCTCGTGCTCACCGTGTAACTGGTGATGCTTTCGCGCAAAATATGCCGCTTGATCCTTGACCCATCTTTCTGATGCCGCCGCAACCCGTTCTTTCGCAGGCACAGTGCTTTCGTAGGTCAAAGGTTCTGTGCATCGGATTGCATCGCCAATCCATCCGAAGCCTTTGAAACGCTCGATACCGGTCAGTCGCAAGAGGCGCCGCGTCTGGCCTGTTGCACCACCTCCGGACAAGACGAGGAAAAATCGGATGCGGAGTGCCTCGGCCAGCGCACGGAAGGCGAGGTGACGTCCAAACCAGCCGCGCTTCGAGCCAATGGCGAAAAGTATGAAACCTCCCGCAAACAGAGCTACATAAGCGATGAGAAACAGTTTCAGTGCGGCAATCTTCGCATAGAGCAGAAATGTCAGCCCCATCAGGGCGGCCATGAGGCCGAAGAGCTTAAAGAGACGATCCGATTGACGCTGATTTGCGAGGGCAAGTTGATCCGCACGGACGAAATCCACGTCAATCGATGATGTGACATCTGATACCTTGATGTCATCGGGGTTCGAGATCGGATAAGCGGTCAAATCGGTGCCGGTAGCTGTATCACGCTCGATGGCATACTGGTCAAACTCGCTCCAGCGCTTCAGTACGAAGTCAGGTATTTGCGGCAGGCGACAGATTAGGCCGGTAGCACCTGCCTGTACCAGATAGCTTGTCTGCACGTCGCCGTGCTCAACTTCGCTCGCCTGCCTAGGCGTTTCAATCCAAATTGCGAGGTCCGATTGATCATCGGCCAACCCGGCGTCACCAACCGCTTCGAGTTTGCGGGCCTGCCGTGCCTGCGGCTCTGAACCAGAGAGGTAGCGAACGACAACGTCGGACGATCCGCCAGTCAGACCCGTCACCTCTCCATCCCAAAGAGCAACTATGACATTCGAACGCCTGACAAGGTAATCCATGAGCCGCGCGTAGAGGGCATCACGGGCTGCGCCCTCTTTGCAGTCGTCCTCCCCAGTCCCGTCAGGGAGTGGTAACTCCTGCACTTTGACGCGTTCGTCATCCAAAAGTCTGATTAGGTTGGAATGGGCTTCGCCGTGAAAGTCAGCCTCGTAGAGCGCGCGGGGCATCGGCAGAACTGCGCGTACGGGCAATCCGATCTCAAGCGCAACCTCGGTGGCAAGCGTATCGGCGCCCTGAGCCAATCCAGTGACAAGTTCAACCGGAAGGGCTTCAAACCGCTCCCGCATAGCTTCGAGCTCATTTATTAGCTCCGCGCGTATGTCGGCAACGGCTTCAGGATGAATGTCACGGTGCCCTGTAAGACCAATGGTGAAGACAAACCCTGATTTTGCCACTCGGTCACCCATCCTGCTCTCCCTCGACGTTTAGTGCCCATTTCGGCGCCTCTAATTCGAGCCGCTTCGAGATGTCCACAAGCGCCTCGCATTCCTTCTGGGTCGGTGTTCCGTGAACGCCCGTCATCCCGACGGCAATCGCTTGGGCGATTTGTGGTGCGCCCTTCATTTTGCTTGCCCGGTCGAGCATAGAGAAAACCTGACCATCCCGCGCCAGAACGTCTTCTGAGGCCGCGAACTCGCGAAACAGCTCCAACCCGTGATCTAAATCCATGTGTCTCAGCAAGTCCGCCTCCGCCATAGTTCGCCGGAGAAAGAGTTCCTCATCCTCATCAACATCGCCTCGGCAAGCCGCAATTATGCCAGCACCTGCCATTGTCGCCTTGAGAATATCTTCGTGCCGTACTTTGGATGACAGAAGACTCATAAAATGGTGTAGAGCTGGCCGTTCCAATAATTCATCGACGTTCTGGCGTAGCTCCTCGGAAAGCTTACGACGCTCGTCAGCATGCAGAGCTGCCATCAGTTCTCTGCGAGCAACCTTAGCATTTTTTTCGCGTTGCTGAGCGCGCTCTGCGAGTGCGTCTTGAAGCTTTTCCTGGATTTCAGGTATGTGTGAAACTAGGCTTTGCACCGCTTCCCCGGGAAGGTGAGCGACCACCGAGTATTGCTCGGCCTGTGCGAGGTAGTTTCGAGGCGCAGCGTTCAGATAGCTTTGCAACCCAAAGAGTTGCCCTGCCGGGCAGTTTTCGACTTTGACTTCGTTGACCTCTTTTTCGTCTAGACGCTGAAAAAGAGCGACATTTCCGTCGAGAACGAGGTAAAGCCCATCCGACGGCTCTCCTGGTTCGTAGAAACACGCTGGTGGATTAAGTGACAGAATACTGGCCGCGGCTGCCAACTGAGCAAGATTTTCTCCCGTGCATTCCGAAAAGATTTCAGAATTCCGAAGTTGTTCGATCAATTCGTCGCGTCCGAAGTATTCGTGCCGCTTTTGCTCAAGATCGCTCCATTCATCGCCTGCACCAAGCAAATGGCGATTAATCGCGATGCGAAGGCGGTGCTTCCGCATTGCGCTCCAGATTGCCATTATGACTTCGTTCTGAGCGTCCCACCAAGGATCATCACCATCAAAAAAATAGCGAATCCGGATATCGATCCCTTCTTTGCCATAACCAAGCAAGTTGAAGTCGGGTTTTGGATCGCGACGCACATACCGAGAGTGCTCAAGCTCCTCAGCTATGGCGCGGATCGCAAGCTCTGGGGGCGCTGAGATCTCCAAGGTGAAATGGACGAAGTATTTGAATCGACCTGTTGGCTCGCTAAAGTTCAAGATCGTTCGATCGGCGACACCGCTGTTTGGAAATATGTAGAGTGAATCTGTATGTGGGTTCTTGACCGAGATCGAACGCCAGTTGATTTCGTGGACTTGACCATAAACTCCGTCGATCTCGACATAGTCGCCGATACGCAAAGCTTGAGTAGCATTGAGAGCAACGCCAGAGAAGACTTCCTTGAGCGTTGATTGCGCCGCGAAGCCTAGCACGAGAGCCGCAACTCCAGATGTCGCCAGCAGACCACCGATTGGCTCATCGTACACGAAGTGCATCACCAGCAAGATGGCTGCAAGATAGATCGCAACCCCGACGCTTCCTGTGACAATGACTGGGACCTTCCTCTGGCCATGATCCGAGAGGAGTCCATCCCATAGGACGACGCGAATTACACCGTTCAAGAGAAAAGCGACGCCGATAGCAGTAGCAGCAAGAACCGCTCTCTCCACAGGTGGCACAAGGGACTCGGCTCCTATGAAGCGAAGCCCGGGGCCGACAGTAAGATCAAGTGCCAACATGAAACCAATGAGTTCCGCCGATGCTCGGATGCGGTGAACCCGCCCGGACACATAGACTGTCGCGACCCTCACCAACAAAAGGGTAGAGCAAGCCAGAAGGCCGAACAGGCCCAAAGCAGGTATAACCTTTTGTAATATATCCACTTTCCCCCCTCCGGGTATGTGTTGATTATTGAGTTCGAGTATGTGACTGTTTTTTAAATGGTGTCAATTTGCCGAAGGCTTTCGTTAAGAGTGGTCAGCTTGTATCAACACAACACAGGAAGGGAGAAGGGTTTGGTTTTCAACTGGGATGACGAGGATGAAACCAGGGCAGGCTACTCTGCAGCCATCGAGGCCGTGCTTGGCCTGGCCGCACAGCAAATGCCTGTCACCGAGAAGGCCGTCGAAGAGTGGCTTGATGTCTCGCTCAATGGCATCGACGAACATAAACACATCCGCCGACATGCGATGTCCGTTGCGGCGCGAATGATCCGTGGGCCAATGCGCCCGCCGAATTAAGGCATCATGGTGCAAGCGCAATATACGCAATGAAAACAGCTGGGAGGCTGCGGCTATTGTAATCATCGTCAAAACACCAGTAACGTTGATGTAACACACTCGGAGGCGGGCCAATGCACCGTATTGGAGACATAGAGCGGTTCGGCATCTGGGCCGCGACTATCGGCCTGACTTTTGTCTCCCTCGGACTCGTGCTCCTGACGCCGTTGGCATGGGCGGGTGTGGGGGTCTTCGGAGCGCTTATGATCTTGGGCTTCTACGACGTGTCCCAAACCAAACATTCGATCTTGCGTAACTATCCGGTCTCCGGGCATCTACGTTTTTTCTTTGAAGGATTTCGGGTCGAGTTGCGCCAATATTTGCTTGAGAATGATCAGGATGAGACTCCGTTTTCACGCGAGGACAGGTCCTTGGTTTATCAGCGTGCCAAGGGAGATGAAGATAAGCTGCCCTATGGTACAAAGCGGAATGTCTACGGGGCCGGCTACGAGTGGCTGACACATTCAGTGCGGCCTATCCACATCGAGAATAGCGATTTTCGCGTTGTCATTGGTGGTCCCGACTGCTCGCATCCTTACAATGCGTCGATCTACAATATCTCGGCCATGAGCTTTGGGGCCCTCTCGCCTAACGCCATTCTAGCACTCAACAAGGGCGCGAAAATGGGTGGTTTCGCCCATGACACAGGCGAAGGCGGTATCTCGCAGTACCATCGACAAGGCGGAGGGGACCTGATCTGGGAGATTGGCTCAGGCTACTTTGGGTGTTGTGATAAAAATGGAAATTTCGATCCAGCCCAGTTTGCTGAAAAGGCAGCCGATGACCAGGTCAAGATGATCGAGATTAAACTGAGCCAAGGTGCCAAACCCGGTCATGGCGGCATGTTGCCAGCTTCCAAGATAACAAAGGAAATCTCCGAAGCTCGGGGCGTGCCCATGGGGGTCGACTGCATATCACCAGCGTCACATTCTGCTTTTTCTACGCCGATCGAGCTGATGGAATACGTCGCGCAGTTGCGAGAGCTTTCAGGGGGTAAACCGGTAGGCTTTAAGCTTTGCATCGGCCACCGTCGTGAGTTCATGTGCATTGTGAGGGCGATGCTTGAGACCGAAGTGACACCGGATTTCATAGTTATCGATGGAAAAGAAGGGGGTACTGGCGCTGCGCCGCTTGAATTTGCCAATCATATGGGCATGCCTTTGGTCGAGGGCTTAACGTTTGCGCACAACACGCTCCGCGGAGCCGGGGTTCGGGATCGCATAAAAATTGGCGCTTCAGCTAAACTGATATCCGCTTTCGACATCGCGAAGGCGATGTTATTGGGCGCCGATTGGGCGAACTCAGCACGCGGTTTCATGTTCGCTGTAGGGTGCATACATGCCCAAGCGTGCCACACCAATCACTGTCCGGTTGGCGTAGCCACTCAGGACAAACTGCGAATGCGGGCCCTCAATGTCAAAGACAAGTCAGAACGTGTGAAGCGCTTTCACCATGGTACGCTTTCCGCGCTCGCTGAGATGACCGGGGCTGCCGGGCTTTCGCATCCTTCGGAATTCCTTCCTCACCACCTGATCATGCGCGAAAGTGACCGCGATATGGTAACCGGCGAAGAGGTCTATCCGTATTTGCCGGAAGGGTTCCTTTTGCGCGCCGAGGCTGATGAATTTGGCTATCTTGATCGATGGAAAAGATCACGTGCCACCGATTTTGCGCCCTTTGACGTGTGATAAGCGCATTGTCAGAAAGGTCATGTGATAGGGGCAATGTCAGAGGAATTTGGCTTGAGCCGGGCAGGGGGCTTGCGTAGCCTCTCGAGATGACCAAGCGTTCCCCCTTCAAGTATTTCAAGACCAGCCCTGAGATAATTCGCCTGGCGGTGATGCTCTATGTCCGGTTTCCGCTGTCGCTCAGGAATGTCGAGGATCTGTTGCATGAGCGAGGCATCGACGTCAGTCTTGAAACTGTCCGCTTCTGGTGGAACCGGTTCGGACCGATGTTTGCGTCTGAGATCCGGCGCCGGCGTGTTCAGCAGCTGCGCGCCTTTTCCCGATGGCAGTGGCACGTGGACGAGGTCTTTGTGAAGATCAATGGTGAGCGACACTACTTGTGGCGAGCTGTCGATCACGAAGGCGAGGTGCTTGAGAGCGTCGTTACAAAACGAAGAAACAAGCGTGCTGCATTGAACATGCTCAGGAAATTGATGCGGAGATATGGTCAGCCAGAAGTACTGGTCACCGACCGGTTTGCTTCATACAAGGCCGCGCTTCGCGACATAGGTTGTGATCATCTCCAATCGTGTGGTCGCTGGCTGAACAACCGCGTCGAGAATTCACACCTGCCATTCCGACGACGAGAGCGGGCGATGCAACGTTTTCGCCGAATGCGAAGTTTGCAGAAATTCGTTGCCGTTCACGCTTCCGTTTTCAACCACTTCAACCAGGATCGCAGCCTCTCCAAGCGAAACCACTTCAAGCAAAACCGTACCGCCGCTCTCGTCGAGTGGCGCAGTCTCTGCGCGGCATAAGGGACATTGCTACTGTCCCAGCAGAGACAAGTTCGCATTCGTCTGACAGCACCGCCATAAAATTCTACAACCATTTGATATATATCAGATAATTTGCAGGTGCTGTTTTTTGGACCACATTTAGGCCCACATCTAGCATGGCCTGCTCCGCTGTTGAGCGATGCAGTATCTCTACCTTCGAATTGGGTATGATATTAGCGGCACTACCCGCGACTCGACCCACGCAGCCCAAAAAAGAATTCTTTTCCCAGATAGGTAGGGGCCAAGGGGGGGAATGGCTGAGCGCATGGAGGGTACTTTCAGGATCGCCCGCACATTTTTTGAAAAAATTATCGATTTTGCTGGGTTGGTGACAACAGTCGTCGGTCGCAACGAATTGTAAAGTTTTTCGCAACCATGCAGGCTCAAAGCCCAACGGCGGCTTCTGCGGAAATCAGACACTCCGAAGGATCACGGAAATGACCGAGTTGCGGACAATGGAGCCGACCGCACTGCTCTCCGGACAGGTCACTCGCCAGTGGGCAATCCAGAAGAAACAAGCGCCGTCTTGATGGTGCGGCGGAGTTCTGGATCGCTGAAGGGCATTACGGCAAGAAAAGCAGCGCAGGTGGCATCAGGTCGCTTAGACAGGACGGCATCTCTCCACTTCTCCGCTTTCTGTTGGTTGCCGCCCACAGCATTCGCGATGATTGCCGGGTACATTGCCATATGGTGCGCCCGAGCTTTCAATGCAGCATGCTCAGTCGTCCGGATTGCCGTATCGATTTGCCCTAATTGAAGTTGGGCCAAGCCGCGCCCCCCGAGCAGTGGCGCGAGAAGCGGATCCAGCGGACTGAGCGTTTCTGCGACTTTCATGTCTTCAATTGCTTCATCCGGACGGGCTGCCATGACATTCACCATGCCTCGCGTGTAGAAAGCACGTGCGTAGTTCGGGTCGCAGGACAACGCCGTTTCAAGCCAGGGAAGTCCTTCGTCCGCCGCGCCAAGCAACCACGTCACTCTCCCCATGGCGAAATTAGACTGCGGGTCGTTCGGATCGATTTCCAATGCTCGCTCGGCATAGCGCCTTACATCAGCCACGGCGGCATCGCGATCCGAGTGTAGATGTAAAAAGGCATCTTGGAATTTGGCGAAAGACATCGCCGCATGCGCGCCGGCGAATTCGGGGGAGAGCTCGAGTGCACGCTCGAAATACTGCTCCGCTATTCGGTTATCGTGTGCGTTGAACCGATACACATGGGTTAGACCAAGGTGGTAGTTACTCCATGCGTCAAGCCTATCAGGGCCCAGAAGTCGCGCTCTGGCAGCTTCGTGCTGAGGAATATACGAATCGAGGGCTGCTATGACTGACGCAACGAGCCTAGGCCTCAGTTGCTGCAGATGCTCTACCTCGGTCGTAAACTGATCGGCCCAAATCAACGAGCCGTGTTTTGTGTCGGATAATTCAACCGTCACGATCACTTTCGCACCTGACACCTCAACGGAACCGGTCAGGCAATAGCCAACTTTCAGAAGACTGCGCAGTGCATCGAAATCGACCAAATCACTATGAAACCGAAAACTGGAGCCGCGTGCTATGACTTCGATCCAGCGAAGGCGAGACAGAGACGCGATGACTTCAGCCGGCAGCGCGCTGTTCAATCCCAAGAAGCGTTCTTGCGGCCCCATGTAAGAGAAAGGCAGGACGGCGATCCGTGGTCTTGCACCGTGCTCCAGACGAGGGTGTTCATCGTCTGGCGGCGCAATAGCTGCCTCCGAACTGGCGCGCAGCTGTACGGTGCCATCGAACCGAAACCCACGCCCCCGTATCGTCTTGAGCCAGGTCTGTTCAATGCCGTCATCCCCGACGGCGCGTCGGGCGGCTTTAACGGCGGTTGCGATTGCAGCATCCGAGACTATTCGACCGTCCCACACCGAAGCGATGAGTTCATCCTTTTCGATGAGGCGGCCGTTTTGCTCGATCATGTAGGCAAGCAGCGTGAAGGCCCGAGGCTCCATCGGCACTGGCCCGCTCTTACCGAGAAGCTCCCCCCGATTCAGATCAAGGACGAAGTCGCCGAACGCATATTCCATGAGTGCGAGATTATCCAATCCCCATGAAATCACCAAGGAATCCCTCGATGCCGCTCAAGCGGGGGCGTGCGTTACGGGGCAGTCTGTTTCTATCACGACAACAGACCAACCCAAAGGAGCCCTCAGATGTTCGCAACCACGCTCTCCCGCTCGATTTTCTCGATCGCAAAACTGGTTGGCATTCGCAGCGCGACGAAAGCCACGCCCCGGGGGCCGCTGCCATCGTGGATCAACGACCGGCAACTGTCTGAGCAGCTTCTGAAAGACACAGGGTTGAGCCCCGAGGACCTGGGTGGCAGCCCAACCTACGATGACAGGAAACCATTCTTCATGCAGTCCAATTTCGGATGAGAGAATATCTCTGCCGCGCTTCTGAACGGCGTGGCACCGCTATTGGTTAGGCATTTGAGAACGTCCGTTTCGGGCTCTTAACGGTCATGCGGTCGTACAGCATTTAGCCAGGGTCCGCCCGAAGAGCCGCCGTTGCTGACGGCCCGAAGCTGCCGTTCAGACAACCGGCGGCGAATGACCGGAGAGAGCCCTTCTCAGACCTTGATCGCTTGCGCAGCATTCGAAACAGTGAATAGGAACTCGCGGCCGCATTCGACGACGAAGCAAAAGGATGTTTAAGATCGTCAGACCACTTCGCACAATGGAGACTCAAATGCGTCGATCGATCCTGATGCTGCCGATGGCTATGGGGATATTGGGGGGTCCAGCATCATCCCAGCCGCTCTTTGAGGATTCTAAGGCTTTCAATCCTTCCAGCGAAACGGCAATGGCGATTACCGGGCCAGTAATCTTGTCTACCATGCGGATGGTCTTCGAGACCGGCAAGTTTCTTGATCTCGAAGTTTATGACCCCAAGAGTTCAGGCAGTTGGGGTGCGTCTGGCGACGTGCCTGTTGCTCAGGTGTTTCGTGTATCAGGCGATGCTGGCCCACTAAGGCAGGGAAACACGCTTTGTGGCGACCAACCAATCACGTATATGGCAGCCTGGAGTGAGGACAGCTCCGGGTTCACCTACCTTGGCGTAGCGATGTTTGCCGGCATGGAACCGCCTGCAGGCATTGCCGGTCAAGCGTTGTGCGCGACGTATTTCTTCTCGATGGATGTTACGGAGTAGTCCGGCAGTTGTCCTGAACTCATCGACAGAGAGGGCCATTAAAAGTCCAGGGCAAGAATGTCGTTCAGCGGTAGGGAATGCTGAACAACGAGAAGCTGTTGGTCTGGGTGATTACAAGCGCTCCCGTTTCCGCCATTAGGCTTGCCATTGCTTCACTTCCCGTCGGACAGGCCACAAGATCGGCCGCATAGTCGAGGAAATCGACAGTGAAGGCCGTTTCGCCGACAAGCTGGCATTCGTCTGCAGCGTTTCGGTAACCGCGCACGAAGTTAAGTTCCGGGTCAGGTTCACTGATCGCGATTTCGGGAGCAGTTTCGACGCATCCCCTCACAGCCAGCACCACAGCGCAGGTGCCGATTGCAGGCATGACCTTTTCGAGGCGTCGTTCGATAAGTTCTACTCCCACTCTGCACCCGCGCTGCGCCAGACCATTTCGTCTGAATCCCAAACACTGGCCACGACGCAGGGCGTTGGGTTGATCCCACCACATTGCGAGCCATGCACATCCGCCAAAAGCACGCGGAATGGTCCAATGTTCGCCATGTCCCATCTCTGATTGAGAAGCGAAAACATACGATCCTCGATCAGGAAGTGAGACACGCAACCGCCTGTCCCGCAATAGAGCGACACAGCGGTGGAACAGGCAAACCCGGCCTCGTCCAGAACCCAGTCCCGGTGGATGTCTCCATCGAGATCGACGCGGTGAACGGCCCCTAATTCAACGGCGAACTGCCCGTTCTCCGTATCCGAACATGCCTGCTGTGCGGCCTCGACTTTTTCAAGAAACTTTGCGGGCAGCCCGGACAGATCCTGCGCGTGCGCCGAGGACGTGTAGAAGGCCATAGAGAGAGCACAAAGAGCAACCGCCCAACCCATGGCACCCGCGCGATTGCCATTTCCAGCCAGTTGGCTACCCATGTTCGTGTCTCCAGCCCTTCCGTGTAGTTCAGTTGCACTGGTCGTAGGTGTAGTCCCCAAACTCGACCCAGTCCCGGCCCCCATCGCTGAACACAAGAAACTCTGACCGGTCTTCACCCAGGAGTGCGACTTGGAACCCGGCTGGCGGTTGGGAGCTTCCGAAGAAGCTATATGAGGTCATCGCCCGAACGGTCTCGCCATTGACGGTCACGATGGCATCCCACTTATCACCGGGTTGACCCACGATGGCGTATTCGATGACCCTTTGCACAGCACCGCCACCGCAGTAGACAATGCCTTCGGGCGCTTCCACGCTCTGAGATGCCGACGCGTTGGAGGTGCAGGAAGCGCGCAGGGATCTGACCGCCGCAGATGAGCCTTTGAGCGTAAAAATGCCATAAGAGACATCCTGATCAGCCATCGAAAGGTTCAGAACTGCGTTCTGCGCGATCTGATCCAAAACGAAATCATAGTCGCCCTGATCGAAGAAACGGACCTCAACAGGATAGTTGTCGACGAGCGATATATCCGCATTCACCGATCCGGCCTGAAACGCACCTACCTCGGTCGAACCATCTTTCATGAACCGAAAAGACAGGCCCTGCTTGGAGACAATATCCTGCGAGTCCTCATAGCCCGCTGGCGCAAAACGGACACGATCGCATTGCAACTCCAGCGTCATATTGTTGGTCTGGATGAAGGCGTTGGCGTTCGGCGGCCCACTGAAGTTCCAGTCAGCCATGGCAGGAGATGACATCAAGATTGTGAGGATAGTGCCGGCAATTAGATGTCTCTTCATAGATACTCCCTTGTCAGTTTGGCCATGGTTCGTCATGTCCACGCGAAAGCACTGATGATCCACGTCATGAGTTTAAGCTGCAGGTGGACCATAATCATTTGTACCTTCCTGTGACGGTCGGCTTAGCCACCAGATCATCAGCACAGAGAGTATCAATTGAAGAACTCCCACAACGATCAAACCGGTGACGCCAAGTAGTGCCGCTGGGCCTCTCAACGCTTCGGGGTCGTCAGCCCCTTGCTCGAGGACTGAAAATACAGCGATGCCACTGAACAGCATGAACATGGTTGCGATGCTCAGTGCTGCAGGCAAAAGCAAGTACCAGCCTGGTCTTCCGGTGTCGTGCAGTCGACGCCATCCAGCGGCAAGCATGGGTACGACAACGGCAAGTTGGAATATCGGAGTGAGGACTTGGCTGCTCTCTCCAGTTTCCGGGTCCGTGCCAAACAGGGAGGCGTCGACAACTGCCAAGACAACGCTGACGACAACCACGAACAACACGAACCACCAGTACTCGGGCCGCGCCGCGCGCCCGGAAAAAACGAAGTATTTTGTAAGGCATGTCTTGGTGGCTTCAACAAAACCCATATTTGCAACCTCCCTGAATAGGTTGACAGGTATTTTCTGACACAAGGAGACATCTTGCAAGCTTTGGTCAACCTACTCAGATGCTACAACTGCAACAGTCTGCTTCGTCCCGCACTGCCGACCTTCGACTTCTCATAATGCTGCACGATGCATGAATGGCCTGTCTCGGGAAGCTGCAGTGCGGCGCCGGCGCTACTGCTGGACGGCAGCTCTGGGCCGTCCCATTTGATGTCACCGTCTCTCTGCGGAGCGGTGCCTTGACTCTTTTGAGGAGCCCGCAAATGCTACTGTCTCTCTTACAGCCGCCGCGCCGAAGAGATTTCACATTTGTGGAAGCTTTCTTTTCTCACGCGTTGCGTCTGCAACCGCATTTATCCGATTGATCCGTGTCTGCGGTGTTTTGCAAGCTTGATCCATCGCAGAACGTTACGCCGGTAGGACGGGGCTAGCGCGTTCCACTTTTCCATTTCGAGTACAAAAGCGAGATCGCTCGGCACCACAAGCGCATCAACATCGTCGTAATAGTTCCAGAGTCCGGAAGCACGGCCCTCTTCGATCGCGGCTTCGCCTGCCGGGTGCATGCGTCCTTCACGCCGGAGGCGTTCAGCACGATTCTTGTATGACTTGGACCACGCTTGCTGTTTGCGCGGAGACACGAGTTGCGCAGTGCGACTATCATCCACCGCAAACCTGCGACCGTCGATCCATCCATGCGCGATGAGCGCGTCGAGCACCTCTTCGCGCCCGACATACTTTTCCCGATTTGCGGCCTTCCAAGTGACCAATCGCACACTTGCGTGCGTTCCGTGATTTTCCGCCAGCCAAGTCCAAAGCTGATCGGCGCTGGTGATTTCAAGCGTCTGCATATCGTTGAGTTAGGGGCCATGTGGCGGAAGTCATCCGCCAACTCGCGCAATACAGAAGATCGAAAAGCATCTCTCTAAGCCAATCGGTCGCCGCAAACTGGCAAGAATTTGGGGCTGCGCGCCAACGTCCGCTATGTGGAATGCACTCGCAGCATCCATCCTAAGTGATGAATGTCCGGTTAGGGCCGCTCGCGGACTTTCCGTTGGACTGACAAGAGCAATTCAATACTGTCGGCACAAGTCATCATTCAAAGGTCCGGGTCATGCATCCAACTGAGAAAGTCGTTCGTCAATTTCATGAATCGTGGGACATGCGCGATCCCGATCGAGGCGCGGAGGTCATCGCGGAAGATTGCGACTTCGAGGATGTTGCCCGCGGTGAAAGCTTGCCAGGCAAGGAAGCGTACAAGGCCGACTACGAGCGCTGGCGTGAGGCCTTCCCTGACGGGCTCTGCAAGGTTGAAAACGTAATTGTCAGCATGGATGGGGAATGGGCTACGGTTGAGTTCCGCAACACGGGCACTCACACGGGCGTTCTGCGTTCGAGTCTTGGAGACTTTCAGCCAACAGGGCGACGCGCGGAAGTCCGCTATTGCTCCGTGATGCGGGTCAAGAACGGAAAGGTTGTCGAAGGTCGAGACTATTACGACAGCGCAACAATCGCCCGGCAACTGGGGCTGGTCGACTGAGGTGCGAAGGTTACTTGATTGTCTTTGGATGCGCGATCGGTGGCGATCTCACAAAGTGGCCTGCCGTTTTGCAAGTTGGCTGCCAAAACATGTGCAAAGGAAAGAGCGCGAAGCAAAGTGGGATCAGGTGGGGTTCACGGTCCCAGCAGATGCTGGTTGGTATTTGTCTGACAGCGCCGATCATGTTAACCGAATTGGAGGCCGGAGACGGCCAAGAAACGGGTCAGGTTCGAGTCGGCAAGAGACGATCGGAAGGGTGGCATCGTGATCCCGCAGGATATCTTCGGTGTTACCAATCGACTTAAGCGGCGTCGCCAGTAAATATGCGTGGCCGGAGTATGAAGTTACAATTCAGGCATTCTTCGACCGCCACCAAAAGGATGTGGTCGTGCCTTTCAGCCAAAATCCGCAGGGACGAGCCGTGATGCTTGACGTTGACGCTGACGCAAGGGCAGTGTCAGAGGAACTTGGCTTGAGCCGGGCAGGGGGCTTGCGTAGCCTCTGGCCATGACCAAACGCTCCCCATTCAAGTACTTCAAGTCGAGCCCCGAGATTATCCGCCTGGCGGTGATGCTCTATGTCCGTTTTCCGTTGTCACTCCGCAATGTCGAGGACCTGTTGCACGAGCGAGGCATCGACGTCAGCCACGAGACCGTCCGGTTCTGGTGGAACCGGTTTGGCCCGATGTTTGCATCTGAGATCCGTCGGCGGCGTGTGCAGCAGCTGCGTGCATTCTCGCCATGGCAATGGCATGTCGACGAGGTTTTCGTGAAGATCAACGGTGAGCGTCACTATCTTTGGCGGGCCGTCGATCACGAAGGCGAGGTGCTCGAGAGCGTTGTCACGAAGCGGCGCAACAAGCGCGCCGCATTGAAAATGCTCAGAAAATTGATGCGTGGATATGGTCAGCCAGAAGTGCTGGTCACAGATCGGTTTGCTTCATACAAGGCCGCGCTTCGCGAGATAGGATGTGAGGATCGGCAAGCCTGTGGCCGTTGGCTCAACAACAGAGTAGAGAACTCGCATCTGCCGTTCCGACGACGAGAAAGGGCAATGCAGCGCTTTCGGAGAATGCGAAGTTTGCAGAAATTCGTCGCCGTCCATTCCTCCGTCTTCAACCACTTCAATCAGGATCGTGGCCTCTCCAAACGGGACCATTTCAAACTCAAACGAACCGCTGCTCTGGCCGAGTGGCGCGGGCAG
>NZ_JFKC01000038.1 GCF_002115805.1 Marivita geojedonensis | reverse complement strand
CTCACCGCTCGTTTTTCGGACCGTGAATCACGCCATCCCAGCGAAATCAATGGGTCCTGACCCTAGCACAGGAACAAGCAGGGCCGATTACTTTACCGGGCTGGGTGGCGACGATGAATTCTTCGGTGCCAACGGCCCCGATGCGATCAGCGGCGGTTCCGGGAACGATATCCTGCGGGGAGGCGCCGTACAGGATGTTTTGCGGGGTGACACCGGCAATGACATGATGTTCGGCAACGAGACCTATGGCGACCCCCTTGATGGTGACACAGCGCGGTTTGCAGGCTTGTCGTCGGAATACGCCATCAGCGGCGGGACGGAATATGCAGTGGTTTCCGGGCCGGACGGTGAAAAGGACAAACTGTTCAACATCGAATTTCTGCGCTTCGACGATGTCGTTCTCGCGCTGGAGGACGGATCGCATCTGGATGGGCTCGGCTCTACCGGTGACTTCGACGCGGCAGAGCGTGTCGCACTGATCTACGAAGCCGCGCTGAACCGCGACGGGGCCATCGATCTTCCAGGCCTCAACTTCTACATCGAAGTGACGGAACGGCACGACCTGACAGATAAATTCCTTGCGGCTGACATGATGAACAGTCCGGAGTTCGCTACCAACTTCGGTGACCCCGACACGCTGTCGAACGAAGCGTTTCTGGATCGTATCTATCTGAACGTGCTTGACCGCGAACCGGATGCAGCCGGGCGGCAATTCTACCTTGATCTGCTGAACGCCGGAAGGATCAGCAAATCGGACGCATTGGCCGATATCGCAATCAGTCCGGAAAATACTGCCGGCTCGCGCGAAATCCTCATGAGCCTCTACGAGAATTCCGAAGGCGAATGGAGCTTTGTGCGGGATGACGGAATGGCGGTGGCATAACGCCACCTCATCCGGAAACATCGACGGCTCCCCCGGAAACCCAGGCGCGAGATGCGATAAACAACGCGTGGCACCTTTCGCACCGCCACACAAAAAAAGGCCGGATCCATGGGACCCGGCCTAAGGATAGCGTTCCTGATTTGGGAGGAGAGAACGCTAGTTCCTTGAAAGCTTACTTCGCAGCAGCAGTTGCCTTCTTGGCAGCAGCAGTCGCGTCAGCAGTTGCTTTCTTGACAGCGGCAGTTGCGTCCTCGGAGAGGTCCTTGCCTGCGGCCATCATCAGTTCCACTGTGTCCATCTGGACCTTCTTCGCGATCTCAGCGAAAGCAGCCATGTTTTCGGCGGCAACTTCTGCCTGAGCCGATGCGAAATCGGTCATGGCTTTTGCGTAGTCTGCCGGCTCGGTTTTGGCCTTCGACATGTCGCCCAGCTTGGCGAGGGTGTCTTTGGTCCATTTTGCGGAGATCTCGGTCGACTTCTCAGCTGCTTCCAGAGCAACGTGGGACAGCTTCTCGTTCAGAGTTGCTGTGGTCTTGAAAGCGTCTTCCATTGCTTTCGTGTCAACCGGGAATGCGCCCATCATTTCTTTCAGGGTCGCTGTCATGTCTTGCGTCTTTGCCATCGTTCAAATCCTTTCCTGCTCGGCGGGCCCGCCCCGCTGTGTTGTGCAGATGCAGAATATATACATGCCGCACCGCAGCATTTCAAGCATTTTTCTGCACTGCAGCAAAAAACTTCGGAAAGGGTTGAACCGGGGCTCAGGCCTTGGCCTTTATGCGCACATAGGTGCCGGGTGCCGGGGCCAGGGGCGGATGGGATTTATCCCCTACTTCCCGTGCCTTGACCCATTTTCCGGCGCGTTTCGCCAGCCATTTTTCCCAAACCGGCCACCATGAACCCTCGGTGTATTCCGCCGCATCACGCCACGAATCCGCGTCCAGCGACAGGTCATCATGGGTGTAATGGCCGTATTTCTTTTTCGATGGCGGGTTCACGATTCCGGCGATGTGTCCCGACTCGGACAGGATGAACTGCTTGGACTTTGACCCCATGGTCTGCACCCCGCGATAGCAGTCCTTCCACGCCGCAATGTGGTCGGTCTCGCAGGCAATCGAACACAGCGGCACATCCACATCCCGCAGGGACAGGGTGTGACCCATGAGTTCGAAGTCGCCCTGTGCAAATCTGTTAGACTGGCACAGACCGCGCAGATACTGCATCGCCATGCGTCCGGGCAGATTGGCCCCATCTCCGTTCCAGTAAAGCAGATCAAAGGCCGGGGGCGTTTCGCCCATCATGTAGCTCTTGATCGCGGGACCGTAGATCAGGTCGTTTGACCGAAGAAAGCTGAAGGTCCGCGCCATGATGAACGACTTGAGAATCCCGGTGTCGCCGATCTCGGCTTCGATCCCGTCGATGAAATCGTTCTGAAGGAAGGGGGTGAATTCACCCTGATCCGAGAAATCGGTCAACGTGGTAAAGAAGGTCGCCGACTTGATGGACTTGTCGCCCTCCTGCTTCAGCAGGGACAGCGTCAGGCTCAGCGTGGTTCCGGCAATACAGTAGCCGATGGCATTGACCTTATCGACCTTGCAGATGGATTTCACCTCTTCGATCGCGCGCAGGTAGCCGTCTTCGATATAGGCATCCAGCCCCACATCCTTGTACGACTCGTCCGGGTTGATCCAGCTCACCACGAACAGGGTATAGCCCTGATCCACCACCCAGCGGATGAACGAGTTTTCCGGCTTCAGATCCAGAATGTAGAACTTGTTGATCCAGGGCGGGAACAGAAGGATGGGAGTCTCGCGCACCTTCTCGGTCGTCGGCGCGTACTGGATGATTTCCATCATGTGGTTTCGGTAGATCACCTCGCCTTCGGCGGTGGCGATGTTCGTGCCGATCTCGAACGCCCCCTCATCCGCAAGCCGGACGACGAGTTCGCCGTTGTTGGCCTCAAGATCGGCCACGAGGTTCTCGAGCCCTTTGACAAGGCTTTCTCCCTCTGTCTCAAGCGCCTTCTGAAGGGCGTCCGGATTCGTCGCGAAGAAATTGGTCGGCGCGAACATGTCCACGATCTGCTGCGCAAAGTACCGCAGTCGCTTTTTCTCGGTCGCGTCCATGTCCTCGACATCATCCACCGCGTTACGGATGGCTTCGGCGTTGATCAGGTACTGCTGCTTGATGAAGTTGAAATACGGATGTTCGTCCCAAAGCGGGTTCTTGAAACGGCGATCCTTTGGGCCCGGATCGGCCGGTGGCTGCAACTTGCCCTTGGCCAGCGCCTGCTGTGCCTCGACGTAATGGGTGACGGACTTGCCCCAGTATTCGATCTGATGTTCCAGAATCTTGGCAGGGTTCTGAAGCCATTCCTGCCAGTACGCCTGCATCGCCTTCCCATAGAGCATGGCGTCCGGGCCGTGCAGCGCGGGGTTGATCTGTTTCTTCTGCGACAGGGCAGCCATCAGCCGCTGAGTCAGCGATTCGATCTTTTGCAAATTGGCCTCAAGTTCCGCGCTCATTTCAGGTGCGGCAACGTCTTTAGTTGTCATGGCCAACTTTCCCCCCTATTCATGCTGCTATGCAGAATACAGTCGCCTGCGGTGGGAGGCAAAGCGACGAATTGGCCCGATTTTCGGGCCCACGCTGAAGGAGAGGCCTCTATGCGCTACATGATGACTTATGATCTCATGGAAACGTTTCGCAATACAAATCAATGGCTTGGCGCAACTGCGCGAACCATGGCCTCCTATCCCGCCTGGGCCATGATGCCGAATCCGGCAGTCCAGTGGATGGCCGCTTGGGGCGAGGTAACGGAACGCACATTCGAGCGCATGATCGTCAAACCTGACTGGGGGATTCGGACGTTCACCTGCGAAGACGGCAAGGATCACCTCGTCGAGATCAAGACTATAGTCGAACGTCCCTTCGGCGATCTGATCCATTTCAACGTCGCCGGTCGCAAGGAACAGCCCCGCAAGATCCTGCTCGTTGCGCCGATGTCCGGTCACTATGCAACACTCCTCCGCTCCACGGTGAAGTCCCTACTCGTGAATTGCGAAGTTTACGTGACGGACTGGCACAACGCGCGCGATATCCCCGTGAGCGCAGGCAAGTTCGATGTCGAGGATTACACCCTCTACCTGATGGAGTTCATGCGCCACCTTGGCCCCGACACCAACGTTGTTGCCGTCTGCCAACCGGTGCCGCTGACCCTCGCTGCGACCGCCTATCTGGCAGAACTGGACCCTGACGCACAGCCGCGCACGCTGACCCTGATCGGCGGACCGGTGGACCCCGACGCAACCCCCACCGACGTGACCGATTTCGGCCGTCGCGTGACCATGGGTCAGCTCGAGGAAACCATGATCCAGCGCGTCGGTTTCAAGTACAAGGGCGTGGGCCGCATGGTTTATCCGGGCCTGCTGCAGCTTGCCTCGTTCATCTCGATGAACGGCGACCGGCACCTGAACGCCTTTTCGAACCAGATCCAGAACGTCATCCGCGGTGAAGCATCCGACCACGATCCGCACAACCGCTTCTACGACGAATACCTTGCCGTCATGGACATGCCGGCAGAGTTCTACCTCTCCACCGTGGACCGCATCTTCAAGAAACGCGAAATCGCCAAGAACGAATTCGTCGTCGCCGGACACAAGGTGGATATGGGCGCGATCACCAATGTTGCCGTCAAGACCGTCGAAGGCGCGAATGACGACATCTCCGCCCCGGGTCAGTGCATCGCCGCACTCGGTCTCTGCACCGGCCTGCCCGATCACATGAAGGCAAGCCATGTTGAACCGGGCGCGGGACATTACGGCATCTTCGCCGGAAAAAGCTGGCGCAACAACATTCGCCCGCTGGTGCTCGACTTCATCGACAGCAACGCGGGCGGGTCGTCCAAGACCCGCAAGGCCAAACCGGCCAACACCAACGCGGCATAACCGAAAAAAAGGCTGATCTCCGGATCAGCCTTTTTTCTTTCGCATCGATCAAATTCTTTTTCGAAAAGCCGCATGGTCTCGGCGCTTGGTTCGGAGCCTTCTCCAAATGCCAGCTTTCGGAAAAAATGATAAGGTTGCCCCGTCAGAACAGCAGTCTTTCGGGAAATCCACCCCATGCCTCAATCGCTTGGTCGCCTTGTAGAACGTCAAATTCAGAAAGCTCTGGCCGAGGGCAAGCTTCAGGGCTTGAAGGGCGAAGGAGAACCACTCTCAGACCGCTCAGGTGAAGCCTTCACAGACATGGCGACGGCCGTCGCTGTGCGGATCATGGCGGAAGCCGGGGCGCTCCCCGAAGAGTTCAAGATCAAGAAACTGCTCACAGCAGCACGGGAAACCTTCCGAGGCGCCACGAACGAAGATGAAAAGCGTGTTGCGATGTCGCTGATCGCCGACTTGGAACAACGCTACAATATCGCTGTTGAGGCGCGCCGTCGTTTCATGGCCCCATAGTCTGAGCACCCTCCTGTCGGACATTTCGCCGACAGGCCCCCTATGCGCAGGCTTACCCCTCCGCTGCCCAGATCATATCGATGAATCGCTGCGTGCCCTGACTGAACTCCAGCGGACAGGGATAGGCTGCCTCTCCGCGCACCGCAGCGCCAAAGGCTTCGACCTGTTGCACATACTGGTTCACCCCAGGATACCGGAAGAGTTCTGTCGCTTTACCCTTCCGCATCAGCGTGATCTCGGCATCTCCATAGCCCAGAGGATTGAACGGCGCAGTGACCTCGATCACCCCTTCGCTGCCGTGAAAAGACACGTTCTGGTACAGCGCCATCCGCATCGACGTCAGCGAGGTCAGTGTGAACCCGTCGAACTGCGCGACTGCCTCGGCCCGCACCTCGACGCCGTTTTCCCTGCGGATGTCGGCAAACAGAATCCGTTCCGGCTCCTGCCCCGTGACAAACCGTGTACAGCCCAGCGTGTAGACCCCGATATCCGGAAGACTGCCGCCACCTGTCTCGACCGTGTTTCGGATGTTTCCCGGGTCGCTGCTGTTGTCATAGGTAAACGTGGCGTTGACCCGCAGAAGCTGTCCGATCGCGCCGCCTTGGACCCAGTCGCGCACCTGGTGCCATTGGGGATGATGCACAACCATATACGCCTCTGCAGCCACCAGCCCCGTCCGATCCCGCACCGCAATCAGGTCGTCGATCTCATCCGCCTGCATCGCAATCGGCTTTTCGGTCAGAACATGCTTTCCAGCCTCAAGCGCCCGCCGCGTCCATTCTACATGCAAAGAATTGGGCAGCGGAATGTAAACTGCGTCGACCCCCGGATCAGCCAGCACCGCGTCATAGCTGTCCACCACACGCAGATCGCTGTCCATCGCCCGGAATGGCTCGGCCTTGGCCGGGTCCGAGGTTGCCAGCATGGTCAGTTTTGACCGTTTCGCCGCGTGAATGGCCGGAGCCATCTGTTCCCGCGCAAATTTTGCCGCGCCCAAAATGCCCCAACGAAGTTCCGACATGCCTGCACCCTCCTCAGTGATACGCAACGCCTAACATGAAAAAACGCCGGGCACAGGCCCGGCGTCTTTCACCTTCGGATGTCTTGCGCTCAGTTGGCAGTCAGCAGGCCCTGCTCTTTTGCCAGATCGCGCATCCGCTTCTGCAGCTTTTCAAACGCCCGCACTTCGATCTGGCGGATGCGTTCCCGGCTCACGTCATACTGACCCGACAGCTCTTCGAGCGTCACCGCCTTATCGGCCAGACGCCGCTGCGTGAGAATATCCTTCTCGCGATCGTTAAGCACGTCCATCGCCTCGACCAGCATCGCGCGGCGGGCTTCAAGCTCATCGCGCTCTTCATAGTCGCCGGCCTGATCCGCGCTCTCATCCTCGAGCCAGTCCTGCCACTGCATCGTGCCTTCGCCCTCAGAGCCAACCGTCGCATTCAGCGACGCATCGCCCCCCGACAGACGCCGGTTCATCGAGATCACTTCGTCCTCGTTCACACCCAGATCATGGGCGATCTTCTGAACGTGCTCCGGGCGCAGATCGCCATCCTCAAGCGCGCCGATGCGCGACTTGGCCTTGCGCAGGTTGAAGAACAGCTTCTTCTGAGCGCTTGTGGTGCCAAGTTTCACCAGCGACCAGGAGCGCAGGATGTATTCCTGAATGGACGCACGGATCCACCACATTGCATAGGTCGCAAGGCGGAACCCCTTTTCCGGATCGAACCGCTTGACCGCCTGCATCAGGCCGACATTCGCTTCCGAGATCACCTCAGCTTGAGGCAATCCGTAACCGCGGTATCCCATGGCGATCTTCGCCGCGAGTCGCAGGTGGCTTGTCACCATCTTGTGCGCAGCTTCAGTGTCTTCCTGCTCGACCCAGCGTTTGGCGAGCATGTATTCCTCTTCCGGCTCCAGAAGCGGAAACTTCCGGATTTCCTGCAAGTACCGGCTCAGACCGGCTTCCGGCGACGGGGCCGGGAGATTCGCGTAGTTGCTCATGCCCATGTCCCTCCAATGTTTACGAGCTTAACATTCAATTTGGGAACGTCACCCGCAAGTTTCAAGAAGTACGTATCATTTCGTTAAGCATAATTTAACGCACAGCCTCTTGGGCGAAAGCCCCATGTCAGTGCATTCACGCACATGGGACGATTGTTTCAGCCGCGCAGAAGCGTGATCAGATCAGCCATATCTTCGGGTAACGCAGCCTCGAAACGGATGGTTTCACCGCTCACCGGATGCTCGAACCCCAGAACCGCGGCATGCAGGGCTTGCCGGTCAAATCCGGCCACTGCCGCCCGCGCGGCCTCTGGCATCGCGTCCTTGGCAACCTTGCGCCGCCCGCCATAAACCGGGTCGCCCACCAGTCCGTGCCCGGCATGCGCCATATGCACCCGGATCTGATGGGTGCGCCCGGTCTCAAGGCGACATTCCACCAGGGACACCTGCGGCGGCGTTCCAAAGGTTTCTAGAACCCGCGCCCGTGTGATCGCGTGTTTGCCGTGGCCGAAGAACACCGCCTGTTTCTGCCGGTCCGTCTTGTGCCGCGCCAGATCGCTGGTGATCTTGATCACCGCTCCCGGTTCGATCGACACCCCCCGCACCCCGCGCAGGCGCGGATCACCGGTATCGGGGTGTCCATGCACCAACGCATGATAAATCCGTTCCACGCTGTGCGCCGCGAACTGTTCCGCCAACCCGTGATGCGCACGGTCGGACTTGGCAATCACCAGCAGGCCGCTCGTGTCCTTGTCGATCCGGTGTACGATCCCCGGACGTCCAACGCCGCCCACACCCGACAGTTTACCGCCGAAATGGTGCAGCAGAGCATTGACCAGCGTTCCCCCGGGCGTGCCCGGTGCCGGATGCACCACCATACCGGCAGGTTTCATCACCACGATCAGATCGTCGTCTTCGTACCGAACGTCGAGGGGCAGCTCCTCCGCCGCGATATGGCTCTGTGCAACCTCGGGCAGCTGCACTTCGATCACGTCCCCCTCGGTCACCTTCGCCTTGGGATCGGACAGAACCTCGCCCTCCCGGCGCACCGCGCCCTCCTCGATCAGCTTGGCCAGCCGCGTGCGCGACAGCGCCGCCTCCTCTGGCACGTCCCGCGCCAAGGCCTTATCAAGGCGCGGCGGAGGCCCTGCCCCGATGGTCACGCGCAAAATGGAGTCAGACATGGACAACGCCCCCGAAGATCAGGCCCCCGAACCGGCCAACCTGCGATTCCTGCGGCGGCTGGTGACGGTCCTGACCGCTACTATGATCGCGGGGGTCATACTAATCACCGCGCTGATTGTCATCCGCTACAATCAATCCGCGACACCGCTGCCCGATGTGATCACCCTTCCCGATGGCACAACGGCCACGGCCTTCACCCAGGCACGCAACTGGTACGCCGTCGTGACCGAGGACGACAAGATCCTGATCTTTGCCCGCGACAGCGGTCGGCTTTTGCAGACCGTCGAGATCATCTCAAAGTAATCTGCTCCCGATACTGCCGCCGCATTTGGCAGTCGGCAAACCATTGACACGCGAGAAACCTTGATCGCTTGGCGAAACGCCGACACACTTCTGCTGCGCGTCATCAAGGCTGTGCAGCCACACGCCTTCATTTGTAAGCGCGCCTGCTGATCGATCCGGATTGAATTGGAGTCCCAAATGTTGACAAAAAACCTTTTTGGCCGCACTCGCCGCATGCAGCCTTTCCAATGCGTCGCAAGCAGAGCCCGACGAAACCATCATTCGGCTGATGAATGATGCGCCGACCATTCTCGACTTCGGAATTTTTCGGCTGGAACGATTTCTGAATGGCGCTGGGGAAAGCAGCTACTCGAGGGTTATCTATGACTGGGACAGCAATCGCATCGTTGTGAGCAATCGGTTCTTCGATGGACACACGATCAGAGAAGCCGAGGCGATGCAGAAATGCAAAGTCTGGATCAACGCCATGCGTGAATTGGCAGGCATCGATCTGGAAACCGGCGAACTTCAGTCTTGGAAGACGTCAAGCGAGTTCACCCGATTTTTTCTGCACATTGGGGATGTCGAACAGGAACACGCCGACCATGATGCAGATGAAAAGTCGCTCGATGAGAAATTTCATCTGGTCTACGTCGTGGCCGATGTTGTCAATGCAGCGGATGAGAACTTCAGTATGCATTGCGAAACGCCCCTGTACGGGACCGATTTCGCGGTTTCGTATTAGACTGAAGAAGGATGGTACCGACACCCCGGCTCGAACGGGGGACCTCTTGATCCACAATCAAGCGCTCTAACCAACTGAGCTATGTCGGCACTGAGGGGCGGGATAACGGCACGGTTCGGGCAATGCAAGCCCCATCTGGCGTTACAACTTCACTTCCCAGGCCTGCTCCACCAGATCGACACCAAAGCTGTGCACGGGCTTTGACGAGGTGCAGACCCATCCCGCCCGGGAATAGAGCGCGCAGGCCGCTTTGTGGCTTTCATGCGTCCACAGCTCCATGCGCGTGTAGCCCCGCTCGCGGGCGAATCCCATACAGACGTCCAGCAGACGTTTGCCCAGCCCGAGGCCGCGCGCCTCGGGCGCGGTGAAAAACAGCCGCAACTTGGCCGTCTGATCATCCAGTCGCACACAGAAGATGCTGCCCAGCGGCTTCCCGTCCCGCTCCGCAATCCAACCCTTTTCCCGGTCTGGGTCATGCTGCGCCGTGAAATCCCGCAGGATCGACTCGACCAAGGGGCCAAATGTGTCGTCGAACCCCTCGGCCTCGGCATAGTGGCGCGCATGTGCGCCCACCAGCCACTCAAGATCGCCGGGGCGATAATCGCGAAACGTCACCGTGTCATCCATGACGGCACTCTGCCCCGCCAGCAGCTTGCAAAACAAGCCCCTCGGCGCTATGGCCCGTGTCCTGACCTGCAATCCGCCGGAGACCTGTCATGGGCATCAACACCGAACGCGACATCGAAGCCAACCTGCAGATCGGCCCTACCGATCAGGGCATGGTGCGCCTCTTCGTTCTGGCGGACGGAATCGAGATCCCGATGGATTTCGACCCCGAGGAAGCCGACGAGATCGCCGAGGAAATCCGCCTCGCCGCGACCGCCGCGCGCAAGGTCAAACCCAAGCGGAAATAACCATCCTCCGGCCGGGTAGAACGGCAAGACCGCCTAGCCCCACGCTGCCAAAGCCGCATCAGGGTCGCGCAGCGCATGCAACCGCCGCGCGGCATGCACCGCAAATTTCCGGATAAGCTTGTTGCGCCGCGCCGCCGCCAGCTTGTCCTCCGGGGCCATACGCACGATTTCGGCGTCATAGCCGTCGGCGATGATGAGGCCAGTTTCCGCTGGCAGCAATTCGGTCGGGAACGCCAGATCAACCGCCCAGAAATAGCGGTCGCACCAGTCAAGATACCCTTCCCACTTGCCGTCCGACTGAAAGTCCGCCCGCGACGACTTGCACTCCACCACCCAGATTTCGCCTTTCGGCCCAAGCGCCATGACGTCCACACGCAAACCCCGGTCCGGCACGAATTCCTCGACCACGGAAAACCCGTGGCTCGCCAGATGGCGGCAAACACCACGTGCTAGGATCTGTCCGGGTTGAAGTTCGTCACGCATGGCACAACCATGAACAAAGTGTGAACAAAAATCAAGTGATCGGGAGCGCTGGCGCGAAATAGCCCCTTGTCACGGCGCGGTTCCGAGCCTACCTGAGGGGCTGGCGGGTTCTGCCCTTCTCGTGAGCGGTTGCATTCCGGTGGCCTTAAGCAATTCCGAGGGAGTTGGCTCTGTCCGGGCCCTGGTCCGGTTACCCGACGCCCACCTGTATATACAGGTCCTCGGGAATGAGAGAACCACACGGTTGGCGTGGTTCCCGCCGCAGTTACCTTCTTGAAAACTGGCGTGTCTGGCGACGCGGGGCATAGGCCTCGGCGCGGACCGGAGTCAGTGGGATGGGCATCCCGCGATGATCGTCATCATCGTCGTCGTCATCATACTTCATCAGCATGATGGTGATTCCGAACTGCACACCGGCGAACACGATTCCATTGAACAGCCAAAGCAGAAAGACCGCCAGAACACCGACATCCGTGTGTGTCACAAGGTGCCAGAGGTTCACCACGTTGAAATACAGAAGAAGCGCCACAAACACGGCGGACAGGGCGAACCCGATCGCAGTTTGACGAATATACAGTTTGATCAGGTCCGGCATCGCTCGACTCACATTGCTAAAGTCGAATGTAGGACCACCCCGCCGGATTTCAAAGCGCGCCCTCGACGCACCTTGATCAAAACGCCTCGGGCCGCGCCTCACGTGCCATGTGGTCGAGCACGGCGTTCACAAAGCTCGCTTCCTTGCCCTCGGGGAAAAAGGCGCGCGCCACGTCGACATATTCGTTGATCACCACTTTGGGCGGCGTCTCCGTTGCAACCAGTTCCGCCCCTGCGGCACGGAACAACGCGCGCAAGGTGGGGTCGATCCGGGCAATGGGCCATTTTGCAACCAACCCCCGGTCGGTCATCTGGTCGATCTTGGCCTGCCAGTTGACCGCTTCCTCGGTGATCCGGCGGAACAGGTCCGCATCGCCTTCGACCAATTCTGCGCCGTCTTCCTGCGCGAGCCCGAACCGGTGGTCGAGGAATTCCACCGCGACCTTATCAACCGACTGACCCGACTGCTCCATCTGGAACAGCGCCTGAACGGCATATAACCGCGATGCAGACCGCATCTGGCGTTTCTGGTCCACCTTCTTCGGAGGCTTGGCACCTTGGCTCATGCGATGTTCGGGTCCTTGCTGTCACCAGCGATCTGGTACTCATCTTTTGCGGGCACAAAACCCACGCCCTTGCGGGCAGCGCCCCACTTACGGCTGAGCGCGATCAGGTGCAAGGCCGCAGCCGCAGCGCCGCCCCCTTTGTTTTGTCCATCCGCCTGCGCGCGCACCTCGGCCTGCGCCATGTTCTCGACCGTCAGGATACCATTGCCGATGCACAGCCCCTGCAACCCCAGCAGCGTCAGCCCGCGCGAGCTGTCGTTGCAGACCGTGTCGTAATGCGTGGTTTCACCGCGAACGATGCAGCCCAGCGCAACATAGCCGTCGAAATTCGACATGCGCTCCGCAATCCCGATCGCCGTCGGCACCTCAAGTGCGCCGGGAACCTCGACCAGTTCATGTGTGCCGCCACATGCCTCGATCTCGGCCCTCGCACCGGCGATCAGTTGATCCGCGATATCCTTGTAGTAAGGGG
The DNA here is from genome assembly GCF_002115805.1 of Marivita geojedonensis. Lineage (GTDB taxonomy): Bacteria > Pseudomonadota > Alphaproteobacteria > Rhodobacterales > Rhodobacteraceae > Marivita > Marivita geojedonensis. The sequence goes on along the minus strand of NZ_JFKC01000038.1, from coordinate 6,049 downwards.
CCACCACGATCAGAATTTTGACCGGACGGTCAAATTCCGGTCGTGCCAGCGTGTAATGTTCTTCCGATGCCGCCATCAGCCCAACTCCGAAATCTTACGCGTTCCGACGATTTCAAGCCCGTAGGCTTCAAGCCCCACGACCTTGGGTGTGGGGGAATTCGTCAGCAGCGTCAGCTTTGACAATCCCAGCGACGACAGAATCTGCGCGCCGAGCCCGTACTGACGCAGCGTCTTGGGTGAGACTTCGTCGCCCACGTCCAGTTTCATCGACGTGTCGCGCAGCAGGACGACAACGCCCCGCCCTTCGTCAGCCACAGCCTGCATGGCATGCTGGAATTCGTCTGCCCGGCCCTTTGGCCCGGTTCCCACCACGTCGAGCATCGGGTCCATCGCGTGCATCCGGACAAGCACCGGCTCATCGCCCGACAGATCACCCTTTGTCAGCACGATATGCTCATCACCATGGGTTTCGTCCGTGTAAATCCGCATGTCCCATTCACCACCGAATTCCGAGGTGATCTTGTCCTGCTTGCGGACCCGGACAAGATTGTCGTTGCGGCGGCGATAGGCGATCAGATCGCTGATGGTGCCGATTTTCAGCCCATGCAACTGCGCAAACGAAACAAGCTCCGGCAGCCGGGACATGGTGCCGTCTTCGTTCATGATCTCGCAGATCACGCCCGCCGGGTTCAACCCGGCCAGACGGGACACGTCCACCGCGGCCTCGGTATGACCGGCACGCACCAGAACGCCGCCATCCTTCGCCCGTAGCGGGAACACATGACCCGGTGTCGCAATATCCTGCGCGCCTTTCGTGCCATCGATGGCCACCGCCACAGTCCGCGCGCGGTCGGCAGCCGAGATGCCGGTCGTCACCCCTTCGCGCGCCTCGATGGACACGGTGAAGGCGGTTTCATGCCGCGACGAGTTGTTCGTCGACATCAGTTGAAGCCCAAGCTCCTCGATCCGCTTCGAGGTCATCGCAAGACAGATCAGACCCCGCCCGTGCATCGCCATGAAATTGATGGCATCCGGGGTCGCCCACTGCGCGGGAATCACCAGGTCGCCTTCGTTTTCGCGATCCTCGTGATCGACAAGAATGAACATCTTTCCGTTGCGCGCATCCTCGATGATTTCCTCCACAGAAGAAATCGCGTCTTTCCAGTTTTCCTCAACCGGACCGGGATTCTCATATGTCGTCACGCGGAGCCTCCGTCATTGCCCATGCGCACTTAAATCAGAGTGGCGGAATTGACCAGTGCGACGTCCCGTTCGGGTCGCTCGGACATCTGGACCGTCAACGCCTTACCTTGACTGCAAACACAAGGCACGGCCCGCTCAAAGCGCCGGAATGACCGCGTTTTGCGGCGTCAGCCGAAACCCTGACTGCGCCGTCCTTCAGCAATCAGTCAAAAATATCCTCGAGAACGTCGAAGGCCTCCTCGAAGAAACGCTTTGCCAGCGTCTTGCGCTTCTTCTTTTTGGGTTTGCGTGAAAACCCGGCCTCCCGTTCCCAAACCGGCAGTGGCGTGACCGCGCCTTTCTTTTGCTTCGGCTTGGGCCGGTGCGTGTTGACCTGCCTGCTGGACACAGGCGTTTCCACCACATCCGCCCGCAGCATTTTCATGTCATGAAGCGGCGCGCCACAGGCGGCACAACTCAACTCGTGCCGGGTTTCCCCTTTCAAAACAAGGGCCGCGCGGGTTCCGCAGTAGCAGCATGTGGCAATCTTCGTTCCGTGAGGCATGGCATCTCCTTCACAGGGAATATTGGCACGCAGGCCTCGGACCGCAAGCTCACACACGCGCGGCGTAAAGCGCCACCGCCGCTGCGTTCGACACGTTGAGCGATCCGAACGCCCGCGCGAAGGGGATTTTCACCAGCGCGTCACAGGTCTCTTTTGTCTTGGGTCGCAATCCCGGCCCCTCGGCCCCCAGGACAAGCGCAATGGGTCTGTCCCGCACCGGCGCAATCGCGTCGTCGATGGTCTGATCGGCTTCCCCGTCCAGTCCGAAGATCACGTAACCCATTGACCGCAAACGCTCCATCGCGTCCGCAAGGTTGCGCTCCCGCAGGTAGGGCTGCCGCTCCAGCGCGCCCGACGCGGTCTTCGCCAACGCCCCCGTTTCCGGTGCCGAATGGTGCAGAGTCCCGACAACTGCCGAAGCGCCGAACACTTCCGCCGACCGCAGAATCGCCCCCACGTTATGAGGATCGGTCACCCGGTCGAGCATCACGACGCGCGGCGGCCCGTCACCCGCGCCCAGCGCCACATCCTCCAACCGACCCCAGTTCAAAGGCTTTACTTCCAACGCCGCGCCCTGATGCACCGACTGCGGATCAATCGGCGCGGCAAACTTGCGCGGATCGCTGATTTCCGGTTCGATTCCAGCGGTTTCGATGGCATCGGCCAGCTTGTCCGCCGCATTGCGCGTCACCACCAGCCGCAACCGCTCGCGCTTGGGATTGACCAAGGCATCGCGAACCGCATGCAGGCCGAACAGCCAAACGGTTTCCGCCGCAGCCGCCTTTTTGGACTGTTCCTTGGCCACCACCCATTTCGGTTTCTTGGCCATATCAGCCCCCCTGTTCCATCGGCAAAATTTGCTCCCCGCTTGATGGGATTTTCCTGTTGACGCCGCAAGGGGGCAATTGTAATCACCCGCTCACGCCAGAGGCCGGGCCTCTGGAGAAGTGGGCGACAGGCCGCAAGGTGTGGCAGGGGACTGTAACTCCCTCGCGGAGACGCACGCTTGGTTCGATTCCAAGGTCGCCCACCACTCAATCTCCACAAAACCATACAGAACACATCCTCTCTGGATAGTGTTTGGTTTTCCGTGAGTTACGAGGGGTAGTGGCCGGAGAGACCTCACATTTCGTCTTTGTTCTGGGCCATTTCGCCGCGATATCGAGAGAAGTCTCAGCGGGGCATTCGCGCGTGAGGTCTTAGGCCAGGCCTGGATGCTCTATTGATGCGGAAAGCCCAGAATCTTGCGCTGTTCATGCCAGTCCAGCGGTAGTTCCGGAAGGCTACGCAACTTCTTTGCTGTGAGATGTTGTGGCTGACGGCCTTCGAGAATGGCCGTTGAGATATCCGGTGCCAGCCAGGCCAGGGGCAGGATACGACTCACCGATCCGCTTTGGAGACCTTCGCGGTCTTCAATCTGGCGGATGGTGCTGGACGTGCCGTCAAGAAGTTCGGCCGACCACCGTCTCGCATCAGCGACAAGGTTGATGAGGTCCTGATCCGGCTGAAGTGCATCGGGCGGTGCAATGATGATCGGCCTCGCCCGTCCGGTCTGACGCTTCTGGAACGGGGCCTCGAAGGAGGCATGGATTGGTAGCTTAGCTTTCTCTGCTGGCAGCAACGCACCTAGATCCAACCGAACACAAAACTGCCCCTTTGATAAATCAATACGATCAACTAAGCCGTTTAGATGCTGTGCATCCGGGCATTCACCCCCATCAGCAATCTGGTTTCTCAGAGAATCCACTGCATGGAGGATCTCTGCGAGCGAAGACGGATCCAAATCGACTGCCGATCTGATCTGCTCGGTCAGCCATGACTGATCGTCCAGGTGGTTCTTGAGCCCACTCAGAACCAGCCGCTCGACTTCTCCTGCGGGAAGTCGTTCGATACTGCCCTGTTCGTCTGAGCCGGATGGCATTGACGTGTAATACCAGTACCGCCGCGATTGGGCTGTTCCGCCCGTGCGCGTCGACTTGAGGGCGTAGGTCGTGCGCATTGGGCGGCCTACGGAATCAAAGAGCAGCCCATCCAGCAGGCGCCGCGCCGTCCGTCGGGACGTGCCGATCGTCTTGCCACCGTGGTTTGCAAGCAGCTCCTGCACCTGCTGCCAGGTAGCATCGTCGATGATGGCCTCATGTAACCCATCATAGAGCTCATCTTTGTGACGAGTCTTGCCGATGTAGATGGGGTTGCGCAGGATGTTGTAGAGTGCACCACGAGAGAAGGACGCACCTCCCGTGGTGCGACCGTACCGGTCGGTTCGGCGTTTGCTGACGATACCGAGCGCGTCAAGTCTTTCGGACAGTTCGCGTACCGATCCGGCCACCAGATACTCGGCAAAAATGGTGCGGATCGCTTCGGCCTCAACCGGGTTAACAATCAAGGCTTTGTCGGCAACGTCGTAGCCCATTGGCACCGCGCCCCCCATCCACATTCCCTTACGTTTGGAAGCTGCAACCTTGTCCCGGATACGCTCAGCCGTCACCTCGCGCTCGAACTGGGCGAATGACAACAGGACGTTTAGGGTCAGGCGACCCATGGACGATGTCGTATTGAAGGCTTGGGTGACCGACACGAACGAGACCCCTGCCCCATCGAAGAGATCAACCATCTTCGCAAAGTCCGCCAGTGACCGGGTCAGGCGGTCCACCTTGTAGACAATGATAACGTCGACGCGGCCTGCCTGCACATCGTTGAGCAATTGTGTAAGCCCGGGTCGATCCATGGATCCGCCGGAGAACCCTCCATCGTCATAGCGCTCGGCGCGTTCTGCCCAGCCCTCGTGCTTCTGGCTCAGGATATAGGCCGCACAGGCCTCACGTTGCGCATCCAGAGAGTTGAAGTCCTGTTCCAACCCCTCTTCGGTCGACTTGCGGGTATATATGGCGCAGCGCTGGCTGATCATGTGCGCGTTCCTTCACGCAACCCGAAGAACTTGGGTCCGTTGCGGTTGGTCCCGGTCATCGCCCGCGCCACCGCCGACAGCGAGGAATAGCTCTGGCCGTTCCAGGTAGCACCGCCGTCCGCTGTGGTCAGCACTTCATGCATCTTCCCGCCCCAGTCCTTCAAGATGCGGGTGCCATCACCAACCGTAGCTGGCACGGCACCCCCGCGGCTTTTCAGGGAACGCGAGTCAATCCGGGCCCGGATGACCCGCTTCCAGTCACGGCGTGCAACGGCGCTCTCGCCTCCCGCCAAAGCCGTCTGTGCGCCCCATGCCAGCGCCAGCCGCATCAGGCGCGCGGTAAAGGTTTTGGGCGGCGCGGTGCCCTTGGTCTCCTGCCAGATCCGGCGCAGCGTTGCGGCGTCGGCTTCCACTAGTCGGCAGATGTCGGGGGCGGTCACGGTCAACGTCATTGGCCTTCCCCGGGCACAATACGGTAGCGGGCCACCCTGCCCGATCGGTCAAGCTCGACAGGTACGCCTGACGACCGCAGTCGCGAGATTGCCGCGCGTATCGTATGCGGCTGCCAGCCCAACTGCTTCTGGATCTGCACAACTGTTGCCCCGGTGCGGCGCGTCAGGAGTTTGCGCAGCATTTCAGTCTTGGGCTTAGGAATTGGCCTCGCCGATCTTTGCTGAGCGGGATCGGAAGTAAGTTTTGCTGTGGGTTGATCGGTCATCAAGGTCTCCTCTTGGTCGCGGGGCAATCTCGCGCCCCGTACTGACCAAAGCCCGGCGTTCCGGGCGGGAGAGTCAATTCATTCAACGACGCCAGTGACGCTCACCCTTGGTCGGAAGTCCAGTGGAAGATCGACTACCAAACGACAATCAAACGCTAGGAATGGCGGGCGGCAGCTGCCGCCCGCCCGATCCTCAAATATCTATCCGTTCCGCAATGCTCAGTGCGTCTTCCAACTCAACACCAAGGTATCGCACCGTACTGTCCACCTTGGTATGGCCAAGTAGGAGCTGAACAGCGCGCAGGTTGCCCGTCTTGCGATAGATCAGCGCCGCCTTGGTGCGCCTCAGAGAATGCGTCCCGTAACCGCTTGGATCCAGTCCGATCGCACCCACCCAGTCGCGGACCAGGCGTGCGTACTGCCGGGTCGAAATGTGCGGCCTTTCATGGAAGCGGCTGGGAAACAAGAACGTGCATCCGAGCATCTCCGGGCGACATATCCAATTCCAGATAGAATCACGAGTGTTCTCCGATACCTCGAACTGGACTGGCCTTTGCGTTTTGCTTTGGACAACAGTCACGCGTTCGCGAACTCGGTCACTGACAACGAGATCAGTGACTTTAAGACGAATGAGGTCACAACCTCGAAGCTTGCTATCTATTGCAAGATTGAAGAG
>NZ_JFKC01000037.1 GCF_002115805.1 Marivita geojedonensis | reverse complement strand
TCCTGACCCTAAGTTCCATCCCCCGTTCAAACGCACCTCGGTGCCGCCAAACCAGTCCCCACCTCACTCCAACTCCACCAGCAGATCCTTGGCATCAATCTGCGCCGCCGGCTGGACGTGCACGGCTTTCACAACTGCGTCGCGTTCGGCGTGCAGGCCGGTTTCCATCTTCATCGCTTCGATGGTCAGCAGGAGGTCGCCCTCCTTGATCTTCTGACCGGCCGTGACCGCGATAGAGGCGACGACGCCCGGCATCGGCGCGCCGATGTGGTTCGGGTTGCCGACCTCCGCCTTGGGCCGTGCTGCCGTGGTGGCCTTGGCCTTGCGGTCGGGCACACGGATCGTGCGCGGCTGGCCGTTGAGTTCGAAGAACACCCGCACCTCGCCATCGTCCTGGGTCTCGCCCACGGCGATCAGGCGGATTTCGAGCGTCTTGCCGGGGTCGATCTCGGCGCTGATCTCCTCGCCCTGTTCCATGCCATAGAAGAACGTCCGCGTCGGCAGCACCCGCACCGGGCCATATGTCCGGTGGCGGCCCATGTAATCGAGGAAGACCTTGGGATACATCAGGTAGCCGTTCAGATCCTCGTCATCGACCGGCTTGCCTTCGAGGTCTTTGACCAGCTTGGCGCGGGTTTCCTCGATATCCACGGGTGCTGCGTGCAGCCCCGGACGGTCGGTAAAGGCTTTCTCACCCTTGAGGATCTTCTTCTGGATCGCCGCAGGCCAGCCTCCCGGAGGCTGCCCCAGCGAGCCGCGCATCATGTCCACAACCGAGTCGGGGAAGGAGAGTTCAACCTCGGGGTTTTCCACATCCGCGCGGGTCAGGCCCTGTGACACCATCATCAGCGCCATGTCGCCCACCACTTTCGACGACGGTGTGACCTTCACGATATCGCCGAACATCTGGTTCACATCCGCATAGGTCTGCGCCACCTCGTGCCAGCGTTCCTCAAGCCCGAGGCTGCGCGCCTGCGCCTTGAGATTGGTGAACTGCCCGCCGGGCATCTCGTGCAGGTAGACCTCGGAGGCAGGAGCCTGTTGGCCCGTCTCGAACGCCGCATACTGCCCGCGCACCGCTTCCCAGTAGTTGGAAATCTCGCGGATCGCGCTGATGTCCAGCCCGGTTTCCCGTTCGGTATGCCGCAGCGCCTCGACCACCGATCCCAATGTGGGCTGCGAGGTGTTCCCCGACAGCGCATCCATCGCCGCATCAACAGCATCCACACCCGCTGCCGCAGCCGCCATGATCGTGGCAATCCCCGCGCCCGAGGTGTCATGCGTGTGGAAGTGGACGGGTAGGCCCACCTCTTCCTTCAGCGCCTTCACGAGTGGACCTGCGGCAGCGGGTTTCAACAGCCCCGCCATGTCCTTGAGGCCGAGGATATGCGCCCCCGCCGCCTTCAGCTCCTTGCCCATGGCGACGTAGTATTTGAGGTCATATTTCGACCGCGCCGGATCGTTCAGATCGCCGGTGTAGCAGATCGTGCCTTCCAGCACTTTGCCGGTCTCAAGAACCGCATCCATCGCGACGCGCATGTTCTCGACCCAGTTGAGGCTGTCGAACACGCGGAACACGTCAACACCCGTCTCGGCCGCCTGTTTGACAAAGAACTGCACCACGTTGTCGGGGTAGTTGGTGTAGCCGACGCCATTCGCCCCGCGCAGGAGCATCTGGGTCATGATGTTCGGCATCGCCTTGCGCAGATCCCGCAGGCGCTGCCACGGGCATTCCTGCAGGAAGCGATAGGCCACGTCGAAGGTCGCACCGCCCCAGCATTCCACGCTGAAAAGCTGCGGCAGGTTCGCCGCATAGGCCGGCGCCACCTTGATCATGTCGATCGACCGCATCCGTGTCGCAAGCAGCGACTGGTGCCCGTCGCGCATCGTGGTGTCGGTGATCAGCACCTGCTTCTGCGCGGCCAGCCAGTCGGCCACGGCCTGCGGGCCTTTTTCGTCAAGCAGCGTCTTGGTGCCGGCGGGTGGGGTTTCCACCCGCAGCTTGGGGGCACGGGCGGGTTTCAGATCCGGATGCGGCCTCGCACGGCCCGCCACTTCGGGGTGCCCGTTCACGGTGATGTCCGCGATATAGGTCAGCACCTTGGTGCCCCGGTCGCGCCGCTTGCGGAACTGGAACAGCTCCGGCGTCTCGTCGATGAACTTGGTGGTGTACTGATTGTTCAGGAAGGTCGGGTGCTTGAGCAGGTTCTCCACAAACGCGATGTTGGTGGAGACACCACGCACCCGGAATTCGCGCAGCGCCCGGTCCATCCGCGCAATGGCCTTTTCCGGTGTCGGTGCCCAAGCGGTGACCTTGGTCAGCAGCGAGTCGTAATAGCGCGTGATCACGCCGCCCGCATAGGCGGTACCGCCATCCAGACGGATGCCCATGCCGGTGGCCGACCGATACGCGGTGATCCGGCCATAGTCGGGGATGAAGTTGTTCTGCGGGTCTTCGGTCGTGACGCGGGTCTGAAGTGCATGGCCGTTCAGACGGATGTCGTATTGGCTGGCTTTGCCGGTCGCTTCGGCCAGCGACTTGCCCTCGGCGATCATGATCTGCGCCTGAACGATGTCGATGCCGGTCACTTCCTCGGTGACCGTATGTTCCACCTGCACGCGGGGGTTAACCTCGATGAAGTAGAACTTGCCGTCATCCATATCCATCAGGAATTCGACGGTGCCCGCGCATTCGTAATTCACATGGGCGCAGATCTTGCGACCCAGTTCACACAGCTCTTCACGCTGCGCTTCCGACAGGTACGGGGCAGGGGCGCGTTCCACGACCTTCTGGTTGCGGCGCTGAACCGAGCAGTCGCGTTCATAGAGGTGGTAGATGTTGCCCTGCTTGTCGCCAAGGATCTGCACCTCGACGTGCCGCGCGCGGGTGATCATCTTTTCCAGATAGCCTTCGCCATTGCCAAAGGCCGCTTCGGCCTCGCGACGGCCTTCCAGCACCTTTTCCTTGAGCTCTTTCGGGCCGGTAATGGGCCGCATCCCGCGGCCGCCGCCGCCCCAAGATGCCTTGAGCATCAGCGGATAGCCGATCTCTTCGGCTTCTTTGGCGATGGCGTCGAAATCGTCACCCAGCACGTCTGTTGCCGGAATGACCGGAACGCCTGCCTCGATGGCCACGCGCCGCGCGCTCGCTTTGTCACCCAGCGCCCGCATAGTTTCGGCCTTGGGGCCGATGAAGGTGATTCCGTTTGCAACGCAGGCATCCACCAGATCGGGGTTCTCTGACAAAAGCCCGTAACCCGGATGGACCGCATCGGCGCCCGATTCTTTGGCGACGCGGATGATCTCGTCGATGCTCAGATACGCGGCGACCGGACCAAGGCCTTCACCGATGCGATAGGCTTCGTCCGCCTTGAAGCGGTGCAGCCCCAGCTTGTCCTCCTCGGCATAGACGGCGACTGTCGCTTTGCCCATTTCATTGGCAGCCCGCATGATGCGGATAGCGATTTCACCCCGGTTGGCGACGAGAATCTTCTGGAAATCTGACATGGCAGCGGTCCTGACGTATTGGGTCTGACCGCTCCTTAGTAAGAATTCGTTACATTCTCAACCGGTAGAAGTGGGTAGTCCGAATGTCGCAGGGCCGTCGACCCGCGCTTTTCCGCGCAGATCGGTGGGTCGCACCGCGCCGAGCTGGCCCAGATTGGACGCCATGTCCTTTTGCAGAATCTCTACCAGATGCGCCGGACCGTCTGTGTCAAGCGCGCCAAGCGCATAGTGCCACGCGCGGCCAAGCATGACGAAATCGGCGCCCAAAGCGATGGCGCGCAGCACATCCAGACCGCCTTCAACGCCACTGTCGAAGATCAGCGGCAGATCGGTGGCCGCGCGCATGGCGGGCAGCACTTCGATGGGGGCAGGGGCGGCATCGAACTGTCGTCCGGCGTGGTTCGACATCCAGATCGCATCGACCCCCGCCTCGGCCAGCGCAGGCGCGTCGTCGGGGTTGAGCACACCCTTGACGAAGAACGCACCGTCCCATGCATCGCGCAGCCAGCGCACGTAATCCCAGTCGGGTGACGTGCGCAGCATGTAGCCGGCATGCTGGGTCGAGCTGAGGCCCGTGACCTTGCCTGCGTAATCATCGATGAGCCGCATCCGCGGCATACCCAGCTGCGCGGTGCCCATCGCCCATGTCGGACAGAGCGCGATCTGCGCCAGAAGGCGCGGCGTCAGCTTCGGCGGAGTGGTCAGGCCAGAGCGCACCTGCCGTTCGCGCCGCGACGGCACGGGCACATCGACGGTCAGGATCAGGGTCGAGAACCCGGCATCCCTGGCGCGCTTGAGCATATCCGTGCGGATGCCCTCGTCCCGCGGCGGGTACATCTGGAACCAGCCATTGCCGTCAAGAAGGGGGGAGACGTCTTCGGGGATGCGCGTGGCGACGGTGGAGATGCTGTAGGGAATCCTCGCCTTGGTCGCCGCACGCGCCAGCTTGCGTTCCGCATCGGGCCAGATCAGCCCTGACATGCCCACCGGGCTGATGCCCACCGGCAGCGCATAGTCCTGTCCGCAGAGCGTTGTGCTCAGGTCCACCGGCAGTTCGCCGTGCAGGATCGATGGGGTGAACAACACCCGGTCCAAGGCCGTCCGATTGCGGCGCAGGGTGGCCTCGGTGCCGGTTGCGGAATCGAGGTATTCCCAGACGAATTTGGGAATGCGCCGCCGGGCGCGGGACTTGAGATCGCTGATCGCGGGGAAACGGGCGTGATAATCCATAACCGGCATTTGTGGGCAGAACTCGGGAATTGTCCAGCGCCGGATTTTTCGAAAAATCCGGAGATTTCCTGCGAAGGAAATCCTCCTGTGGATATGTGAACATTATCAGAACATCTTTATCTCTGGTGTCAGCGGCGCTATCTTGCCGCGCATGAGCAGTTTCGATGAAATGGAGGCGTTCGAAAGCGCCTCTCTGTCCGCCCGCGCGATGGCCGCGCGCCCGCAGCCCTATCTGGACGATCTCAACCCGGCGCAGCGACAGGCGGTCGAGACGCTGGATGGCCCTGTCCTGATGCTCGCAGGGGCCGGCACCGGCAAGACCAAGGCGCTGACCACCCGGATCGTGCACCTGCTGAACACTGGCCGCGCCCGCCCGAACGAGATCCTCGCCGTGACCTTCACCAACAAGGCCGCGCGCGAGATGAAGGAACGGGTCGGGCGGCTCTTGGGCCAGACGGTCGAGGGCATGCCGTGGCTGGGCACCTTCCACTCGATCTGCGTGAAACTGCTGCGTCGCCATGCCGAACTGGTGGGGCTGAAATCGAACTTCACGATTCTGGATACGGACGATCAGCTCCGCCTGCTCAAGCAACTGGTGCAGGCGGCAGGCATCGACGACAAGCGCTGGCCTGCGCGGCAGCTGTCGGGCATCATCGACGGTTGGAAAAACCGCGCGATCACCCCTGACAGGGTGCCCGCCGCCGATGCGGGCGCATTCAACCATCAGGGTCCGCAGCTTTACGCGCAGTATCAGGCGCGGCTCAAAGAGCTGAACGCGGTCGATTTCGGCGACCTGCTGTTGCATGTCGTTACGATTTTTCAGGCTCACCCGGATGTGCTCGAACAATACCAGCGCTGGTTCCGCTACATCCTCGTGGACGAGTATCAGGACACCAACGTCGCGCAGTATCTCTGGCTGCGCCTGCTGGCCTCGAGGCACAAGAACATCTGCTGCGTGGGTGACGACGACCAGTCGATCTATGGCTGGCGTGGGGCGGAAGTGGGCAACATCCTGCGGTTCGAAAAGGATTTCGAAGGCGCGCATGTGGTGCGGCTCGAACAGAATTACCGCTCCACGCCGCATATCCTTGCCGCTGCGTCTGGCGTGATCGCGGGCAATCAGGGGCGTCTGGGCAAGACGCTCTGGACCGATGCGCAGGAGGGTGAAAAGGTCCGCCTGATCGGCCATTGGGATGGCGAGGAAGAGGCCCGCTGGATCGGGGAAGAGATCGAGTCAATGCAGGGCGGCACCCGGGGCATGCGCGGGATGAGCCTTGACGATATGGCGATCCTTGTCCGCGCCTCGCACCAGATGCGGGCCTTCGAAGACCGCTTCCTGACCATCGGTCTGCCCTACCGCGTCATTGGTGGCCCGCGTTTCTACGAGCGGATGGAGATACGGGACGCGATGGCCTATTTCCGTGTCGTGGTCAGCCCGGATGATGATCTGGCGTTCGAGCGGATCGTCAACACCCCTAAGCGCGGCCTTGGCGACAAGGCGCAGCAGACCATCCAGACGGTCGCCCGCGCCAATGGCGTGTCGCTGGTGGAAGGCGCGCGGCTGGCGGTCGAGCAGGGGATGATCAAGGGCAAGGGCGGGTCCGAACTGGGCCAGCTGGTGCGCGATCTGGACCGCTGGGGCCGTATGGCCGAGGACACCGATCATGCCGAGCTGGCGGGCATCGTGCTCGACGAGAGCGGGTACACGACCATGTGGCAGAACGACAAGACGCCTGAGGCGCCGGGGCGGCTCGAAAACCTCAAGGAACTGGTCAAGGCGCTGGAGGAATTCGACAACCTTCAGGGCTTCTTGGAACATGTCAGCCTGATCATGGACAACGACAAGGGCGGCGATGGCGAGAAAGTGTCGATCATGACCCTGCACGCCGCCAAGGGTCTGGAGTTTCCCGCCGTCTTTCTGCCCGGGTGGGAAGACGGGCTGTTCCCGTCGCAACGATCGATGGACGAGAGCGGTCTCAAGGGCCTCGAAGAGGAACGCCGCCTCGCCTATGTCGGCATCACCCGCGCCGAGGAGGTCTGCACGATCTCGTTTGCCGCCAACCGCCGGGTGTTCGGCCAGTGGCAATCGGCGCTGCCGTCGCGGTTCATCGACGAACTGCCGGAAGAGCATGTGGAGGTGCTGACACCTCCGGGGCTTTATGGCGGCGGCTATGGCGCGGCGGGGATGGCCTCGCCTGCGGCGCAGATGATGCGCGGCTCCGATCTGCATGAAAAGGCGGCAGAGGCCAATGTCTACAACTCACCGGGCTGGCGCCGGCTGCAGGCGCGGTCGCAGCAGCGTCCGGTCAGCCAACCCAGTGAGGCCCGCAACACGGTGATCGATGCGACGGCCGTAAGCTCGCACGCGCTGGGCGAGCGGGTGTTCCACCAGAAATTCGGCTATGGCGCGGTGGTCGGGATCGAGGGCGACAAGCTCGAGATCGATTTCGACAAGGCCGGGACCAAGAAAGTTGTCGCGCGTTTCATCTGCGCGGCGGACGACGTTCCGTTCTAGGTGGCGGACGCGTCGACGCGTCCGGGGTTTTCAGTCGACTGAAAACCTGGGCGCAACGACGCCGCCTGCGCTCTTCGTCCCCCAAAGAAGCTCGGTGCGGGATATTGACCGATGGTCAACCAAGGCGTAAAGCATCCCCGTGGCGATTTGTTACCGGATTGCGGGCCACGTTAAACATGCCGCTAAAAGGTCAGCCGAAAGCCCCTTTCGCTTGGCCGGAACGGGGCTTTTTTGATGGGCCGAGGCCCACACAGGTGAAGACATGAAAGACAAGAAACCACGCACCCGATTGGTCCATGGCGGAACGAAGCGCAGCCAGTGGAACGAGGTCAGCGAAGCGATTTTCCTCACTCAGGGCTTTGTTTACGACAGCGCCGAACAGGCGGAACAGCGGTTCATCAAGTCCGGCCCGGATGAATACATCTACGCCCGCTACGGCAACCCGACCGTGGCGATGTTCGAAGAACGCATCGCGATGCTGGAAGGGGCCGAGGATGCCTTTGCCACCGCAAGCGGCATGGCGGCGGTCAACGGCGCGCTGATGTCGATGCTCAAGGCGGGCGATCACCTTGTGTCGGCGCGGGCTCTGTTTGGCTCCTGCCTCTATATTGTTGAGGACATCCTGCCGCGTTTCGGGGTCGAGGTTACATTGGTGGACGGTGCCGATCTGGACCAGTGGCGCGCGGCGGTGCGGCCTGACACCAAGGCGGTGTTCTTTGAATCCATGTCGAACCCGACGCTCGAACTGGTGGACGTTCAGGCCGTGTCCGAGATTGCCCATGCGCAGGGCGCGCTGGTGGTGGTGGACAACGTGTTCTCGACCCCGGTCTTTTCCGATGCCATCGCGCAGGGCGCGGATGTGATCATCTATTCCTCGACCAAGCATATCGACGGGCAGGGGCGCACATTGGGTGGCGTGATCCTTGGGACGCGCGACCATATCCGAAAAGTGGTCGAACCCTACATGAAGCATACCGGCGGCTCCATGTCGCCGTTCACGGCATGGGTGCAGGTGAAGGGGCTTGAAACGCTTGATCTGCGCGTCCGCGCACAGGCGCAATCGGCGCAGGCCATTGCCGAGGCGCTGGAGGGGCATGCCAAACTCAAGAAGGTGATCTATCCCGGTCTGCCCTCGCACAAACAGGCCGCGCTTGCGCAGCGGCAGTTGGGGTCGGGCGGCACCATGCTGGCCATCGAACTGGCGGGCGGCAAGGAGGCGGCGTTCGCCTTTCTGAACGCGCTTGACGTGATTGTGATCTCCAACAATCTCGGCGACGCCAAGAGCATCGTGACGCATCCGGCGACCACAACGCACCAGCGTCTGAGCGCCGAACAGCGCGAAACGCTTGGAATAACCGACGGATTGGTGCGTCTTTCGGTCGGAATCGAGGATACGGACGATCTCATTCAGGATATTCTGGACGCGCTTGAAGCGGTCTGAAACGCAGGTTTTTCCCCTTATGAATGATCTGCGGATCAGGCAGAGTCGTACACAAGGTTGGTGGAAATAATCGGGCGGGTGCCTATGTTTAGGCTATGTCCATCAGGCGAGGGGGCCTGCGTATGAATATCCATACACCTGAGATTGACCGCAAACCGAGCCGTGAAGAGGCCGAAGCGGCGCTGGCGCTGCTGCGGCAATGGGCCGGCAAATCCCATGACGGGGAAATTGACCTCGTCGATCCTGTTCTGCGCCGCCTCGTCGATGGCGAGGCCGACAGCTATCCCGTGCTCGCCCGCGACTATCCGGACGGGTTTTCCGTCGACGGTGCCTACAAGGCATCTCTGCCCGACCTGCAGAATGGTCCCTCCGCGCTGATCCGCGGGGCCAATCGGGGCATTCAGCATGTCGGCATTTCCAACTTCCGCCTGCCGATCAGCTATCACACGCGGGACAATGGCGATCTGACGCTGGAAACCAGCGTCACCGGTACGGTGAGCCTCGATGCCGACAAGAAAGGCATCAACATGAGCCGCATCATGCGGTCTTTCTACGAACATGCCGACAAGACCTTCAGCTTTGACGTGATCAAAGCGGCGCTGGACGATTACAAAACCGATCTCGAATCCTTCGATGCGCGCATCAATATGCGGCTGTCCTTCCCGATGAAGGTCAACAGCCTGCGCTCGGGCCTGTCCGGTTTCCAGTATTACGATATTGCGCTTGAACTGGTGGATATGGGGGGCGTGCGCCGGTCCATCATGCATCTCGACTATGTCTACAGCTCGACCTGCCCGTGTTCGCTGGAACTCAGCGAACATGCCCGGCGCGAGCGCGGGCAACTGGCGACCCCTCATTCCCAGCGCTCGGTTGCGCGGATTTCGGTCGAGGTGAAAGACGGCAAGTGCCTCTGGTTCGAAGACCTGATCGACATGTGCCGCCGGGCCGTGCCCACCGAGACCCAGGTCATGGTCAAGCGTGAGGACGAACAGGCCTTTGCGGAACTGAACGCCGCCAACCCGATCTTTGTCGAAGACGCGGCACGGCTGTTTGCGGAACAGTTGCAGGCGGACCCGCGTATCGGCGATTACCGCGTGCTGGCCAGCCATCAGGAAAGCCTGCACAGCCATGACGCCGTGTCCGTTCTGACCGAAGGCGATCTGTTCGCGGCCGAAAGCCTTGATCCCAAGCTGTTCTCGACCCTCTTTCACGTCGGCTGACCGTTTCAGGGTCTGTGGCTGGACAAAACGGCGGCTTCAGCCGCCGTTTCTTTTTGCGGGAAGCCGACGGGTCGCCATGTGCCATCTGACGAAATCCTTGCCGTTTCGCCCGTTGATTGAGCATGCGGCGCCGCAAGTGTCGTCGCCAATCCACAGATCGGAACAGAAGCGGCAGCCCCGCACCGATCTTCACGTTCCGGCAAGAGCCGCGCGGCTAGACTGCAGGGTGGGAGGAAACCACCAGTGCCAACGAGGTTTCCAATGTCGATAGAACCAGTCCATCTTCAGTTTGTCCGCCCGGGTCTGCGCGACCGGATCGACCTCTACTTTGCCGCCAGGGGGCAGGGGTTCAATCCCGCAACCTACGTGCGCAGCCGCCTCGCCAGCATCCTGCATCTCGATGCGATGAGCGATGCGGAACTGGCCACATTCGGTCTGACCCGCGACGGCATTCTGCCCTTCGTGTTCGAAGACTGTTTTCCCGATACGACGCCACCAAAGCGCACACCACCGGCTTGACACCCCGGCGCTCTGCGTCCAACGCTTCGACCCATGTTCGACATCCGCCCCGTAGCCTATGTGATCGGCCTTCTGGTTGCAGTCCTCGGGGCGACAATGCTCCTGCCGATGCTGGTCGATCTGGCCGAGGGTCGGGGCGAATGGCATGTTTTCCTGCAAAGCTCGGTGCTCACCATGTTTTCCGGTGGCCTGATCGCGCTGGCCTCTGCCAATGGCGTGAAAGAGGGGCTGTCGATCCAGCAGACCTTCCTGCTCACCACCGGTGTCTGGGTCGCCTTGCCGATCTTCGGTGCCATCCCCTTTGTGCTGGGCGAAACCGACGCGCGCTTTGTCGATGCGTTCTTCGAAGCAATGTCCGGCCTGACAACCACCGGCTCCACCGTGTTCACGGGGCTGGATGGGCTGCCCAAGGGCATCCTGCTCTGGCGCGGGTTGCTGCAGTGGCTGGGCGGCATCGGCATCATCGTTGTGGCGATGGTGTTCCTGCCCGAACTGCGGGTCGGCGGGATGCAGATCTTCCGCTCGGAAGCCTTTGATACGATGGGGAAAATCCTGCCCCGCGCGACCGAGATTTCGGCCTCGATCTCGACCATCTACATCGCCATCACCATCGCCTGCGCCACCTGTTACTACATCGTGGGCATGGATTTCTTCGACGCCACGGTGCACGCACTGACCACCGTCTCCACCGGTGGTTTCTCGAACTACGACGCCTCATTCGGCATGTTCCAGGGACCGGCCGAATACGTGGCCTCTGTCTTCATGATCGCCGCCGCGCTGCCGTTTGTGCGGTTCGTGCAGATGACCAAAGGCAATTACCGGGTGTTCTGGAAAGACAGCCAGATCCGGGCCTTTCTGGGCACCATCGTGGTGCTGGTCTTCATCACCGCCTTCACCCTGACGCAGATCTTCCCGCATCACCCGGAACAGGCCTTCCGCGAGGCGCTGTTCAACATCGTGTCGATCATGACGGGTACCGGGTACGCCAGCGTCGATTACATGGGCTGGGGGCCGTTCCTGATCTCGGTCTTCTTCTTTATCGGCTTGATCGGCGGCTGCGCGGGGTCGACCTCCTGTTCGATCAAGATCTTCCGCTACCAACTGCTCTTCGCGTCGATCAAGGTGCAACTGCGCAAGATCCGCTCGCCGCACGGTGTGTTCCTGCCGCGCTATGCGGGCCGCCCGGTGGGCGATGATGTTCTGAACTCGGTGATCTCGTTCTTCGTTTTCTTCGTGATTTCGATGGGGGTGCTGTCGGTGGCGCTTGGCATGACCGGGCTCGACCTCATCACCTCCGTGTCGGGCGCGGCCACCGCACTGGCCAATATCGGGCCGGGTCTGGGGCCGGAGATCGGACCGGCGGGCAATTTCGCCGGGCTGAATGACACCGCGAAATGGATGCTGGCCATCGGGATGCTCCTGGGCCGGCTCGAACTTCTGGCGGTCTACGCCATCTTCACCGTCAATTTCTGGAGAGCATGATGCCGAAACAGCCGCTTGGGGCGCAAATCTCGCAGATGCTGAAAGAGCGGGGCGTCGATACGATCTTCGGCATCCCCGGCGTGCATAATGTCGAGCTGTATCGCGGCATCGAACAGGCCGGGATCACCCATGTGCTGGCGCGTCACGAACAGGGCGCGGGGTTCATGGCCGACGGCTATGCCCGCGCGACCGGAAAGCCGGGGGTGGCCTATGTGATCACCGGACCGGGGCTGACGAACATCCTGACGCCGCTGGGGCAGGCCTATTCGGATTCGGTGCCGGTTCTGGCGATTTCCTCCTGCCTTGACGAAGTCGCCGCCCGCCGGGGCCAGCTTCACCAGATGCGTGACCAGCGGATGGCAGCCGAAACCGTCTGCGCCTGGTCGGAAGAGGCCCGCAGCGCGTCCGCCGCCTATGCATTGATCGACCGTGCCTTTGACCAGTTTGCCAGCGCCCGCGCGCGCCCCTGTCACATGCAGGTCTCCATCGAGACGCTGGGCGCGCTGGCCGATCCCGCACCGCAACCACCCGCCGCGCGCCCCGGCCTGCCATCCGCCTCCCATTCGGATGTCTACGACGTGGTTGCTGCCGTTTTGGCCGCGAAGAAACCGCTCTTCGTCTTTGGCGGCGGCTCGGTCGCCGCGGCCGACGCGATCCCCGATCTGCTGCGCCAGACCGGGGCCGCTTCCATCGTCACGTATGCGGCTCGTGGCGTCGTGCCCGCCGATGAACCGCTCTATTTCGGCAGTTACCTCGCCCGCCCCGACAGTGCCGAGATTACCGCACAGGCCGATCTGGTGATCGCTGTGGGCACCACGCTCTCCGAGGTTGATCTCTGGCGCCCCACGCTGGGCCACACGGCTCCGATGATCCGGGTGGATATCGACCCCGAGGTGTTCACCGGAATGGGACCAGAGGACCGCGCGATCCTCGCGGATGCAGGGGCTTTCCTCAAAGCCATGACCATTGCCATTCCTGCCCGCACGGACACCAAACCGCCGAAATGGGATGCCGCCTCCGTTGCCCGCAAACGCGCCGCGTGGCGGGCCGAGGTTGATGCCGAACGCCCCGGTATCGTGCCGGTCTGCGACGCGCTGCGCGCCGTGCTGCCCGATGACACGATGATCTATTCCGACATGACCCAATTTGCCTACGCCGCGAAAGAGATCTGGGACATGCCGCGCCCCGGTCACTGGCACCACCCTTACGGCTTTGGCACGCTGGGATATGCTTTGCCCGCAGCCATCGGTGGCGCCGTGGCCCGACCGGGTCTCCCGACGCTGGCCATCGCCGGGGATTACGGGCTGCAATACACCATTCAGGAACTGGGCACGGCGGTGGAACTGGGCCTGCCGCTGCCGATTCTGGTCTGGGACAATGGCAAGCTGGGCGAGATCGAGGACAGCATGGTGCGCAGCCAGATTGCGCCGAATGCCGTTGTGGCCCGGAACCCGGATTTCCTTGCTTTGGCAAAGGCCTATGGTGCGGAGGCCGTTCAGCCGGACAGTCTGGAGGCGCTTCAACAGGCAATGCTTGCGGCGTTCAAGGCAGACGGCCCCACGGTGATCCGCGTCACACCTGCCATCGCAGGCTGAAGACGCCCGTGCACCGCACGGTGCGTTTCCGAAGCCTTAACCGATAAGCAACAAAACCTCCCGCACGATGCGCATCGAGCGGAGAGGGTCACTCCCACACCGCGACACCAAGCTGACGATTGCTTTCATGCCCCGACAGGGGACACCCGTGAAAGACCGGTCATAAGGGCCTTTGGCAGGGCCACAGGGTTCGGGCGAGGCCCGACAGAGAAAAGCATGTCAGACCTTCGGGGCGGCGGCGCTTTCCACTTGAAGAGGGATCATTCGCATCCCACATGACCGAACGCTCCCGGCGGGTATCCACCCGACCGGGCGTCCGGCGTGGGTCGGGCAGGGCATTTTGCCTTGTCCGACCCTTTTCGTTTTAGAGAGAGGTGCGGGTCGGGTGCGTGCTTTCACGCACCGTCCGACCGCATCACCCCAATTCTGCCAGACGATCCACGGCTTCCTGCAACTGGGCCGCTTCTTCCTCGCGTGCGGCAAGGTTGGCGCGGGTTTCCTCGACTACCTCTTCCGGTGCGGACTCGACGAATTTCGGGTTGCTCAAACGCCCCTTCATGCCGCCGATCTCCTTGGCGAGTTTCTGGAGCGTTTTCTCAAGCCGCGCCTTTTCCTCGGCCACGTCGATGATATCCGCCAGCGGCAACCCAAAGGTTGCGCCTTCCATCGGCACGGTCGCGCATCCCTTGGGGAAGGCATCGACCACGGTCAGCTCGTCAATCCGCGCCAGACGCTTGATCAGCACCTCGTTGCGGTCCCACGCGGCCTTTGCGGCATCGCCCATGTCCTTAACCACCAGCGGCAGGTAGAGCCCCACCGGTACGTGCATCTGCTGACGCGCGGACCGGATGCCCTCGATCAGACCGATGACCCAGTTCATCTCGCGGTCGGCCTCGGCGTCGATCAGGTCGTCGCCATAGGACGGCCAGTCGGCATGAACGAGCATCTTCGACCGGTCGCCTGTCACCGCCCAAAGCTCTTCGGTGATAAAGGGCATGATCGGGTGCAGCAGGATCAGACACTGGTCGATGACCCAGGCCATCGTCGCCTTGGTTTCCGCCGTCTGCGGGCCGTCATCCAGCAGCAGCGGCTTGGAGAATTCCACGTACCAGTCGCAGACTTTGCCCCAGACAAAGCGATAGAGCGCCGCTGCGGCGTCGTCGAAGCGATAGGCGGCGAGTGCCGCGTCCACCTCACCGCGCACGCGGGCGGTTTCGCCGATGATCCACTGGTTCACTGTCGCGGTGGCCTTGGGGATGTCGGCGCTGGGTGTCCGGTTCTCGAACACACCGTTCATCTCGGCAAAGCGGGTCGCGTTCCAGAGCTTCGTGCCGAAGTTCCGGTAGCCCGCGATCCGCTGCATGTCGAGCTTCAGCACCCCACCGAGCGAGGCCATCGCCGCATTGGTAAAGCGCAGCGCGTCGGCACCGTATTCGTCAATGATCTCAAGCGGATCGACCACGTTGCCCAGCGACTTGGACATCTTCTTGCCCTTCGCGTCGCGGACGAGACCGTGCAGGTAGACGTCCTTGAACGGGATCTGATCGACCACGGCGAGTTGCATCATCATCATCCGCGCGACCCAGAAGAACAGGATGTCCTGTCCGGTCACCAGAACGCTGGTCGGGAAGTATTTTTGCAGCTCCGGCGTCTGTTCCGGCCAGCCAAGCGTGCCGATCGGCCAGAGACCGGACGAGAACCAGGTGTCCAGAACGTCGGGGTCGCGCCAGACCGGATAGACCAGCTTCGTCGGGTCCTGATCGTGTGCTTCGTACTCGGCAAGGCTCGCCGCCAGCAGATGCGCCGCAGCGTCGCGGTTTTCCACCTCGACAACGCGGGCATGGTTCAACGGTGTGGGCAGGGTGCCCAGAACATCACCGAACTGTGCCGCAACGTCTTCGAAACTCGCTGCCGAATGGTGACGTTCGTCACCCCGCAGAAGCGACTGAGCATTGAGCAACCGGCCCATTTCGACCAGATCAAGGTCGCCATCGCCTTCATCGTCGGTGAACCCCGCACCAGAGAGGTCGAACCCGTACCACACCGGGATCTGGTGTCCCCACCACAACTGGCGCGAGATGCACCACGGTTCGATGTTCTCGAGCCAGTGGTAATAGGTCCGCTCACCGGACTCAGGCACGATCTTGACCTCGCCCGAGCGCACGGCCTCCAGTGCGGGGCCGACGATCTTTTCGGCGTCCACGAACCACTGATCCGTCAGCATCGGTTCGATGACCACCTTGGAGCGGTCGCCGAAGGGCTGCATGATCGGCTTGGCTTCGACCAGCGGGACCAGTTCGGCCAGGTCGTCATCTTCGCCCAGCTTGCGTCCCAGCACCGGATTGTCGGCGCGGGTCATCACCGCCAAGCCCTCGGCGGTGATTTCCTTGATCACACGCTTGCGCGCCTCGAACCGGTCGAGCCCACGCAGGTGGTCCGGCACGAGGTTCAGTGCGTCGGTCTCGGCCTCGGTCAGCGTCTGTTCGCCGCGCGCCACGGCACCGGCTACAGCAGCGGCCTCTTCGTAGGGCGCGCCGTCGTCGCGCATGTGCGCCTTGGTGTCCATCAGGCGGTAGCAGGGGATGTTCCCGCGCTTTGCGACACCGTAGTCGTTGAAGTCATGCGCACCGGTGATCTTCACCGCACCCGAGCCGAAGGTGGGATCGGGGTATTCGTCGGTGATGATCGGGATCAGGCGGCGGTGCTCTTTCGGTCCGACCGGAATCTCGCAGAGTTTTCCGACGATTGGCGCGTAACGCTCATCGGACGGGTGAACCGCAACGGCACCGTCGCCCAGCATGGTTTCCGGGCGCGTCGTGGCGATGGAGATATAGTCGCGCTCTTCCTCGAGCACGACGTTCCCGTCCTCGTCCTTCTCGATATAGGTATAGGTCGCACCCCCCGCGAGCGGGTATTTGAAGTGCCACATATGGCCGGGGTTTTCGATGTTCTCGACCTCGAGATCCGAAATCGCGGTCTCAAAGTGCGGGTCCCAGTTCACGAGCCGCTTGCCGCGATAAATCAGGCCCTTGATGTACATGTCGACAAAGACCTTGATCACCGCGTCGTGGAAGTTCGGCCCATTGCCGCAATCCGGGTCGCCTGCCGCGCCGCCCATGGTGAAGGCTTCACGTGACCAGTCGGCGGAGGCACCAAGGCGCTTGAGCTGCCCGATGATCGTGCCGCGCGATTTGACCTTCTGCTGCCACACGCGATCCAGAAACGCCTCGCGCCCCATCTCGCGGCGCGACGGCTCGCCATTTGCGGCCATTTCGCGTTCCGTGACCATCTGGGTCGCGATGCCCGCATGGTCGGTGCCCGGCTGCCAGAGCGTGTCGAAGCCGCGCATACGGTGCCAGCGGACCAGAATGTCCTGCAACGTGTTGTTGAACGCATGCCCCATATGCAGCGAGCCGGTCACGTTGGGCGGCGGGATCATCACGCAGAACGTGTCCTCGCGCGAGGCATTGGCCCCCGCCTTGAAGGCACCGCTGTCTTCCCACGCCTTGTAAAGCCGCGCCTCGGCCTCGCTTGCGTCGAATGTCTTTTCCATCGCCATGGGGTTCGTTCCCGCTGTTTCGCCGCCCCGAACGGGCCGCATGAATTCCATTGCGCCTCATCTATCGAATGGGCGGGGAAAGGAAAACCCAAGGCAGGTGGGAAAATGGTGGGGCTGAAAAGGTCCTTCGAAGGACCTTGAGCACGGGATTTCGAAATCCCGTCCTGCCGCTTTTCGAAACGCGGTGCCCCGAAAAGAAAAAACGGTGGTGCCAAGGGAGGAGAGGCACCACCGTTTCCAGTTCACGACATCCAGGGAGGAGGAGAGGCTGCCGATCCTGTGTGGGCCGAAGCCCGAAACCTGTGACGGTGACACCAGGGAGGAGGAGAGGTGCCACCGTCGAGTTCACGACATCCAGGGAGGAGGAGAGGATGCCGATCTCGTTTGGGCCGATTGGCCCGGAATTCTGCGACGGTGACACGAGGGAGGAGGAGACGTGCCACCGTCAGATACGGAACGCCGAGGGAGGAGGAGACGGCGTCCGATCCGTGTTGGCGAGGGGCCCTCTGAAGGGCCATGCTCGCCGGAATGTCGTCAGCTTTCGTAAGCTGCCTGATACGCAACGCGCTTGATCTCGCTTTGGTTCAACCCGAGATCACAAAGTTCGCGGTGCGACAGCGCGCTGAGTTCGCGCAGCGTGTCCCGGTAGACCTTGCGACGTGCCGCTTTGGCGCGGTAGTCTGCGACCAGTGAATTCAGCCGATCCATCAGGCCAGTGCCGACGCCGCTGATGCTGTTGGTTTCGTATGCCATATCTCTGCTCTGTTCGAATTTGTGTGTTTCCGTTCGGTTGAGACAAAGATAGGCGAATGCTGCATCTGCACAATACAGATTTGCTTCAACGCTGCTATGCAGCATTTGCATAGGCCAAGTGGTTCAATTTTGTGCGTTTTGCGCTAACGGGGCGAAAATTGGGGCAGGATGTTGAAGCAGGCCTGCGTGACTGCCATCTCTGTTACTGAATGATGAAAGGCTGGGCATGTCTGTAACGTCAGAAGAGATTCGCGCCGAACTCGCCCGCGTGGCGCTTCCGGACGGGAAAACCCTGATTTCGGCTGATCTGGTGCGGGCGATTCAGATCGAGGGCACCACGGTGCGCTTTGTCATTGAGGCCCCATCCCCCGAAATCGCGAGGCTCATGGAACCGGTGCGCAAGGCTGCCGAGGCGGTGGTGCTGGATCTGCCGGGCGTGGAGCAGGTGTCAGTGGCGCTCACCGCGCATGGCCCGTCCGCGCCGCCGCCGACCGGGTTGAAGATCGGCGGCCATCCGAAACCGCAGGCGGGATCGCTGAAACCGTCGGGCGTGGCGCGCATTCTGGCCATCGGCTCGGGCAAGGGCGGGGTTGGCAAATCCACCGTGTCCTCGAACCTCGCCGTGGCGCTTGCGCGGGCGGGGCGTCGGGTTGGGCTGCTGGATGCTGACATCTACGGTCCCAGCCAGCCGCGCATGATGGGGCTGTCGCAGAAACCCGAAAGCCCCGATGGCAAGACGATCCTGCCGCTCACCGCGCATGGTGTGACCTTCATGTCGATCGGCTTGATGCTGCCCGAGGAAAAAGCCGTGGTCTGGCGCGGGCCGATGCTTATGGGCGCGTTGCAGCAGATGCTGAGCCAGGTCGCGTGGGGTGAGCTTGACGTTCTGATCGTCGATCTGCCGCCCGGCACCGGCGACGTGGCGATGACGCTCTGCCAGAAGGCGCAGGTGTCCGGGGCCATCGTGGTCTCGACGCCGCAGGATGTGGCGCTGCTGGATGCGCGCAAGGCGCTGGATATGTTCGAGACGCTGAAAACCCCGGTGCTCGGTCTGATCGAGAACATGTCCGTCTTCACCTGTCCGCACTGCGGCGGGCAAAGCCATATCTTCGGATCGGGCGGCACCGTGGCCGAGGCGTCTGCTCGGGGCGTGCCTTTGTTGGCGCAATTGCCGCTGGACCTCGACACGCGGCTGGCGGGCGATGGTGGTGTGCCGGTGGCGGCAGGCGACGGACCGATGGCCGAAGCCTATGCCAAGCTGGCCGAGGGGTTGATCAAGGGCGGCATGGCCTGAGGCGGGGCGATGCGTCAGCGCGAGACGGTTAAACGTTGGCTGAAGCGGTAACTGGATTTCGTCAGACCTTCGGGCGCACGGGGAAAGCGCGCGCGTTTGACCGCAGCGAGGGCGGCCTGATCCAGACGGCTGTTGCCCGACGATCCCGCCAGCGACATGCCCGTGACACGCCCCGATGGCGCGATGGCGATGACGAGCCGCACCGTACCCTGCACCCCCCTTGGAGGACGGTGCGCCTTGCGCAGCGCCGCCGTGATCCGCGCGCCCCATTGCTGTTCCAGTTGGAGAAGCTGTACCTTCGAGGGGCCGCCTGGCGCGGGGGCTGTGCGCGCGGGGGCTGCAGTTGTGACAGGTTTCGCACCGCTGCCTTTGGCTTTCTGAGCCGGACGCGCGGCGGTGCTGGCTTGCTTGGCTGCCGGTTTGGCTTTTTCCACCGGCCGGTTCGGTCGTGGTTCGGGGCGCAGGGACGCGACAGGCGCAGTGCGTGGGGCGGCAGGGCTGGCATCGACCGCCGG
>NZ_JFKC01000036.1 GCF_002115805.1 Marivita geojedonensis | reverse complement strand
AACATATTACGATTAAATCATTATTTCGAGCGGCATTCTTGGATGCTGCTGGACTGAGACGGAGAACGTTTGACGTGCATCCCCTACTAATCCCCTACTAAAACATCAGAGCAACTCGTCAGTAAGGGACGGATATGGAGTAGTGCGGATTTGATGTCTGCAAACAGTACAGCCGGCTGCCCAAACAAACCCTGTAAACCTTGCAAACCCGGGGCACCCCACCCCATCGACGGGTTCTTTCGCACAAACCAGTCAAGGCGCTCTCGGTCTGAACCGGATGGAGAGCTTGTTTGGCCCTATATGAACTCCTTCTCCAAGTGGTCATCTTTGAGGTCAACGCCAATCGCCACTTCCCTCATAGGACACACAACTAGAAGTCTGTTCAAAATGAGTACGGTTTCGTCGGCGGCTGGATTCGAGATGCGTGGAGAACCCGCACATCGCACACTCGATTAATTTTGTCGCGTTCCTTACGGTAGCCTTAGCTGGGAGAGGTGATATGGCGATTTCAAAGCGTGATTTCGGTCGTACTGGATGGAGTGTTTCTTCAATCGGATTCGGCGCATGGGCAATAGGTGGCTCTTGGGGAGATGTTTCTGAAGCAGACGCCAAAAACACACTGCGATCCGCACTAGAGACCGATGTGAACTTCATCGATACGGCCGATGTCTATGGCGATGGCCGATCAGAGAGCATTATTCGAGATGTTCTTTCAGAATGGCAAGGACAGCGGCCGTTCGTTGCAACGAAAGCAGGTCGTCGACTCGATCCTCATGTCGCAGATGGCTACACTCCCGAAACGATTGAAGCCTTCGTAGACCGCAGTCTAAAAAACTTAGGCGTTGATTGCATAGATCTTTTGCAGCTTCATTGCCCACCGACAGAGGTCTACTATCGGCCAGCTCTATTCGATGGCCTCAGCCAGCTGGTTGAGAAGGGAAAGATCAAGTTTCTCGGAGTTTCTGTCGAAAAAGTAGAGGAAGCTTTGAAAGCGATCGAATATCCGAACGTCGCTTCGGTTCAGATCATTTACAATATCTTCCGACAACGTCCCCAAGAGCTCTTCTTTCGTGAAGCCCGTGCCAAAAAGATTGCGGTCATAGTGCGCGTGCCACTTGCGAGCGGTCTGCTCAGCGGAAAGATGACCAAGGACACCACATTCGCTGCTGACGACCACAGATCATTCAACCGGCATGGCGAAGCCTTTGATGTCGGAGAAACCTTTGCAGGTGTGCCCTACGAAGTGGCCCTAGAAGCGGTCGATCAATTACGACCATTGGTGCCAAAAAACGCGACTATGGCTCAATTCGCGTTGCGTTGGATTCTCATGGACGACGCAGTCAGTGTGGTAATCCCAGGAGCCCGAAATCCATCGCAGGCAGTTTCCAATTCAGGTGCCGACGCTCTTGCTGATCTGGACTCCGAGACTCTGAGCGCCGTGGATAGCGTATACAACAACCTAATAAAAAAACATGTCCACAATCGATGGTAGCCGAAGATCGGAGCGGGCTAATGAAGAAGCGGCAAGTAGGTCGAACCAATCTCTACATCGATGTGCTTGGCTTGGGCGGGGCACCTTTGGGCGGCAATTTCGTTGACCTAGACTATGAGCAAGCTGCAGAGCTGATCGAAGCCGCAAGAGCCGCCGGGATTACTTACTATGACACCGCTCCCTGGTACGGCTTTGGCCGTTCTGAGCGTGTCATGGGAGACATCCTTCGTGGAAAGGACTACGTCCTGTCAGACAAGGTTGGACGGCTGCTCAAACCAGGTCCTGTGTCGAACCCGATGGACTTTGGGATGATTAATCCGCTCCCTTTCCATGTGGTCTACGACTACGGATATGATGGCATAATGCGCGCGTATGAGGACAACCTTCAGAGGCTTGGTCTCGATCGCATTGATATCCTGCTGGCCCACGATATCGGCACGTTTCAGCACGGTGATGCGAACACGCGGCACTTCAATGACCTAATGGAAGGTGGCTACTTGGCGATGGCCGAACTCCGAAAATGTGGAGACGTGAAGGCAATCGGTCTCGGCGTGAATGAAAATGAAGTTTGCATAGACGCGTTGGGCATTGGCGATTGGGATGTATTTCTATTGGCCGGTCGGTACACTCTTCTCGAGCAGACCTCAGTCGACACCTTGTTTCCGGCCTGCCGCGCCGCCGGAACTACGATCATATGCGGCGGCCCTTTCAATTCTGGGATTCTTGCAGGTCGCGACACTTGGAATTATTCGAAAGCGCCATCAGAAATTGTCGAAAAAGTCCGTGCGTTGGCCGTGGTAGCTGATCAGTTTTCCATTCCTCTTCCGGCTGCCGCCCTGCAATTCCCGCTAGGCGAAGACCTTGTGACCTCCGTGATCCCAGGTCCTCGCGACAAGACTGAGTTCGAGCAAATCTACGAATGGTTCGAGACGCCGATCCCCGAAGAGTTTTGGAGTACACTGAAGTCAAAGGGACTCATTCACGAAGGGGCACCGACACCAGATCACCTAGCGTAATTTCACTCCATCAATTTGCGAAGGGAGAGTCCTTAGCCAGACCTTTCATTGCTACTCTAGCGTTACGTTATTTTGACGCGCAACGAAGTCGACAAGGTGCGGTACGTAGTCCTCTGGGCCATCACCACCTGCAGCCAGCGCTAGGGCAAAGCTGTTCTTGACGGCATTTCCTATCGGATTGGCCAGCCCTACCTCGTCGGCCATGGCCTCAAGATACCGCATATCTTTGAATGCATTGGTCAGAGTGAACTTGTGGGCTTCTCGATTTCCTTCGAGAGCATAGCCCATAAAAGTCTGGTAAAAACCGCAATCCATTCGACTACCGCGGATCACTGAGTCGAATTGCCCTGTAGTGAGTCCCACCTTGTTCGACAGCGCCAGGGCTTCGGAATAAAGTGCCGCATAGCCAAGCGACAGAAAGTTGTTCAAGAGTTTCATCTTATGCCCCGCACCCGAGGGACCTAAGTGCACAAACGACTTTGCCCAAGCAGACAAGACGGGTTTTAACCGCTCAAAGACAGCACTTTCTGCTCCAACCATCGCCGAAAGTTCGCCCGCTTCGGCCTGCACCGGAGTTCCGCCCAACGGCGCGTCAGCCATATACCCTCCAACACTTTCGACAGATCGCGCCAACGCGACGGTAGATGTTGGGTCAGATGTCGAACAGTCAACAACAATGGTGCCTTTGATCAAGGATTGCAGAAGTCCTTGCACGATCGCTTCGACTTGTGGTGAACCCGGTGCGCATATGTGAATGATGGAAGATTCCGAGGCCAGTTCAGTAAGCGTCTGAACCTCGGTCGCTCCGCGCTCTACGAGATCTTCGACCGGAGCTCGGTTTTTGTGAGAAATCACGGCGAGTGGATATCCAGCATTCAGAAGATTCTTGGCCATTCCGTGGCCCATCAAGCCAACACCTACAAATCCAATTCTCTCCGAAGTCATATCCGTCCTCCATTTAGTCAATGCAATTCAGTTTGGCTTGAACGCGCGTAAATTCACAACGACACTTGGCCCCAGAAGTGTGCAGCCGTTAGCGCAAACCAGAGTAATGGATACCAACACAAGGGGAGCAGCAACTCTCAAGACTCCTCACTCTCATTGACTTGTCTCCGAACGGGTTTGATGCTGAAAGTTCGTCTTTTGTCGTTGTTTATGCCCAGCCGGAGACACAGTGATGTCCAAGCAAGATGCGTATCACCACCATCCTGAGTTACGTGGAAAAATCAAACCCGCATCTGACTCATTCTTTCGTGACTTGGACATCGGAGCCGTAGACGACCACGGAGCAAAAGCTGGATTTCCTGCCGGCTGGCGCACCCCGTGCGAGGAGCGCGAAGCTGAACGGCGTCGGTGGTTAGAGGATCGGTTTGACCAAGACCTCTGGATCTTTGGTTATGGCTCATTGATGTGGGACCCTTATGTTGAGTTCGACGAAGTGCTGCAAGCGAAGTGTAACGGATATCAGCGTAGTTTTTGCCTTTGTGATGACGGAGGCCGAGGGTCGAGAGATGCGCCGGGATTGATGCTTGCGCTTGATGTCGGCGGCAGTTGCGAGGGCCTAGCGTTTCGTGTTCCGCGTGAGAAGATTGATCAAGAGACGTTTGTTCTCTTCCGGCGGGAGATGCTCATCCCCGTCTATCGTCCGGTTTGGCTTCGCTTAATGACTGTCGCAGGGCCGATAGAGGCATTGGGTTTTGTTGCGAACCATGATCACAAGGATATCAAACCTGGTATTCCCCTCCATCAACAAGCCGAGATGATCGCGCATGCTAAGGGATTTCTGGGTAAGAACTTTGATTATTTGTCGGATTTGAATGAGCATCTGGACATACTTGGAATTGAAGATGCCTACGTCTCTGCGCTCTACAACGCGACCGCTGCCGCGCGCGATCAATTTAGATAGTTTCGATCGCACCACCGAGTGCAGTTGGATCTGCGAATATCTTCCCCTCATCGGCCTCGCATGGATTTTGAACGAACGCAAAATATCGTGTTTAGGATCGATGACCGACGCACAATTATCTGGTTCGCGGGTATTGGTTCCTGTGGAAAGACTCTCTCTAGACGTCTGAGAGCGCAACTTAGGAAGGGTCGAGGATTGTGTCTTGGAAGAACTTCTTTGTTCGCGCTGCGTGTGAATTCGAACTGTTCGAGGTAAGTTCAACGCTGTTGAGTCAAGAAATGGATCGTCATGAGCACGGAACACATTCTAATCTTCGGTGTTCTAGCTGCAACGATTGGGCTGTTTCTATGGGGCCGGCTTCGTCACGACGTGGTGGCTTTAGCCGCGTTGATGGCGTGTGTGATCTCTGGATTGGTCCCGGCAGCCGAAGCATTTATGGGGTTCGGGCATCCGGCAGTTATCACCGTCGCCTGCGTATTGATCCTGAGTCAGGGTTTACAGAACACGGGAGCCGTGGATTGGTTGGCGCGTCATCTGCTTCCGCGAGATGCAGGGCGAGTTACGAGCATGGTTGCCTTGATGGGGTTAGGCGCCGCTCTGTCCGGATTTATGAACAATGTAGGCGCGATGGCGCTTCTGATGCCCGTTGCAGTGCAGGTGTCCGAGCGCCTGGGACTTTCGCCTGGGCAGGTGCTGATGCCGCTGGCATTCGGCACGATCTTAGGCGGTATGACAACGCTGATTGGCACACCGCCCAATTTGATTGTCTCGGGATTTCGTGCCGAAGCAGGACTTGGGCAATTTGCAATCTTTGATTTTGCGCCCGTCGGTGTGGCTGTCGCGAGTGTCGGATTGATCTTTGTCGCAGCAATCGGCTGGCGATTGGTACCGGCACGGACCAATGCAATGGCTGACGGTTTTGATACAGCCGCGTATTTCACTGAACTGCGCGTCCCCAAAAACAGCAAAGCTGTCGGTCTAACGTTGCGAGCGTTCGAGCGAGAAATCGAAGATAAAGATGTACAAATCGTCGGTCTTGTTCGCAATGATGTCCGTTTGACCGCACCTCATGGCGGGCGACGCATACAGGCTGAGGACATTCTTGTGCTTGAGGCCGAGGTGGATGGATTGGCGGACGCGGTGTCCATTTTCGATATTAAACTGGAGCAATCCAATGCTGCCGAAAATGATGAGGAAAACAATCCTCCCGTCAGTGCATTAGAAGCAGCTTCGAACTCACAAGACGAAGCAACACCGGACGAGTCCAAAGAACAAAGCAAAAGCGGAACAGGCGAAATTGTACTTCGTGAACTTGCGGTTCTTCCGGGGTCAAAAATTGTAGGCCGCTCTGCCAAAGAAATGCGCGTTCGCGCGCGCTATGGCGTGAACCTACTTGCAGTCTCACGCGAAGGCCATCCACCACGGTCTGGTCTACGGACGGTCAAACTCAAATCCGGTGATCTGCTATTGGTCCAAGGCCCTACCGGAGCCGTGTCCGAGTTTATAAACGACACAGGCTGTGTGCCTTTAAGTCCGCGCGACTTGCGCATCCCAGATAAACGTCAGGCCGTGATCGCCACTGGGATCATGTTGGGTGCAATTGTACTGGTAGCAGCGAGTGTTCTCCCCGCTGCTGCAGCCTTTGCGCTCGGTGTTTTGGTTTCGATGCTGGTGAGAACAGTCCCACTGCAGCAGGTTTATGCCGCGATTGACTGGCCGGTGATCGTCCTACTGGCAGCGCTAATTCCGGTTGCCGGCGCAATGCAAACTACTGGCGCTGCCGAAGTGCTAGCTCGATATCTGGTCGACACAGTTGCTCAAGGCAATGGTGTTGCCGCGCTGGTCGTGATCTTGATCACTTCGATGTTCCTCTCGGACGTGATGAACAACGCAGCGACTGCTGCTGTCCTATGTCCAATTGCGCTCGGCATATCTTCCACGCTTGGGGTCAATCCAGATGCATTCCTGATGGCTGTTGCGATCGGGGCATCTTGCGCCTTCCTGACGCCAATTGGGCATCAGAACAACACACTGATCTTGGGGCCAGGCGGTTTTCGCTTCGGAGACTACTGGAAACTTGGCCTCCCATTGGAAGCGATAGTTGTTGCCGTAAGCGTGCCGATGCTCCTGTTGGTATGGCCATTGTGACGATGATGATCTGAGTATTTAGCTTTTGTTGTCCACGAACTTCCGTGATGAAATCGCAATGGAAACAGTTTCAGTGTAGGAAATCCTCGCTATTGATCATTGCTTCAGCCTCGATCTCGACTCGGTACCCGCCGACGAGACCAGCCACAACTATCAGTGTGTTTGCAGGTTTAATTGCGCCAAACACCCGGCCGTGTGCTTTGGATACAGCCTCTGCATCCCTTTCATCAGTGACATAGATTCGAGTGCGTACTACGTCTTTGGCAGATGCTCCTAGAGCGGCGAGCGCCGCCAGAATTTTATCCAAAATAAATGTCGTTTGCGCCCCGGCATCTTCCTTTGCAACAACCCGATCCACACCTGCCGTAGCAGTAGTTCCTGAAACGAGTACGCGATCACCAATTTTCTGAGCACGCGCATACCCCGCAATGTCTTCCCATTTAGAGCCACTTAGAACCATCTCGCCCCCTCGCCGATAGACATTCGGTTTGCGTTCGTGCAGGAGAGGCATGGTGTCGAGATGGTGGCTAAGATCGCCGGAGGCCGTCAGAAATGGAGCCACTCGGTATTCGTCCCCGCAATCACCAGGTATACTCTTGGTGCCCTTAAATGATTGGGTAAGCATTTCGCGGTCTTCAGTGTCCATCGAAAATCCGAAGAGCTGCAGGTTGTCTGCAACATGTACACGCTCCCCTAGCCTGGCACCTACAATCACACCCGCGACTGCCGCGTGATCAAGGACCCACCGTGTGGCGACATTGGAGATTGAGACACCATGTTTCCTCGCAATCATTCCAGCCGCATTAAGGACACCCTGAAAGGCATCCCACCCTCCCGCGGTGTCGATGAAGCGTTTATACTTCATCTTTGACCAGTCTGTTATGTCGGTTGGTTCCGGCCTTCCCACCCAGTTTTCTGACAGAAATCCGCCGCAGAGTGTTCCATAGGCTAGGAGTTTGGTCCTAGCGTTTGCGCAAATATCGGAAAGCGCCCCCGATGCGCGACGATCTAAGAGCGAGAATGAGACCTGGTTGGTTAGGATTGGAATGCCGTCGGAAAGAGCGATTTGTAAATGTGCTGCATCGAAATTGGTCACGCCAATTTCCGTGATCAGGCCTTCGGCGCGAAGTTGACTCAATTCGTGGAGAGCATCCAGCCATGCCGGATGCTGAAAACTCCACCAGTGGAATTGAAGTAGGTCAATCTGATCGACCCCAAGACGGTCGAGCCGTTCTTGGACACCAGCACGGACGACGTCGCGGGACATTTCACCTGGAGCAGGACACCACTTGGTAAAGGCCAAAGGTTTGGGACTTGGCGCACGCGCCAGCAACCGACCAGCAATTATTTCGGCGCTTCCATAGTGGTCTGCCATATCAAACGTGTCGAAGCCCTTAGCAGAGTAGGCTTCTAGCCAGTTTGCTCCCGTTTCGGGGTCGATGATCTCTCCTTCTTTTTCTATGTCGGCGACTTGCCAAAGACCCGTCAGAATTCGAGAAATTTCGAGTTTGTCAGAAAGCCGAAAGCGATCTGGTCTGCGAGGTAGGTCCATAGCGGTGTCCGTCCGATTGATAGGTCAGGTTGAATGGCACTTGAGGGTCTCGCCACATTCTTTAGCCTGCTGACTTAAGACAACGTACCGGGCGCAGTCCAGCGAAAGGGGCGAAATGGAGGGGGACGAAGTGAGCGGGAGTTTTTGGCTATACGATCTGGAGGTTGAGACCGTTCTAGATGGTCGAACACCGGTTTGCAGGCATATCGAGGGTGAGAAATTTCGGGTTGAGGGGGAGGCCCTGGTTTTCGAAGAGGGCACACGCGTTTCGATGTATGCTCTTTCTGCGCTCTTGCCGCTTTTGCCGGCGAAACAACGCCCTACGGATGACAATGATTGGATGAGCTCTGATTCTGAAGTGGCTTGCCCAGATCCATACTGCGGCGGTCGCTTTAAGATCACGAGACGCGAGAAACGCTGGTTTTCTCATTCTGGAACAACTGGTCTGCCGGACGCTCGCGGCAAACCATATTGGCAGTCTGAGTCCTCATGACTGTTGAAAAGGCAGAACTTAGACCGGGCTATGACATCTCTCGCGTCATAAAGGGTGGTTGGCAGTTGGCGGGCGACCACGGCTCCGTGGATCGTGCTGAAGCGGTGCGTGACATGGAGGCATTTCTGGATGCCGGGATTACCACCTTCGATTGTGCCGACATCTACGTTGGTGTTGAGGAGATGATCGGGGACTTTATTGGAGATATCCGCAATCGACGTGGCCAAGACGTAGCCAACCTTGTTCAAGTCCACACAAAATTGGTTCCAGATTTGGGGCTCTTGGAAAACATTCGCGCCGAAGATCTTGAAGCGATTATTGACCGTTCTCTCCAGCGGCTTCGAATTGAACAATTGCATCTTGTGCAGTTCTTTTGGTGGGATCTATCGCTCGGAGATCCTCTAATTGGACTTGAGGTCCTCAAATCCTGTCAAGAGAAGGGTAAAATTGGGTACATCGGCGTCACCAACTGGGATGTTGCCGAAACCCAACCCTTCATTGATGCCGGTTGCGATCTGGTGTCGACGCAAGTGCAGTATTCGATCTTGGATCGCCGACCGGAAAATGGGTTGTCCGAGTGGGCTTCAGCAAATGATGTTCAGCTCCTTTGCTATGGAACACTCGCCGGCGGATTCCTAACAGAAAGATGGCTCGATCAGCCCGATCCAGGTTTCACCTTCGAGAACAGAAGCTTGGTCAAATACAGATTAATTATTGACGAATTTGGATCATGGACGACTTTTCAGGAGCTTCTTCGCGTTCTGAAATCTGTGGGCGACAAGCACGGGGTTTCTCTTTCGAGTGTCGCGACGCGGTGGGTTTTGGATCAGCCACAAGTTGCTGCCGCAATAGTGGGGGCACGTTATGCGAGGCACCTGGATAAGACGCTTGAAGTCTTCCGCTTCGCGCTGGATTCAGAGGACCAATCCGCCATCCAATCGGTTCAAAGCAGGGCATCCACTCCAAATGGACCAGTCTTCGGTTTGGAACGGGACCGGAATGGCCCGCATGGGCGGATCATGAAGTACAACCTCAACACAAGGCCTGACGACAAGGTGCTTGGCAGTGAGTGAGGTTATTCTTTCGACCAACGGCCTGACAAAGAGTTTTGGTGCTTTCAAGGCCGTCGACGGTGTTTCGCTTGAAATTCAAACCGGCTCTATAACCGGGTTGATAGGGCCGAACGGTGCGGGAAAGTCGACACTTTTTAACTTACTGACTGGTGTTCTGAAACCGGACGAAGGAGGCGTGACGCTCAACGGGCAAGACGTTAGCGGTCTGTCATCGGACAAGCTCTTCGCGTGCGGCCTTGGCCGCACTTTCCAGATTCCGAGGCCTTTCGCACGGATGAGTGTACTAGAAAATGTGATGCTCGCGCCAATTGGGCAGATCGGCGAAACCGTTGCGGGACCTTTTTTGAAGAGAGCCCGCATGCGATCAGAGGAGATGCACATTAGGGAACGCGCATTGGAGGTTTTGGACTTCGTAACCCTTGCGCCTCTCGCCGATCATCCTGCGGGAAAGATTTCTGGCGGGCAAATGAAACTTCTGGAACTGGCACGAGTTCTGATGGGCAATCCCGCTGTCATCTTATTGGATGAACCGGCAGCAGGCGTGAATCCGGTGCTTACCGAAACCCTGATTTCCAAGATCGAAGAGTTGAACCGCCGAGGAACAACGTTCTTGATAATTGAACACGATATGGATTTCGTTATGCGCCATTGTGATCCCGTGATCGCGCTCGCCGAGGGCAAGGTCGTTTTCCAAGGCACCAGTGAAGAGGCTCTGGCAAATCCTGTGTTGCTCGATGCTTATCTTGGGGCAACCGTGGATGACTAACGTGGTGCTCGAGGCTCGAGAATTGACGGCAGGTTACGTTCCAGACCTACCGATACTGCGCGGCGTCTCAGTGCGAGCTATGCGCGGTAAGATCACGCTCATTATCGGACCAAATGGTGCTGGGAAATCTACACTCATTAAGGCCATAGCTGGTTTGGTTCCAATTAGCGCCGGGACGGTCAACTTTGAAGGCACGGATATCACGGGCCTTCGTACAGACCGGCTTGCATCGCACGGGATCGCCTACGTTCCGCAAAATAACAACATATTCCGGAGCCTTACGATCCGCCAAAATCTCGATCTCGCACTTCGCCGCGGTAGCGCGAACGGAGTCGCCGTACTTGATCACCTGTTTGCACAATTCCCCGCGCTCGCGGAAAAACAAAAGGACAAGGCGGGCTCACTTTCCGGCGGGCAACGCCAGTTTCTTGCCATTGCAATGGCACTCGCCGCGGAACCTCGCCTCATTCTCATGGACGAGCCATCCGCGGGTCTCTCTCCCAAAGCTACGCAGGAGGTTTTGGAGCATGCCCGTGTCCTTGCCACGAGCGGCGTTTCCATCCTGCTCGTCGAGCAGAATGTCAATCAAGCGATGCGGCTTTCCGACCATTGTTACATCCTAGCAGAAGGCCGGAACCAGATTGACGGGCCTTCTGATGATCTGCGGAACGACAGCGTCGTCGGCGAGATTTATTTGGGTGGTCGGAGGTTGAGATCGTCATGATACAAAACCTGATCGATGGGGTCTTGACCGGGTCTTACCTGTCTTTAGGGGCCATCGGACTGACTTTGGTGATGCACATTCTGCGCTTTGCCAACTTCTCACATGCGGAACTGCTTTCACTAGGGGCATATTCAGCTCTGGTCTTTGACGCTCTCATGTCGGGTCTAGTGCCTACCCTTGCCGAAAAATTGGCGCCATTGTCGCTGACCTGGGCGCTGATAATTGCCATTCCGTTCTCAATGATTGTGACTGGAATCAGTGCACTTCTGATCGACAAGCTCATATTCAGACGCGTACGTGAGAAAGGCCAAGAACTTTCGATGGTATTCGCCAGTTTTGGGATGGCTCTGATCGTTCGAAACATTATCGGCCTAATTTTCGGGTTGAGCCCGCAACTCTACTCCAAAGATATTGCCTTTGCGATGGTGCTCAGCCTCGACCCTCTGATCCTCATAAAACCAGATCAAGTGTTCGTACTTGTGGCAGCTTTGATCCTAATGCTGATCCTCCATTTGGTCCTATCGCGAACCACTTTTGGATACGCGCTCCGTGCCGTCGCAGAAAACCCGTCTTTAGCGCAGGTAAACGGCGTGAACCTGCCGCGAACAATAATGTATGTCTGGCTGATTGGCGGTGCTCTGGCATCTGTCGCGGGGGTCTTTTACGGTCTCAGCCATCAACTAATTCCGGTGATGGGGCGCGACCTGGTTTTGCCGATATTCGCCGCGACCATCGTCGGTGGGATCGGCAGTGTCTATGGTGCTGTTCTAGGTGGATTCATCGTTGGCATTGCGGCCAATCTCGCACTTGTTGTTCTGCCATCAGGTTATACGCCGTCGGTTCCGTTTCTGCTCATCATCATCGTACTCATGATCCGACCACATGGATTGTTCGGCGAGGCCCGGGCGTGATCGGCGTTTTATCATATCTCGTCTTCTTTGCGACTACGGCCTCGATCCTAGCGATTGCCGTCCTCGGACTTAACCTCCAGTGGGGAAATACGGGCCTTTTCAACGGTGGTGTCGTCGCGTTCTTCGGAGCCGGTGCGTATGGAACGCTTATCCTTGGCGGACCACCACAGGAGGGTATGGTCGGTGGATTCGCCCTTACTTACCCTATGGCTCTGCTCGGTGGCATGGCCGTAGCAGGTGTAATGGCTTGGATCGTCGGTTTACTTACCTTGAGATTGCGACACGACTATCTTGCCATTGCAACGTTCGGGGTTGCGGTTGCATTCGAAAACCTGATGCGGAACGCGGAATGGCTCGCCGGTGGCGCAAAGGGTGTGCGTGGCTTTGAACGTCCCTTCCGCGAAGCAATCGGAGATGGGTTTCTTTACAACTTGGTGTTCTTTGTCGCGGTCCTACTCATCCTGATCGCAACCTACGTTTTTCTAGAACGTCTCGTAGCCTCCCCTTTTGGCCGTCTGCTAAGGGCCATTCGAGAGGACGAAGAAGCCGCTCAGTCTCTCGGCAAGAGTCCTTCGCGTGTTCGCCTGACTGCTTTTGTGACCGGTTCTGTGATCATGGGCCTTGCGGGTGGACTTTATGGAACATTCTACGCTTTTGTCAGTCCTCAAGATGTATTGCCGACACTCACATTCCAAGTTTGGGCCATGCTGATTGTCGGTGGCGCAGGCAACAACCGTGGCGCTGTATTTGGAGCCTTCCTCATTTGGGGCGCCTGGACGATCTCAGGATGGGCCCTGTCACGCTTTGCACCAGTTGAAGCCCAGTTATACACCGGATCTGTCCAATTCATCTTGATTGGTGCCGTTATTGTCGGGATGCTGGTTTGGCGTCCGCAAGGTCTTTTGCCGGAACGGCTGATCGTATCACAACAGGGATCAAACCCTGTGAATAAACGGGGAGAATAAGATGTCATTGACGAAATATATGTGGGCCGCTTTCGGTCTAGCGCTTGCACTAATCGCCCAACCCAAGGCCGGTTATGCGCAAGACTGTACCACCAAGATTGGTGCAGTTCTGCCAACCTCTGTAGATTGGGGTCGCCCCATCGCCGAGACAGCGCAATTCGCCGTCGATCAAGTCAACGCTGCAGGCGGTGTTAACGGATGCCAAATTGAAATGGTTCTTCGTGACACGCAGGTGGACCCGAAGGTTGGTGTCGATGCCGCGAAAGCTCTCGTTGATCTTGAGGGTGTCAATCTTCTTTTGGGCGCGGTTTCATCGGGTGTTTCCATGCCGATCCTGACCTCAGTGACAGTGCCAGGTGGAGTCATGCAGATGTCTTGCTGCTCTTCCTCAACTGCTTTCACCAAGTTGTCGGAAGAAGGCAAAACAAATGGCCTCTGGTTTCGGACGTTTGCAACAACCGGTGTTCAGTCCGCAGTTGCTGCCAAGGTTGCAAGTGATCAAGGTTTCAAATCCATCGCCGTCCTCTACAAAAATGATGATTGGGGGCAGGATATGGCTCGATTGATTGCAGCCGATTTTGCAGCGGTTGGGGTCGAAGTTACCGCCTCCGTTGCAATTAACGATGGTCAGCCAAGCTACCGCGGCGAAGTCACAGAAGCGCTCGCCAGTCAACCAGAAGCACTTTATCTCGCGCTTTATCCCGCTGAAGGGACAGCAGCAGTGCGTGAATGGATTTCGCTCGGCGGATCGCAGAAAATGATCATGGCGAATTCGCTCAAGTCGGACGAGTTCCGCGACAACGTTGGCCTTCAATACCTTGGCTCAGCTTTAGGCACCGACACAGCGTCGCCCCGAACCGAAAGCGCCGATGCGTTCCGGGCCGCATATGTCGAACGGTTTGAATCCGAACCGAATGGTCCGGGCCTCGCCAACAGCTACGATGCCGCAATGATCAGCCTTTTGGCCATGCAAGCTGCAGGGGAAGGCGCTACCGGCGCTGAAATGGCGGCGGCAGTTCCAAAGGTTACTGATCCGAACGGCACCCCTATCACTGCTGATACAGAAGGCTTCGCGCAGGCTCGCGACATCCTTGCCGGCGGCGGAACTGTTTCCTACCAAGGCGCTACAGGTGACGTCCGTTTTGATGCAAATGGCGATGTTTCCGCACCTGCGGTGGTCTGGTCTTTCAACGAAGGTGGGACACAGGAGGTTGAGTACCTTTCACTCGCGGAAGTGGACGCCTTCATCGGGTCACTAAAGTGAACCCCTTCAAACGGTAGAAGATCCCAAAATGGCAATCGGGCCGCCCTAATGGGCGGTCCTCAAATCCTGTTTCAAGAACTTGCGTTAACGCTAGGAAGGGTCCTGCACCGAGGCTGGGGGTATGATGAGGTCCATTGTTTTTTCTTTGGTCGCGTTCTTGGTGCCCGTTGCTTCGACGGCGGATATCCTGAACGTGAAACCGGTTGCCTCTGGAATTTGGGCGATCGAAGGCCCCGCAGAACAGCGTAACTCCGAGAATCTTGGGAACAATGCTACGTTCGGTTTGATCGAAACATCGGAAGGTGCAGTACTTATTGATCCGGGCGGTACTTGGGCTGGAGCTGAAATGCTGCACGATATCGTACGCAATATAACCGATCAGCCCGTAGAGTTCGTAATCAATACTGGTGGACAGGATCACCGCTGGCTTGGCAACGATTACTGGCGGCAGCAAGGTGCAACAATTATCGCATCGGTCGATGCCGTAGCGGACCAGAAAGAAAGAGGCTCCCTACAGCTGACCATACTTTCAGAACTGGTTGGGGCCGCCCTATCTGGTACAAAGCCGGCCTTTGCAGACGTGGTCTTTCAAGAAGATTACACGCTTGAAATCGGAGGGGTGCGGATTGAGATCAAGCATGTAGGGGCAGCTCATACGCCCGGAGACAGCTTTGTTTGGCTGCCTGGCACGCAAGCTGTATTCACAGGCGACATCGTCTATGTCGGCCGCGTTCTTGGCGTGATGGATTTCTCCAATAGCGCTGAATGGCTGGATAGCTTTGCTGCGATTGAGGCTTTGGAACCGCAGTTTCTAATCCCAGGTCACGGGCCGGTGACTACTCTAACCCAGGCACAGACGGATACTCGAGACTACCTCGTGAACCTAAGGACACAAGTTGGCGCCTACATTGACGAAGGGGGTGACATCATCGGTTCTGTAGATGTTGATCAGTCTGCGTTTGCATATCTCGAACAATTTGACGCCCTTGCTCGCCGGAATGCACAAGCTGTGTATCAGCAGATGGAATGGGAATGAACCGATGCTATCCCGCGACAAGGGTTAAGTTATCGGCTTCCGGTCCTCGTCATTCAGACAAGGGCTGACTCGCGTAACCCAAAGCTTTTTGGCTTAGTGCCCATCGAGCCTTGCTTTTGTGCTATACTCCCCGAGCTCGGCCGATACTGGCTTGGCATAATCTTAACAAAAAAAGGGGGAGAGAAGATGTTTGCACGAGTAACAGCATACAAACTCAAGGCTGGCGCCAAGAACGCGGCAATTGCCACAATGGAGGAAATGAAAGCAGACATCTTGGCATTGCCGGGCATGAAGCATTTCATCAATGTCTTAGGCGATGATGACAGCGGTTACGTCGTGTCTATTGTCGAGAGTCAGGAAGTCTCTGACAACAATGCTGATCGGGTTCGCGCACTCTGGGGCAGAATGGCGGATCATCTTGCAGAGATGCCGACTCCCAGCGGTGGTGAAGTTGTAGCTAACTGGACGCCGTAAAGCTTTTCTACAAAACACCGGCAAAACTATTGGGACGGTCTCACGACACAGAGTGCGCTTGCCATGCACTCCCCAGTCTTAAAACCTATGTTTAAGTCTTGCGTTCGTTCAATTTGAGAACACCCGGCGCTGCGCATAATTTCCCAAGCGTGCGCAGCACCATCCAGCAACTCAAGGAATTAGGGCCGAGACTCCTCTCGGCCCTATCGAAGATGGTTATCGTTTGCTGACCGTGCAGGCACTAGTGCTTGGTATTCTGCAGAGTTTCCATAGGATCTAGCAGGCAAAAGAGAGCGAACGCGTCCGAAGCTGCGAATGAGCGGTCGCTTTGATCCGACTCAGCCAAGCGGGATCAATGGCATCTCCATCACCGCTTGGGCAAAGACCGCAATGGTCATTACCGCATAGCCGAAGGCGCAGAGGCGCACTGTGCGTACAGATGCGGAATGTCCTCTACGATCGAGCCACAAAGCCAGCAAAGGCAAGGCTTGCATGGCGTGCAGCGAAGCAAAATGCGCGGGCCGCAGGTCTCCTGTAACACCGGACCAGCCGAAGAGTGGCAGGGTCGGCGCTCCTTCGGGGTGGACGCCCACGAAATGCCCAGTGCTGGAGCTCATGTACCCGGCCACGATCATTGTCAGCGCGAAGGTCAACCCGAAGCCTAGCCAGATCGCCTCGCGCAGCGCAGGGCTCAAATTGGCGCCGTTGTCCCGCTTGACGATCCAGCCGATCACCCCGGTAGCTGCGACCAGCGCCACGGCGCCGGCGGCCATAACGACCGTGTACATGAATTCGTGAAACGGTGTGCTGAGATTGAAGTGAGACGCTTCTGCCCGGCCGGCTTGGTACATCATGTAGGCCATCTCAGATAGAAAGGCTGAGGCCATGACCCATCCGACGATGCGCAACAGCCAGCCTTTGCGAACCCCTTCTGTGAGCCGGGTCTCGACCATTGCGATGCTCCCGAAGAGCACAGCGAAGCTCAGCGCGAACTTCAAGGGTTTCATCCAGACAAGAACCCCATCGATGGTGCGGGCATCTACAAACCCCCAAAGCACGGTCAATGCGAGCAGAACCACGG
The DNA here is from genome assembly GCF_002115805.1 of Marivita geojedonensis. Lineage (GTDB taxonomy): Bacteria > Pseudomonadota > Alphaproteobacteria > Rhodobacterales > Rhodobacteraceae > Marivita > Marivita geojedonensis. The sequence continues at coordinate 3,960 of NZ_JFKC01000036.1, read as the reverse complement.
TAACGACGGTCAGGGTGCGAAACTGGCTGGGCGCCTCGACGCGGGCGACGGGAAGTGTGGCATCAAGCAGGGACATGGGTCAGGCCTTTCAGGGAACGGGTTTGCGTCGGAAGGGCAGCAACGCGAAGACCGAACTCGGTCATACGCCGCGTTCGCAATCCTCTATCGCGGGCCGAATTGCGAATTCTGGGCGGCGTATATTGGTCTGTCGTGGCTGTGGCGGCGGTCTTCACCTTGGCGCGGTTTTCCGAGGCCTTCCTGATCCTCCGCGCGGAAGAAGTGGGGCTTGCCGTTACGCTGGTTCCACTCGTCTTTGTGGGAATGAATGCGGTCTATGCGCTGTCTGCCTGGCCTGCGGGTGTGCTGTCCGACGGGATGAGCCGCCCCGGGCTCCTGATGGCAGGCCTTGTCGTGCTGATCGCCGCCGATCTGGTGCTTGCGCTTGCGCCGGGCCTTGCGGGCCTTGTGGTCGGTGTCGCGCTTTGGGGTCTGCACATGGGACTGACGCAAGGGCTTCTGGCTGCGCTGGTCGCTGAGGCTGTACCGGCGGAATTGCGCGGCACGGCTTTCGGTATGTTCAACCTGATCACCGGCGGCGCCCTATTGCTGGCCAGCTTAGTCGCAGGCGGGCTGTGGCATGCCTTTGGGTCCCAGGCGACATTCATGGCGGGGTCCGCTTTCGCGCTCCTCGCGGCGCTTGGCCTAATCCCGCTGCGCCAAAGGATGGCCCAAGATGCGTCCGGCAACCGCCGGAAGCCGCCCTTGACGAACGAAGAATGAAGGTCCGCTTGGTCCGCTCTGCCGACCTTAGACTTATGAAAATGCTGCACGATAGACGAATGTTCGGTCTGGTGAAGCCGCATCGCAGCATTGGCGGCTGTGACGACTGACCACCATGGGCCGGGAGTGTCGCTCAAATATTCGCGTGGTAAGCAGGTGATGCTGCAACGCGTAATGCCGCTCAGAGCTGAAATCTCTAGTCTTGCTCGCCAACAGCGGGATGAATGCACCGAACCACCTAGGCCCGGCACATTCGAGTGTTCACCAAAGAGGTTGCTGCGATGCTGAAAGCTCAAAAGCGTTATTGCTTTGCCGTCCATCAAAGTCTTCAGCAGTCAGGCCAGTATCGTTGAGAAGCTGCTTTGAGAGTTTTGGGTCATTGATCCAGCTTGGCATGGACCCACGCGGATGGGCTTTTGTCGCGTGGCGGCGGGAAATGATCTCCGCCAGGAACGAGAAAGGACGGGAAAGCGTGGAAGTGAACATGAGAGCCTCCGATCAGTGAGTTGCTGTGTTGGTGCTCGTATCCTGCCGGTTTGGAGTTTTGTCTGCTTGGGCGCTTCGTGGGGACATCTTGGTTATTTCGTGGGGATTTCCTAACGTGCCCACATGAAATTTGTTTTTGGTGAATTCATACTCGACATTGAGCGGGGCGAGCTCCGAGGCAAGACCGGGCCTGTGGCTATTGAGCCCAAGGCCTTTTCACTGCTGGCGTTCATGTTGGAATACCCTGGGCGCCTAATTTCCAAAGAAGAGTTGATCCAAGCCGTCTGGGGCGGACGTATCGTATCGGACTCCGCGATTTCTACAGCTGTAAAGGCAGTGCGGCGCGCGATTGGTGATGATGGGACAGAGCAAACTTGGCTAAAGACTGTACGCGGGCGAGGGTTTCGTTTCGACGGACCCGTCGAGACAACTGGCGACAAGATAGACCACCCTGGGCCGGAAAAAGCTGATCTTGGCGATGAGGCCTCTGATTTTGGTGACCACTCCTTCGACCCGAATCGCTCAGTTCTAGCAGTGCTTCCTTTTGAGGAACTGAGCGCCTCAGCTGACACGGTTTTTGCCGACGGAGTTGTAGAAGAGATCACAGGAGCGTTGAGTCGGGTCCGAGACTTCGACGTGATCGCCCGGCAATCAGCTTTCGCGCTGCGGAACATGGGGCTTTCGGCCCCTGAAGCGGCCAAACTCCTCTTGGCAGATTACCTTCTGGAAGGCACGATTCGCCGGGCTGGTGACCGTGTGCGCATAGCCGTCAAGCTGGTCAATGGCGCGGATGGCAGGCTTTTGTGGTCAGAGCAGTTCGACGATTTCCTTGACGACTTGTTCGAGATGCAGGAACGCATTGCTGCCCAAGTGGCGGGTCGCGTTTTTCCCAGCTTGCGTGCGGCAGAGATTACTCGGGCAGGGCGACGTGCGCCGAAGGACCGCACGGCCTACGAAACTCTACTGACGGCCTACCCCCATTTCTGGTCTTTGAAACAGCATGATAACCAGCAAGCTGGAACTCTCCTTGATCGGGCCCTTGAAATCGATGGAGACTGTGTGCCCGCTTTAGCTTTAAGAGCATGGGTACATGCGCAGCAAAACACGTACATGTGGTCTAAGGACCCCATTTGGGAACGAGAGAGAAGTCTAGCTCTCGCCAATAAAGCTGCAGAAAAGGTAACGGACCATTCGCCTTCGCTCATGGCGATTGCGGGAGCGTATGCCCAGACAAGCCCAGACCGAGCGCTCGCAGAAACATGGCTGGCTCGTGTGTTCGAGGTTGATCCGAATAATGCTTGGGCGTGGATCAGACTTGGCTGGCTTCGACAATATGTCGGAGAGGTAGATGGAGCACTAAAAGCCTTCGATCAGGCGGAACGGTTAAGTCCTCTGGACCCCCATTCTCTCACCAAATTACATTTGGGCGGGCTGCCACACACTATCGTTGGTCCAACGACCCGACAAAGGGCCTTGCAATGATAGAGGAAGGCTTGAGGAGGCATCCGGGCGTGCTTTGGCCTTGGCGCATGGTTGCTGTTGCCAACGTCCGCCTAGGACGACTGAGCCGCGCGCAGGATGCCGCAAGAAGACTTCTTGAAGGCCTGCCGCACTTAACAATACGCTACCTTAGTGAATGTCTTCCACCTGCGGCTAGCTATGACGACGGATACCTCGAACAGCTTTCGATCGCTGGAATTCCCGATTGAACCCGAGTCAATTACGCGCGTTAGATAAGAGACAGGACTGTCCCATAAGCAGATAAAATGCTGCGTAGTGCACGAACGGCTGGTCTGGTGAAGGGGCACCGCGGCAAAGGCTGCACTTTTGAACGGCCGGATTGGGCCGATCGCTTACATGTTCGCCGTCTCATCACGCGTTCACTACAATCAATCTTGCGACAGGCGGTTTTGCACGACCACAGGTGTCTCGAAATACTGAAACTCTGGCGTACTACCGAAATTTTCGGCGACGCGGGCATGGGGCATTCGATGCAGCTCGATAGTATCATTACAAAAAAAGGCGGCGCACAAGGGAGGAGAGTGCACCGCCTAGAATTTTGCGTCGATCCAAGGGAGGAGGAGATGGATCGGCAATGACCGAGAAATGAGGGCTGCAATAACTGTTTTCAACGGCAATTTCTGCAATGCAGCTATGCATTCCAAGAATATTATGTATGCGCTTACATTTTGAGCGTTCTGAGAGTAGTTTGTGTTCCTGTTAAGCTTTGGCTATCCCTATTCTCGCGGTGTTTTCCCGTAACACTGCGAGGCTCCGCTGTCTCCGCGGTTTGGGAGGGGCGCGTTGAAGACTGCGGGGCCACCGCACCTTTTGTAGAGGGTAATACCTCAAACGGCTTTGCAAGGTCTGTTGTTGCTAGCCTTTGACCTAAAGTCCTTTTACCACCGCAGAAACCGCGCCTACACGAAGGTGCATTGTGTCAAACTTCTGGGCCAGCGGCTAACGGCAAGGGACTTCGATCGTCAGGTCACCAAACTTCAGGTCCGTATCGCCGTCCTGACGGGTTACACCGCGCTCGGCATACCTCTCAGAGAGGCTGTGGGATAAGTCTGTCCGGGGAAGGGGCAACCTCGCACATCACCCGATTTGTGCAACAGAGCCATCCAAAATCGAAAAGCAAACGATCGCGCCGATCCTAAGCAGGATTGCGCTTTGTTGTGTCGCAACGCTCTT
>NZ_JFKC01000035.1 GCF_002115805.1 Marivita geojedonensis | reverse complement strand
GGGCAGGCGTGTGTCGGCCTGTGGTTTGTCCGGAGCGGCATGGGGCGCGGCAAGCGCGGTGGTTTCGGCGTGGGGGGCGAAGGGCTGGTCCTGCGTCGGGCGGTCCGGCGCTGCGGTGGTGTCCGGTGTCGCAAGGGCGGGTGCGTCACTGACCTCGGGCGGGCGGTCCCAGTCGCGCGCCATTGCCGCCAGCGTCGGGGTTGCCGCCTGCAAAGTGACCTCGGACGCGCCGCCTTCGCCGCCGCTGCTGCCACCGCCGGGCAGGGGCGCGACGACCAGCGTCGCCGCGTGCAGCGCGCCGGAGAGCAGGATGAAACCGGTGAATTCGACGATCCGCATCAGCCGCCCTCTGTCACGATTTCGACCCGCGTCGCACCGAGTGCGGTCAATTGCGCAAGCACTTGGGCTAGGGTCGCGGCGGGCAGGGTTGCGTCGGCGTAGAGGCGCAGCGGAGTGCCTTCAGGCAGGGACGCCGCTTGAGACAGAGCCGCATCGCCGCGCGCGGTCTCAAACGCGATCTCGCCATCGGCGCTGATATAGAGTGCGGTTTGCCCGGCGTCTTCGTCGCCGCTGGCGCTGGGCAGGGTCAGGTCGAACGGGGCCGGGGGCACGATCTGCGCGGTCATCAGGAAGAAGATCAACAGCAGGAACACCACGTTGATCATCGGCACAACCGGCTCGCGCGAGGCGCGTCGTGGGCGCGGGGCAAGGAGTGGCGCGCGTCTCATTCCAGCACCACGAGATTGGTCCAGCCCGCACGGCGCAGGGTGCCCATCACGTCCAGAAGGTGCTGGACCGAGGCCCCGTCGCGGGCGCGTAGGAGGATAATGTCGGTCTCTGTGCCCATGAGTGGGGTCAGGCTGGCGACGGGATCGGCGGTGTCGATGCCATTCACACGCAGCGCGTCGGGCAGAACGGTGATCAGGCGCGGCGGGCCGTCATAAGGTTGTGCGGAGCCACCCGATAGCGTGACCGGGATTGCGTCGGTCACGCCGAAGCGGGCGGCGAGCATGAAGAACACCAAGAGCAGGAACACGACGTCGATCATCGGGGTGAGCCCGATGCGGCGACGGCGTGTCTGATGCGCGAGGTTCAGCATGTCAGCCCTGTTTGCCTTTGGTCAGGACGCGGGTGGCCAGATCGTCGAAATCATGGGCGAGGCGGTCATTGATGCTGTCGAACCAGCTCAGCGCCATCGAGGCGGGGATCGCCACGGCCATTCCGGCGGCGGTGGTCAGAAGTGCTTCCCAGATGCCGCCGGCGAGGGCGGACGGGTCGGCGCGCGCACCGCTGTCTTGCAGTGCCTGAAACGCGTCGATCATGCCGAGAACGGTGCCGAGCAGACCCACAAGGGGGGCGATGGTGGCGATCAGGTCCAGCGCGCGCAGGCCGCTGCCCGCATCCATCAGCGCGCCACGGGCGACGCGGGTGGTCTCGTCACGCGCATCCTCGGGGGCAAGGGTTTGGCTGGCCTGCATCGCCGCATTGACCACGCGGGCGCGCAGGCCGGTGCGAGTGCGCAAACTGGCAAGTGCGCTGTCATTTTGGCCATTTTGCCATTGTGCCACGGCAGCCTCGGACGCGTCGCGCCGCCATGCGCCCATGAGAGACAGGCGCCACAGTTTCCACAGGATCAGGCCCAGCGTGATGATGCTCAGCCCGGCAATCACCCAGAGCGCCGGGCCGCCGATGTTCAGGAAGTCGGTGATCTGGGTCAGCATACGGGCACGTCCTCGGGGCAGAGAGCAGCGATCAGCGCGTCAAGCCCGTCGCTCAGCGCGGCTGGTCCCGGTTGCAGGATCAGCGGCGATTTGATTTCGATTATGCGGTTCTGCCTGACGGCTGGGATCACATTCCAGCCGGGGCGCGCGGCGATCTTTTCCGGTCTCACCTTCTTGCCACACCATGACGCGACAATGATGTCGGGCGCGGCTTGGATCACGTCTTCAGGCGTCACAATGCGGTTCTTTGCCGACTGTTTATGGCGAAGATGGGCAAAACAATCGGTGCCGCCCGCGATGTCGATCAGGTCGGAGACCCAGCCGATGCCGGTGATCAACGGGTCGTCCCATTCCTCGAAATAGACGCGGGGGCGGTACGAAGGAGCCTTGGCGCGCAGGGTGGCGATGCGGGTCTCAAAGGTCTGGGCCAGCGCCTCGGCTTGGTCGGCGCAATCGGTCAGGCGGCCCAGCGTGCGGATCATACGAAGGATGCCCGCCACGTCGCGCTGGTTGAAGGCCATCACCTCGACGCCTGCACGGATCAGCTCGGCAGCGATGTCGGCTTGCAGATCGGAGAAGGTGAGCACCAGATCGGGATTGAGGGCGAGGATCTTGGGAATGTCCGCAGAGGTGAACGCGCCGACGCGTGGTTTTTCCTGACGCACCCGTTTGGGGCGCACGGCATAACCTGTGACGCCGACGATACGGTCCTCCTGCCCCAAGAGGTAGAGCGTTTCGACGGTTTCTTCGGTCAGGCAGACAATGCGATTGGGGGCGCTCATGCGATCACCCCCCAAGGCTGCACCACCAGCCCTAGCGGTGTGTCGATCACATCGGCTTTGAGGCGGAACACGTCGGCAAGGCTGTCGGGGGTCAGCACGTCGCGCGGCGGGCCGTCGGCGATGATGCTGCCCGCGCGCATCATGATGAGGCGGGTGCAATAGCGTGCGGCCAGCGTCAGGTCGTGCAGCGAGGTCAGCGCGGCGCGGCCTTCTTGCGCGAGGGTTTCGAACACCTGAAGCGTGGCGATCTGGGCGGCCGGATCCAGCCCGGCGATGGGTTCGTCCGCCATAAGGAGCGGTGTGTCCTGCGCCAGGGTGCGAGCGATCAGAACGCGGGCCTGTTCGCCACCGGACAGTGCAGTGGCCAAACGGGTGCGGAAGTTTTGCAAGCCCATGCGGGTCAGGGCGGCATCAACCGCGCTTTGATCGGCTGGGCTGAGCCGCGCGCCACGGGCGAGGTAGGGCAGTCGGCCAAGGGCGACGATCCGCTCGACACTCATGGGCCATGCGATTTCACGGGTCTGCGGCAGCCATGCGGCTTGGGCGGCACGGTGACGCGGAGAGAGATCGGCAAGGGTGCTTGTTCCCTCGAACGGCAACAGCCCCATTGCGCCGCGCAGCAGCGAGGTCTTGCCTGCGCCATTGGGCCCGATCAGGCCTACACATTCCCCGGATGAAATGTTGAAGGACGCTCTGTCCACCACCGGACATTCGCCGCGTTTCACGGTGAGGTTCTGCACGTTCAGGAGGGTCATGTGATTTCCCTCCGTGTCTTGTAGATCAGGTGCAGGAAGAGCGGTGCGCCGATCAGCGCCATGACGACACCGAGTTTCAGGTCGCGCTCGGGCAGGACAAGGCGCGTTGCGAGGTCGGCGGCGAGGACCATTGCCGCGCCGCCGATGGCCGAGGCCCAGAGCAGGGTGGACGGGCGGCCTTCGGCAAAGCGGCGGAGAATGTGCGGTACGACAAGGCCGACAAAGCCGACCGCGCCTGCGACGGCGGTTGCGGCACCCACGGCGGCGGCGGTCCCGAACAGGAGTTGCAGCCGCAGGCGCGACAGCGAGATGCCCATCGCTTCGGCCGCGTCTTCGCCCAGGGTCAGCGCGTCGAGACCCCGACCCAGCCCGGCGAGTGCGGCCCAGCCGAGCGCCATGATCGGCAGCGCGAGCCAGACATGGCTGAGGGCACGGTTGGCGACGGAGCCCATCATCCAGAACATGATTTCGGATGCGGCATAGGGATTGGGCGAGAGGTTCAGCGCCAGAGAGGTCAGTGCGGCGGCAAAGGCCGAGACGGCGATACCGGCAAGGATCAGGGTCAGCGACGAGCCGCGTGGACCTGCCAGCACGAGGATGAGGCCGACGCCGATGGCGGCAAAGCAGAGTGCTGTTACCGGCAGGGCAAGGAAGAACGCGCTGGCAAACCCGGTCTGCAGCGCCACAACCGCGCCGAGCGCTGCGGAGCCGGACACCCCGATCAGCCCCGGTTCGGCCAGAGGATTGCGCAGGAAGCCCTGCATCGCCGCCCCCGCAAGCCCGAGCGATGCGCCGATCATCGCCGCCAGCAGGGCGCGGGGCAGGCGGATGTCCTGCATGATGGTGACAAAGAGGGGATCCCCCAGACCAAGGAGCGCCGCAAGCCCTTCGGAGACGGGGATCGCTGCATAGCCGACGAAGAGCGATGCCGTGAACATCGCAAGCGTCAGGACCATCAGCGCACCAAAGAGCTTCACCGCTCTGCCTCCCGCGCATCGTACATATCAAGCCTTCGGTTCGCGCCCGAAGACGGTGACTGTCACCACGCCGGAGATCCGTCACATCCGGCGCGCCCCGCGCGGATGTAGGGTGATCTGTCGCGGCAGGTCTCCTGACTTGCGGGTCTGCGCGTGGTTCGGGCCTTCCCGGGAGATCCCAGTGGCATATGCCGAACACGCTCGCCGCTTACAGTTGCGGGGGCAGTCGTGGGTTTTCACCACGTTCCCTTTTCACCGGGTTTTGCCCGGACCGTGACGTATTCGGCCTACAGCCGGGCAGATCGCAATGCAAGCTCTGGCCGCTTTGGGAGCGTCATGGGAAACGATGGGACGGTGATGGGATCGCACGTGCCGCGGGACGAATCAAAGCGTTGATTCGTACTGGAAATGGGTGTTTTTGCCGGATTCTCCGGTGCAGAAAAGTTGCTCCGAGAGGATGTTCTTGGTTTGTTTGTTATCCTTCTGGGAAATTATGGGCAAGAATGGTGCGCCATGGGGCGGACTATATGTTGTGTATATTGAGGGTGCGTTGTGGCTTATTTTCCAAAAATCTCGAAATTCTGACGCTAGATGCTGTGTTTTGAATGTTTTTAAATCAGCATGTGGTAGCAAATTCCCATAAAAAACTGTTGCGACCCATGAATTCCCATGTCATCCATAGTTCATCAGATGAGAGCAGGAACGGCAGACGAGGCACCAAGACCTCACCGCGGTATCCGAAAAACAAAAAAACGCAGGTTTCATACAGGCACCCGCTTTCATCGAACACAGAGATCCGGCGCGCGGGCGAGCAGACATCCCCCCAGGTGGCGCGCGCAGTCGGACTTCCCGGAGACGGGACTCGGGCGGCGGGTTGATCAGTGGCAGCAGATCAACCCGCCGTTTCCGTTTCCAGGGATCAGAGCAGTGAAAGGACCAGTTGGGCAGTGACCCGGAAGCTGAGGTTCAGAGGCGAGAGCCATCACAAGGTGGATGGCAAGGGCAGGGTGTCCATCCCGGCCTCGTTCCGCCGTGTGCTTGAGGCTGGCGATCCGAACTACACCGAAGGTCTGAACCCCGAACTGGTCATCGTCTACGGCGACAAGCGCCGGAAATATCTTGAATGTTACACGATCGAGGCCATCGAAGAGGTGGACGAGAAGATCGAGGCGCTCCCGCGTGGTTCGGTTGAGCGCAAGATGCTGCAGCGCCTGTTCAACGGGCAATCCCATGCAACCAGCGTCGATGAGACGGGGCGGCTCGTGCTGCCTGCGAAGCTGCGCCAGAAGATCGGGCTAACGTCCGAGGCGTTTTTCATCGGGGCGGGGGACACGTTCCAGATCTGGGAGCCCGAGACATTTGAGGCCGAGGAACAGGCCGCAACCGATGAGTGGCTGGACGATCTTCCAGATGATGTCGATCCGCTCATCTTCCTGGACAAGCAGCCGGGGGGCTGATCGGATATGTCTGCTGCCGCTGCCCCGACATCCCAAGATCCGCACATTCCCGTTCTTCTTGCACCGCTGCTGCGGGCGGTCGCACCGGTGTCTGGCGTCTGGATTGACGGCACCTTTGGCGCAGGTGGTTACGCGCGCGGATTGATCGAGGCTGGGGCGGAGAAGGTCATCGGCATCGACCGGGATCCGCTGGCGCATGAGATGGCGGCCGCGTGGCTGCCCGAGTTCGGCGGTCGGATCGAATTGCACCGCGCCAATTTTGCCGAGATGGATCAGATCGCGTCGGATGTGGATGGCGTGGTTCTCGACCTTGGCGTGTCGTCGATGCAGCTGGATCTGGCGGAACGTGGGTTTTCCTTCATGAAGGATGGCCCGCTGGATATGCGGATGGGGCAGGATGGCCCGTCTGCAGCGGATATCGTGAACACGGCTGACGAGTTCGATATCGCCGATATTCTTTATACTTACGGCGAAGAACGCGCGTCGCGCCGGATCGCCAAGGCGATTGTGGCCGCGCGCAAGATCAGCCCGATCACCCGAACATTGGAGTTGGCGGGAATCATTGAAACCTGCCTGCCGCGCCCGAAGCCGGGGCAGTCGCACCCGGCAACGCGCAGCTTTCAGGCGCTTCGGATCGCGGTGAACGACGAATACGGGGCCCTGATGCGGGGTCTGATGGCTGCGGAGCGGGTTCTGAAGCCGGGCGGGCTGCTGGCTGTGGTGAGTTTTCACTCGGTGGAAGACCGGATGGTGAAACGGTTCATGCAGGCGCGGGCGGGCCAGACCGGGCGGGCGAACCGTTATGCGCCCGAGATCGAGGCCGAGGCGCCCGCGTTCGAGATCGTGACCCGCAAGGCCGTCGGACCGGACGACGATGAGCTTGCCGCGAACCCGCGTGCGCGGTCGGCCAAGCTGCGGGTCGCTCGGCGCACCGACGCCCCGGCGGGCGAGATCGATGCGGGGCAGATTGCCCTGCCGCAACTCAAGGAGGATCGCTGATGCGTTCCCTGCTTTATGTCCTGATGTTTCTGACCGTCATCGGGGCGGCGTTCTGGGCGTATCATGAGAATTACAAGACGCAGGCCGCGCTGGGCGATGCGCAGGCCGTGCGGGCCGAGATCCGCGATGCCCGTGCGCGGCTGGCGGTGCTCAGGGCGGAATGGGCCTATCTGAACCGTCCCGATAGGCTCCGCGATCTGGCCGAGATCAACTTCGACCGGCTGGGCCTCATGCCGCTGGAGCCTGAGCAGTTTGGCCGTGTTGACCAGATTTCCTATCCGCAGCCGCCGGAGCTGCCGATCAGCGAACCCGTCGAGATTTCCAGCGCAGGAGCGCAAGAGCCATGATCCGCACGCCACTTCGGCCTTTGGCGCGAATCCTTGATGCGCGACGCAGGGGTGAGAACCCCGACGCCATCGAACGCGAGAACCTGCGCATCCGGCACGAGCAGATGCGCGACAAGGCGCGGTCGCGGGCTGAGGGGCGGCTGCTGATGATGGCGGTGATGTTCTTCTGTGCCTTTGGGGTGATCGGTGCGCGTATGGGCACGCTGGCGGCATCAGAGCCGGAAGAGCCCAGGGCGCAGGCAACAGGCGCCTCGATCATTGCCAGCCGGGCCGACATTGTGGATCGCAAAGGTCGCATCATGGCGACCAATATGGAGACCTATTCGCTCTACGCGCATCCGCAGCAAATGATCGATCCGATCCGCACCGCGCAGGAATTGGTCAAGATTTTCCCAGAGCTTAGCGAAGAACGTTTGCGCAAAGATTTCACAGGGAAGCGTAAGTTCATGTGGGTGCGCAAGAAACTCAGCCCAGAGCAGAAGCAGAAGGTGCATGATATCGGTGAGCCCGGTCTTCTGTTCGGCCCGCGCGAAATGCGGCTGTACCCCAATGGCGCGCTGGCTGCGCATATTCTGGGCGGGGCGAGTTTCGGTCGCGAAGGCGTACATTCCGCCGAGGTGATCGGGACCGCCGGGGTCGAGAAGTTCTTCGATGCCGAACTGCGCGATCCGGCGCGCGAGGGTGCGCCTCTGGAGTTGTCGCTGGACCTGACGATCCAGGCCGCGGCAGAGCGCGTTCTGCTCGGCGGCATGAAGCTGCTGAATGCCAAGGGCGCGGCGAGCGTTCTGATGGATGTGCATACGGGCGAGGTGATCTCCATCGCGTCGCTCCCCGATTTCGACCCGAACGACCGGCCGCGTCCGCTGACCGAAGGCGAAGCGGCCGACAGTCCGCTGTTCAACCGGGCGGTGCAGGGGGTGTACGAGCTTGGCTCCACCTTCAAGATTTTCGCGTCGGCTCAGGCGCTTGAGCTGGGATTGGTGCATCCGGAAACGGTGATCGACACCTCGGGTCCGCTGAGCGTCGGCGGCTTCAAGATTGGTGAGTTCGCAGGCAAGAATTACGGGCCTTTGTCGGTGTCGGATATCATCGTCAAGAGTTCGAACCGGGGAACCGGGCGCCTGGCGCTGGCGATTGGGGCGACGAAGCAGCAGGAGTTTCTGAAGGCGCTGGGGTTCTTTGAACCGACGCCTCTGGAAATTGTCGAGGCGCAGGGCGGCAAGCCGCTGTTGCCCTCACGCTGGACTGATCTTTCGAGTGTGACGATCTCTTACGGGCATGGTCTGTCGTCGAGCCCGCTGCATCTTGCGGCGGGGTATGCGGCGATTGCAAATGGCGGATACAAGGTCGAGCCGACTTTGCTCAAGCAGGACGGTCCACGGCTTGGACCGCGGTTGATGTCCGAGAAGACCGCGCGGCAATCTCTTGATATGCTTCGCAAAGTCGTCACCAAAGGGACTGCCAGCTTCGGCGAGGTTCCGGGCTATTCCGTTGGCGGCAAGACCGGCACCGCCGACAAGCCCAAGGCGCGGGGCGGCGGCTATTACAAGGACAAGGTCATCAACACCTTTGCGTCGGTCTTCCCCACAGACAATCCGAAATACGTGCTGATCGTGACGCTGGACGAGCCGGTGGAAACCAGCGGGACCAAGCCCCGCCGCACCGCCGGCTGGACCGCTGTTCCGGTGGCTGCCGAAATGATCCGTCGCGTTGCCCCGCTTCTGGGCTTGCGCCCGGAGGTGGAAACACGGCATTTGACGGGCATCATCAACACCTCGAACTGAGGGCAACGGCCCCGGCGAGGCAAAAACGACAGGGGGTGCGTCATGGGGGCAGACGCCAAGAGCCTGACCGAGCTGGGTCTGACGGCGCGCGGCGGCGCCGATGCATTTGTCACGGGTCTGGCCGTGGACAGCCGCGACGTGGAAGAGGGCTACCTGTTTGCAGCCCTGCCGGGTACGCGGATGCATGGCGCGGAGTTCATTCAGTACGCATTGCGCATGGGCGCGGGGGCCATCCTGACGGATGCCGAAGGGGCAGACATCGCGAAAGATGACCTGGCCGGTTCGACCGCCGCCGTGGTGATTGCCGCCGACCCGCGCCAGACGTTGGCCTTTACCGCTGCGCTCTGGTTCGAAAAGCAACCTGACACGGTGGTTGCCGTCACCGGAACGAATGGCAAGACCAGCGTGGCAAGTTTCGTCCGTCGCATCTGGCAGTTGCTTGGCCATCCGGCTGTCAATCTGGGCACGACAGGGGTCGAGGGCGACTGGCAGGCTCCGCTGGCGCATACCACACCCGAGCCGATCACTCTGCATCGCGCGCTGACCGGTGCTGCCGAAGCCGGGATCGACCATGCGGCGATGGAGGCATCCTCGCATGGGTTGGCGCAGCGGCGTTTGGATGGCGTGAACCTGCGCGCGGCGGGGTTCACCAATTTCACGCAGGACCATCTGGATTACCACGAGAGCTTCGAGGCGTATTTCGACGCCAAGGCCGGGCTGTTCGCGCGTGTTCTTCCCGAGGACGGGATCGCGGTGATCAACATCGATGACGCGCGCGGTGTGGACATGCTGGCCATCGCGCGGGCGCGCGGGCAGGAGACCATGACGGTCGGGCGCGATGCCGGGGCCGATATGGTGCTTCTGGGGCAGCGTTTCGATGCGACGGGTCAGGACGTGCGGATCAAGTTCGGTGGTGAGACCTTTCAGACCCGGTTGAACCTTGTGGGTGGGTTTCAGGCAGAAAACGTCATGGTTGCGGCGGGTCTGGTGATTGCGAGCGGGGCGGCCCCTGACCGCGTGTTTGCGGTTCTGCCGGAGCTGGAGACCGTGCGGGGCCGCATGCAACTGGCCGCGACGCGCAGCAATGGCGCGGCGGTTTACGTGGATTATGCGCATACCCCGGACGCCGTGGCGACCGCGTGCCAGGCGATCCGTCCGCATGTCATGGGACGTCTGGTGGCGATTATCGGCGCGGGTGGCGACCGCGACCCCGGCAAACGGCCCCTGATGGGCGCGGCGGCGGCAGAGTTTGCCGATCAGGTCATCGTGACCGACGACAATCCCCGCAGCGAGGATCCCGCGCTCATTCGCGCGGCGGTGCTGGAAGGCGCTCCCGGGGCGGTCGAAGTGGGCGACCGGGCCGAGGCGATCCTGCGCGGTGTCGATGCGGTGGGTCCGGGTGACGCGCTGCTGATCTGCGGCAAGGGGCACGAAACCGGGCAGATCGTGGGCGACACGGTCTATCCGTTTGACGATGTGGAACAGGCGAGCGTCGCCGTGGCGGCTTTGGACGGGAAACTGGCATGACCCTTTGGACAGGTGCAGAGGCAGCGAAGGCGACGGGCGGTCGCGCGACGACGGATTGGGCCGCGACGGGCGTGTCGATTGACACGCGGACGCTTCAGCCGGGGGATCTGTTTGTCGCGCTCAAGGCGGCACGGGACGGGCATGACTTCGTGGCGCAGGCGTTGGAAAAGGGCGCTGCTGCCGCTTTGGTCAGCCGGGTGCCCGAGGGCGTGGCCGAGGATGCGCCTCTGCTGATCGTGGACGATGTGCAAACGGGGCTTGAAGCGTTGGGCCGTGCCGGTCGGGCGCGGACGGAGGCGCGGGTGGTCGCGATCACCGGGTCGGTTGGCAAAACCTCGACCAAGGAAATGCTGCGCACCGTTCTGGGTGCGCATGGCCGCGTCCATGCCGCGGAGGCCAGCTACAACAACCATTGGGGGGTGCCGCTGACGCTGGCGCGGATGCCGCGCGACACCGAATTTGCAGTGATCGAGATCGGCATGAACCATCCCGGCGAGATCGCACCCCTGAGCCGGATGGCGCGGCCGCATGTGGCCTTGGTGACCATCGTGGCCCCTGCGCATCTGGAGGCGTTCGAAAGCATCGACGGGATTGCGCATGAGAAAGCGTCGATCTTTGACGGGCTGGAACCGGGGGGCGTGGCGATCTGGAACGGCGATCTGCCCACCAGTGGCATCCTGCAGGCGCGGGCGGAGGAGATGGCCGGGATCAGCGTGTCCTTCGGTGAGGCCGAGGGTTGCGACATGCGCGTGACCTCGGTTCGGGCGCAGGATGCGTGCAGCGTGGCGCAGGCGGCGTTTTCGGGGGGCGAGATGCTTTACAAGATCGACGCGCCGGGGCGGCATTTCGCGATCAACGGAGCGGCAGTTCTGGCCGTTTGTGAGGTGCTGGACCTCGACCGCGCGCTGTCGCTGGCAGCGATGGGGCGCTGGCATCCGGGCGCGGGACGCGGGGCGCATGTGACCATCCAATTGGATGCAGCGGATCCCTCGGCCACGCTGGCGCTGTTCGACGACGCCTATAACGCCAACCCGGCGTCGGTCGCCGCGGCTTTGGCCGTTCTCGCCGCAGCGCCAGTGCAGAACGATGTGGGTCGGGTCAGCAGGGGGCGCCGGGTCGCTGTGCTGGGCGATATGAAAGAGCTTGGCCCAACCGGTCCGGAACTGCATGCTGGTTTGGCGCGGCTGGAGGCCACGCAGGCACTGACCAAGGTGCATTGCGTGGGGCCGTTGATGCGGCATCTGCACGAGGCGCTGCCCGAGCATCAGCGCGGCATGTGGTCCGAGACCTCGGACGAGATGGCGGTACACCTGCCGCGCCACCTCGATGCCGGGGACGTGGTGATGGTCAAGGGATCGCTGTCCATGGGGCTGGCGCGCGTGGTTGACGCCATTCGCAATATGGGCGATGGCAACGCCCGCGACGAGGCGGAAGGATAAAGATCACATGTTGTACTGGTTAACCGCGCTGTCGGACGGGGGCGATTTTTTCAACCTCTTTCGGTATATCACCTTTCGGGCTGGAGGCGCGTTTCTGACGGCGCTGATCTTTGGCTTTCTGTTTGGTAAGCCGCTGATCAACGTTCTGCGCAAGCGGCAGGGCAAGGGTCAGCCGATCCGCAGCGACGGGCCTGAGGGGCATTTCACCAAGGCTGGAACGCCGACGATGGGCGGGCTCCTGATTGTCGGTGCGCTGCTGACATCGACGCTCTTGTGGGCGCGGTTGGACAATCCGTTTGTGTGGATGGTGCTGTTCGTCACCATGAGCTTCGCGCTGATCGGTTTTGCCGACGACTATGCCAAGGTGAAGAAACAGAATACGGCAGGTGTGTCCGGTAAGGTGCGGTTGTTGCTGGGTTTTCTGATCGCGGCCATCGCAGGCTACTGGGCTGCGCAATACCATCCGGAGGAGCTGACCAACCAACTGGCCTTCCCGGTGTTCAAGGACACGCTGCTGAACCTCGGCTATCTCTTCGTGCCGTTTGCGGTGATCGTGATCGTCGGCGCGGCCAATGCGGTGAACCTGACCGACGGCCTTGATGGGCTCGCCATCATGCCGGTGATGATCGCCGCCGGCACGCTGGGGGTGATCGCCTATGCCGTCGGCCGGGTCGACTTTACCGAATATCTCGACGTGCATTACGTGCCGGGGACCGGGGAAATCCTGATCTTTACCGCTGGTCTCTTCGGTGGCGGGCTTGGCTTCCTGTGGTACAACGCGCCGCCTGCTGCGGTGTTCATGGGCGACACGGGGTCTTTGGCGCTGGGTGGCGCTTTGGGCGCGATTGCGGTGGCGACGAAGCACGAGATCGTTCTGGCAATTGTCGGCGGCTTGTTCGTGGTCGAGGCGCTGTCGGTGATCATCCAGGTGCTCTATTTCAAGCGGACCGGCAAGCGGGTGTTTCTGATGGCACCGATCCATCACCACTACGAGAAGAAGGGCTGGGCCGAGCCGCAGATCGTGATCCGGTTCTGGATCATTTCGCTCATTCTGGCACTGATTGGCCTTGCGACCCTGAAGGTGCGCTGACGCGCGCAGGCTCTCTCGTCCTTTCGCCTTCGGCGACGTCCTCGGATGGTTGTTGGTGTGACGCCTCAATCGGGCGGTGCGCCTGTTGCGGCGGTGCATTTGCATATTTGGAAAAAGAAGAAGTGTTGACTCGCATTTCGCTTGACTGTCAACTAAAGTTGACATGTTGCTGCGTGGAGAGTCCGACATGGATGGTGGTCGTATCGGCCTGACGGTGCCTGAAATCGGTGGCGCGCCCCGGTCTGGACTTTGTACCGATTGCGGGGTGTCGCGTATGGGCGATGGCCGTGGTTGCGGCCGGGCCTGCCAGTTCATTCAACCCGATTACGAGAGCCTTGAGCGGTCCGTGCATGGACGAGTGGCTGGGGATGGCGACGAGGCTTTCTTTGGGGTGGCGCAGGCCATGTATCGCGCGCGGCTGGAGCCTGCGGCAGAGGGCGCGCAGTGGACCGGGCTGACCACGGGGCTGGCGGCGGAGTTGCTGCGCGCGGGTGCGGTGGATGCGGTGCTGGCGACGGCTCCCGATCCGTTTGACCGCTGGAAGCCGCTGCCGGTGATCGTGACCGAGGCGGACCAAATGGCCCAATGCCGGGGGATGCGGATGGGATACGGTCCGTTGCTGGCGCTGCTGGAACCGGCGCGGGACGCGGGGCATCGGCGGATTGCCGTTGTGGGTGTCCCCTGCCAGGTCTATGCGCTGCGCGCGCTGGAGGCTGAGCTGGGGTTCGACGAGATCACGGTGATCGGCACGCCCTGTTCGGACAATACCACAACCGAGAATTTTCATGCCTTCCTGGCGCGGCTCGACGACAGGCCGGAGACCGTGTCCTATCTGGAGTTCCGCGCGGATTACCGGGTGGAATTGCGGTATGACGATGGCCGTAAGCCGCGTTTCGTTCCGTTTCTCAAGCTGCCGCTGTCGGACCTGCCGGCGGATTTCTTTCCGATGACCTGCAAGACCTGCGTCGATTACACCAACCGGCTTGCGGACATTACCGTGGGCTATATGGGCGGCGACGGGGATCAGTGGCTGATCGTGCGCAATGCGCGCGGGGCGGCGGTGCTGGACCGGCTGGGCGACCGGGTGGTGCGGCGGGACCTGACCGACAAGGGCAAGCGCGAGGCGGCGGTCAAGGGTTTCATGGTGAACACCGAGCGTGCTGCCGGGGGGCTGCCTCTGCGGCGGATGCCCGACTGGGTGCGGCCCATCGTGGCGTGGTTGCAGCCACGCACCGGGCCGCGCGGGTTGGAGTTTGCCCGCGCGCGGGTCGAAATGAAGGCAATCGAGACCATTCTGCACCTCAGGCGGGCACATCCGGCGCGGATCAAGAACATGGTGCCACGCCATGTCTGGCGCGTGGCGGCGCGCTATGGTCTGCTGCCCACACAAGATGAAACGCGCGATTGAGCCGAAAGGCGCAATTGCGCCCCATATCAACGCGCGTTAGGGAGGTGCGCAGATCAAGGAACACCGCCCATGACACGCATTGCCCATATCGAACTGGACGACGGCAATCTGCCCCCGCCCACACCCGAGATCGAACAGGAACGCCGTGTGGCGATGTTCGACCTGATGGAGCATAACACGTTCGAACTGCCCGACCGGGACGGGCGTCCGGTGCCTCCGGGGCCGTATAACGTGGGGCTGTCGATCCGGGACAAGCGGCTGGTCTTCGATGTGACCACCGAAAGCCATGACAAGGCGGCAGAGTTTCATCTGTCGCTGTCGCCCTTCCGGCAGGTGGTGAAGGACTATTTCCAGATCTGCAAATCCTATTTCGACGCGGTGAAAACTCTGCCGCCAAGCCAGATCGAGACCATCGACATGGCGCGGCGCGGGATCCACAACGAAGGGGCGCGCATTCTTCAGGAGCGGCTTGAGGGCAAGGTGACGGTGGATGACGACACTGCGCGGCGCCTGTTTACGCTGGTCTGCGTGTTGCATTTCGGGGGCTGAGCTTTGGGAGCCTTGCCCCAATCCGTGCTGTTCTGTTGCGACCACAATGCCGTTCGGTCGCCGATGGCCGAGGGGATCATGAAGAAGCTCTATGGCTTTGAGACCTACGTGCAATCGGTCGGGGTGGTGAATGATCTCGAGATCGACGGGTTTGCCATTGCCGCCTGTAACGAGATCGGGGTTGCGCTGAACCGACACAAGTCGCGGTCGTTCGATGAGCTGGAAGAAAACGGCGAGGCGCTGTCGGGGTTCGACCTGATCGTGGCGCTGTCGCCGGCGTCACAGCGGCGGGCGCTGGATCTGACGCGGTTCTACCATCTGACGGTGGAATACTGGCCGATCATGGACCCGACGGGGTTGGGGGAAACGCGCGAGCAGAAGCTGAACGCCTATCGGCAGACACGCGACCAGCTGGTGGATCAGTTGAAACGAAAATGGGGAGGGTCGCTGTGAGCCGGGCCACACTCGAGCGGTATTTCGATGCGTTCAACCGCAAGGACATTGCAGGGATGCTGGACTGTCTGACCGAAGACGTGGCGCATCATGTCAACGAAGGCACTGTACGGATCGGGCGCGCGGCGTTCGAGGAATTCTGTGGCCACATGGCGCGCTGCTATGACGAGACACTGACCGAAATGGTGATCTTCGTGGCCGAGGATGGGGCGCGCGGAGCGGCGGAATACATGGTGAACGGCACCTATCTGGCCAGTGATGCGGAGCTGCCCGAGGCCAAGGGGCAGGGATATCGCCTGCCTGCGGGGTCGTTCTTTTCGCTGACGGACGGCAAGATCAGCCGTGTCGTGACCTATTACAATCTCAGCGACTGGATCAAACAGGTCTCGTGATGCGGATCGAGGCATTGACCGGAGAGGCGCTGGACGCGGCTCTGGACGATGTGGCAGGGCTGCGCATCCGGGTGTTCCGGGACTGGCCGTATCTCTATGACGGCGATCTGGAGTATGAGCGCGGGTATCTGGAGACCTATCGCAGCTCAGATGCGGCGATTCTGGTGGGCGCGTTCGACGGAACGCGGCTTGTTGGGGCGGCGACCGGCACGCCGATGGCGGATCACGCGGATGATTTTGCGGCGGCCTTTGACGGAAGCGGGTTGGCGCTGAACGACATTTTCTACTGTGCCGAGTCGGTGCTCTTGCCGGAGTATCGTGGGCGCGGGGTGGGGCATCGACTCTTTGATCTGCGTGAGGCGCATGGGCGCGCCCTGGGGGCCACGGTGTCGGCGTTTTGCGGGGTGGTGCGGCCTGCCGATCATCCCTTGCGTCCCGAGGGGTATCGGCCTTTGGACGGGTTCTGGCGCAAGCGGGGCTATGCGCCGTTGGACGGCGCCGTGGCGTGGTTTTCGTGGAAAGACATCGACCAGTCCGAGGCGACGCGGAAGCCGTTGCAGGTCTGGACGCGGGTGTTGACGGAGGGGGAGAGATGAAAGTTGCGGCGGTAGCATATCCCATGGATTTTCTCGAATCCTGGGCGGCTTATGAGGGAAAGCTCACGCAATGGGTGAGCGAGGCGGCGGGTGCTGGTGCCGACCTTCTGGTGTTCCCGGAATACGGCGCGATGGAGTTGGCGACGCTTGCCGGGCGTGATGTGGCGCTGGACCTGGAAGCGTCGCTCAAGGCTGTGTCGGACCGGATACCCGAGGCGGATGCGCTGCACGCAAAGCTGGCGCGGGAGTTCGGGGTCCACATCCTTGCGGCCTCGGCCCCGGTGTTCGACCCCGAGTTGGGGGACCGTCCCGTGAACCGCGCCCGATTCTTTGCCCCGAACGGCGATTCGGTTCATCAGGACAAACAGATCATGACAAGGTTTGAGCGTGAGGAATGGGGCGTCGTCGCGGGTGGACCGCTGCAACTTTTTGACACCGCTCTGGGCAAAATCGGCATCCTGATCTGCTATGACAGCGAGTTTCCCCTGCTGGGCCGCGCGATGGCCGAGGCGGATCTGATCCTTGTGCCAAGCTGCACCGAGGCTCTCACGGGGTATTCGCGGGTGCGGATCGGGTCGATGGCGCGGGCGTTGGAAAATCAGTGTGTTACAATCATGTCTTCAACCGTGGGCATCTGCGATTGGTCGGAAGCGGTTGATGCCAACACCGGCATGGGGGGCATTTTCGGACCGCCTGACACCGGATTTCCGGCCACTGGCGTGATCGCAGAGGGCGTGTTGAACCAACCCGGCTGGACTTATGCCGAGGTCGATTTGGACCGGATTGCCCTTGTGCGGGCGGATGGTGTGGTGCTCAACCGGCGGCACTGGGACGATCAGACGGGACGCGATGTGATTGCCGCAACGCGGAAACTCGGCTGAATAGCCCTTGATAAATTGGGCGTTTGGCCCCATCTAGTAGCGCGCCTCGCATTCTGGGCGGGGCAGTCTACGAAGGAGAAACCATGGCCAAGGAAGATACGCTCGAATTTCCCGGTGTCGTGAAGGAACTCCTGCCTAACGCGACGTTTCGGGTCGAGCTGGAAAACGGCCATGAGATCATCGCGCACACGGCAGGCAAGATGCGTAAGAACCGCATCCGTGTTCTGGCTGGCGACAAGGTGCAAGTCGAAATGACGCCCTACGATCTGACCAAGGGTCGGATCAACTACCGCTTCAAGTAAGCGTTTCATGAAGCTGATCCTCGGCTCCGGCAGCCCCCGGCGGCGGGAGCTTTTGGCTCAGATCGGGGTGGAGGCGGACGATATCCGCCCACCCGACATCGACGAAGACCCACGACCCGGTGAATTGCCGCGCCCGTACTGCGTACGTCTGGCGCGTGAAAAGGCTTTGGCGATTCCGGCCGGTGACGATGAGATCGTGCTGTCGGCCGATACGACGGTCGCTCTTGGGCGGCGCATCCTGGGCAAGCCTGCGGATGCGGCTGAGGCGGCGGAATTCCTGTTTGCGCTTTCGGGGCGGCGGCACCGGGTTGTGACGGCCGTGGCCGTACGCCGGGGCGGTCAGCTCTGGGAACGCGATGTTGTCACGCAGGTCAAGATGAAGCGCCTGAGCGATGCCGAGGTGAACGCCTACCTGGCCAGCGAGGACTGGCGCGGCAAGGCAGGGGGCTATGCCATCCAAGGCCCTGCAGGCGCATTTGTGCCGTGGATCAGCGGCAGTTTCAGTGCCGTGGTCGGCCTGCCTTTGGCCGAGACGGCGAACCTGCTCGTTGCGGCGGGCTATCCGCTTTACGGGGTGTCGGAATGAAGGGTCGGTTGATTGCGCTGGATCACGTCGGTGAGCGCGAGGCGGCGGCGCTGATGCTGGATGGACAGGTCGAGGATCTGTTTTTCGAAACCGACCAGCCTGCGCCAGGCACGATTTACCGCGCCATCGTCGAACGCCCGATGAAGGGGCAGGGCGGAATGTTCCTGCGCACCCCTGACGGTTCGGCTTTTGTGCGGCAGGTCAAGGGATTGGCCCCCGGTCAGACGCTGCTGGTGCAGGTCACCGGCTATGCCGAGCCGGGCAAGGCGATCCCGGTTACGGCCAAAGTTCTTTTCAAGAGCCGCTATGCCATTGTCACGCCGGATGCTCCCGGGATCAACGTGTCGCGCCGGATCAAGGATGACGACATGCGCGAAAGCCTGTTGGAGATTGCGCATGAGATCATGGACGCGGACGGTTTTGGGCTGATCCTGCGGTCTTCCTGCGAAGGGGCGGATGCGGACGAGATTGCTGACGATATCGCAGCGATGGCCGATCTGGCGGCCAAGGTGATGGCCGATGCTCAAGGCGATGCGGAGGTGCTGGTCGAAGGTGACGGGCCGCATCTGCTGGCGTGGCGCGAATGGACGGACAAGGCCGAGATCGACAGCGCCGATGGCAGTTTCGAGCGGCATGGTGTTCTGGACGTGCTTGATGGGTTGCAGGCCCGCGATGTGCCTTTGGGCGGACATGCGTCGATGGCGATCGAGCCGACGCGCGCTTTGGTGGCAGTCGACGTGAACACCGGGGGAGACACCAGCCCTGCGGCGGGGCTCAAGGCCAATCTGGCGGCGGTCAAAGATTTGCCGCGCCAGTTGCGGTTGCGGGGACTGGGCGGGCAGATTGTCATTGATCCGGCGCCCACTGCCAAAAAAGACCGCCGCCAGATCGAAAGCGCGCTGCGCAGTGCCTTGAAGCGGGACAGCGTGGAGACCGTGTTCGTGGGGTGGACTCCGCTGGGGCATATCGAGTTACAACGCAAGCGTGACCGACTGTCCTTAAGCGAGGTGCTGACATGAGCTGCCCCATCTGCGGCAAGGAAACCAACCAAGAGGTCCGTCCGTTCTGCTCAAAGCGCTGTGCCGATGTGGATTTGGCGCGCTGGCTGAACGGCAATTATGCAGTGCCGTCCGAAGACCCCGAAGACATTGAAGACGCGATCGAGGCGGCAGAGCAGGCCGCGTCCGGATCGGATAAACTGCACTAGCGTCTTGCCTCATCCGGCACGCGTGATAGGCGTTGTGCCATGGATGGAGCGCACACCCCGAAATTCGAGCCAGTGATCCGCGCGGCGGGTCTTGATGGCGTTCTGGTCAGCTTTGGCGCAGCGCTGTCTGAACCGGCAAACCGGGCGGCTCTGGCCTTTGCTGCCGCTGTGGGGCGGTCCGGAATTGAAGGGGTCGAGGAATGTGCGCCCTCGCTTGTTTCTGTTTTCCTGCGGTTCGATCCCCTGCACCTGGAGCTAGGCGTTCTGGTGCAGCGACTGTCGACGCTTCTGTCCGAGCGCGACTGGTATGACGCTGCGATGCCTGACGGACGGCGGTTCATCCGCGTACCGACGGTTTACGGAACCGAGCTTGCCCCTCAACTGGCCGAGGCGGCAGAGGCTGCGGGTCTCAGTGTCGAGGCGGCGGAAGAGCAGCTTTCCACGGCGCGGGTGCGCGTGCAGACCATCGGTTTTGCGCCGGGCCAACCCTATCTTGGACTGTTGCCGGAAGCTTGGAACATCCCGCGCCAGACTGCGCTGACAAAGGCGGTGCCCGAGGGCGCGCTGGTGGTCGCGATCCGGCAGCTTGTGCTGTTTTCCGTATCCAATCCAACGGGATGGCGGCATGTGGGACAGACCGCGCTCAGCCTGTTCCGACCCGACAGCGACACGCCGTTTTTCCTGCGTCCGGGGGATGAAGTGCAGTTTGTGCCGGTCTCCCGAGATGTGCTGGCGCGATACGCCGACGACCCGAATGGCGGGGCCGAGATCGAGGATATCCGGTGATGCGGGCGCTGAAGGTTCATCGCATTGCGCCGGGCGCGACGGTGCAGGACGGCGGGCGCGCGGGGTATATGGCCTTTGGTGTCTCTCGCGGTGGGGCGGCGGACCGCCTGGCGCTGGTCGAAGGGGCGGCGCTGTTGCGGCAGTCGCCGGAATGTGCGGCGCTGGAGCTGCCCGGTTCCGGCGGCGTGTTCGAGGCCACAGAGCCGATGCGCATTGCCCTGACCGGCGCACCCATGCGTGTGACGCTGGACGGCGCACCTCTGGTTTGGAATGCCTCGCACCGGATGGGGGCGGGTATGCGGCTCGAAATCGGAGGCGCGACCGGTGGCAGCTACGGGTATCTGCACGTCGGGGGCGGCCTCGATACGCCTTTGCTCCTGGGAGCGCGGTCTGCCCATCTTGCCGCCGGGATCGGCGCCGTGGTGCAGGCGGGCGAAGCGCTGCCTGTCGGTCCCGACGCGCGTGATGAGGTCGGACTCTTTCTGCCGCAGGACAGCCGCTTTGACGGTGGCGTGCTGCGGTTGGTCGAAAGCTTCCAGACAGGGCTGTTCGACGCGGCCACGCGGACGCGGTTCGCGCAGACGGTGTTTACCCGTGATGCCCGCGCCAACCGCATGGGGATGCGGCTCAATTCGGAGGGAGATGGCTTTTCGGCCAGCGAGGGCCTGAACATCCTGTCTGAATCGATTTTGCCGGGCGATATTCAGATCACCGGGGACGGTACACCCTATCTGCTGCTCAACGAAAGCCAGACAACCGGAGGGTATCCACGGATCGGCACGGTCATTCCCGCCGATCTGCCGCGCGCGGTGCAGACGGGGGCGGGCGGGCAACTGAGGTTCGAGTTCGTTCCGCGCGAAGAAGCGTTGAAGGCGCAGCAACGCATGACGGATTACATTGCTCAGGTGCCCAAGCTCTGCATGCCGCTTGTGCGGGATCCGTCGCAGATCCGGGATCTGCTGAGTTATCAACTGATCAGCGGAGCCACGGCGGGCGACGCAGCGGAATCGGAGGGATGAGACCATGCATGTCGATCTGAACGCGGATATGGGCGAAAGCTTCGGGCCTTGGCCGATGGGCTCGGATGCGGCGCTGCTTGAGGTCATCACTTCGGCGAATGTGGCCTGTGGCTTCCATGCAGGCGACTGGGATGTGATGGCGCAGACGATGGGTCTGGCCGTTGCCAATAATGTCGGGATCGGAGCGCATCCGGGCTTTCCCGACCTTCAGGGCTTTGGGCGGCGGCGGATGCATCTGAGCCATGACAGCCTGCGGAACCTCGTGCGGTACCAGCTGGGCGCGGCGCAGGCGATGGCGCGGTCGGTGGGTGGCGAAGTCCGACATCTGAAGCTGCACGGAGCGTTGGCCAACATGGCGTCGGAGGATTCAGCGATGGCCATGGCCTGTTACGAAGGCGCGCTGTCGGTAGATCCGGACATCATCATCATGGTGCTGGCCGCGACGCAGCAGCAGGACGCGGTCGAGATGCTGGGCTGCCGCTGGGCCGGCGAGATCTTTGCAGACCGGGCGTACAACGACGACGCGACGCTGGTGGACCGGAGCCTGCCGGGTGCGGTGATTCACGATGCTGACGTGGCGGGAGCGCGCATGGTCGAGATGGTCAGGGCGGATGCCATCATCACGGAAAGCGGCAAACACATCCCGGCGGCCGTCGATACGATCTGTCTGCATGGGGATGGGGCAACGGCGGTTCAGATCGCCCGGACCGTGCGCAGCGCGCTGGCCGAGGCGGGCATCACCCTGAAGCGGTTCGACGGGCGTCAGGGCGCGATCAGCAACACCTGAACATCGGCCACGTTGGTTCCTGTGGCTTCGGTTCGAAGAAGGTCTCCCCCAGCGGCCAGTGCTGCATAGCTGTCATTGTTGGCCAGCAGGGCCGCTACGTCCTGTCCGGCGGCTCGAATCCGGGGCAGGGTGCCTGCATCGACGACGCCGCCAGCCGCGTCGGTCGGGCCGTCCCGGCCATCGGTGCCGCCTGATAAAAACACCCAGCTGGTGTCCAGGTCGGGCGCGCCGACCGCGACACGCAGGGCCAGTTCCTGGTTGCGTCCGCCGCGACCGGACCCGGTCAGTCGTACGGTGGTTTCGCCGCCGAAGAGCAGGGCCGTCGGTTCCGGTTGAACGGCCATTTCGGACAGAACCAATTGCGCCGCGTCTGTCACGTCACCGGTCAGTGCATCGCTGACGATGCGCGGCGTGAGACCGATGCGCCTTGCCTCGTCCGCCATGGCATCGATCGACAGCCGGTTCGAACCCACAAGGGTGTTGGTGGCGTCGGGCACCTCGGGTCGAGGCTGCTGGGCGGCCTGTTCGAGATGGGTCCGGATCGACGCTGGCGTGGTGTCCCAGATCCCGGCGTCTTTCAAGGTTGTGATGGCGTCCGCCGCAGTTCCGATGGGGCTGACCGTCGGGCCGGACGCGATGGCGCGAAGATCGTCACCAATCACATCCGACAGCAGGTACGCATGGACCCGCGCCGGCGCTGCATGGCGCAGGAAGCCGCCGCCCTTGAGCTGGCTCACCTGCTGGCGGACAAGGTTCATCTGGACGATGTCCAGCCCGGCCGACAACAGCAGGTCGTTGAGGCGCGCCTTGTCCGTCAGGCTTACACCGGGGGGCGGCGCTGGCAGCAGAGCTGATCCTCCGCCGGAAATCAGCGCGATGACCCGGTCTTTGTCGGTGGTTTCCGACAGGATCTCGATCACCCGTTGGGCAGCGCGGGCGCCGGCTTCGTCAGGGACGGGATGTCCGGCATGTAGCAGTTCCGCGCCTTTGAGCGTTGCCGTGTTCTCATGGTGGGTGACAGCCAGTGCAACATCTGCGTCGGGCATCGCGGAGAGCGCTTCGGCGAGCATCGCGGGGGCGGCTTTGCCAATGGCGATCAGAATTGTGCGCCCGCCCTTTTCCGGGTCGGGCGGAGGTGACTGCGCCAGGCCCCGGCGCACGGCCTTTGCCGGGTCGGCTGCGGAAACCGCTGCATCATAGAGCTGGCGAGCTTGCGTGCAGAGCGCGTCTGTCTGTGTCATGCGCGCGATAGGATAGGAAAACTCTTTCCAAGTCAAACGCTTGGCAGCCGGTCTATTGCCTTGGTCATCTGGCGTTTTTAGAAGGGAGAAGTGGTGGTGGATGCAGTCCAGAGCGAACCGGTCTCTGGTCGAAATTCCCTGCTAACAGGGAATTTACA
Organism: Marivita geojedonensis; assembly: GCF_002115805.1. Taxonomy (GTDB): domain Bacteria; phylum Pseudomonadota; class Alphaproteobacteria; order Rhodobacterales; family Rhodobacteraceae; genus Marivita; species Marivita geojedonensis. Next base: position 163 of record NZ_JFKC01000035.1, on the reverse strand, counting down.
GGGAATATTTGCAGTTTTTCGTCGATTTGGCCCGTTACTTGGGTATTTTTCCGATTTTTCCAGAGCGATTACAACGTGTTATTGAGCAATTCCCTGCTCTTCAACGAACAGGGAATTTATTGCGAGGAACAGGGAAATAATTCGGCAGAACAGGGAAGAAAAC
>NZ_JFKC01000034.1 GCF_002115805.1 Marivita geojedonensis | reverse complement strand
TCCTGACCCTAAGGTGACGGCATGTACCTTTTAGCATCATTCTTTGACCCATAACCGGAAGGCATCACGAAAATGAGTTCAAAAACAATCGCAACCCGCCTCGTCAGCCTTCCCGTCCTTGTCGCGATCGGCATAACTCCCGCCTTCGCATCAACCCCGAATGCGGTGAACAGCACTTTGCCCGCGATCACGGATCCTGGCACCGTTTCGTTGATCTATCCGCGCATTGCCCAGGTGGGCGGGGATGAGATTGGCGGTGGATCGAATGCGGGCTCTCCGGGTGATGACAACCGCCGTCAGATTGTCAGCGGTCCGGCGGTCCCGGTTTCAGACGCGCAGACCGCGCAGATCGTGAACCAACTGAACCAGATACAGCAAATCTGTGAGTTCATGGGTGACGAATACCGTATTGCGTGTTTCGCAGTGAATTACCGGGCACTCGCCGAGCGGATACCAGCGCGCGGAGATTATGCCGAAGCCCGCGAAGTCCTGCTGGATACCGCGCGCAAGCTCGATAATCTCGTTCGGAGCAATCTCGATCGTCAGAAGCCCGCTTTGTCAGCCCGGATCAGAACCGAAACCGGGCAGTCGGTTCCCACACCGCCGATGCGCGCGGTGCAGCAACCACGGGTGCCACAGCTCAACCGGCAGGCCGCCAGCATCGTTGAGGAAGCCGAGACGATCCTCCTGCGGTCTGCAAGCTCTGACGCGGCCCGCGCGATCCATTACCAGCGGATTGCCGCTGCGGTCGGTTCGAACAAAGTGCTGCTACGGTCGAGCTGAGGGTTATTCGAGGCCATAGGCCGCCCGGATCCCCCTCTTGGTTCCGGGTCCGATATCACCGTCGATGGACCCGCTGTAGAAATTGAACGCCTGCAATTGCAGCTGTAACTCGCGACGGGTTTCCTCTGCGAACATCGTTGGACGTTCGAGGAGCAGGTTCAGCACGTCCTGGCTTCCGCTGCGCAATGCCGCGTACAGATAGGCGGCAGCCTCTTTCGGCCCCTTGTCAGGGATCAAGCCGTCATCGATCAGCGCGGCGTAGTTGAACTGCGCTTCCGGGTGACGCAGATCCGCCGCCCGTTCGAAGAGTTCCAGCGCCTTGTCCGGGTTGGGCCTCAATCCGAGACCGCCCTGATAATGCAGGAAGCCAAGATCGTTGATCGCATCGGCAAACCCCTGGTCCGCAGCGGCCTCATAAAGCTCAAGTGCCCGCTTTTCGTCGACCTCGACCCCGATGCCCTGCTCGTACAGTTTGGCAAGTTCCATCTGCGCTTCCGGCGATCCTCGCTCAACGGCACGCTCCAGAAAGCTCACGGCCTGAACAGGGTCGAAGCGGCTGTCTTCGGGATTTAGCCGGATATAGGCAAGCCCCAGCATGGATCGGGTGTCACCCAGATTTGCCAGGGCGAGGAGTTGCGATTCCTGATCAGGGCGAAGTTTCGACCAAGATGTCGATGGTTCCGCAGCAGAAATATCCGGCTCACCTTGCGGCGCACCCGAAAGGTAGAAAGGCTTACCGGTGAGCGACCCATAGGTATAGGGTTCCTGCAGGTTTTGCGTTTCCTCAAGAACCGCGTCGCGCACCTGTCGGAACATCAGGCTGATTTCGAGACCCGGCTTGGCCATCTTCTCCATCAAGGCCCGAGCATAGGGGCTGTTTCCCCGTGTCCCATCAAGGGCAACCTGCCCGTCCTTAGCGGCGAATGCGACCAGCGTTCCGCGATCCGGATTGGCCGGAGCCAGCCCACCAACCCCACGCGTGGCCTGATCGGTGGCCTGACCAGTGCTCTGGCTGACTGCCGCCGTATCGATACTGCCTCCAAGCGGATTGTCGCGGCAGCTGTCCAATATGACGATCCGCATTACCCGCGCGCGCTCCACCACCTCAAGCATGTCCTTAAGTGACACCGATTGCCGCTGCACATCGATATTGGAAGCGGGGCGCGCATCGACGGGAATAAGAAAATTCTCGCCCTGAACTTCGATCCCGTGGCCGGCAAAATAGATCAGAGCCAGATCCGCAGTCTCAGACCTGAAGGAAAAATCCTTCATCACTGAGCGCAACTCGGTAAGCGACAGATCAATACCAAGCGTCACATCGAACCCGATTTCTTCGAGGGTTTCGGCGATATCCTGTGCGTCATTGCGTGTATTCGCGAGCGGCGAAATCGTCTCGTACGCACCCATTCCAATCACCAGCGCCACCCGTTCCGGGCTGGCCGCGACCAGCGAAGCTGCACTCAGGACAAGAACGGCGGGAAGAAGAAACAGACGGGCGACAAGGCTCATGGGATCGGGACTTTCGCTGGCTATTCGGATTGCGATCAGCATACGCCGAGCGAGGTAGGATTTCACTCACTTCTTTGCGAATTCAGAACCTGGCATGGCATCACATCCGTCGCACAGCGCACAATAATCTGATCATTCGAAGGGCGGACACCCAATCGCCAAGCTGTGTCGCACAAGCGCAAGCTTGACTCGTAAAGCGATTGCGCTCCTCATCAAAGGGCTTGGGTCGGGAATATCTGGTGTCTGCACAGCCACGGCAGACCAATTTTTGAATAGCGTCGAATATCTTTCTTGGTTTTCCGAGTCCGCCGATATCTCGCCCCTCATATTTTAGGCGTTTGGCAGCCTCAGCTTTGCCTGATGATTGGATCGACCCATGGAAGAATTTCCCGACTATGACGCCTCCGTAAATACTCTGGGGACAGCCACCGCAGGTGTGCCGGCACTGGGCGGTCTATCCAGCTATTTTGACGAAGACTGGTTCGCCGTTACGCTTATCGCCGGGCACGAGTATGAAATCCAGCTCAGGGGATCCCCTACCGGCGACGGAACGCTGGCGGATCCGTATCTGTTTGGAATTTATGACGAACAGGGACTGTTCATCCCCGGAACATCGGATGATGACAGCGGCACGGATCTGAACAGTCTTGTCACCTATACGGCCGGCTATACCGGAACACATTACTTTTCGGTTGGAACCGGCGGCAGCCTTGGCGGGACCTACACGCTCGAATAGTTTGACCTCAGCCTTCCGGAAGTTCTGAACGAAGGCGACGACATCACACTGTCAATCCCGACCGAGCTTCCTCTCGGCATCTCGCTGCCCTTCCCCGGAACCGGTTCACCGGACGAACTGATCGCTGACCGCACGATCACCGTGTTCATCACCTCGCCGAATGCCATCCAGGGCGAAGACTTCACGGTTTCGTACCAGTTCGGCCAGACACAATCGCTGAACTTCGCGGCGCTGATGGATAATCTTGTGGAAGATGATGAATCTGTCTCCATTCGGGTTGTCGGCACGGTTGATTGGATCATCCCCGATTTCGATGGCTCACTTGAAACAAACCTGCTTGGCGGCACGGTCAGAGGTTTCATCGAGCAAACACAGATCGACTTCACCCGAAGCTTTACGATCAACTCTGCCCCATACGGCGTGCCGGACAGAATCGAAGGCTACACGTTCACAGAACCCGAAATCATCGGGAACGTCCTGACCAACTTCGCAGACGGCAGCGGCGAGATGTTCTCCGCTGTGCCCTTCTCTTTCGATACCCCCAACATCGTCGGAGAATTGCTCGCCAATGGCGACATTTCGATCACCAGTGCAGGCGCGCCTCCGGGACAGACCGTTGTTCTGCGGTTTGACGTCGTCGATGACCGCGGCGCGATGACAACGAGCGAGCAGACCATCCTGTTCGGCGCGGCGCGGGACGATTATCTTCCCGGCGACACCGCCCTGGAATTCGGCAGCATCGACATCGGGACGCCCGAAATCGGCAATGTGGAACGTGCGGAAGACCGGGACCGTTTCGTTGTCTCGCTGGAGTCCGGACAGCTCTACTCGATCAGCATGATTTCGGCGACCACGGACAGCGGAACGCTCGCCGACCCGCGGATATTCGGCGTCTACGACAGCACGAACGTTCTGCAGCCCGGGTCCTCCGACAATGACAGCGGCTCGGGTCGGAACGCGCTGATTGAACAGTTCACCGTCGACACGACCGGGTTCTATGAGATCGAAGTCGGCAGCAATACACCGTTCGGCGTCGGCGGGTACGAGCTGTCCGTCCTGTCTCTTGGTGCGGCCGACGATTATCTGCCCGGTGACTTTGCAATTGATTTCGGAAGCGCGCTCGTGGATGTGCCGGTGACTGGCATCATTGAGCGAAATGGCGATCGCGACCGCTTCGACATCTCGCTTCAGGCTGGCGTCATATACGACATTTCGCTTGAAGGCACCGCGACAGGTGGTTGATCGAACCCCAATCCCGAGATCATCGGCGTGTTTTCAAGCAACGGTGCGCTGGTTCCGAACAGTGCCGATAACAATGGCGGTGTAGACACGAACGCGCTCGTCAGCGGCCTCACGGTGGCGACGGATGGCATTTACCAGATCGAGGTTGCCGGAGCGCGCGACCTGAATATCGGCGATTACACACTGACGGTGAATTTCGCAGACTATATCGACGACTACCTCCCGGGAGTGGCCGCTGGATTTGGCACGGTTTCCGTCGGCGGCCGCGCGACGGGAGAGATTGAAACGCCCGGCGATATCGACGGTTTCCGCGTTTCGCTTCAGTCCGGAACAACCTACGCGATCAACGTGTTGGGTCGCGACTCCGGTAACGGCACGCTTGTCGACCCGGACATAGTCGGCATCTTCACCGCAGGTGGCGCACCGGTGACCTTTTCTCAGGCTTTTGACGATGGCGGCACGGGACGGGACGGGCTGTCCTATTTCACACCCGGTGCGTCCGGAGACTACTTCATCGAAGTGACCGGCTTTGGCGATGCGCTCGGCACCTACACTGTCGCGGTCGACAATCTGGGCCTGCGCGACGATTACGCCTCCGACGTCAGCACAGACGGGTCCATTTCAGTCGGTGGCTCGTCCACGGGGCGGATCGACTTCGCCAGCGATGCGGACTGGTTCGAGGCCAATCTTGCGGCAGGTCGCGTGTATCGGATCGACCTGACGCCCAACGGGGCCAGCGCCCTGGCAGATCCGGTGTTCAACGGCGTCTACGATTCCGGCGGAATGCTGATCAACAACACGTCGAACGACGACGGCGGAACCGGAACAAGCAGTTCCATCCAGTTCGTGACCGAACAGGCAGGAACCTACTATCTTTCCGCAGGGGCGTTCGGCACCGGCACGGGCCAATACCGGCTCGAACTGACGGATCTCGGTGCATTGGACGACACCGGCTTCGATATCACGCTCCGCTTCAGCTCGGACGATTACCCGGACATCTACGTCGATGCGTTCGAAGATGCCGTCGCGAAGTGGGAACAGGTTCTCACAGGCGACCTGCCCTATGCCTTCGTCGAGGACTTCGGCTATGTCGACGAGATTCTGATCGATATAACCTTCGAAGACATCGATCTGTTTTTCGATGGTGTCGAACAAACGATCATCGCGATATCCAGCATTCTTGACCAACGGCCGGCGGGCATTCCCAACGGCGCACTTCTTCCCACGCACTCGCGGATCGTTGTCAACACCGAAGAGGCCGAGCGGGTGCGCCTCAACCTCGACGAGTTGGCGGCAAACACGATCGGTCGGGCACTGGGCTTCGGATCGCTCTGGGAGGAGTTCGGTCTGGTGCGCGACATCGAGGGCGTGGCGACCTACACCGGATCCAATGCCCTGCGCGAGATGGCAGAGCTTTCGGACGATCTGAACGGAGTGAACGTCCTGGAAGATGGCGCGGACGGCGCACTGGCAGAACAATACTGGAGCGAGGCTATCCTCGACTCCGAGTTGATGACTCCACGGATCGAATTCCGCGGGGCGGGGTCTTCACCTCGGCCCATCAACATCGCCGACAACCCTCTCAGCGCTCTGACAGTCGGGGCAATGCAGGACCTCGGTTACACGGTTGACTACGGTGAAGCTGACCCCTTCCGACTAAGTCCGGGTGCCCTTGCACGCGGCGCATCCGAGAACGCAGACGAAGGACCGGCGCTGCTCGCGGGTCAAAGCACGGCTTCGAAACGGCTTCTGTCGGAGTTGCCGGACAGTGACGAGATTCCGAACGGAGCAGCCTACATCTACATACGCCCGAACGTTCTGTCTGAAACTCCAGCGAGTTTCGCGCTTACGGACGGAAACAGCGAGTTGGTGATCGCCAACGGCACCAGCGCCTATTTCATCGAAGGCGTCACCGGTGAGAATATGACTGTCGAGCTGCGCGGCACATTCGACAAGAACGATGCCACGACGGTCAACCAACTGTCCGGCAGCGTGACCTCTATGGAGGTCTATTCTGTCGATGGCACCCTGCTCTTCAGTGTGGATTATTCGCAAAAACCGGTCGATGTGGCCGATGTGGTGGGCCAGTGGCCGAACTACTCGATGGATGATCCGAACGTAATCATCATCGACACTCTTCCCGGAACGGTCGCGCGGGTGAACCCAAGCGGTGGTGGCGAGAACGCCAGCCGTATCTTTGCCGGTTCCAGCGATGATTTCGTCCGCGGAGGCGCGCTTTCCGAACTGATCAACGGTGGTGCGGACAACGACACGCTCCTTGGAGAACAGGGGAATGACACCCTGGTCGGCGAAGGCGGCAACGATGTGCTGGAGGGCGGCCTGGGCAATGATCTGATCAATGGTGGCGGGGGCACCGACACTGCGGAATTCAGCGGCTTGCAAAGCTCTTACACGCTGACCCTCAGCGCGAACTCAACGATTATCGAAGACCGTCGGGGCAACGGGAACGGGGAAGACACCCTGATCAATGTCGAGTTCCTGAACTTCGAAACGAACTACAGCGATGGCCCATTCAACCTTCAGATCTTTGGAGGGCCGACACGGCTGTCCGCTCCGGACTTCGAAAGCTTCATCGAACTCTATATCGCGTATTTCAACCGTGCACCGGACGCCGTTGGACTGAACTTCTGGGGCACTGCCTACGCCAAAGGCACGTCTCTTGAACAGATGGCCACGCTGTTTGTCGGGCAGCCGGAAACGCAGGCCACCTATCCCGAGGGCACATCCACCGAGGATTTTGCCGAAGCCGTTTACAACAACGTCCTTGGCCGAACGCCTGACGCGAGCGGGTTCAATTTCTGGGTAAACGCGCTGGAAAGCGGTGCGGTTACACGTGACGTGTTCATTCTGGATGTTCTCAAAGGCGCCAAGTCCGAACTCAAGCCTGAAGAAGGGCAGGCCTTCGTCGACCAGCAACTGGCCGACCGTGCATACCTGTCGAACAAGACCGATATCGGAGCCTATTTCGCCGTGCACAAAGGCATGTCGGATGTCGATAATGCGGCGGCTGCGATGGCGCTGTTCGACGGCTCCGCATCCAGCGTAAACGCAGCCGTCGCAGCAATTGACGGGTACTATTCCGCGGCACTCAACGCCAACACCGGCGAATTCCTGATGCCGGTGGTTGGCGTACTGGACGATCCGTTCTCTGCCGCCTGAGCAAGCATCGGCTCAGCGTAAACAAAAAACGGGGCACCAGTTGTGGTGCCCCTTTTTGCGTTTCGCATGCGCGTCCGGGTTATTCCGTCAACGCGGTAAACTCGATGCGCCGGTTGCGAGCACGGTTCGCGGGGGTGTCATTGTCCACAATCGGGCGCGACTCGCCATAGCCCACCGCCACGAGCCGATCACTCGGAATACCCTTGTCCTGCAACCAGCTGGCGACCGAGGCCGCGCGGCGCTCGCTGATGGTCTGGTTCTGTGCATCGCTGCCGACGGAATCCGTGTGACCGGCGATTTCCAACCGGAACGACGGGCACCGGTCCACGATGTCGTAGAGGTTTTCCAGCAACGGGATACTCTTGTCATCCAAACGGGTGCTGCCCGATGCAAAGAAGATATTGCCGGTCTTGGACAGAATCTCGAAGCGGCCAAGGCAGGCTTCTTCAGTCATCACGCCCTTTTCCTCAAGAGCGACAGCGGCGGGCGTCAGCGTGGCTTCCGGCAGATCCGGAGGCGTACCCGGCTGCGCACGATCGAAGACGAAGTTGAAGCTCACAACCCCGATGGGCGTGATATCCACATTTGCGGCTTCCTGAAGCTTCATCCGGCCTTCTTCCAGATCGAGTTCCTCAAGAGTGAAGGCAATCGGAGTGATCGACGACACGACAACACGGTCATTGTCGATCAATGTCACGGCCACGTCCGTCGTCCGTTCAAGCGTCACACCCCGCAATGTGAAGGTATAGGGAAGTTCAATTTCTTTGCGGCGCGTCAGATGTAGGTCGGTCAGCAGATCCGGCGACAGCTGCGTGGTGATAACCGCTTCTGGGTAACGGAAGGTTTCAAAAAACAGGAACCGCATCCGCACATTGCGCAGGTCCACCTTCGTGTCGACCGAATCCAGAAGGACACGCACCTGCGCCTGACCGTCTTCGGTGATCAGGCCGGACAGTGTCGCAAAAGAGCTTGTTTCAGCGACTTTTTGTTTCTTGACGGACAAAAACCTCAATTCGGACGCGTCACCATCCAAATTCCAGCCATACTCAAAGGGATCGGCACTTTGCGCAGCGGCCATGCCAATCGGCAACGCAAGCACAAGGGCCACAACATAGAAAACACGAAGAAGAGCGATTTTCATAATAACCTCGCAGATGAATTGCGTCCGGACGTGAAGAGATTACAAAAGAACCTACGATAAAGTTAACAGAAAACTTGCATACTTGCATAGGACACAGGATAAAAACGTGAATTTAAAATGCGTTTATTCCATGTGTTTGATATCATCTTCCGGTGACCGCAGGAGGAAGCTTTGACCGACTGGCTCTCAAAACTGAGCATCATTCCAAGACTTCAATCCATTCTGACAGTGCTGCTTTGTGCCGCGATGGCCACATCAGCATCTGCGCAGGACCGCGTCGCCCTTGTGATCGGAAACTCAAGTTACACAACAGTTTCGCCTCTCGACAATCCGTCCCGAGACGCTGAGCTGATCGCTTCGACCCTCCAACAGATCGATTTTGACGTCACCCTGCTGATCGACGCCTCTCAGATCGAGATGAAACGCGCTCTATCCGATTTCGGCAGAAAGCTGCGCGATGGAGGGCTAGAGACCACGGGCCTGTTCTATTATGCGGGTCACGGCGTTCAGAGCTTTGGCAACAACTATCTTCTGCCCGTCGATGTGTCGCTGAGCGATGCAGCGGACCTGGACCTCGAAGGTGTAGAAGCACAGTCGGTGCTGAGGCAGATGGCCTCTGCGCGGAACCGGACGAATTTTGTCATCCTCGATGCATGCCGCAACAACCCCTTTGCGGATATGGCCGAATTCGATGCGCCCGGTCTGGCCGAGATGAAGGCCCCGACAGGTACTTTTCTCGCCTACGCAACCTCACCTGGTGCCGTTGCTCTTGACGGGACCGGTCAGAACAGCCCGTTCACCACTGCACTGGCCCGTGAGATGATCAAGCCGGGTGTCCCGGTGGAACAGATGTTCAAACAGGTCAGGGTAGCCGTTCTGGATGAAACCCGCGGCATGCAGACGCCGTGGGACACATCCTCGCTGACCAGCAATTTCACCTTTGTAGATGCACCGCAGGCAGACCCGGAAGCGCTCGCCGCACGCCAGCTTTGGGAATCCGTCCAAGCGACGAAAGACCCTGTGCAGATCATGCTCTTCCTGCGCGGCTATCCTGATAGCGAATTCGCCGAAGAAGCGCGCGCCCTGCTTGCGGCGGCCATAGAAGCCGAATTGACGAACGACACCGCTGCCGTGCAGCGTCCCGAACCCGCTGGTCCGGCAGAGGATGAACAGGCGATGTTCGAGGCTCTGCAGGCCAACCCGACGCTAGACGGCTATCGCGCCTTTCTCGACGCCTTCCCGAATGGCACATATTCGGAATTTGCGCGTGGCGAGGTTGCCGCGCTGGAAGCGAAGACCAATGTCGATCCAATCGGCGAGGGTGTACCCGCCGTGGAACCGGAACCAGAGGCGGAAACCGAACTTGCGCTGGTGACCGAACAGGAACGCTCGACAGTACCAACGGTCATCGAATACGATACACCGCTTGCCCTTCCCGGCACTGTTCTGGACGGTGTCGCGCTGTCGAACATCACCGGCCTTTCGCCCCTTTTCCCGCCTATTGAAGGCCTGCCCGAGGAACTTTGGAAAAACGCGACATGCGCAAGCTGTCATGAATGGAACAAGGAACGGCTGTGTGAGCAGTCAAATGTCTACCTGACGCTCAGCGGCCAGAAGAACCTTGAGAAACCCCATCCATTCAATGGCGCTCTGAAGCGGAACCTGCGCCAATGGGCTGCCGGGGGCTGTCAGTAAACCAGCCGCCTCCTCCAGACATCCCGGTGCGCTCACGGCAGGCGGACGCAACTTACTCAGGGCCGTTTGACACGGGTCAAAGCATCTTGGCCGCGATCTGCGAAAGTGTCCTAACGCAACAGGCTCAGGCACGGCATGTCATCGACACGCGCAACACAGGAGATCCCGGCGTTCCGCACGCGGGGCATTACCAAGATTTATGGAGGTCGGGGAACGGCAGAGGTGCGCGCGCTCGATGGTGTCGATCTCGATCTTCCTGAAGGCGAATTGGTGGTGCTGCTTGGCCCATCGGGAAGCGGAAAATCCACGCTGCTCAACATCATTGGCGGGTTGGATCACGCCACCTCGGGTGAGGCCTGGTTCCGTGATCAGGAGCTGACCTCCATGAGCGACCGGCAACTGACGCGCTACCGGCGGGACAATGTCGGATTTGTGTTCCAGTTCTACAATCTGGTGGCCAGCCTGACAGCGCGTGAAAATGTGGCGTTGGTCACCGATGTTGCCCCCGATCCCATGCGCCCCGAGGAAGCCCTCGCGCTTGTTGGACTGCAGGAGAGGCAGGATCACTTCCCGGCGCAGATGTCAGGTGGCGAACAGCAGCGTGTTGCCATCGCCCGCGCCATTGCCAAACGACCCGGCGTGCTGCTCTGCGACGAACCGACAGGCGCGCTGGACAGCAAGACCGGCACCGCTGTCCTTGCTGCGCTTGAGGACGTGAATACCCGTTTCGGTACAACCACGCTGGTCATCACGCACAATGCCGGGATTCGGAAGATGGCGCATCGGGTGATCCGGTTTCAGGATGGGCGTGTCGTCGAGATAGAGGAAAACAAGACCCGTATCCGTGCGCATGAGGTCACGTGGTGATGCTGCACGCGCTTGACCGAAAACTGCTGCGCGATCTGTGGCGGCTCAAAGCGCAGGCGCTTGCCATTTCGTTGGTACTGGCCTGCGGTGTAGCTATTTTCATGACCGGGCTGGGCATGGTTCGTGCGCTCGAGGTAACGCTTGAAGACTATTACAACCGCCAGCACTTTGCCCATGTGTTCGCCAGCGCACGTCGCGCACCGGCCTCGCTGCTTCGCGATGTGGAAGCCATCGATGGCGTACAGACTGCCGAAGCGCGGGTCGTCGGATCCGTTGTCCTCGACCTTCCGGGTCGGGCAGCTCCGGCCTCCGGCCGGGTCATCTCGCTGCCCGACACCGGTCCGGCCTTGAATGTGCCGCTTCTGGTGTCCGGGCGTTTCCCTTCAGAGACCGCCGGCGACGAAGTCGTTGTGACCGACAGGTTTGCGTCCGCCAACGGGTATCGTCCAGGCGATCGCTTCGCGGCAATCGCGGATGGAAAACGGCTGATCCTCACCATCACCGGAACGGTGCGCAGTCCCGAATTCATCTACACCTTGCCGCCGGGCGGGCTCATGCCGGATGACGCCGGATACGCCATTATGTGGATGCCGGAAACCGCAGCGGCAGGCGTTTTCGGTATGTCCGGTGCGTTCAATGATCTTTCGCTGAAGCTTCGCCGCGATGCCAACCAACAGGCCGTGATTGACCGGATCGACAGCCTGCTTGAGCCTTGGGGAGGCGTCGGGGCGCATGTTCGCGAGTTGCAGATGAGCCATGCGTTCATGCAGGCCGAACTGGACCAACTGCGCAGTATGTCTGCGGTGCTGCCTCCGATCCTGTTCGGCGTCACCGCGTTTCTGGTGAACATGGTGCTGGGTCGGATCGTGACGCTTGAACGATCGGAAATCGGCCTGCTGAAGGCACTGGGCTACCGCGACAGCGAAATTGCGATGCACTACCTCATGCTGGCAACACTGGTCGCGGCACTCGGCGTGTGCCTTGGATGGGCATCTGGCGCTTGGCTGTCGTCGGGGATGTCGCAGCTTTACGCCCGTTTTTTTGACTTCCCGTGGCTGGTGCAGCCCCATGCCATCGACGTGTTTGCCATCGCCGGGTTGATCGGGTTGGCCTCGGCCGCCATCGGCGCCCTGCGCGCCGCATGGTCGGCTGCCGCGCTTGCACCGGCCGTCGCCATGTCGCCCCCTGCTCCACCTGCCTTCCGCCGTGGATTTCTGGATGCGGTTTCGGGATGGCTGGGACTGCCACAGACCGCGATGATGGTCCTCCGGGGGATTGTGCGCTGGCCCCTGCGCGCAGCTTTTACGTCTCTTGGCCTTTCTCTTGGCGTGGCAATCCTTGTCGCCTCGAATTTCATGCTGGATTCGCTGGACGCGGTCATTGACACCTCGTTCTTCAAATCAAACCGGCAACACGCGACGCTCATCCTGGCCCATGAACAACCGCTTTCGGCGGTTGCCGATGCACGTCACCTTCCTGGCGTGCTTGCAGTTGAGCCCCAATTCGATCTGCCGGTCACCCTGTCCGTTGGCCCACGCGAGAAGAAGCTCGCGATTTCGGCCCGACCGCTGGGCGGCGATCTGGCCCGCACGCTGGATGTTGAGGAAAACCCGGTCCCCCTACCGGAACAGGGTGTGTTGCTGTCGGCCAAACTGGCAGCCTATCTGGGTGTGCGGCCGGGCGATATGGTGCGTGTCACCCTGTCCGGACTGCGCGAAGGCGAGATGGTACTGCCAGTGGCCGCAGTCACACAGCAATATATCGGCATCGGAGCCTATATGCGGCTTGATGCACTGGCAGCCCTTCTGGGCGAGGCTCCGCGCGTGACATCGCTCAACCTCTGGATCGACCCGAACGAGCTGTCAGAGCTTGAAGCAGCCCTCAAGTCCATGCCTGCGCTGGCAACCACCGTGATGCTTACGGACGTACGCAAGAGCTTTCAGGATACGATCAGTGAAAACGTCCGCATCAACACGGTGTTGTTTCTGACCATCTCTGCTCTGATCACCGTTGGTGTGGCGTATAACGGCGCGCGTATCCAGCTGTCCGAACGTGCGCGTGAACTGGCGAGCCTGCGAATCCTCGGCTTCACGCGGGCCGAGGTTTCGACAATTCTGCTGGGCGAAACCGCCGTACTCGCGCTGATCGCACAGCCCCTTGGCTGGCTGATCGGGGGCTGGATCGCCTGGGCCATGATGGCGGGGTTCGACAGTGACCTGTACCGGATACCGCTTGTGCTCACAGCTCAGAACTTCGCCAGCGCAAGCCTCGTGACCCTCACCGCCGTCACCGCCGCCGCGCTTCTGGTCCGCAGAAGACTGGATCGGGCCGATCTCATCGCCGTCCTGAAAACACGGGAGTAAGACATGCACAGACGAACACGCCTCGTTCTGATCCTTTGCCTCGCAGCCGCGATTGTCGGCGGCCTGCTTTGGACAGCACTTCGGCCCGTGCCAGTGCTGGTCGAGATCGCACAGGCCAGCCGAGGCCCGATGCAGGTCACGCTTGAGGTGGACGGCACCACGCGCATCCGGGAAATCTTTGAAGTCGCTGCCCCTATCGCAGGAACGGCAAAGCGCTCTCCTGTCCGGGTGGGTGACCCGGTGATTGCCGGGGAAACGGTGGTGGCCGTGGTTGAACCCATCGCCCCAAGCCTTCTGGACGCAAGAAGTCGCCAGCAGGCAGAAGCGGCGGTTCACGAAGCGCAGGCCGCGCTTGCGGTGGCGGACAGCCGACTGTCGCAGGCCGAAGAAGAACTGGCTTATGCGCAAAGCCAATTTGACCGCGCGCAGGAACTTGTCGAACGCGGCGTGGCATCTCTGGTGCGTTTGGAGGACGCAGCGCAAATTCTGAACGTCCGCAAGTCTGCCCGCGACGCGGCACAGTCTGCACGGGCGATGGCGGAAAGCACGCTCGAGCGCACTGAAGCGGCGCTGATCATGCCGGACGTGACGTCGGACGGGAACAGCGATTGCTGTATCACACTCACGGCGCCAACCAACGGTGCCGTTCTGTCTGTGGAACGCATCAGCGAGCGGCCCGTGTCAGCAGGCGAAACGCTTCTGTCTATCGGTGATCCGACTGATCTCGAAATCGTTGCTGAACCGCTGTCCCGCGATGCCGTTCAGATCCCTGATGCGGCACGCGCCATCGTGGACCGCTGGGGAGGCCCTGACCCGCTGGAAGCCCGCCTGCGCCGCATCGATCCCTCGGCCCGCACCGATGTCTCAGCCCTTGGCATTGAGGAACAGCGTGTAGAAGCCGTGTTCGACATCGTGTCGCCACCAGAAGATCGCGCCGGTCTGGGCAACGGCTATTCCGTGCGGCTGTCCGTTGTGATGTGGGAAACCGATGATGCCTTGCAGGTCCCGCTCGGAGCATTGTTCCGCGTCGGCTCAGACTGGGCGCTTTTCACGATCAAGGACGGAACGGCCACTGAGAAAACGGTTGAGGCCGGGGCTCGGAATGACCGGACGGTACAGATCCTGTCCGGCCTCGCTGAAGGCGATCAGATCATTGTCCACCCGGGCGAAGCCGTGGCCGATGGCGTTCCGGTGACAGCAATCACTGCTGACTGAATCCCGATCCTGCGCACCTAGTCGCGCAGCACGGCCATGCTGTCGCTGTCCCACGCGGCCCACACCAGATCGTCGCCGATCGCCTGCCCTGTTTCTGCATCGACAAAAGCGCGCAGCTTGGCGCCGTCAGTCTGTTCGACCAGAAGATCGACCGCCATCCGGCTGCCCAGGAATGTCCGGTTGATCACCCGTCCCTGAACCGCGTTCGGCAAGTCAGGCCGGCTGGAATGGAACCCCAGCTTTTCGAGACGCACCGACGCGGTGATCGGCGCCCCTTCCGCCGGAACGCCGGATGGGGCATGCCCCCTCAGCGTCTGGCCAAACCACTCCATGACAACGGCCTCCCCCTCGACCCCGCGCATTTTGCCCGACAGCAGGTTGGTTTCCCCGATGAATTCGGCAACAAACCTGCTGGCCGGATGGAAATACAGCTCTTCCGGGGTGCCATCCTGTTCCACACGACCGTGGTTCATCACCACAATCCGATCCGACATGGTGAGCGCTTCCTCCTGATCATGGGTGACGAAAAAGAAGGTCTTGTGTGTCTGACGCTGAATGGATTTCAGTTCGCGCTGAACCTGCCCGCGCAGTTTGGCATCAAGCGCCCCAAGAGGCTCATCCAGTAACAACAACGCCGGATCAGGGGCCAGCGCACGGGCCAGAGCCACACGCTGCCTCTGGCCACCCGACAATTGCCCCGGATACCGGTCGCCATACGCATCGAGTTCGAGAAACGACATGATCTCGTCCAAACGCCGTGCGATGCCGGTTTTGTCCATGCCCTTGAGTTCGAGCGCAAAAGAGATGTTCTGCCGGACCGTCATGTGCGGGAACAGCGCGTAATCCTGAAACACCATGTTCACGTGGCGCTTTTCCGGTGGCTGCATCGTGACATCCTCACCATCCAGAATGACGCGCCCGGTATCGGGCCGTTCAAAGCCACCGAGGATCCGCAGGGTCGTCGACTTCCCGCAGCCAGACGGGCCGAGGAAGGTCACGAATTCGCCCTGTGCGATATCAAGCGACAGATGCTCAAGAGCGACAGCATCGCCGAAGCGCTTGGAAATCCCGTCGATATGGACAAGTGGCGACGCGCTCATATTTGGCTCTCCTTGTTTGTTCGGCGGGTAAATCGCTCGGCCCAGATGCCGATGGCAGCAGTCAGCACCAGCGCCACCGTAGCGATGGCGTTGATCTCGGGCGACATGCCCGACCGCAGCATGGCAAAGATGAGCACCGGCAGCGTCGGTTCGTACCCGCCAAGGAAGAACGATCGCACGAAATCATCGAAACTCAGCAACAGACAGAAGACGCTCGCCCCTAGGATGGCGGGAACGAGGTATGGCAGAGTGATGCGCAGGAACGCGATCAGCGGGTCCGCTCCAAGGTCACGCGCGGCTTCGATCTGGCTTTTCGGCAAGGTCGACAACCGCGCCATGACGACCAGCGACACGAAGGGAACGTTGTGGACCGCGTGGGCCCAGACAATCGCACCCATGCCCGGCTCGATCCCCAGCCAGCGCGCGTAGATGCGGAACGCAATTGCAGAGATGATCCCGGGCACCAGTGCGGGCAGGACCATCAATCCGAATGTCACCGCCCTGCCCCAGAACCTGCGCCCTTCAAGCAGCACCGCGATCCATGTTCCGACAATGACCGAGATCAGCGTTGAGAGCACGGCAATCACGACCGAGTACCCGAAGGTGTAAAGCACCTCCGCATCCGAAAACACGCCCGTGTACCAGTCCAACGTCCACGAGCGGATCGGGAAGCCAATGAACTTGCTGTCCTTGAACCCCATGAGGATCATCAGGATCAGCGGGACGAATACATACAGAACAAACGCCCAGTAGACGCAGGCCAGCGCAATCCGGTTGCCGCGGTTCATGCCGTATCTCCTTTGCGCAGGGCTTTCATCAGACGCTGGAAGACCCCGGTGATCAGCAATGCCGCCACGAACATGATCACCGCAAATGCCGCCCCCGTGGGCCACTCGTCGCCG
Source organism: Marivita geojedonensis (assembly GCF_002115805.1). Classification (GTDB taxonomy): domain Bacteria; phylum Pseudomonadota; class Alphaproteobacteria; order Rhodobacterales; family Rhodobacteraceae; genus Marivita; species Marivita geojedonensis. Next base: position 9,305 of record NZ_JFKC01000034.1, on the reverse strand, counting down.
GCGACATGGAAGAAACCGGCAATCGTTTCAGCAAAGACCGTGGTCGATGGACCGCCCAGAAGAACGGGCGTGGCGTAAAACCCGGTCGAGATCAGGAAGACAAGCGTACAGCCCGAGGAAATCCCTTCGAGGGTCAGAGGAAGCGTCACCCTTCGAAAGCGGGTCCACGCCCCGGCGCCAAGATCAGCTGCGGCTTCATTGTAACTTTTGGGCAGCTTCTCCAGCGCAGAATACAGCGGCAACAGCATATAGAGCGCGGTCAGGTAGACGATGCCGATCCCCATCGAAAAGCTCGTATACATGAACGGGATGGGACGGTCGATGAACCCGAACCACTTGAGCACGAGGTTCACCGCGCCCGTATTGCCCAGCAGGATCATGATTGCGTAGGTGCGCACGATCTCGCCAACCCAGAAGGGAATGAGCAGAAGCAGGAGCATCAACATCTGGTTTCTGCGGCTGACATGCCGGGCAAGAAAATAGGCCACCGGATAAGTGATGATCAGCGTGCAAAAGGTAAAAACCGCAGCAAAGGTCAGTGTGCGAAAAAACGGCATCCAGAAAATGCGGTCACCGAAGAACCTCAGGTAATTGTCGAATGTGAACGCCTGCGGTGCGTCCTGTGCGACCGGATAGGCATCCACCAGCGACACGCGCAGCATCTGCAGCATCGGGCCCAGATGCTGAGTCAGAAGCCAAAGGATCGGAAACGTCGCAAGAATGACGAACTGTCGGCGCGGCGACGCGGTCACCAACGCTGCAAAGGCGCGGTATGGCCCCCAGCCGGCCAGCCTGCCCCAGAAGGGTCGGTCGCCAGTGGCACGCGAAAGGCCGTCACTGTCTTTGCGCACGGATGCGTCATAGGTCATATTGATGTACCCTTTGCTGCCGAAGCATCGCGGTCGGATCCGCCCGCTTCTGCGGGCGGACCACATCATTTGATGAGATCGGTTGGATCAGGCGGCCTTGACCGCTTCCACCGCCGGATCGACCAGTCCGTATTTCATCTCGTTCGCCTCGGCGCGGAAGAACTGGAGGTTGGCCAGTTGCTCTTCCGGGAACGACGTCGATTTCTTTTCGAGGTCGGTCAGGTAGTTGGACGCATCCTTGTATGTCGAGATGAAGCCGGATGCCTTGGTCATCGCCGCACCGATTTCCGGCGAGGCAAGGATTGCGTCGAGGAAGGTATAGGCGTTGTCCACGTTCGGCGCGTTGTTGGCGACATTGTAGGTATAGACAAAGCCATAAGAGCCTTCGTTCGGGATCGTCATTCCCAGCGGGAAACCGTCATTGATCAGCGCCGCTGCCGGACCGTTCCAGCTGTGACCCAGCGCGATATCCTGGTTCACGAACATCTGCTGAACTTCGGCACCGCTGTCGTAGTATTTGCGGACAAGCGGTTTCTTTTCGATCAGGAACTGCTTGGCCTCTTCAACAATGGCCGCCGCCTTTGCCGGGTCGTCCATGTATGCAACCATGTTGCCGTCATAGCCCATCATCAGCATCACGATCGACATCATGTCCTGGATGATATACGCGGTCTGGCCCGAATATTTCTCCGAGAACAGCGTATCCCAAGTCATCGCCTCTTCCTGAGAGACCAATTCGGTGTTGTAGGCCAGAACCTCCATCCCCGACAGGATCGGCGCGCCCCACTTTTCCCCATTGATCGTCGCCCAGTCGCTTTCCGAGAACGTCGGATTGATGTTGCCCCAGTTGCTCAGCCGATCTGTATCCAGAGGGGCAAGCAACTCACTGTCGATGAACTGCAGGAACCTGTGTCCGGCAACAGTCATGATATCGACCGTAGGATTCGGCTGCTCGGCGGCCAGCAGGTTGAACTGTTTGCCCTGGTCATCGACAAGACGGATGTTCACCTTGATGCCTGTTTCAGCTTCGAACTGCTCCTTGAAGCTTTCCGGCACGAAGTCGTTATAGGTCCAGATATTGACCTCTCCACTGCCCTGCGCGGCTGCACGGCGTAGATAGGCGGGGCTTGCCAGAGCGGCACCGGCCATTGCGGTGGTGCCGATGAAACGGCGGCGGTTCAACGTCAACTTTTTCACTTTATCATCTCCTTGTTGCATAATTTTTTTGTTTTTCCGTACCACTCAGTGTTCACGACCCCGGCTCAGGTGTCTAGCGCAACAGGCCGGTACGGGCGGCCTCCTGCAAATCGGTCAGGCTGTAGCGTTCCAGTGAAAGCGCCGACAGCAATTCGTTTTCATTGGCGAAATCCCGGTCGTACATGGCCGAGAATATCGCAATCCCGGCTTCGTGCAAAATCGCCGGGCGATCGACGAGCCGCCCGAGGACGGCGGTCAATTGCAGACCATATGGGACGTCTTCCGTCACGTAGCGGCTGTCTGCGGTTGCCGGTCCCGTCCCGCCATTGCCCTGGGCGTGCATCTGTTGGTTCATCTCGGAAATTGTCGATACCGGCACGTGAAAGCTCAGATGGAAATGCTCAAAGATCGTCTTCACCGACAGGCCAAGCGCTTCGGCGATGGCAAGACGTTCCAGGTCAAGCTTCTCAAGCAGCCGTCCCACCTTCGGGGTCACATTCTGGCCCTGGCTCCAGACTTCCCCGCGTTCCATGCGCGTGATGTTGCCCAGCGCTATGCCAAGATGGTTCTGCGGGTTGAGGTTGGACAAGGAAATCGCAAGCAAGCCGGCGCGCGGTTGAAACCTGTCCCCGAACAAACGCTGACAGATCGCCAGCGCACAGTCCGACCGCGTATCGGGAACCGTGCAAAGATCGACCCGGCTGCGGACAGTGTTGACGCGCACCACCGACCCGTCCTGGCGCCTGCCGGTAACAACAGTGGTACCCCAGGCGGTGATCGGTGCAGACACGCCCCGCGCTTCAAGCAGACGCATCAGATAAAGCGCGCCCATCGATGCATGCGAGGAGACGATCACATGCTGCCCGTCGCGTACATGAGGCGCAATTGCATCCATGACGGACTTGTGCCCATAGGCCGGCAAGGCAATCATCACCACGTCGTTTTCCCGGACGAGGTCTTCAGCAGTTGCTGCAATGCGTGGTGTGAACCGCAGCTCAAGCGCACCCTCGGCCGTCACTCCGTGATGCAAATCCTCGGTCCCCGCACCGGACGGGGACCAAACCATTGGATCATGGCCCAGATCAGCCAGCAGCGCAGCCGATCCAAGCGCAATGGAGCCTGCACCGGCAATGCCGACACGTACAGTGCCACTCATGCGCCATCCTCCGGTCTCACCGGATCACCCAGCACATGCATCAACCGATTGGCCCAGCCAAAAAGCGCTGATGAAAGGATCAGATCAAGGATCTCGGCATCATCCAACCCGGCATCCCGCAGGTCTGCCACGTCGTCCGGACCGGCATTGGGCGGCGCTTCTGACAGTTTGCGGGCAAAGCCGAATATTGCAGCATCCCGAGGTGCAAGCTCAGCCTCTGCACCTTTGGCGAACAATTCATCCGTGACCTTGGTGTCGTTTTCGAGTTTTGCGTGACGATCCGCGTGGACTGCGGCGCAATATATACAGCGGTTGACCATGGATGCCGCCAAAGCGCCGAGTTCCCGTTCCGCACGGGACATGCCGCCTTCGTCATACATGATCGCATTGAAAAGCGGCGACCGCACGGCGAGGCTTTCCACATCATGAGCCAGCGTCAGCACATAGGCGGACACTTTGGTGTTCGACGGCGTCACTTTGAGCGCATCGAGCTGTTCGGGTGTCGCCTCGTCCAATTTGACCGGCGTCACGCGCGGTTGCCATTCAGGGACACGGCGGGTGAACTTGTGGACGACCCGGCTCATGCGACCGCCCCCTGCATCAGACGCACCCCGGCCACGACCCTGATCTGATAGGCCACAAAAGCCACCAGTTCGCACAGCCGGACGATGTCGGGATCGCTCATTCCTGCGCCCTGCAGATCGACGATATCGCGCGCGGCGATGTCCCGTGTCTGCGTCGCGACCTTGTCCACGAACGAAATCAATCCGGCATGCATCTTGCCTCCATCCTGCTGCGGATCAGCAAGATTGGTCAGTGCGCCGGCGCCTGCCAGATGATGTTCCGCCAAACGCGTCTCCCCAGCCTGCCGCGCCATTCGCGCTGCCAACGCTGCGCGCAGATCATGCGGCAGCGCACCGGTTTCATTCGGTCTCAGAACCGCGTCTTCTGCGGCCTGTGTCATCTCAAAGATGTTGGCGCGCGCCCTTACAGCGTCGGCCACTGACCCGACTTGCCCCAAACCGGCGGCTGTTGCTGTCGTTGTGTCGAACACGTTCATGCAACCGCCCCCCTGCGTGCATCTTCCGTTAACTCGGTAGGTTCCCATTCATCACCGACAAGTTCGGGCGTGTCGTAGTCCTGCATCCCCCGCCAATGGGTCTCGACATCCTCGGCGTAGAGCTTTGCAGCCACCTCTCGCGCAAGCCACGCCGCGCCTTCGCTGATACCCGGTATGTCGCCACTCACCTTTCCAAGGCTCGCCGACGCCCCGTAGTTGAAGCAATAGACATGTCCCAGCCAGGGCGCTGTGCCGCGCTCTTTCTCGCGGAAGGTGAAATCGGTGTTCAGGTATGGGAAGCGCCCAAGGTCCGCATTTTCTTCGCCTTCCGGCGGCGCATAGACATCCTGCCACAGCAGAATGTTTCCCGCCGTATCGCCGAACTCCGTCCGGGCCATCGGGTCGATGATGAAGCCGGTGCCCAGAATGACGAAATCGGCGTAGTAGGACGATCCATCGGCAAAATGAATCTCTGCCCCGTCCCCGCGCTGTTCGATCCGCACCGTTTCTTTGCCAAAATGGAAATAGGCATTGTGATGGCGGCTGACCCTTAGCGTCGACCCATGCGGTGGCGGCGTCTGAGTGGCGAAGGAATACTGCATGAAGCGCCACCGCCATTCATCTGGCAGCGCCGCATAGCCAGCGGTAAACCCGAAACTCCCGATACCCATCATCTTGTTGATCGTCGGCATCTCGGCCCGACGCACAAGATGGCGCACTTCAGCGGCGCCATGCTCCAGCGCCTCGGCAGAATTGTCCACGGCAGAGGCCCCGACGCCGATGACGGCAACACGCTTGTCCTTGAGCGCCGCGAAATCAATCTCGTCTGCGCTGTGTGCCCAAAGATGACGCGGCAATCCCTTGACAAAACCGGGGATGTTCGGCCCGCCTGTCCCATCCCGTCCGGTCGCAAAGATGAGTTTGCGGCACAGGATTGTTCCATTCTCCGCGCCGGAAAGATGCAAACGGAGAAGATCACCCGCAGGTTCGACATGATCGACCGAAACAGCGTTTTCCACCGGGATATTCAGCGCTGAACGGTACCAGCGGAGGTAATCCATCCACATCGGTCGTGGGATCTTGTCCAGTTCGTCCCAAGCCGCCGCACCGTACTGCGCACGATACCACGCCTGAAAGGTCAGAGCGCCATGGCCGAAGGCCGGTCCGGTGAGGTTTTTCGGGGATCGAAGGGTTTCCATCCGGGCATAGGTCAGCCACGGCCCTTCCCGTCCCTCGGGGGCCCGGTCAAGTACCCGGACGTTCCGCATACCTCCGGTGGTCAGAGACAGCCACGCCACCATCCCGCACATGCCTCCACCGATGATCACGATATCCGTCACGTTTTCGCGCGGCGGCACCCAGTCCTTGCCCGGATACAACAGGCAATCGAGATCCTCGCGCAAACGCATCTCAAGCGCAGGAAGGCCAATGTCGTCAAAGCCGTGAAGGTCATGTGAAGGCATTGAAAAGACCTCGTATTCTTGTGTTTATCGTCCGTGTCATGCGGTCCCGTCGGACCATCGCGGATGCAGATCGTCAATATGGTATGCGTGCGCGTGCCGATGCCTTGAACCGGATGCTGTGCCTTCCCGCAGATGCGGGTGATCGGCAGGAAGATCCGGATGTTCGTGCGCGCGATGCAACGGATCGTTGGCGGGCCAGACCCGCATCGCCACAAAAGTGACAGCCATGCTGAGCAAGGACAAGAGCAGGATCGCAGTTTCGAGCGAGAGCTGCGCCGCCAGCCACCCCGCCAGAGGATAGGCCACAAGCCATCCCGCGTGGCTGAGCGAGAACTGCGCAGCAAATACCGCCGCCCGGTCGGCCTTGCTGGCAGACCGCGTGATCACCAGCCCCCCGGGTGTCAGGACCAGCGAAGAGGACAAGCCAAACCCGACCCATATTACCGCCAGGAGAGAGAAAACCGGTGCAGCCCAGAGGGCGAAAAACAGACCCACGCCAGCAAAAGACAGCGCCCCGACACTCATCGAACGGCGCTCACCAATTCTCTTGACCAACCGCGGCACAAGGATCGCGCCCAGCGCTGCCCCGCCACCATAGAAGGCCATAAGGATCGGGTAATACCGTTCGGAATCCCCCAGCCGCGCCCCGGCATATGCCACCGTGTTCACCAGCACCCAAGCCATCACCAGAGAAAGCGCGAAGTTGAGCAGGAACAGCCCGCGCAGTCGCGGCGTGTGCACATAGATCCACAGCCCACGGGACGCCCGTTGCCAGAAAGGCTTCTTGCCTTCCACCTCCGGCCGCTGCGGGACGTCTGCCATCATGATCGCCGCGATAGAGCCACCAAACGCCAGAGCGGCCACCAGAAACAGCGCTGATCCTTCAAGCATTGTGAGCAATGCACCTGCAATCACCGGACTGAGCACCGCTTCGAGTGTGTATGCGATGCGCGACCAGGACAGGGCCTTGGTATACACCTCCTCGTCCTGAACCACGTCCGGGATGACCGACTGGTAAAGCGGTGTGAACCCTGCGGAAAAGGAGAAAAACAGGAAGGACAGCGCGGCGATCTGCCAGATATCCGTAGTAAATGCCATTGGCACCAGCAGCGCCATCCGCCCCACATCCAGTGCAACCAGCGCCGACTTCCGCGGAAGTCCGGACAGCAGGCTCTCGGCCAGTGGAGCCAGTCCGACATAAGCGACCATCTTGAGCGCGAGAAGCAAACCCAGCACCTGTCCGGCCGCGTCCACGCCGCCAATCCGGTAGGCGGCCAGCGACAGCGCGACTGTCAGCAGTCCAACCCCCACAAGCGAGCTTATCTGCGCGCTGAAAAGCCACCGAAAACTGGGGTTGGCCAATGGGCTGGTCACGATGCGAGGCTCTCCTGCAGATTTTCTTTCGGCGTAAACCGAGCGGTCGCCGGGTCCGCATGGTAACAAGAGTGATAGTCTGGAGCCGCGAACGCAAGCTGATCTACAGATTGGATGACCATGTCGACCTTCTCATCGGTCATCAGCGCCGAGAGATTGAGCCGCACCCATCCCGGCTTGGCAAGTTCATTCCCCGCCGCAATTGCACGCTCCAGCTCTGCGGACTGGTCAGGCCCGAGATTCAGGAGCCGGTGCGCGTAGGACCCGGCGCAGGCGCAGCCGCCACGCGCCTGAACCCCGGTTACGTCGCTGAGCAACCGGGTGAAGAACTGATGATGCACAAACCCACCGCGCCCGTCGCGCACCCTGAATGACAGGATCGGCAGCGCGCTCGCGTCCGGACATCCCAGAAGCTCTATGCGGGGGTTTTTGCGCCATGCTGAGAGCGCACGCTGGCGCAAACCCGCATGGCGCGTATCCAGCCATTCCTGCCCCAGCGCTTCCTTGACGAGCATCGCCAGCGCGACCCGGATATCACCGATCACATTCGGCGTTCCTGCTTCTTCCCGGGCAGAGAGTTTGCACGAATAAGAATGTCCCCACGGCGAAACAAAACTGACCGTACCACCGCCGGGCAAGGTCGGGCTGTGCCGCCGCACCATGCTGTCGCGCACAACCATGACCCCGCTGGCCCCGGGCCCTCCGGGAAACTTGTGCGGTGAAAAGACAATCGCGTCTTTTTCGGCGGATGTTCCGGATTTCATGTCCATTGCAATGTAAGGAGCGCCGCAGCCGTAATCCCAGACCGAAAGCGCGCCCCGCGCCTTAAGCACGCGGGTCACGGCATCCACATCGGTCAGAATTCCCGTTACGTTCGACGCAGCCGAGAATGCACCGATCACGAGGTCCGCATCCCGCGCCTGATCCAGCGCGTCATTCAGGGCCGTCAGGCACGGCCCGCCCGACGGGCCTTCTGCAATCTCGACAACGTCTGCCCCGCTTTCGCGCCAGGGCAACAGGTTTGAATGGTGCTCATAGGGACCGACGAGAACGACGACCCGCCCGTGTTTTGCCAGAACACCGCGAATATCCAGAAGACCCACAATCCGGTTGATCGCTGCCGTCGATCCGGACCCCGTAAAGACGACAGAGGCATCCGGCCCAGCACCGACAAGTCGCGCAACCTCTGTCCGCGCGTCCTCGCGCAGCCGGGTGATGTATGCACCGCAATATGACGCCTGCGTGTGGCTGTTGGCATAGTAGGGCAACACGTTATGGCGGATGAAATCCTCAACCTGTTCCAACGCTCTGCCGGAGGCCACATAATCTGCATAAACCAGTGTCTTCGGACCGAACGGCCCGTCGATCTCGATCCCGTCACCTATCAGTCCGGAGCGTATCCAACCGACGATATCATCGCGCTGAAGTGACTGCCTGAATGCCTCTAGCGGGCGCATGGGTTCCCCGAAATTTCCAACACTGGCCATCTCAGAATGACACATCAATTAAAAAAATCTTCACCTGAATTTGCCTTTAATGCGTACTAATTCGATCATATGATCGAACAATGAAAATAAAACTCGATCAGATAGACTACCACATACTTGAAGAGCTTCAGCGCGACTCGGCCCAGTCCCAGCGTGCGCTCAGCGACCGTGTCGGGCTGTCTCAAAACGCCTGCTGGCGTCGCCTCAAGGCGCTCGAAGCCAGCGGTGTTATCCGCAATCGTACAGTGGTGCTGGACCGGACACAGCTTGGCGTCGGGCTGATTGTTTTTGTGATGGTCAAAACCCGCCATCACTCAGCCGACTGGCTGAAGCAGTTCCGCAATCATGTGTCCTCTATCCCCGACGTGATCGATTTCTTCCGCATCGGCGGTGAATATGACTACCTGCTCAAGATCGCGACCCGTGACATGGCAAGCTATGACCGCGTCTACAAACGCCTTATCGAAGGGATCGAACTGGAAACCGTCACGTCATATTTCGCGATGGAGGCAATCGAAGAGCAACGGCCGTTGCCGCTCTAGTGACGGTCATGCAGGTCGGCTGTGGCATCAGGGAGATTGCCAAGCGGTCAGCCATATTCCGGTCCATTCCTCTACAGGCGGCCCAGTTAATCTATTCGTCGCGCCTACTCCGCCGAGGTCCGTCTGGTTCAAGTGAGAGCCTGCGCACCCCGGGGGG
>NZ_JFKC01000033.1 GCF_002115805.1 Marivita geojedonensis | reverse complement strand
CCCTAGCGCGGCCAAAGCTTAGATCGGAAACTCATAAAACAAGCATTCGGCAGCAACTGCAGCTTCACCTCAAGGATTGGATGCGTTTGCCGCTGGATGAGATCAGCAAGGCAATGGTTGTGCGGCGGCATCAGGACATGGCAAAGACGCCATCTGGTGCCAATCACGTCCTACGAAACTTTAGAGCCATCTATAACCATGCGAGACGTACCTATGACCTTCCGGAATGTCCTACGATGGCAATCGAATGGTTTGAGGAAGCACCGGATGGACGTGTAATTGAAGACCTACGGGATTGGCGACGCACGATCGACGGATTGGAAAACCCCATCCACCGGGTATTTTACGAGCTCTTGCTATTCACCGGTCTAAGGAAGTCCGAAGCGTTTACACTGCAATGGTCTCAGGTGCAGGAAGATCGCATTCATCTGCCGATGACAAAGAACGGCCGCAGTTTTGATCTGCCGATCCTGCAGATGCATCATGAGATCCTCGCGCCTGTTCGTGGGCTCAGCCGCCAGTGGGTATTCCCGTCTCCGAAGTCAAAAAAGGGTCACATCACCGGTCCACCTCGTATAAAATACAATCCGCATATGCATCGTCGAACCTTTGCCACGGTGGCCATGGAAGCAGGTGTCTTGGAGGAAGTGGTTGGTCGGCTGCTCAACCATACACCTCTGTCGATAACTGGACAGCGATATGCCCGGCCATCCCTCGATGCACTTAGGCCATCTATGGAGACCGTGTGTGATGAGCTGATGGCTAGGACGCAGGAGTAGCGGGTACCGTTATGGGGGTCACAAACTTGCGCCCGACGGTTCAGATTAGAGATGCATCAGAAGCGGCGACGCTTTGAATAAATTGGTGGGATATGTCCGCTACTGAGACCATCATTTCTTTTGGCTCCAGTGCGCGTACTTACACTCGGCTTGAGTATGTCGGAAGTAAATTGAGGCGTTTGAGCCAAAAAAGGCTAGGCTTAGTTTGCGCTTATTCAATTCACGGCAGGAGCACGTTCAATGAGCGATGATACGGAAGACACGCTGGTTCGAGGGCAACAGCGTGGATCACACGGTCGGCAACAAGATGAAGGTGTGTTGGTAATCCGTGCCATCGCAATGCCAGCAGATACCAATCCTTCAGGAGACATTTTCGGGGGTTGGCTGATGTCCCAGATGGACCTTGCCGCGGGCAATATGGCTGGTCGAGTGTCGCAAGGTCGTAGTGCCACGGTTTCAGTGGAAGCTATGCAGTTCCTGCGCCCGGTCAAAGTCGGCGATGAGGTGACACTGTACGCTACTCTGCGCAAGGTCGGACGCACCTCCATGCGTATTCATGTCGATGCCTGGGCGCGGGCACGGTATTCAGAAAATGCTGAAAAGGTTACGGATGCGGATTTCATTTTCGTAGCTTTGGATGAAAGCGGGGCACCGCGGCCGGTGTTCGAAACCTAGTTCCATTTGAAGTGAAGGCGATAACCAGATCGCCGATTGTCCGTTAACAATTCAGTATTCACCGATGAAAGCGCGCTGCTACTGCACTTCCGAGCATCTCTTCCATCCCCCATGTTGAAGATGTTCGCAAGTGTGGCCGGATTGCACGACTTTCAAGGGCGGGTTCCTTCGTATCCAATTGAATTGAATGGAAAATTTAATTTGGTGAAGAGACGCGGCTGGATCTTCGACAAATATTGTTGCTCCAAAGGGCGATCGGTACTTCCCTAGGTGTGAGTCATCCACAATATTTTGTGGTGTTTTTCGTCCAAGCCGCTAAATGAGGCAATCCCATGCGTGACAACTCTAACCGTAATTTCAATGGACTTGAAAAATGCGTGCAGAGGAAAAAATGCGCTTGTTGCGCCGTGCCGAGGTGGAAGAACAATTCGGGATCCCCGTCCGTTTTCTAGAGCTTGCCGTAAGCCGTGGGAACGGTCCCGCGATTGTCAGACTAGGTCGCTCGGTTCGCTACCGTGTTTGCGACATCCTTGATTGGATCGAGCAGCAGGTGGAGGGCGGCGCGAATGAATAATGTCGCTGATCACCAGATCGCTCGTGCATTGGAAAATGCCGAACGGCTCCCGAACGAGAGTTTTCCCAAATGCGACCAAAGTCCGACCATTAAGGCGACGCCATTCGAGTACAGGGATCCCAAGCTAATCCCACCGAGAGCCTGGATCTACGGACACCATCTGATCCGCAAGAACATCTCGGTTACGGTTGCGCCCGGCGGTGTTGGGAAATCCAGCTTGATGATTGTTCAAGCTCTAGAGCTGGCGAGCGGTCGTGCTCTCTTGGGGCACTTTATTCCGCGTCCGGTGAAGGTGTGGCTTTTCAACCTCGAAGATGAACGCTCTGAACTCGATCGAAGGATCGCCGCAGCAATGTCGCACTATGGTATCCTGCCGGAAGACATTGCCGACCGACTATTTGTCGATACAGGACGCGAGCAAGAACTGATCCTTGCGGCGCAAGAGCGTGACTCGGTTTCTCTTAACAAAGCGGCGCTATGTAGCCTGAAAGAACAAATCCGACTCCGTCAAATTGACGTTCTCATCGTTGATCCATTTGTTTCGTCACACCGGGTGAATGAAATGGATAACGGCAAGATTGACTTGGTTGCGAAGGAGTGGGTTCGCATTGCCGAGGAATGCAACTGTGTCATCGAATTGGTCCACCACACGCGCAAGCTTAATGGGGTGGAGGCAACGTCTGATGCCAGTCGTGGAGCGAGCAGTCTAACCGCTGCTGCGCGTTCTTCACGGGTGCTACAGCGCCTTTCAATGGAAGAACTCGAAAAATCCGGGGTGCGCCAAGACGACTCAACTTACTTCTCGGTCAAAAGGGATAAATCCAATCTGGCGAGTGCTGGCGATAGAGAGACATATCGAACGGTCTCAATTGATCTGGGCCAGGGCGACCAAGTTGGTGTTGTTGAGCGATGGAAGAAGCCCGACTTGTTTCAAGGAGTGGGATTGGACGATTTGCAGCGGGTACAAGAAGCCGTTGGTGGATTAGATCGAAGGTATTCCTGCCAAGCTAGTGACTGGGTAGGTTTCTTAGTTGCCGAGGTGCTGGGACTTGATCTTCCGCAAAACAAAAAGCGGATCAAAAGCATGATCGAGCAATGGTTGTCGTCGGGTGCCTTGGTGAAGGCTGACAAGAGATTTCCAAACGGTAGGACCAGTCCAGTCATCGAAGTTGGAGAATGGGCAATTTCCGGTCCGTGATACCGGTCCATACCACCACCCCTCTATATAGATATAGAGGGGTGGTGGTGGGTTGCGGGCAAACCAGCGTATCTTTGCAGATGTTCTTTCTTCTCAATCAGGTGATTTAAGAGGGGAGGGGTGGGTCAATCTCTTGAAACTTCGCAGGCACCAACCCACACGTCCTCCCACGCGCAGATTTTTTTTCCTGAGAACAATGAAAAATGTGCACAGACAGCCGAGTTATGGCGTAAGCCAAAAATTTAATATGTATTTCAACGCATTGCGGGTTAAGGAATCGCGCGGTCACATCATTTTTCCTGTGTCCGCATGCGCATATTCCACTCAGCAGAATTGAACTAACACGCCACCCATGAACTGCCGGCTTGAGGTTCCCATATTCATAACTCGAGCCCACGTGACACAACGCTGTCGGCGCATGTCCCCTAAAAAAGGTTGTGCTTGCACTGCAGTGTGTGGTCTGATTTGTTGGCTGTTCTCGTCTCCCAGGAACCTCCCGACCCTCCAATCGACGTGGCAAATCTACCCATTTTGGTGCACTATTTAGTGGGTGCAGGCCAGTATGGTGTTAATGAAACACCGAAGACTCAAATCTTCTCCAAATTGTACACAAGAAACATGTGGAATGAAGGCTGGCAAGTGAATATTTTTCATAACTCTCTGAAAAAACAGGAGATTATAACTTGTCAATTTCTTGGATCTAAGGCGGGAAAAGCCAGGAATGTGGATTGCCCGTTACTGAAACACCGAAAGGGGTGGACTGACAATGAGCGGTCTTCAGGTTTTCCGACATGCCAGTTGCTTGAAAAATTTCATTTTTTTGCCTTAACCTGAGCCAATCTCGGTAATATCCGTACTTAACCGGCTTCATCCCGTTTATTCGGAAACCCAATGCTATCAGTGGCCAAAACAAAGCTATCTGGATTGTTGATCCTGACACCGCGGCGCTTTGGCGACGCGCGGGGGTTCTTTGCCGAGACCTGGAACAAGGCGCGCTTTGCGGAAGCGACCGGGGTGGATCCGGTCTTTGTGCAGGACAATCATTCGCTGTCGGCAGAGGTGGGGACCATTCGGGGTCTGCATTATCAGGCGCCTCCACATGGTCAGGGCAAGCTGGTGCGCTGTGGGCGCGGGGCGCTCTATGATGTGGCGGTGGACATAAGGCGCGGCTCTCCGACCTATGGGGCATGGGTGGCTGTGGAGCTTTCGGCCGAGAACGGACGGCAGCTCTGGGTGCCCGAGGGGTTTGCCCATGGGTTCGTGACGCGCGCGCCCGACACCGAGATCGTCTACAAATGCACCGGGTACTATGCGCCGGAGGCGGAAGGGGCTGTGCGTTGGGACAGTGTCGGGATTGATTGGGGTCTGACCGGGGAGCCGGTGTTGTCGGGCAAGGATGCCGAAGCGCCTGCCCTGGGCGAGATCGAGAGCCCGTTCGAGTGGAGTAAAACGTGAAGCTTTTGGTGACAGGAGGGGCCGGGTTCATCGGCTCGGCAGTGGTGCGGCAGGCGATCGGTCAGGGGCATGAGGTGGTGAACCTCGACGCGCTGACCTATGCGGCCTGTCTGGAGAACGTGGCCCCGGTGGTGGATCATCCGGGCTATTCGTTTGTGCAGGGCGATATCCGTGATGCGGCTTTGTTAGAGACTGTTTTTGCGGAGCATCAGCCCGATGCCGTGATGCATCTCGCGGCCGAGAGCCATGTGGACCGGTCCATTGACGGACCCGGTGCCTTCATCGACACGAACGTGGTGGGGACCTATACGCTCTTGCAGGCGGCGCGGCGGTATTGGGAGGCGCAGGGCAAGCCGGAGGGCTTCCGCTTTCACCATATCTCGACCGACGAGGTCTTCGGGTCTCTGGGTGCCGAGGGGCAGTTCACCGAAGAAACCCCCTACGATCCGCGCTCGCCCTATTCGGCCTCAAAGGCGGCGAGCGATCATCTGGTGCGGGCGTGGCATCACACCTACGGGTTGCCCGTGGTGCTGTCGAACTGCTCGAACAATTACGGGCCGTATCACTTCCCGGAAAAGCTGATCCCGGTGGTCATTCTCAATGCGTTGGCGGGCAAGCCGATCCCGGTTTACGGCGCGGGCGAGAATGTGCGCGACTGGCTTTTTGTCGAGGACCATGCCGATGCGCTGCTGACCGTCGTCACGAAGGGACAGGTGGGCCGTTCCTACAATATCGGCGGCGAGAACGAGGCGCGGAATATCGACCTTGTCCGCATGATCTGCGCGCTGATGGACGAGATGGTGCCGGACGGCGCGCCGCATGACCGGCTGATCACCTTTGTCACGGACCGTCCGGGGCATGACCTGCGCTATGCGATCGATCCCAGGCGCATGCGCGGCGAGCTGGGCTGGCGGCCCTCGGTGACCCTGGAAGAGGGCCTGCGCCGCACGGTGCGCTGGTATCTCGACAACCGGGACTGGTGGCAGGCGTTGCAGGACCGTGAGGGTGTCGGGCAGCGGTTGGGGGTCAAGGCATGATGGCTCTTTCATCTTGCCGGATAAACTCCGGGGAGCGCGAGGGGCTGGCCCCTCGCTGGACATGGGCCACATGATCCTGGTCTTTGGCAAAACCGGGCAGGTCGCCACGGAACTCCAGCGGCAGGGCCATGTCACCGCCCTGGGGCGCGATGCGGCGGATCTGTCGGACCCGCAAGCCTGCGCGGCGGTGATCGCCGACCTCAAACCCAGCGTCGTCATCAACGCCGCCGCCTATACCGCCGTGGACAAAGCCGAAGAGGAAGAGGCGCTGGCGCAGCGGATCAACGCCGCCAGCCCCGGCGCGATGGCGGGGGCCTGTGCGCATCTGGATATTCCCTTCCTGCATGTCTCGACCGATTACGTCTTTGACGGCACAGGCCAGCGCGCGTGGATCGAAACAGACCCTGTTGCACCGCAAAACGCCTATGGCCGCACCAAGCTGGCAGGCGAAGAGGCGATCCGCGCCTCGGGCGCACGGCACATCATCCTGCGCACGGCATGGGTGTTCTCGGCCCATGGGGCAAACTTCGTGAAGACCATGCTGCGGCTCAGTGAAACGCGCGACGCACTGAGCGTGGTGGAAGACCAGGTCGGCGGGCCGACCCCGGCTGCCGACATCGCCGCGACGCTGCTGACGCTGGCCGATGCCATGTGCGACGGGGCGACGGGTGGCACCTATCACTATGCCGGTGAACCCCACACCAGCTGGGCCGGCTTTGCGCGGGCGATCTTTGAACAGGCCGGGCGCGATGTGACGGTGACGGGCATCCCCTCGGCGGAGTACCCGACCCCGGCGACACGCCCGCTCAATTCCCGGCTTGATTGCGCCAAACTGGCGACGGATTTCGGGATTACCCCTGCGGACTGGCAGGGCGGTCTGTCACGGGTCTTGAAGGAGTTAACCAGTGAAACAAAGTGAAAGTGCTGCGCGGCATACGCGCAAGGGCATCATCCTCGCCGGCGGGTCGGGCACGCGGCTCTACCCGATCACCATGGGGCTGTCGAAGCAGCTTCTGCCGCTCTACGACAAGCCGATGATCTACTATCCGCTGTCGGTGCTGATGCTGGCGGGCATCCGCGAGATCGCGATCATCACCACGCCGCAGGATCAGGACCAGTTCAAGCGCCTGCTGGGCGACGGATCGCAATGGGGGCTGGCCTTCACCTTCATCGAACAGCCCTCACCCGACGGGCTGGCGCAGGCCTATCTGCTGGCGGAGGATTTTCTGAGCGGTGCCCCAAGCGCAATGGTGCTGGGCGACAACATCTTCTTCGGCCATGGCCTTCCGCAAGTTCTGGCCAGCGCCGATGCGGCAACGACAGGCGGTACGGTGTTCGGCTACCGCGTGGCCGACCCCGAACGCTACGGCGTGGTGGATTTCGCGCCCGATGGCACGGTGAAGACGATCATCGAAAAGCCCGCCAAGGCGCCGTCCCCCTATGCGGTGACCGGTCTCTACTTCCTCGATGGAACCGCACCTGCGCGCGCCGCCAAGGTGACACCCTCGGCGCGGGGCGAGCTGGAGATCACATCGCTTCTGGAGAGCTATCTGGCTGACGGCCAGCTGAGCGTGGAGCTGATGGGGCGCGGCTATGCCTGGCTCGACACCGGCACCCATGCCTCACTGCTGGATGCGGGCAACTTCGTGCGCACGCTTTCCGACCGGCAGGGCCAGCAGATCGGCAGCCCCGACGAGATCGCGTATGAGCAGGGCTGGCTCAACGCCGACGCCCTGCGTAAACGTGCCGAGATGTTCGGGAAGAACGGCTATGGTGCCTATCTGCTCGGCCTGCTGAACGAGGACTGAACCGTCCCTCTCCGGACCACCCGCCACGCTGGGGCGATTCGGATATGGACAGGTTGAGATGCGGCGGTTTCGGGGTTTTTGCAGAGAGTGGGGGCGTCCGCGCGGGTGTCCTCAGATCCACCGCCCGATTGCACAGATCCGCAGGTTCAACCCCAAGGTGATCTGAATGAGCGCCGTTGCCTTGAGCCCGGTCGACAGCACCCCATGCGGCGCAAAGGTGGACCAGGCGCTGGTATTGCCGCTTTCCCCCGTCAGAATCGGTGGCACGCCTGGCGCAAAGGCTGCCGGAAAGGTCCAGGCCAGGTGGTTCGACTGCCAGAGCGCCCCCGCCTGATTGCTGATCGGTCCGGTGGGAATATCCGGGCTTGTGCAGATCTGCGTGCCATCGGCAAAGCGCACATAGTCGCCATTGGCGTTCGATCCGCGCTCCATCACGCCGCCGGTGGGCATGCCATTGGCGTCCTGTGTCACGGGGCTGAGGATCGCGCCCTTCAGATAGCCATCGCCCGCCCTCAGCAGCGCGTCGGGGTTGCTCTCCTCCAGGCCGCTGGCGGCACCTGTGGCGGGGTCAAAGCTGAGGGCTGTGGTCCATGTGGCTCCGTCGCTGACCTTGATCGAAAACGCATCGTCGCCGGCCAGCCCCATCTCGGCATGGCCGGTCCAGCCGGTCTGGAACAGCAGGCTGGCGGTGTCGGCGCTGGTGGCCTTGTTCACCTTGAGCTGATGCCCCGCGCCTTCGTGGGTGAGCAGCGTGTCCGGCGAGGCAACGCTCAGCCGGGTCACCGGATCGGCGCTGGTGCCCAGCCCGATGCGGTCCGGCACTCCGCCCGCCTGCGCCTGCCACAGCCCGTCTTGCCAGGCAACTTTGGTGTCCTTATCCACGACCCAGGCGCGCCAGCCGGTGTTCGTCGGCAGAAACAGCCACGCCCCCGCGGCATTGAGCGCAATCGCATGATCCTGACCGGCCCAGTCGCCACTGGCCCCCGTGGCCACGATACAGCGCCCGCCCGCGGGCGGGCTGGCGGGTGGCTCGGCCACTCTGCGGCTTTCGACCGACAGCTGCACCAGTGCGTCGAGCTGGCGCAGCGCCTTGTTATGTGTGACATGCTTCTTCGCCTGTGCCGGCTGGATATAGGGCAGGGACAGAAGGGGAGAGGTTTGAGACATCGGGCAGGCCCTTTCAGGGATTTGTGTTGGGGCCGGACGCTAGGGGCGGTTTGGCAAACAGGATGTAAGTCCTGCGAGCGTTGCGCCTGTGGCATGTGCCGCCTGTGCGTATTTGGGAAGAGAAGAAGCAGCGGTATGCTGTCTTTGTCCTTTTTCTCTTTCCAAATACGTAGAAGCGTGGGCTTCACACTCGGCACAGTCGTCCTTGCATGCCCGGCGCTGCCAAGGGCATACCTGCGGACGAGGTTTCAAGGCACAAGGACAGACAACATGCCCCCCAAATTCGGCACCAGCGGCCTGCGTGGCCTTGTCACCGAGCTGACCGACGATCTGGTGGCGGAGTATACCCGCGCCTTTCTCACCGCCTGTCCGCATGGCGGTGCAGTGCATGTGGGGCAAGACCTGCGCGGGTCGTCGCCGCGGATTGCCGAAGCGGTGATCGGGGCGGTGCGTGGCATGGGCCTCCGGGCGGTGGATCATGGCGTTCTACCAACCCCGGCGCTTGCGCTGGCGTCCATGGGGGCGGGACAGGCGGCGATCATGGTGACAGGCAGTCACATTCCTGCCGATCGCAACGGGCTGAAGTTCTACCTGCCCGGTGGAGAGATCGCGAAATCGGACGAGGCGGCGATTGGCGCGGCGCTGGGATCAGGCTCTGTTTCGGCGGAACTGGGCGAGTTTGTGCGGGAGGCGGGTGCAGTGCCCGCCTATGTGGCGCGGTATGTCGATGCCTTCGGGAGCGGCGCGCTCAAGGGGCTGCGCATCGGTGTTTATGAGCATTCTTCGGTGGCCCGCGATGCGCTGGCCGATGCCTTGGGGCAGATGGGCGCCGAGGTGGTGCGGCTGGCGCGGGCCGATCATTTCATCCCTGTGGATACCGAGGCCGTGGATGCCGAGACCCGCGAGATGCTGAAGCGCTGGTGTGCGGACCATGCGCTCGATGCGCTGGTGTCCACAGATGGCGATGCAGATCGGCCGATGGTGGTGGATGCGAGCGGCACACTGGTGCCGGGTGATGTTCTGGGCCCGTTGGTGGCGCGGATGCTGGGGGCAGACGTGATCTGCACGCCGGTGTCGTCCAACACGCTGGTGGATCAGTTGGGGTTCGGCTCCGTCATCCGCACCAGGATCGGCTCACCCTTCGTGATCGCAGCGATGGAAGACGCCGGGGGCAAGGTGGTGGGCTATGAGGCCAATGGCGGGTTCCTGCTGGGGTTCGCGGCGGACGGTCCTGCGGGCAAGCTGGCGCCGCTGATGACCCGCGACTGCCTGCTGCCCATCGTGTCGCCTTTGGCGATGGCGCGGGCGCAGGGGGTGAGTTTGGCCGGGTTGCTCTCTGAACTGCCGCCGCGCTTTACTGCCGCCGACCGGATCGCGGGGATCGCCACCGAGGCGTCACAGGCGTTTATCACGGAACTGACCGCCACTGCAGAGGCCCGTGCGGCGTTCTTTGTCAGGCGCGCGGAAGAGGTGGGGCTCGACCTCACTGATGGGCTGCGGGTGTCTTTTGCCGACGGGTCGGTGATCCATCTGCGCCCCTCGGGCAATGCGCCGGAGTTCCGCTGTTATGCCGAAGCCGAGAGCGTGGCACGGGCAGAGAGCCTCATGCGCGAGACGCTGGCGGCAGTGGCCGACCGCGTGGGGTGACAGGCGCGATCAGCTGCGGGCGTAGATATCCTCGTAGCGGATGATGTCATCCTCGCCCAGATAGGTCCCTGTCTGCACCTCGATCAGAACCATCGGCACCTTGCCGGGGTTTTCCATCCGGTGCACGGCCCCCAGCGGGATGTAGACCGACTGGTTCTCGGTCAGCAGGCGCACCTCGTCATCCACCGTGACCTTCGCTGTGCCCGCCACTACGATCCAGTGTTCGGAGCGGTGCACATGGCTCTGCAGGCTGAGCGCTGCGCCGGGATGCACATGGATGCGTTTGACCTGGAAGCGGTCGGCCAAGATCAGCGTTTCGAACCAGCCCCAGGGCCGGTGATCGACGGGCAATTGCACCGCCTGTTTCGCCCCGCGGGCGTTGAGCGTATCGACGGCGCGGCGCACGCTCTGGCTGTCGGTCAGATCGGCCACCAGCACCGCGTCGCGCATCGCCACAGCGACCACGTTCTTCAGCCCGATCCCCACCAGTTCGATCTCGTTGCTTTCCGACCGCAGCAGCGTGTTCTCGCAGTCGATCGCGGTCGACAGCCCCGCCATCGCGTTGCCGTCGGCGTCACGCGGGCTTTCCTGCCAGACCGCCTCCCAGCTGCCCAGATCGGACCAGCCACTGGCAAAGCGCACGAGGCTGACGTTCTTCGCCTGCTCCATCACCGCATAGTCGATCGACTCCGCCCGCACCTGCCCCCAGAGATCCGGGTCGATGCGCAGGAAACCCAGATCGGTCTTTGCCGCCTGCATCGCGGCGCGGGTTGCATCGAGAATATCGGGCGCGTGCGCCTCAAATGCCGCGATCAGCGTGTCGGCGCGGGTCAGGAACAGACCCGCATTCCAGAGGTAACGGTCATCGGCAAAGAGGGTCTCGGCTTTCGCCGCGTCGGGTTTCTCGATGAAGCGCTCCAGCGCGTTCACGCCAGGATGGGTCTCGGCCCCGGCCTCGAGCCAGCCATACCCGGTTTCGGCGCGGGTGGGCTGGATGCCGAAGGTCACGATCTGACCCTGATCAGCGGCCACCGCCCCGGTCATCACCGCATCGCGGAAGGCCTGCGCATCGGGGATGGCGTGATCGGCGGGGACCAGCAGCATCAGCGCGCCCGGATCGGTTTCGGCTAGGTGCAGCGCGGCGGCGGCGGCGGCCGGCGCGGTGTTGCGCCCCTCCGGTTCGATCAGGATGCCCGCCGGGCGCACTTCGCAATGATCGAGCTGTTCGGCCACTATGAAGCGGAACCCGTCGCCCGTGACGGCCAGCGGTGCGGCAAAAACATCGCCCGACACCCGCCGCGCGGCCTCCTGAAACAGGCTTTCCTTGCCGAGGAAGGGCGCGAACTGCTTGGGATAGCTCTTGCGCGACAGCGGCCAGAGCCGTGTGCCGGAGCCTCCGCAGAGCAGAACCGGGGTGATCGGGGGAAGATTGGCCATGATTACGCTCTCACAGTTCGGATCAAACCACCCGGAGCGTTCGCCTCCGGGAAGTATATTCAGGTGAGCCGAGGATCATCCGCTCGAGCGCATTCAGCGACGGGCTGGTCTGCAGCGCAAGCATGTTTTTCTCGGCGGTGTCCCTTCCTAGAGGAAGGCGGAACATCCAGATCATCTCCTGCTGGGTCAGCAGGTGTTTGTCCAGATAATCAAACAAATGAGAACCTTAGTGGAGTGAATTGAACACAATCATTCAACATGGCAGGGCCCAAGAGCCCACTGACATCGGTTAGCACCATTGCATATGGGTTTCTTTTACCTAAAACGCCAAAAGAATTGTCCATTCCTGTCCGTTTCTGCACCCAAAAAAGCCCAATAGATCGTCACACTAAGGGAGCACAACAAAGGGGTGCAATACGTGACTCACTTTTTGGAACCCGTGATTGGCATCTGCCGGTTCTCCTTTTGCGGGAATGGCGACTGGGCGGCATACTCTGCCATTGATGCTGATACCGATATCGACCTAGTGCGCTTTGAGCAGGCTGAGCAGCTTTACGATGACGCCCGGATGGCGCTCCGGTTCCATCTGTTCGAAACCTTCCTGCTGCCGTCACTCCGGGCGCAGAAGGATCCCAATTTCGTCCTGATCGTCCTGACCTCCGACGTCATGCCGGCCAAACATCTCAGACGATTGCGCACGCTCTGCGACAGCGATCCGCGTCTGCTTCTATTGATCTCGGACGAGACCACGGTGCATGACGCGCTGATGCCCGAACTGAAACGGCTCAATTCCGGCCTGTCCCACCCGTTGGTCCAGTTCCGCATCGACGATGATGACTGTCTGTCCGTGGATTACGTGCAGGAGCTGCGCCGCTACATGCAACGGCTGGGCGACATCATGCCGGTGGGCTATTCGCGCCCCAGCGGTCTGGTGGTGACCTCCTATGCCAGGGACGACGCCACCCATGTCTATCGCGCCAACCTGCCGTTCACCCCGGTGGGCACCGCGCTGCGCATTCCCGGAGACCGCACGATCTTTTCCTTCGCTCCCGCCGCGCTGCACAAGCGCTTCCCGGCGGTGGTGAACAATGCCGGTATGGGCTATGTCTCGATCAAAATCGATGGACATGACGGCCGCCCGGTCAATATGGATGAACCTGCCTTCCGCCGCTCGCACATCCCGGTGCAGGATGACGATCTGCCTACGATACTGACGAAGTGGTTTGGGTTCATTAGCTCCAGCGATGCCGATCCCGCAGAAGAGTTGCTGCGCCGGGTCGGGGAGGCTGCGGCACTGGTCGCCACGGATCCTTCTTTGAAATCCCGGCATCTCAAGGTGGTCTAACCGGAGTTACTACAGGCACAATTGGCGCGACCCCGCTACCGCCGCTTGCTCCCGGCGAAGCTTGGGCCTATTGAGACTTCGCCCGTTCCGAAGTGCCTTTTCACATGACCTTGATCACCCTTTCTTCCATCCCTCCACGTTTTGGTCTCATTGGGCCAACGCTAGAGGCGCTTGTCGCGCAGGACGGCGTGGACGGTGTCGAGCTTTATCTACCTCATAGTTATCGTCGCTTCCCCGACTGGGATGGCACAATTCCGTCAGTTCCCGCAGGAGTCATGATCCGTCGTTGCAAAATCGATTACGGTCCTGCCACGAAGGTTTTGTGTGCAGCGAGGCGCCATCGAGGTGATAATTTGCGTTTGCTTTTCTGCGACGATGACCGTGATTATCGTCCTGGTTGGGCTCGAGGGTTGCTGGCAGAATCTGACCGCTATCCGAATCATGCAGTTGCGCTGGCGGGTTGGGATATCGCTGGATTGTCCAAACGTAGCGCCTTCGATTGTCCACGCCATACACGCAGGTCTCGCACTTGGGACACCGTCTACCGGTTTGCCAGACTTAAGCAGATCTTGTCCGGGCGAAATAAAGTAAAGCTGGCGCATAAACCGCCACGCCGGATAATAGCTTCGGCCGGTTTCGCAGATGTTTTTGAGGGCTATGGCGGCGTGGTGGTGCGGCCAGAATTCTTCGACGAAATCGCTTTCGACATTCCAAACGAAGCGTTCCACGTTGATGATGTCTGGCTGTCGGGTGCGCTGGCTCGAAAGGGCATTGGCATTTGGCTGGTCGCAAACCAATACGAACCAAAAACCACAGACGCCGACCGCCAAGATGCGCTCTACCGCCACCGCGTGGCCGAGAAGGGTCGAGTCGAACTGGATGCAACCGCCATCGAGATGCTTCGCCAGCGCTGGGGCATCTGGGGCGGCACCGACACTGCAATTCCGATCGGTGGCGCCCGCCAGGTGTGATAGGCGCGCGGTTCCGAAACCGCACCGAAGGGCCGACGAATGTCGTTCACCAAGGCTTTTCAAAAAGCCTCGATCCCCTGCGTTGGACATAGGCCCGCCCACCCGCTATCACCGCCCTCAGACAATTCCAAAGGCTCCCATGACCGACACTCCTTCTGAGATCGCTCGCAGTGTGCTGACCGTCGAGGCCGAAGCCCTGACCCAGCTGGGCCAGGAGTTGCCCGCCGATTTCGACGTGGTGGTCATGCGCCTTCTGGCGCTGCCTGGGCGGGTGATTGTCTCGGGCATGGGCAAATCCGGCCATGTGGCTAACAAGATCGCGGCCACGCTGGCCTCCACCGGCACGCCGGCGCAGGCGGTGCATCCGGGCGAGGCCTCGCACGGCGATCTGGGCATGATCACCCGCAATGATGCGGTGATCCTGATCTCCAATTCTGGCGAGACCCGCGAATTGGCAGATATGATCGCCTATTGCACCCGCTTCGATATCCCTCTCATCGCCGTGACCAAGCGCGCCGACAGCACGCTGGCGCGCGCCGCCGATCACGTGCTCACCCTGCCCGACGCACCCGAAGCCTGTGCCATCGGCATGGCGCCCACCACCTCGACCACGCTCACCATGGCGCTTGGCGATGCGCTGGCGGTGGCGCTGATGCAGCACCGCGGGTTCGACCGTGAAAGCTATGCCGCCTTCCATCCCGGCGGCACGCTGGGGGCGCAGCTCTTGCGCGTTTCTGCGATCATGCACCGTGACGACGCGCTCCCCGCGGTCAGCCCGGACACACCGATGGGCGAGACGCTGGTGGTGATGAGCGCCAAGGGTTTCGGCGTCGCCGCTGTGGTCGAGCGGGATCAGCTCAAAGGCGTCATCACCGATGGCGACCTCAGGCGCAATCTCGAAGGTCTGACCGGGCGCAAAGCCGGCGAGGTCGCAACCCCGAACCCGCGCTCCATCGCCCCCGACGCGCTGCTGACCGAGGCGCTGGCCCTGATGAACACCCACAAGATCGGCGCGCTGATGGTGACGGATCACGGTCGTCTGCTGGGCCTCATCCATATCCATGATCTTCTTCGCGCAGGTGTCGCATGAGTGTTGTCGTTTTCATCCCCGCCCGCTACGCGTCGACCCGCTACCCCGGCAAACCGCTGGTTGAGCTGACCGGGGCGACCGGTGAGAAAAAGAGCCTGATTCAGCGCGCCTGGGAGGCAGCACAGGCCGTGTCCGGCGTGGACAGGGTCTATGTGCTCACCGATGATAACCGCATTGCAGAGGCCGCGCAGGGCTTTGGCGCAGAGGTTCTGATGACCTCGTCGGAGGCGCGCAATGGCACCGAACGCTGTGCGGAAGGGCTCGCGCAGCTGGACGAAACGCCCGATGTGGTGGTCAATCTGCAGGGCGATGCCCCGCTCACCCCGCACTGGTTTGTCGAAGCCCTCGTGGAAGCAATGACCCCCGGGGTCGAGATGGCCACACCGGTCCTGAAATGTGACCGCGAAACGCTGGCCAATTTCATCGCCGACCGCCACGCGGGCCGGGTGGGGGGCACGACGGCGGTGATGCGCGCCGACCGGATGGCGCTCTATTTCTCCAAGGAAGTGCTGCCCTACGTGGGCAATCTCGAAACCCCGCCCGAGGTCTGGCACCATGTCGGCGTCTACGCCTACACACCCGCCGCGCTGCGCGCCTATGCGGGCTGGGCGGAAGGCCCCATCGAACGGGCCGAAGGGCTGGAACAGCTGCGCTTTCTCGAAAACGGCGCCTCCATAACCTGCGTGCCCGTCGAGGCTAGGGGCCGGGTGTTCTGGGAACTCAACAACCCCGTCGATGTGGCGCGCATCGAAGAGGTTCTGAAACGCGAGGGAATCGCATGAAAACCGTCTCGATCGGCGACATCTCAGTCTCAAACACCGCGCCCTTCGCGCTGATTGCAGGCCCGTGCCAGCTGGAATCCCTCGATCACGCGCGCATGCTGGCCACCCGCATCGCCGCTGCGGCCGAGGCGACCGACACCCCCTGGATCTTCAAGGCCAGCTACGACAAGGCCAATCGCTCCTCGCTCAAGGGCAAGCGCGGGTTGGGCATGGACGAAGGGCTGACGATCCTCGACAGGATCAAGGCGGAATTCGGTGTCCCGGTCCTGACCGACATCCACACTGCCGAGCAATGCGCGCCCGTGGCGCAGGTGGTCGACGTGCTGCAGATCCCCGCGTTTCTCTCGCGCCAGACGGATCTGCTGTTGGCGGCCGGCGAAACCGGGG
Source organism: Marivita geojedonensis (assembly GCF_002115805.1). Lineage (GTDB taxonomy): Bacteria > Pseudomonadota > Alphaproteobacteria > Rhodobacterales > Rhodobacteraceae > Marivita > Marivita geojedonensis. Next base: position 13,739 of record NZ_JFKC01000033.1, on the reverse strand, counting down.
CCGCGATCAACGTCAAGAAGGGGCAGTTCCTTGCCCCGTGGGACATGGAAAACGTCGCCGCCAAGATCGCCTCCACCGGGAACGAGCGCATCCTGCTCTGCGAACGCGGGGCGAGTTTCGGCTACAACATGCTGGTGTCGGACATGCGGTCGCTTCCGATCATGGCCCAGACCGGCTATCCGGTGGTCTTCGACGCCACCCATTCGGTGCAGCTGCCTGGCGGGCAGGGCACAAGCTCGGGCGGCCAGCGCGAATTCGTGCCCCACCTGGCCCGCGCCGCCGTTGCGGTCGGCTGTGCAGCGGTCTTCATCGAAACCCATGACGCCCCCGACAACGCGCCCTCGGATGGCCCCAACATGGTGCCAATCGACCAGCTTAAAGGCCTGCTCTTGGTGATGCGCCGGATCGACCGGGTGGTGAAGGGCTAAGCGTATTCGAAGGCTCTTCGAAGAGCCCTTCAGGTCTGACAAAAAACGCACGCGGAGTTCGTCTTGTTTTGAGAGCCTAGCCCAAGCCTCACGAAACTCAGACCTGTCAGAATTCTTTGCCTAAAGCCAGTACGCACGGTTCTTTCCTTTGTCGCGCGACGCCAAGGATTTCACTTCATCAAGCGTAAGAATAAAACAAATCGGATCGTCGCTATTTGCCCCTAACGTGATGATCCACCAACGCGACCTCATGCGCTCGAGGACTGTGCCTAACGGTACTGCAGCACGCTTCGACAACGCTTTTGACTGGATCGGGATCACCATCTCTTCATCGTCTATTGAGGCAGCGTATAGATCGGCACCCCGAGCATTTCGCACTGTAGGCATGACGTTTCATCCTCGTCTGGTTAGTTCCCAGGCGATATGGGACAATCCGGCATTGCCGGCCATCTGATGCTTCATTGCTCGGAAGCCCATTCGAAGAAACGTCGCCGTTTAGCACGATAGAATTCTTCGATCGTCCTTCCGACAGGGACGCGAATTCCGGTATCTTCCAAGCCCTTCTGGAAACCGGCGAGGATACTTTCCGTTACTCCCTGCTTCGTCTCTACAAGCGCTGTGAGCGCGGGCATGTCATGGGCGTGGCCGTAGTCGACAATTTGTGACAGCGGTATCTTCTGAGCCACGTGTTGGTGCCAGGTGTCTTCAGGCTTCAGCACCCCTCCTGCTTCAGCAAGCTGTCGGTAGTTGACAGCACGCCCGTCTCGGGCAGCCTGTGGAAGAACCTTGATCCCTGCCTTGTAGTCGAACGCGGTGTTGCGGCGGACCTGTTCTTCAATGGCAGCTACGGCCAACGGAGCGTCGAGCTTTCCCGCTCGGCGATGATTGTCGATCAAATTCTAGATTTGCTGATCTGTTTTTTGCCGTCATATCCATGGTTTCATGTTTCCAAAAGGAAAATGATCTTGTCGCGTGCCTTGCAGGGAACGGCAGAAGCCATTCCCACGTCTCGGACAAATACCCTTAGAGAAAACGTACGGGTCAAAATGGTCGTTTTTGACACCCCCTCCCAACTCCCCCAAACCACCCCCTATCGCGACCGCTCCGATGGGAGGGGTTCGGAGGCAAGGACGGCGTTGTGTTCGTGGCAGTCGAGGATGGCATAGAGGCTCGACATGACGCGCCAGTCGAGATGGCCCTGACGGCGGATCACCGAGTAAACCGGGTAAGGGCTGCGCAGGGGGGCTCCTGTCGCCGTGAGCATGCGCGAGACATGGGTCGACCCGATCGTGTCGGAATCGAGGAATCGCGCCTCAACGACGGTTCGCACGATGTCGGTCACCTGCTGACGCCGGAAATACTCGCGCAGATCGTCGAATCTCTCGCGCAGATCATCGACCGAGCGCAACAAGCAGCGCCCGTCGGCCGTTTCGATCAAATGCGGCAGTCCGAAACAGGCACTGAATCGGTCGAACGTGCCCGTAAGCAGGGCCTGACCTGTTTCGTACAACAGCTCGTCAGCGATTTCCTCTGCGGCGCAATCTTGGGACATGAATGCCCTGCTCAACTTATGGGTCAAAGACCGGGAACAGGATCACCCGATTTTTGACCGCCCTGCAAGGCAGGTTTTCCCGACTTGCCCTTTCCGGCAGAGCATCGCCAGTGAGCGCTTCACCCCGGTCTGACCCGTTCCGCCATCATAGAGATCATCTCGAACATCACCGCCGCCGCGGTCAGCGCGGTGATCTGGTTGGGGCTGTCCTTTGTGGGCATCATGCAGACCACGTCACCGCCGACGATGTTCAGCCCCCGGACGCTGTGCAGAAGCCCCACCGCCTCGTCGATATCGAAGCCCTTTTCACCCGGCTCGAGGTTCGAGACACCGGGCGCGATGGTGGGATCGAGGCAGTCCAGATCGAAAGTGATATAGACCGGCCGCCCGGCCAGCACCTCGCGCGCCTGCGCCGCCACATTTGACAGCCCGCGCTGGCGAAACTCCTTCATGGTCACAACGTTGTATCCATAGTCGTAGGACGGCTGCAGCCAGTCGACCGTGCGTGGATGACCGCGCAGCCCAATCTGCATCGAATGGGTCGGGTCCACCTGACCCTGGTCCGCCAGGTAGGCCCCCCAATGCGCCGCCGATTTTTTCGCGCCGAGGAAGTGGTCCACCTTGGTGAACACATCCGTATGCGCATCGAGATGCAGGAAACATACCGGCTCGCCCCCCGCGATATGCCCCCGCCCCAGCGCCTGCACGATGCCGCCGGTGATCGAATGATCCCCGCCGATGGACACGGGTCGTGCCCCCGCCGCGTCGATGCCTTTGTAGAATGCAGTGATGTCGGCGATGCAGGCCTCGTTGTCATTGGCGCGCGGCAGCGGCACATCCCCCACATCGACGATCTTCGCCGCCGCCCAGGGATCGATCCCGAAGCTGCCATGCACCCGCCGCTGCACGCAGGATACGTTGCGCAGCGCCCGTGGCCCCAGATGCTGGTCCCGTTCCGTGGTGCCGTTGCCGGTCGAATGCGGCACGCCGACTAGGGCGATATCCGCACCCTCCGCGCCTTGATTAGGACAACGGAACATGGTGGGTATTCCCCACCAGTAGAGGTTCTGCATGATTGAGCTCTCATAAGGGTCGGACAAGGACTGAAGCTCCCCGGAAAGATTCTCGCGTAGTAGATGTCTTTTTGCTTTGTGGAGCTCTACAAACAGTCCTACCACCCATGCCAATCAGCACAGTAGGCTCGAGCTGTGTCAACATGCAAAATTTGTTAGTTGATTTTCTGGAACCCCAAAGAAAATGCTCAGAAACGGCGGATCAGGGCGGGTTTTTTGTGGTAACTCACGTTCAAAGGTATCGAGCACTCTACCTTGGGATCATTCTGGTATGAAACAGAATTCTGTGTCTACTTGAAAGGCTCATTGTTCGAACCCGTGCATTACGGGAAAAACTACTGTTAAAGAGATGGCGAACCGTTTCACCTCTTACAAAGCCGCGCAGTCCGAAGAGATTCATGAACTTTCCGCCAATTTACATACTGAGCCTGAGGGCTCACAGGCGTTACCAGCCTCTAGTCGATCAACTAGAGAAGATGGGAATGAAGTATCAGATATCTTGGGGAATCGACGGAAGAGACAAGCTTCCAAGCCAATATGAAGCGCGGATCGATAGACAAGGGGCCGAAGCGCGTATGGGCAGACCCATGTCGGACGGTGAATTTGCATGCGCGCTGTCCCATAGGCAAATCTATGAAGCAATCGCTAAAGGAGAGGATGCATCTGCGATTGTGCTTGAGGACGACGCAGTCTTGTCAGAAGACTTCATGGCGTTGGGATCAAGCCTTGTAGAGCCGCCCTGCGGGTTACTGCTTTTTGATCACAAGAACACATATGTCCGGCATCGTGATCGCCTTGTCTTGCCCGGGGGCATAATGGCCTACCGAATTGCTCTACCGCCGTTTCTAGCAACAGGATATATGGTGTCAAAGGAGGTTGCAGCACATCTGGCGTATAGAGATGGCCCAGTCGTTCAACCCTCAGATTGGCCCGACGCGATAACACAATTTGAGAGTTACGCATGTGACCCTCGTGTTGTTACCCAACGTGCCCGAGACTTGTCGACGTCGAGCTTGGAAGTTGGAAGACGCAAGCGCGGTTACAGGCGGAAGAGGAGTCTTCGGAGACTATTATATCGAGCGTACTGGAGACGGTTCTGGACGAAACGTACTGCCAAGAAGCTAGCTTGAAGCAATTTTTCTCAGGGGTCGTGCATTCTTGCGGCGCTGGACGCAAATCTGCCAATCATTCTTTCCTTGTGTGTCGAGACAGACGGGTGACCTGACCCCAAGGTCTTGGCGCACACCCGCTGTGTTTCAGTTTCATGATTTTGGAGCGAGTTAAATGAGCGCTTCAGGCAAGATGCTCTCCATTATGGTCTCTACGTCGCTCCAATGAAGAGCTATCGGGGCAGACACGTCATCCTGCCAGACGAAGGCATGTCATTCTTCCTAGATCAAATAGAAGGCCTCGATGAGGAAGCGCTGGTGTTCCGAATGTCGTCTGGGCGGTCTTGGTCAGGTTGTCACAGACATTTGTTCAAAGACGCGGTTCGACGAGCCGATTTGCCTGAGAGTTTTGTATTTCATGGTCTGAGGCACACCTATGCCAGTCAACTTGTGCAAGCGGGTACACCGCTGGCAATCGTTGCCAAGCAGCTTGGACATTCCAATACCGACTGCGTTAGCCGAACCTATGGGCATTTGTCATGTGACTCCATTGAATTCGAGATTTCCCGACGTTTCGCGCCTCTGCGGAGCTTTTCCAGAGACGCTCGACTCGAGCAGTTGCGCAACACTTTGCAGTCGAAATCAGAACCAAGTTGGTCATGGCCTCGCAGTAATCACAGCAAGTCCTCAGGGGTCATCGTGAAGCTCTTGCGATCAAAAGAGGACGAGCTCAGACAATGATGTCGTCCAGCGGACGACGGCTTTCGGCGCAGCAGCGGGACGAAGGCACCGTTTATCAATTCTGGTAGCTGTGGCCGACCGTTCGCTGAGAGGATCGTGAAGGGTGTCGTTCTATTCCGTCGTGGTAGCTTTCTTGGCTGACAATGAGCCTCCCCATCTAGATTGGTCCACCCGGCGTATAGTCAACCAACGGCGCCAATCCGGTTGACTCTAGAATGGCACTTGCAGACGCTTGGTCCTCTCCAGACAGCGACCGAAACTCCTGCTGAATCCAGCGCAGGCACTTCAATTGGTACGGAAAACTCGGTTGCACCCAAGCTTTGCCGTCGACTTCTGTCCGGAAAACCTCTTTCCTTTCGGCCACGGCGCGCCCATTGGCCATCAACTGCGGCATGTGGGTGCGCGCGACTTCTGACATGAGCGCCAGCAGGCTGTCGGGAAGGTCGTCCGACTCGCCCAGCCAGTCGCGATCCTCAACTTCGTAGCCACTGAGGTCTTCAAGGTGCTCAACCCATGCGTAAACGCGTGGCGCGAGGCTTTCGCAAAGCCGCGTCGGTGTGGGATCGAAATGGGTCAGACAGGTCAATTGCCCCATCATTGCAAAATCCGATGATGCTGGTCGGTGTCCAAAGAGGAACGGATGGCTTTGCAGGTGGCTTTCGAGGAGTTGCAAGAAGCGCAGGTAACTGGCCTCGATGACCTGTGCCGTTGTCTCGTTCGACCCAACCACGGGAAGCCGATCAATTTGACGTTTCGTGAACTCTGCCGCCTGTGCGGCATGCATTTCCGGCGAGAGGTCGACCCGGACATAAAGTGGAAGGATGCGACCCGCTTTCTCAATGTCCGGCTCAAAGTGCCAGCGGTAGTGAAACATGCAGCGGGTCAACCATTCATCGGCATAGTCCTCTAGTATGTAATTCAGAAACGCCAGAACGGGATTGTTCGGAACAACGTAGCGAGTCGGAAACTCGCTCTCCAGGCGACGAATGATTTGCGTCGTATCCGTAACCGCCTCCAACTCTCCTGCGTCATTTCTCAGATATACGGTTGGAAGCAGCGGCACCTTGGGCTTCGGTAGATCACTTCGATCACCCGGATTGCCCGGCGCATCCGAATTCTGCGGCCAGTTGACGATGAAGCGATAGGGTAGGCGCCGGAAGCGCAAGACAGCCAGCATCTTTCGGGTATAGGGGCTGCCATGAATGCCTTGCAGCTTGATCGCATCCGTCTGATCCATGCTGGCAGCTCCTTTTAATTTGGCCGACGCATAGCAAGCTCACGAACCATAGCACGATTGAGGAAGGACGGTGCGTTTCTGACAAAAGAGGTGGACCTTCAGTTTCGGCAACGGGATCGATCCCAAATTTACAGACGGCCCAAACCAGTCACCTGTGGCCACCGCTGCTAAAGACCGCTCCGAGCCCGCCCAAGACCCACGCATGGGCATGTTTCATCGCTATGGCGAGAGCAGACAGCGTGCTATCGTGCGGATCAGATCGCATGGTGGAGGAGATATGACATGGACGGGAACGATCATGACTGGATTGTTTTTCACCGCATTCGCTTCGCCTTCCCGATTGATGGAACGGGCAACCCATTTCCGGGTCCAGAAAGAGCTGAAGCGTGGCGGTTCTATCCGGCCTCGCCTCAGGGTCCGAACGGAATGCGCACGAATATTTCTGATGAGTGGGGAGGCTTCGGCATCTATTCTTCTCGGGCCGCGGCGGAAGAAGTGTTTGAAAGACCTGATCACCATTTGGAGTTTCTCGTTGACGCGGTGGAAGAATTTCATGCGTTGGTGGTGCCATACTCCCACCGGGGCAAGGTGAATTGGCGTGGCACTTTGAAGGAGAACGACACCTTCGCAACCTGTCCTTCTGACCCGGGCGGACCATTGATGGTTATCACTTCGGCCGGATACGAAAACCCAGGCCCAGATGACGTGGCTCGGATCGCAAACTTCATCCGTGAAGTTGACCGTGTGCAGGATTTCTACGGCACTCTTCCGGATAATATCCGAAGGGCAGTGTTCAGCGGCCCCGGGGTCGATGGTCACGACGGAATGACAATTTCGCTGTGGCGCACAGATGCCGCGATGATGGCCGCTGCCTATAAGCCTGGACATCACCGCGAGCAAATGGACTACCAGCGGGAATTCGGACATTTCGACCACAGTTCATTCAGCCGGACCCGCATCCTGGCGAGCAAGGGCAGTTGGGGCGGTTCTAATCCCGTTCATAAGATGACTTAGCGTTAGGTGACGAACTGAAACTTCCGCGAACGGCCTAAACCGGACCTTCATCCCAACAACAAGCGCCGCTCTGCCGATTCACCAGACCGGCCATTCGCTGCGGGTGTTCAATTTCAGTTGTGTTCCAAGTCTGCTGCGCGGACGAAGTGTGAATTCGCTGCGGTCGCGCCAATGGCTGCTTTGACGCTCATAGACAGAGAGCATCTCAAAACGCATTGTGAAGCAGACGTGCGATGCTCAACAGGACTAGACGACCATTTCAGAAATAATTTGATGGGTTTAGAGAATTGAAAAGAAGCAAAAAAGTACCTCTGAGCGAAGATGACCGGTCGGCCATGTTGGTAGCGGCACGGGAAGCTATCGCCTATCGATCAGATTTAAAATCATCATCTGTGAAACCGGATTTAAGACCCGCCGATTTCGCTTCGGATTTTGATACCACGCTTCCCATCGTGGGGGCGCCTGCCTCCTCTGTTATTGACGAGTTAATAGCTATCGCAGGCAAAGGGTTACATGGCCATGCGTCCCCGCGCTTCTTTGGCTACGTCTGTGGAGGATCAATGCCAGTGGGTGCAGCTGCAGATTTTCTTGTGACCTCCTGGGGACAAAACGCTGCTTCCTCATGGGAAAGCCCTTCTGCTGCTGTCATCGAACAGACTGTTTGCCAGTGGTGTCTGGAGCTTCTTGATCTGCCACCTGACAGTGGTGTTGGCATTGTCTCGGGGGCGACCGTGGCCAATACGCAAGGCATTATCGCCGCTCGGGATACGTTGCTGCAGCGACAGGACTGGGACGTTTTCGAGAACGGTCTTTTTGGAGCGCCTGACGTTCCCGTCCTGATCGGTGAAGACGCCCATTCTGCGCCGATGGCCGGCATACGCTATGCAGGCCTCGGGTTGGGCCGTACGAAGCGCCTTGCGACAGATGATCAGGGCCGTATCAGCATCGACGCCCTTCGTGCCGAATTGGAGGCCTGCAAAAACCCGCCACTGGTTATTCTCCAAGCAGGTCAAATCAATACAGGCGCTTTTGATCCATTCGAGGACGCCATTCCGATGATCCATGAAGCAGGTGGTTGGGTGCATGTCGATGGCGCCTTTGGCCTCTGGGCTCATGCTGTGCCCGATCTGCGGGATCGCTTGGCAGGCGTCGATGGTGCCGACAGTTGGGCGGTCGATTTACACAAATGGCTGAACGCGCCCTATGATGCGGGGCTTTGTATCGTGCGCGACCGCACCGCGCTTGTCTCGTCAATGAGCGCGCGCGGCGCATATTTGCCTGGGCTTGGTGAAACATGGGAGCCGAGCGATTCTACGCTTGAACTCAGCCGCCGTGCGAGGGGCGTCCCAAGCTACGCCATCATAAAGCATCTTGGGGCCGATGGCATTCGCGAGATGATCACGCACCATTGCGCTCTAGCGAAGCATTTGGCGGATTGCCTAAGTAAAGAGCCGGGCATCGAAATCATGAATGACGTCGTGCTCAACCAGGTCGCCATTGCCTGCGAAACGGACGAAAAGACCACTCGGGTTCTGGAGCGCATCCAACAAAAGGCACGCGTTTATCCGAGTCATGGGGTTTGGAAAGGAAGGCAGATCATTCGTGTATCAGTCATCAATCACGCAACGGATCACGGAGATATTGACCTTCTCATTGATGAAATACTTGATGCAAATCGAACTGCGTAAGAGTTTCTGTCTTTGATCTCGGATAACTTTAAGGCTCACACAGATCGCTAGGTGTTTGATCCCAGGATTTGATAGTGCGATCCATTCGTTGGAATGGAAGGAAGCACTATGGGACAGATACGTTACGGCTGCATCTGCGCGCATGTCGGCTTCGATGGAACGGATAACGCAATTGAGCGCTTACCGACGTCAATGGATGCATGTCGATCGAGAACAAACTTGTGACTCAACGCGCCAGATATGCCTCGGAATACGCGTCATACCAAGCAAGGCAGTGGGGGTTCGCCATCGCATCTTGCGTCACAACTTCCAGCATGGATTTTCCAAGCAGCAGCTTCTTGATCGGCACCTCCAGCTTCTTGCCGGTCAGCGTGTAGGGAACATCAGGGGCTGCCTCGATAAGGTCAGGTACGTGATGAGGTGAAACACGTGTTTTCAGGTCCTGCACAATGGTGGTCTTCAGGCGCTCGTCCAAGTCGATCCCGTCTGCAAGCTTCACAAACAGGATCATGCATGAAGACTTGCCCAGATATTCAAGATCGACAACGAGGCTGTCGAGCACGTCGTCCCTGTCTTCTACGACGCGGTAGATGTCCGCTGTCCCCATCCGGATCCCGTATCGGTTGATCGTCGCGTCGGAGCGTCCGTAGATAATGCCACTTCCCCGCACGGTAATCCTGACCCAGTCGCCCTGCCGCCAGATCCCGGGGAATGTGTCGAAATAGCTTTCGTGAAGGCGCGTCCCGTCAGTGTCGCCCCAAAGATACAGGGGCATCGACGGCATAGGACGCGTGCACACAAGCTCCCCCACGTCGTCGATCACGACTTGGCCATCTTGATCGAAGGCGTAGACGGCAGCCCCAAGCGCGCGGCACTGCATTTCGCCGACATGCACGGGCAGGGTCGGACTTCCGGCCAGAAAGACGCCCGCAAGGTCCGTGCCACCGGCAATGGGGGCAATCCATATATCGTCGCGAACCGTCTGCCTGATCCACTCGTAGGCTTCGGGCGGCAAGGGCGAGCCTGTCGACCCCAGCATCTTAAGTTTGGTCAGATCGGCCTCGTCTTTTGGGTGAATACCCGCCTTCATGCAGGCGCTGTACCACGCGGCGCCCGCACCAAAGACCGTCACGGCGGCCGCTTCGATGAATCGCCAAAGTCGGCCATTGTCGGGGAAACCGGGGCTGCCTTCGGCGATGGCGACTGTGGCACCAGTCAACAGCCCGCCGATATGCACGTTCCACATGATCCAACCTGTTGAGGAATACCATGAAAAGGTATCCGAAGGAGTCACGTCGCAATGCAGTCCCACAAGCTTGAGATGCTCCAGAACCACACCGCCGTGACCATGCACGATCGCTTTCGGACTTCCCGTAGTCCCGGAGGAATAGACCACCCAGAGCGGATGGTCGAAAGGGAGTTGGCGCGGCCGCACCTGCGCTGACCCGCCCAGAAGGTCGCGCCAGCTATGGCGTGTCACGGTCCCCGGCAGCGTTACTCCGGTTGCGGCATCCAGTGTGATCCAGCTTTCAAGGCTCGGAAGGCCGGCGAGAAGCGCCGACACCTCCGCTGACCGATCCCGTGATTTACCACCGAAATCGTATTGCGTCCGGGTGAAGATCGCCTTTGGCGCGATTTGACGGAACCGCTCGAGCACCGTCTGCGCGCCCATGTCCGGCGCACAGAGTGACCAGACGGCGCCAATGCTGGCGCAGGCGAGGAATGCAACGATCGTATCGGGTGTGTTGGGGAGGTAGCCTACCACCCGGTCGCCCGCGACAATTCCCAGACGCTCAAGCGCGGCGGCCAGTGTCGTGACCCTCTCCTCTAGGTCGGCCCAGGACATATCCACGATTTCCCCGGCTTCGGATTGGTGCCGGATCGCAACGCCTCCCGATTTCGCGTGGCGCAGCACTTGAGAGGCATAGTTAATCTGAGCTGCAGGAAACCAAATCGCGCCAGGCATTGCCTCGACGGCCAGCGCGCCGCGATCATCCGTATCGAGGCTCAGGTCGAAAAATCGTGCGAGGCCGGTCCAGAAGTCTGCGGGCTGCGCCACGGACCATTCCCAGAGTGTGGTATAGTCCTCTATCGGCAGCGACGTTTCCCGGTTCGTCCATGTGATGAAACTGGTCATCGCGCTTTTTTCGGAGAGGCTTTCGGAAGTGTGCCAAGCCGTTGAGGTCGTGTTCTTCATACGGAAGCCTCCGGGACCAATCGACATTCCCCAAGTGAAACACCGCGCCTTCCATGCTCGCCCAACTGCGCGCACCGATCAAGCATGTCGGTCAGGCCGGCGAATGTCCGGACATCGCGGCGAGAGGGCGTTGCTTGTTCCGTTTCCTGAAGCGACACCTTCGCTGGATTACGGAAGTCTGACAGACCGGGCTCTTTGCGGAACTCTGAGGCGACACAGTATCGTCAAGAAAATGCTTCTGTGCCCGTCACTCCCGGCCCTAAGCTGCCGTCGGGGCGAGGCAACCGTCGCTGCGCTGCGGCCCGTCAGAGGAGACGTTCGCTGCAAGCGCGAAATTGAGCAATTAGCGAACTAGAAATCGGGACGGAGCTGCCGTTTGACGTATCAAGGTGAGATCAATACCTCTCCCTCAATCTCCAAAGCAAAGCCAAGCGGCAGTGCCGGCACTCCAATCGCGGATCTCGCATGTCGACCTATGGTCGAACCAAAAACATCGATTATGAGATCGCTAAATCCATTCACGACAAGATGTTGTTCAGTATAGCCGGGCGCGGAAGTCACCATCCCAAACACTCGAGACCAGCCGACGATTCTGGTTAAGTCCCCTATCTCAGCCTCAATGTTCGCCAGCACCGTGAGCGCCACTTCGCGGGCTTCAGCATATCCCTGTTCCGTTGAAAAATCTTTGCCCAGCACTCCGAACGGTCCAGCGATGCTCCCGTCTGCCGCATTCTTGGGGTGACCAGAGAATATCACTCTTTCGCCTCTGACATTTACAAACGAGAACGGTAAATGCAGGCCTTCGGGAACCTTGGTGGGCGCAGGCAACTTAAGCCCCAGTTCATTCAGTCTTTCTTTGGGCGTTGACATGAAATGGTGTCCTTCATTGTCGCAAACTAGGGAAGCTTACGATCTCCCTAAGCATTGGTCTACTTTCGGCTCTCCCGACACTTCCGCCGCGCGATCCACGAACGACAGCTACCAGAAACGGAGCCGTTCGGTGCATGCTGTCCGAACTCAACCGATGCGGGACCAAGCTGCCATTTGCTGCACCTGCGCGATCAACGCGTCGCTCAAGTTCGGAAGCGCGGCAAACCGCGACAGTCTGCGCGCCTTGGCAGACGTACGTATATCTCCGTTCGCGATATGGTCGTGGAAGCTATTTGCAGTAACTTCCGGAGATTGGTCAGGCGCTCTGACAAACGAAGTCTGGTCACGCTCAGTTCGCGAGAAATTTTGTTATAGTGGACACATATTGATCCCAAAGCGGATGACCGACGAGAGGGAGGTGATTGGCGGTATCAAAGATAATCAGTTCGGCGTTCTGGATTCCGGCCGCCAGCTTTTGGGCCTCGTCGAGAGGGTGTACTGCGTCGTGTCGGGCATGAAGGATCAGCGTCCGGCATTGTACTTTCGGCAAAAGGGACGCGACACTGGCTCCGTTTAAACTATCCCGGACAGCTAGCATCGTTTCCTTCGATGTGGCCTGCCGGGCCATTTCGGTTATGGCGCGAAGATCGTCAAACGGGCCTTCCGGGCAATAACTTGATACCCAGCCCATGAGAAAACCACCGCGCGTCTGGTCCCAACCCGCGTCAATTGATGTGCGGATCGGATCAGCCGGTCGCGGCTTGTCCCGGCGGTTTGGCCCGTCCACATATCCACCCATAATAGCCAGTTTTGCTACACGGTCTGGATGACGCGCAGCCAAATAGATCGCCGGCAGTACTCCGCCCGACTCCGAAACAACTGCTGCCCGGTCGATCTTCGCAGCGTCCAGAACGTCGCACATGTGATCCGCCTGTCGTGCAAAATCCAACTCTGCCACCCGACGGTCCGATTGGCCCGAACCCAGTGTGTCACTTCGTATCAAAAGGTTCTGCCGGGATATGGCATCAATCATCCTGCGCTTCGTCGCAATATGCCATTCGGCTTCTAGATCGTTGGTCATGTTCGGGGTGAACCGCAATACGGCTGGCCCGGTTCCAGTCGTGGCATATGCGATCCGATGGCCGTCAGATGTGGAGATATAGCGAATACGCTGTTCCGTCTCGGCTTGGTTGCTTGGTGGCTGCGGCACAGGTTTCTGTTCAACCAATGTCACTGCAGCCACCAACATCAATCCCCGCCGCGCAACGGTGCGGATGACCGCCTGTGCCTTGCCGGTGTCGCCGACGGCCTTGCGCGCTGCCGCGATGCAGGCGGACATCGCGGATTCCGACACGATCCGCCCGGCCCAGACCTCTTCCACCATCCGGTCGCGTGTAACCAGGTCTCCGGCATTACGCACTAGCAAATGGATCAGGTCGAATACCTTGGGTTCCACGGCCACCGCGCTGCCGCCGCGCGTCAGCGTCAGGCGGGCGTCATCCAACGTGCAATCTGCGAAATGGTACTGCATGTCTCTAGACTTACGCGACTTTTTCGATTTTGGCCTACAAGATTCAGCACCCCAAGAGGTTTCCCAAGCCAATCTCAAGGATTTCCAAGGGTCCACCTCAAGCAAGGGTGCGCGTGATCGGGCAGCTTTGGGTCATCAACTAGGAGACACGCCATGATGACCCCAATTCACACCGACCTGATGAAGTACAGCACCCCCACAGCCCCGACCGAGCATGAGCGCCAGGCACTCCGCGCCCGCCGTCAGGCCCGCCGCGCAGCGTTCTCTACTTTCATCGAAACGGTTTTTTCACACGCCCC
>NZ_JFKC01000032.1 GCF_002115805.1 Marivita geojedonensis | reverse complement strand
GCAAAGCTCCTTTTCTTTTCTCACGGTGCGTGCCCGGCACGCACCCTACGGTGGTGGGTAGGGTGCGTGGTTGCCCACGCACCGCGGGTTATGCGTATTTCGACTGAATCTCTTCCGAGATGTTCTGCGGAACCGGATCGTAATGATCGAACTGCATCGTGAACTGCGCGCGGCCCGAGGACATGGAGCGCAGGGTGTTGATGTAGCCGAACATGTTGGCGAGCGGCACCATGGCGTTGATCGCAACGGCGTTGCCGCGCGGTTCCTGCCCGGTCACCTGGCCCCGACGGGACGTGAGGTCGCCGATGATACCACCGGTATATTCTTCCGGCGTGATCACTTCGACCTTCATCACCGGTTCCAGAAGCTTCGCACCGGCCTTCTTCATACCTTCGCGCATGCACATACGTGCTGCGATTTCGAAGGCCAGAACGCTGGAGTCCACGTCGTGGAACTTACCGTCGATCAGGGCAACCTTGAAGTCGATCACCGGGAAGCCGGCAAGCGGACCGGAGTCCATGACCGAGTTGATGCCTTTTTCGACACCGGGGATGTATTCCTTCGGAACCGAGCCACCGACGATGCGGGATTCGAAGGAGTAGCCTTCGCCCGGCTCTGTCGGAGTGATGATCATCTTCACTTCGGCGAACTGACCCGAACCACCCGACTGTTTCTTGTGGGTGTAGGTGTGTTCGACCTCGTGCGAGATGGTCTCACGATAGGCCACCTGCGGTGCACCGATGTTGGCTTCGACCTTGAATTCGCGCTTCAGGCGGTCGACGAGGATGTCGAGGTGAAGTTCGCCCATGCCCTTCATGATGGTCTGACCGGACTCGAGGTCGGTTTCGACGCGGAAGGACGGGTCTTCTGCTGCCAGACGTGCGAGGCCCTGGGACATCTTTTCCTGGTCGCCTTTGGTCTTCGGCTCAACCGCGATTTCGATCACCGGATCTGGGAACGTCATCGTTTCGAGCACAACCGGATCGTTGGCCGCGCAGAGCGTGTCACCGGTGGTGGTGTCTTTCAGACCCGCCAGCGCGATGATGTCGCCTGCAAAGGCTTCTTCGATCTCTTCCCGGTTGTTGGAGTGCATCATCATCATACGACCGATGCGCTCTTTCTTGCCCTTGGTCGAGTTCAGGATGCTGTCGCCCTTGTTCATCTTTCCCGAGTAGATCCGGGTGAAGGTGAGCGAGCCCACGAACGGGTCGTTCATGATCTTGAACGCCAGACCAGCGAACGGCATGTTGTCGTCGGCACGGCGCGCGATGTTGCGCTCTTCGTTCTCGTCGCCCGGCTTGAAGCCCATATAGTCGACCACGTCGAGCGGGCTCGGCAGGTAGTCGATCACGGCGTTGAGCAGCGGCTGGACGCCCTTGTTCTTGAACGCGGAACCACCCAGAACCGGAACGAAGTGCAGCGCGAGCGTGCCCTTGCGCAGCAGTTTGCGCAGGGTATCGACATCGGGCTCTTCGCCTTCGAGGTAAGCCATCATCGCGTCGTCATCTTCTTCGACGGCCGCTTCGATCATCTTGCCGCGCCATTCTTCGGCGACATCCTTGAGTTCGTCGCGGATCGGCTGCTTGACCCAGGACGCGCCCAGATCTTCGCCCTTCCAGACCCACTCTTCCATGGTCACGAGATCGACCAGACCTTCCAGTTCGCTCTCTGCACCGATCGGCAGGGCAACGGGAACGGCGCGCGCGCCGGTGCGGTCTTCGATCATGCGAACGCAGTTGAAGAAGTCTGCGCCGATCTTGTCCATCTTGTTGACGAACACGATACGCGGAACCTTGTAACGGTCAGCCTGACGCCACACGGTTTCGGTCTGCGGCTCAACACCTGCGTTGGCGTCGAGAACACAGACAGCACCGTCGAGAACCGCCAGCGAACGTTCGACTTCGATGGTGAAGTCCACGTGGCCGGGGGTGTCGATGATGTTCATGCGGAACTTGGTGTCCGATGTACCGTCAGCGGTCGGTTCTTCCTGACGCTGCCAGAACGTTGTGGTCGCAGCGGACGTGATCGTGATGCCACGTTCCTGTTCCTGCTCCATCCAATCCATGGTTGCAGCACCATCGTGCACTTCGCCGATGTTGTGCGACTTGCCGGTGTAATACAGGATGCGTTCCGAGCAGGTCGTCTTGCCTGCGTCGATGTGCGCCATGATCCCGAAGTTACGGTAGCGCTCGAGAGGATAATCGCGTGCCATGTGTCTTGGCTCCTATTACCAGCGGTAGTGGCTGAACGCTTTGTTGGCGTCGGCCATCTTGTGAGTGTCTTCACGCTTCTTCACAGCCGAACCGCGGGAGTTCACGGCATCGAGAAGTTCAGCGGCAAGGCGCTCTTCCATGGTGTTTTCGTTGCGGGCGCGGCTGGCGTTGATCAGCCAGCGGATTGCCAGAGCTTCGCGGCGCTCGGGACGCACTTCAACGGGCACCTGATAGGTCGCACCACCAACCCGGCGGGAGCGAACCTCGACCGACGGCTTGATGTTGTCCAACGCCTCGTGGAAGATTTCCACCGGCGCGCGCTTCACCTTGTTCTCAACGCGATCCAGTGCGTTGTAGACGATGCGCTCAGCGACCGACTTTTTGCCGTCGATCATCAGGTTGTTCATGAACTTGGTCAGCACCCGGTCGCCATACTTGGCGTCGGGCAGCACTTCGCGTTTTTCTGCGGCGTGACGACGAGACATCTCTTATTCCTCTTACTTCGGACGCTTCGCGCCATATTTCGAACGGCGCTGCTTCCGGTCCTTGACGCCCTGGGTATCCAGAACACCACGCAGGATGTGATAGCGCACACCGGGAAGGTCTTTCACACGACCGCCACGGATCAGAACCACGGAGTGCTCCTGAAGGTTGTGGCTTTCACCCGGGATGTAGCTGATGACTTCATAACCGTTGGTCAGACGCACCTTGGCCACTTTCCGCATCGCCGAGTTCGGCTTCTTCGGTGTGGTGGTGTAGACGCGTGTGCATACGCCCCGCTTCTGCGGGCACTGCTCGAGATGCATCGACTTCGAGCGCTTGATTTTCGGCTGCCGCGGCTTGCGGATCAGCTGTTGGATCGTTGGCATTCCGGTTTTTCCCCGTGTAGCTCACATATGTGGTGCACGGGGTGTCCCGTGCGGGTTTCGCATGAAGGCCCAGCGCGTCCGCGTGACCCTGTTCAATTCTCGCCGCTTTCGTACAAAAACGACGCAAAGAACCGCATCCGCTTCCCTCTTGGAAGCGATACGGTGCATTTCCAGAGGATCGGGGCTTCCGCCCGGATCTTGACCGCTCCAGTCCTGTAAATCGACAAAACGGGCGTGCGCCCTGTCGAATTAGGCGCGCGTATATGGGGAGTCGGTATGCTTGTCAACAGTGGCCCGGCGCTTGTGTGCCGGGCTTTGCCAAGGCACACTCCTCTTACTGCAAAAGGCATGGGGCGTCAGGGCAGATCGACATGCAAACCATATTATTTTGCCGGTTTTCCTATCCTGCAGAGGGCGGTTTTCAGGTCGACCACGACAGTATCGAAGCGCGCCGCGCCCATCTTTACGATCCAGCGCGCATGGAGACCCGGTTCGCACTGTTCGAACACCTCTGCCTGCCCGGTCTGAAGGCGCAGACCGATCCTGACTTCGATCTGATCGTGCTCGTAGGAACCTGCCTGCCGCAGACGTACCTTGCGCGGTTGCAGGACATTCTCGGATCACTGCCTCAGGCACGGATCGTGGCGCGGGATCCGGGGCCGCACCGGCAGGTGTGCCAATCGGTGCTCAACGCTGCCCGGCGGCACGTCAACCAGCCCTGTCTGCAGGTGCGCCACGACGATGACGATGCGCTGGCCGTGGATTTCGTGGCGCGGCTGCGCCAGGCCGTCGCGGATTGCGCGCCCTTGGTTCTGGGGAACCGGCTGGTCGGATTCGACTGGAACCGCGGCTATACGCTCTGTCGATCCGACATCAACCGCTTCGAGATCGCGGAGACCGTAACGCCCTATCTCGGGGTCGCACAGGCGATGGCAGTTCACGGGGGCGTCCGGCAAAGTCAGATGAATTTCGCTCACAGCCGGATCAACCGGTTCATGCCGACAGTCACCTTTACCGACCAGCCCATGTTCCTGCGCAGCCACCACGCCCACAACGATTCGCGACAGAAGGGAAAACTCGCCCAGCCCGACTTTCATGCGCCGACGCCGGACGAAATCGAAACGCTCAACCGCCGCTTCGCGCTTACGGCTGACGCGGTAGAACGGGCTTTCGCACCTTCCGCTTGAGCCGCGCCTCGCGCAGAAGGCTGAACACGCCCGTCGCGACAATGATGGACGCGCCGATCAAGGTCAGTGGCTGCGGCCACTCCCCGAACACGACAAAACCAAGGATCAGCGCCCACACGAGCCCGGTGTACCGGAAGGGCGCCACGAAACTCACCTCGCCCACCCGCATCACCATGACGCTGCACAGATAGGCGCCGATGATGAACGTGGTGGCCATCAGAACCAGAAGGGTCAGCCGGGGTGTCAGGGTGATCCACTCCTGACCAAAAGACCACGCCCCGGCGAACAGGGTCACCGTGACCGAGGAACAGAGTGTCACGGTCAGTGACGGCACCTCGCGTGACACACGGCGGGTCACGAGGTCTCGGACCGTGACCGCGAGCACCGCGCAAAGCGCATAGACCGAAGCGGACGTAAACCCGTCCGTGCCCGGTCGGACAATCAGCAGCATACCAACAAACCCGATCAGGATCGCGCTCCAGCGCCGCCAGCCGACGGGTTCCCGGAACACCAGCGCCCCGCCAAGGGTCACGGTCAGCGGCAGCATCTGCAAAAGCGCGGTCACATTGGCCAGCGGCATGGCCAGCAGCGCCGTCAGAAAGAAATAGGCGGCCGCAGCTTCGGCCAGGCCGCGCGCCAGAACCAGCGCCCAGTCCTTTGCCGGCAGGCGCAGTTTCAGTCCGCGGAAATACCACGCCATCGCAAAGAGCGCAGCCGAGGCCAGAACGCCCCGGATCACAAGAAGCTGCGACAGTGGCAGCACACCTCCGGTCGCCTTGATCGAGGCATCCCCGAAGGTGAACAGAGCCATGGCACCGCACATCAGCAGCGCACCGCGCATATTGTCGGAAAGGTGTTTCATTCCCTTCGCAGTAGCAGCCCGCGCGTCCGGCCTCCACGCCAAAAGCGACCTGCCAAAAACCTTTGGCTTTTCGAGCTTTGCGTGTATCGCAGAAAGGATCGCCCTGGGGTTTTCCGATGCGCGACAACAGACAGGAGTTCGCGTGGCCGTTCAGCACAATGACGATCTGACCACCGGGTCCATGCTGACCCACTACCTCAACCTTGCCATTCCGGCGGCACTGGGGATGCTGTTTTCGACCCTCTACAATGTCGTGGATGTGTATTTCGCGGGACAGCTTTCGACCGAAGCACAGGCCGGGCTGGCCATCGGATTTCAGGCGTTCTTCATCATGATGGCAGTAGGGTTCGGCCTTGGCTCTGCCCTTTCTGCGCTGGTCAGCAACGCCAAGGGAGAAAAGAACACCAAGGCCACCCGCAGCCTTGCCGCGCAGGGGCTGAGTTTCGGTGTCATTGCAACGGCTGTTCTGATGGTCGCCGGCTGGTTCGGCGGACCGTACCTGATTGCCCTTGTGTCCGAGCCCGGTGGCTATCGGGATGCCGCCCTTGGTTATTTCCGGCTCCTTATCCTCGCCCTGCCGGGCTTTCTTCTCGCGTATGGGGGCAATGGAATTCTGCAGGCGCATGGCGACACCCGGTCGATGCAGCGGGCGCTGATGGTGGCGTTTTTCGCCAACATCGTCCTCAATCCGCTGATGATGTACGGCATCCCGGGCATCTGGTCGGGCCTTGGCTTCAATGGCATCGCTGTCGCGACGGTGATCAGCCAGACCGGAGTGATGGCCTTTATCGTGTCGCGGATTTTCAAACTCAACATGATGGAGCGGGTCAGACGCGAAGAATTCGTGCCGGACCTTGCCTGTTATCGTGCCATCGTCGGACAGATGCTTCCGGCCAGCACCGCGCTCATCGTGATGTTCGTGTCGGGTTTCGTTGTGCAGTTCGCCCTGAAGAATTTCGGCGAACACGCCATTGCCGCCTATGGCGTGGCGCTCAGGATCGAACAGATCCTGCTGTTGCCGGTGCTTGGCATGACCGGAGCGCTGCTCCCGATCGCCGGACAGAACTTCGGCGCACGTCAGTATGACCGGGTGCGCGAGGCGGTGTTCTTTTGCTGGAAACTGGGTTTCGCGATCTCGGCCATCGCGATGCCGATCCTGTGGTTCGGTGGGTCCTACGCGATGCGGCCCTTCACCTCGGATCCCGACGTGATCGCTGTCGGCGCGAGTTACCTGCTGGTCGATGGGTTCCTGTTTCCGATCTATATGATGCTGTTTTCGATCAACTCTCTGCTGCAGGCGCTGAAGCGCCCGATCTACACGCTCTGGATCAGCATCTATCGCCAGGGCTTCGGAGTCGCCTTCTTCATCTGGGTGTTCATCGCGCTTTTGGGTTTCGATGTGTGGGGCGTCTGGCTGGGGATCGCGACGGCGGTATCCACCGGCTGGGTGATGGCGCTGATCGTCGCCGCCCGGGTATCCCAGGCAGCCATCGGCGGCTTGCGGCCGGTCCGCGCCTGAGCGGGCATCGACTGTCGAAACTGCGCTCTGAAAAAAAGAAAAACCCCCGCGACCGGCGCGGGGGTTTTTTATCGTTTGGTAAAAGTCGCGGTTTATTCGCGGCTCTCCGGGGTATCGACGATGATATTGTCGAACTCGTCCCCACCGATCACGTCGTCCATGGCATCGGGCGCCGCAAGTGCAGCAGCCGCCTCGGCCTCTTCGCGGCGCGCCTCGATCACGACATTGTCGCGGTCCTGCGCGATGCGACGCACCTTCTGGGTTGCCCCACCGGTACCTGCCGGGATCAGACGACCCACGATCACGTTCTCTTTCAGGCCAACAAGCTTGTCCTTCTTGCCCTGAACCGAAGCTTCGGTCAGCACGCGTGTGGTTTCCTGGAACGACGCAGCCGAGATGAAGCTGCGGGTCTGCAGCGACGCCTTGGTGATGCCCAGCAGGATCGGTTCGCCCTGTGCCGGACGGCCACCCTTCTTCTCGGCCTTCTCGTTGGCAAGGTCGAATTCCGCCTTGTCGACGTGTTCGCCCTTGAGAAGCGTGGTGTCGCCACTGTCGAGGATTTCCCACTTCTGCAGCATCTGGCGCACGATCACTTCGACATGCTTGTCGTTGATCTTCACACCCTGCAGACGATAGACGTCCTGAACCTCGTCGATCATGTAGTTCGCCAGCGCTTCGACACCCATGATGGACAGGATGTCATGCGGCGCAGGGTTGCCGTCCATGATGTAATCGCCCTTCTGGACGAAATCGCCTTCGACGACGGGGATGTGCTTGCCCTTCGGCACCATGTATTCCACGGGCTCGAGGCTGTCATCCGCCGGTTCGATGGTGATGCGACGCTTGTTCTTGTAGTCCTTGCCGAAGCGGACATAGCCGTCGATTTCCGCGATGATGGCGTGATCCTTGGGGCGACGTGCCTCAAAGAGTTCGGCCACACGCGGCAGACCACCGGTGATGTCCTTGGTCTTGGCGCCTTCGCGCGGAATACGTGCAACCACGTCCCCGGCTTTTACGTCCTGACCGTCCTCGACCGACAGAATGGCGTCGACCGACATCGGATAGGTGATCGGGTTGCCCGCCTCGTTGCGCAACGGCTCACCGTCTTCACCCATAAGGATGATTTCCGGCTTGAGTTCGTTGCCACGCGGCGCGGCGCGCCAGTCGATCACGATCTTCTGGGTCATGCCTGTCGCGTCGTCGGTCTCGTCCCGCACAGCCACACCTGCGGTGAGGTCCACATGCTTCGCGATACCTTCCTTTTCGGCGATGATCGGCAAGGTATACGGGTCCCACTCGAACAGCTTGTCGCCGCGCTTCACGGAGTCGCCTTCCTTGACGAAGACCTTGGTGCCGTAGCCCAGCTTGTGGCTGGCGCGTTCTTCACCGTGCTCGTCGATGATGCGCAACTTCATGTTGCGGCCCATGACCAGCGTTTCGCCTGCGGCATTTTCCAGTGTGTTGGCGTTTTCGAAGGCCACTTTGCCTTCCTGGCTGGCTTCGAGGAACGACTGCTGACCACCCTGGGCAACGCCGCCGATGTGGAAGGTCCGCATCGTCAGCTGTGTACCCGGTTCACCGATCGACTGCGCCGCGATGATACCCACGGCTTCGCCGGTGTTCACCATCGTACCGCGTGCGAGGTCACGGCCATAGCACATGGCGCAGACGCCCTCTTCGGCCTCACAGGTCAGCGGCGACCGGATACGCATGGTGGCAACACCAGCTTCTTCGATGGCATCCGACATGCGTTCGTCGATCAGCTGACCAGCACGCACGAGGATCTCGTCGGTGCCCGGCTTGACCACGTCATCCGCAGCAACACGGCCCAGGATACGTTCGGCCAGCGAGGCCACGACTTCACCGTCGTTGACTGCGGCTTCCGCCGTGATCGCACGTTCGGTGCCGCAATCATGCATCCGCACGATGCAGTCCTGCGCCACGTCGACAAGACGACGGGTCAGGTACCCCGAGTTCGCGGTTTTCAGAGCGGTGTCGGACAGACCCTTACGGGCGCCGTGGGTCGAGTTGAAGTATTCAAGAACGGTCAGACCTTCCTTGAAGTTCGAGATGATCGGCGTCTCGATGATGTCGCCGTTCGGCTTCGCCATCAGGCCGCGCATCCCGCCCAGCTGCTTCATCTGCGTGACCGAGCCACGGGCACCGGAGTGTGCCATCATGTAAACCGAGTTCGGTTCCATTTCGGCACCGGCCTCGTCGGTCTTGGCCGCCGAGATGGTGGACATCATGGCTTCAGTGACCTTGTCGTTACACTTCGACCAGGCATCGACCACCTTGTTGTACTTTTCGCCCTGGGTGATCAGGCCGTCCATGTACTGCTGTTCGAAGTCCTTCACCTGCTCGCGTGTTTCTTCCACGATCGGCCACTTGGTTTCGGGAATGACCATGTCATCCTTGCCGAAGGAAATGCCCGCGCGGAACGCTTCCTTGAAGCCCATCGACATGATCTGGTCACAGAAGATGACCGACTCTTTCTGACCACAGTAGCGGTAGACGGTATCGATGACCTTCTGAACGTCCTTCTTGCGAAGCAGCGTGTTCACGAGGTCGAAAGGAGCTTTCGCGTTGAGCGGCAGAAGCGCACCGAGGCGCACGCGACCCGGCGTGGTTTCGTAACGCTTGAAGATTTCGTTGCCTTCGTCGTCGATCTGCTTGACCCGGCATTCGATCTTGGCGTGAAGATGTACCTCACCCGCGTTGAGCGCGTGTTCAACCTCTTCGATAGAGCCAAAGACCATGCCTTCGCCCTTCATGCCGGCACGCATGATCGAGGTATAGTACAGGCCAAGGATCATGTCCTGCGACGGAACGATGATCGGTGCGCCGTTGGCGGGCGACAGAACGTTGTTCGTCGACATCATCAGAACACGGGCTTCAAGCTGCGCTTCCAGCGACAGCGGAACGTGAACCGCCATCTGGTCGCCGTCGAAGTCGGCGTTGAACGCCGAACAGACCAGCGGGTGCAGCTGGATCGCCTTGCCTTCGATCAGAACCGGTTCGAAGGCCTGAATGCCCAGACGGTGCAGCGTCGGCGCGCGGTTCAGCAGAACCGGGTGCTCGCGGATCACCTCGTCGAGGATATCCCACACTTCGGGACGCTCTTTCTCGACCAGCTTCTTCGCCTGTTTGACGGTCGAAGACAGACCCTTCGCTTCAAGACGCGAATAGATGAACGGCTTGAACAGTTCGAGCGCCATCTTCTTCGGCAGACCACACTGGTGCAGCTTGAGTTCCGGACCGGTCACGATGACCGAACGACCCGAAAAGTCGACGCGCTTACCCAGAAGGTTCTGACGGAAGCGACCCTGCTTGCCCTTCAGCATGTCGCTGAGCGACTTGAGCGGACGCTTGTTCGCACCGGTGATGACACGACCGCGACGGCCGTTGTCGAACAGCGCGTCAACGGATTCCTGCAGCATCCGCTTTTCGTTGCGGACGATGATATCCGGCGCACGCAGTTCGATCAGGCGCTTCAGACGGTTGTTCCGGTTGATCACGCGACGATAGAGGTCGTTGAGGTCGGACGTCGCGAAGCGGCCACCATCCAGCGGCACCAGCGGGCGCAGTTCCGGCGGAATGACCGGGATCACGGTCAGAACCATCCATTCCGGGCGGTTGCCGGACTCGAGGAAGGACTCAACCACCTTGAGGCGCTTGATGATCTTCTTCGGCTTCAGTTCGCCGGTCGCTTCCTTGAGATCGGCGCGCAGCTGCTCGGCCTCGGCCTCGAGGTCGATATTCGCGAGCATCTCACGGATTGCCTCAGCGCCGATATTGGCGGTGAAGGCGTCCATGCCATAGACGTCCTGCGCATCCATGAACTCTTCTTCGGTCATCAACTGGCCGTAGGTCAGATCGGTCAGACCCGGCTCGATCACCACGTAGTTTTCGAAGTAGAGAATGCGTTCCAGGTCGCGCAGCGTCATGTCCAGCATCAGGCCGATGCGCGACGGCAGCGACTTGAGGAACCAGATGTGGGCGCAGGGCGCGGCCAGTTCGATGTGGCCCATACGCTCGCGGCGGACCTTCTGCAGCGTGACTTCTACACCGCATTTTTCGCAGACAACGCCGCGATACTTCATGCGCTTGTATTTGCCGCACAGACATTCGTAATCCTTGATCGGGCCAAAGATACGCGCGCAGAACAGGCCGTCACGCTCGGGCTTGAACGTGCGGTAGTTGATGGTTTCGGGCTTTTTGATCTCACCGAAAGACCACGACAGGATCCGCTCCGGCGACGCGAGCGAGACCTTGATTTCGTCGAACACCTTGGGCGGTGTGACGGGGTTGAACGGGTTGTTGGTCAGTTCCTGGTTCATTTTCAAATCCTTGAATTGGGGGGAGGCGCAGGTCGGGCAGCGTTGCCCGACCTACCGATGAGCGATGGCGTTACTCATCATCCTCCGCATCCAGGAGTTCCATATTCAGGCCGAGGCCGCGCACTTCCTTGACGAGAACGTTAAAGCTCTCGGGAACGCCCGCTTCAAAATTGTCCTCGCCCTTGACGATGCTTTCATAGACCTTGGTCCGGCCCGCGACGTCGTCCGACTTGACGGTAAGCATTTCCTGCAGGGTGTAGGCGGCACCGTACGCTTCGAGCGCCCAGACCTCCATTTCCCCGAAACGCTGACCACCGAACTGCGCCTTACCGCCCAGCGGCTGCTGGGTGACGAGGCTGTACGGCCCGGTCGAGCGTGCGTGGATCTTGTCGTCCACCAGGTGGTGCAGCTTGAGCAGGTACTTCACACCGACGGTCACCGGGCGGGCAAACTGCTCACCGGTGCGGCCGTCGAACAGGATCGACTGACCCGAGGTGTCAAAGCCCGCACGCGTCAGCGCGTCATTGACGTCGGCTTCTTTCGCACCGTCGAAGACCGGCGTTGCGATCGGCACACCGTGCGTCACGTTGCTGGCCGCCGTCACAAGCTGACCCTCGTCCATGCCAGCGATGCCCTCTTGATAGACATCGTCGCCATAGGCAATGCGCATCGCTTCGCGCACCGGGGTGAGGTCGCCCGACCGGCGGTACTCCTGCAGAGCCTCATCGATCTTGACGCCAAGACCGCGCGCGGCCCAGCCCATGTGGGTTTCAAGGATCTGGCCGACGTTCATACGCGACGGCACGCCCAGCGGGTTCAGACAGAAATCGACAGGGGTCCCGTCTGCGAGGAACGGCATATCCTCCATCGGTACCACTTTCGAAATCACACCTTTGTTGCCGTGACGGCCGGCCATCTTGTCGCCCGGCTGCAGCTTGCGCTTCACCGCCACGAACACCTTGACCATCTTCATCACGCCCGGGGGCAGATCGTCACCGCGGCGCACCTTCTCGACCTTGTCCTCAAAGCGGGCGTCGAGCGCGCGTTTCTGCGCCTCGTACTGCTCGTTCAGGGCTTCGACGATTTTGGCGTCGTCTTCGTCTTCCAGCGCCAGCTGCCACCACTGACCACGGGTCAGGCTGTCAAGCAGCTCTTCGGTGATCTGGCTGTTCGCCTTCACGCCTTTGGGGCCTTTGACAGCCATCTTGCCGAGGATCATGTCCTTGAGGCGCGCATAGATGTTGCGGTCGAGGATCGCCAGCTCGTCGTCCCGGTCACGGGCCAGACGTTCAACTTCCTCACGCTCGATCTGCAGCGCACGTTCGTCTTTCTCGACGCCGTGGCGGTTGAAGACACGCACTTCCACAACGGTGCCGAAGTCACCCGGCTTCACGCGCAGCGAGGTGTCGCGCACGTCGGATGCTTTCTCACCGAAGATGGCGCGGAGGAGTTTCTCTTCCGGCGTCATCGGGCTTTCGCCCTTCGGAGTGATCTTGCCGACCAGAATGTCGCCCGGCTCAACGTCCGCGCCGATATACACGATGCCCGCCTCGTCGAGGTTGCGCAGCGCTTCTTCACCGACGTTCGGAATGTCGCGGGTGATCTCTTCCGGCCCGAGCTTGGTGTCACGCGCGGCGACTTCGAACTCTTCGATATGCACCGAAGTGAAGACGTCATCGCGGGCGATCCGCTCGGAAATCAGGATCGAGTCTTCGTAGTTGTAACCGTTCCACGGCATGAACGCGACGATCACGTTCTTGCCCAGAGCCAATTCGCCCAGATCGGTCGACGGGCCGTCAGCGATCACCTCGCCCTTGCCCACAACGTCACCCACGTTCACCAGCGGACGCTGGTTGATGCAGGTGTTCTGGTTCGAGCGCTGGAACTTGCGCAGACGGTAGATGTCCACACCGGCGTCGCCCAGCTCGAGGTCTTCGGTTGCCCGGATCACGATACGGGTTGCGTCGACCTGGTCGATCACACCGGCACGGCGCGCCATGATGGCAGCACCCGAGTCGCGTGCAACCACACCTTCGATCCCGGTGCCGACCAGCGGCGCCTCGGAGCGAAGGGTCGGAACCGCCTGACGCTGCATGTTCGAACCCATCAGGGCGCGGTTCGCGTCGTCGTTTTCGAGGAACGGAATGAGCGAGGCCGCAACCGACACCAGCTGCTTGGGCGACACGTCGATCAGGTCAACGGTTTCATTCGGAGCGAGCGTGTATTCACCCGCCTGACGGGTGTTCACGAACTCATTGATGAATTTGCCGTTTTCGTCGATCGAGGCGTTCGCCTGCGCAACGGTGTGACGCTGCTCTTCGGTGGCGGACATGTACTGGACGTCATCCGTCACCTGCCCATTCACGACCTTGCGGTACGGTGTTTCGATAAAGCCGTACTTGTTCACGCGGGCAAAGGTGGCCAGCGAGTTGATCAGACCGATGTTCGGACCTTCCGGCGTTTCGATCGGGCACATCCGGCCATAATGGGTGGCGTGCACGTCGCGCACCTCGAAGCCAGCGCGTTCGCGGGTCAGACCGCCCGGTCCAAGGGCCGACAGGCGGCGCTTGTGCGTCACTTCGGACAGCGGGTTGGTCTGATCCATGAACTGCGACAGCTGCGAGGAGCCGAAGAATTCACGCACAGCCGCAGCCGCCGGTTTCGCGTTGATCAGGTCCTGCGGCATGACGGTGTCGATCTCGACCGAGGACATACGTTCCTTGATCGCGCGCTCCATGCGGAGCAGACCGACGCGGTACTGGTTTTCCATCAGTTCGCCGACCGAGCGCACCCGGCGGTTGCCAAGGTGGTCGATGTCGTCGATGTCGCCCTTGCCGTCGCGCAGCTCTACCAGAGCCTTGACGCAGGCCACGATATCCTCGCGGTCCAGCGTGCGCTGGCTGTCTGGCTTGTCGAGCGCCAGACGCATATTCATCTTCACCCGGCCAACAGCCGACAGGTCATAGCGTTCGCTGTCGAAGAACAGGGTGTCGAACAGCGCCGACGCCGCTTCGACGGTCGGCGGCTCACCCGGACGCATGACGCGATAGATGTCCATGAGCGCGGTTTCGCGGTTCATGTTCTTGTCGTTCGCCATGGTGTTGCGCATGTACGGGCCGACGGTGACGTTATCGATGTCGAGCACCGGAATTTCGGTGATGCCCGCATCCAGCAGCTCTTTCAGGCTGCCGCCGGTGACCGCACCGTCCTTGTCGACGGTCCATGTCAGCTCATCGCCGGCTTCGACATAGATCGCGCCGGTGTCTTCGTTGATGATGTCTTTCGCGACGAACTTGCCCACGATCTGCTCGAACGGGAGCAGCAGTTGGGTGATCTTGCCCTCGTCGATGATCTTCTTGACGGCACGCGGCGTGACTTTCTTGCCTGCCTCGGCGAACACTTCACCGGTGGCTGCGTCGACCAGGTCATAGGTCGGACGGGTGCCACGCACACGCTCGGGGAAGAACTTGGTTTCCCAGCCTTCACCTTTGCGCAGCGAATAGGTCACGGTGTCGTAATAGGCATCCATGATGCCTTCCTGATCGAGACCCAGCGCGTAAAGCAGCGTGGTCACAGGCAGCTTGCGGCGACGGTCGATGCGCGCGAAGACAAGGTCCTTGGCATCGAATTCGAAGTCGAGCCACGATCCGCGGTACGGGATGATCCGGCAGGCAAAGAGCAGCTTACCCGAGCTGTGTGTCTTGCCCTTGTCGTGATCGAAGAACACGCCCGGAGAGCGGTGCATCTGGGATACGATAACCCGCTCTGTTCCGTTCACGACAAATGTGCCGTTCGGCGTCATCAGGGGCATATCGCCCATGAACACGTCCTGTTCCTTGATGTCTTTGACCGACTTCGCACCGGTATCTTCGTCGACATCGAACACGATCAGACGCAGCTTCACCTTCAGCGGCGCGCTGTAGGTCATGTCGCGCTGCTGACATTCCTCAACATCGTATTTCGGCTTTTCCAGCTCGTAGCTGACAAATTCCAGCACGCTGGTTTCGTTGAAATCCTTGATCGGGAAAACCGACTGGAAGACACCCTTGATGCCTTCGCCATCAAGCGGCGCTGGCTGGTCACCAGATTTCAGGAAAAGATCGTAGGAGGATTTCTGAACCTCAATGAGGTTCGGCATCTCCAGAACCTCGCGGATTTTACCGTAGTATTTGCGAAGACGTTTCTGGCCAATGAAGCTTTGCGCCATGGTCGATATCACCTTTTCATTCTCAGCTGAGCGTCACGCCGTCGGGCCCCGGCGGTCTGCCCAATAGAGACGACACGATCCGATCAATACTCGACACACGTCCCACCGCGCGTCTCCCGATCCTTGGACCCTGTCTAAGAAAAACCCCTGATCCAAAGGGTCTCTCTAAGACAGGCTTGGCTGGGCATGGAAATCCCATGCCCAGCCTCGCATGAATGCTCGCCGGTCCCGTAAGGGACCGTTAAGCGATTACTTGAGCTCGACTTCCGCGCCAGCTGCTTCCAGCTTCGCCTTGATGTCTTCGGCTTCGTCTTTGGAAACCTGCTCTTTGACAGCCTTGCCGCCTGCTTCGACCAGTTCCTTGGCTTCTTTGAGGCCAAGACCGGTGATGCCGCGGACTTCCTTGATCACGTTGATCTTGGATGCGCCAGCCGACTTCAGGATGACGTCGAATTCGGTCTGCTCTTCGCCACCGCCTGCTGCGCCGCCTGCATCTGCCGGGCCCGCCATCATCACTGCGCCGCCAGCTGCGGGCTCGATGCCGTACTCGTCTTTCAGGATTGTTTTCAGTTCTTGTGCTTCGAGAAGCGTCAGACCAACGATCTCTTCTGCCAGTTTTTTCAGATCAGCCATTTTGACTTTGTCCTATCTAAATGTGTTCCAACGTCAGGGTGTTCAACCCTACGAGGTTTCGTTCAGGTGCCTTACGCCGCTTTTTCTTCGATGGTCGAAAGAATGGAGGCGATGTTCGATGCAGGTGCGCCAATCGCGCCAGCGATGTTGGCGGCCGGTGCGCCAATGCAGCCGACGATGGAAGCGATGAGCTCCTCGCGCGACGGCATCTTGGACACGGCTTCCACGCCGGCCCGGTCAAGTGCGGTTTCACCCATTGCACCGCCAAGGATTTCGAACTTCTTGTTCTCCTTGGCGAAGTCCTCGACCACTTTGGCAGCTGCCACGGGGTCTTCGGAATAGGTGAGAACCGTCATGCCGGTCAGATAGTCAGCGATGCTTGCGCAGGGCTTTCCATCCAGGGCAATCTTGGCCAGACGGTTTTTGGCGACACGTACGGAGCTGCCAGCGGCGCGTGCGCGCCCCCGCAGATCCTGCATCTCGGCAACTGTGAGACCTTCGTAGTGGGCAACCACAACGACGCCAGAGCTTTCGAAGATCTGGCCGAGTTCCTCGACCACTTTCTCTTTTTGGGCTCTATCCACAGGTGTACTCCAGTTTGGGGGGCGGACCCCCCGGCTCAGTAAAACCGGATCGCTCCGGCGGTTTTGGTCCGCTCTTGTGCGGTCCCAAACCCGCCCAGCGCTCAACGGGTGAGCCTTGGCATGTCAGTCTGTTCCCGCCTCGGGCAGGATTTATTGCGGCATATGCCCCAACCCACCGTCTCGGACGTAATACAAAAGAGCGCGGGACGAATCACGCGCTCTGATGCAGATGCGGGGATAGTACGACTGCACGGATTTGCCAAGCCCCATGGCCTGCAAATCCACCCTAGTGCAGTCAAAACTTCGGACACGACACTAGCACGTGCCCGCGGGAACGCAAAATGCTTCTTTTGTCACCGCGTTCTGTATCCCGGAACGCTGGCGCGACACGTCAGCCGAAACCTCGGCCTGCGCCGCTATAGGTCAAAGAAATCACCGATATTCGTGATGATCGCGGTCAGGATCAGCGTCGCACACACCAACATTGCGATCCAGAACGCGAATTGCATGAGAACCGCGCCAATCCCGAGACCGATCGCGTATTTCGGCAATGACGTGGGTTCGTGCCGAAACAGGCTGATCCCTCCCAGCACGACCGCGAGTCCCGCCAGAACTGGCGTCAGGATCATAAGAAGCGGGGTGGGATTGAACGGTTTGGGTTTCGGAGCAACCGGCTCCGGTTTCTCGACAAACACACCTGTCGCCGCATCTTTGATGTCCCGAGCAATTTCGCCAATGGTCGTACCCACACTCTGCTGAGGTTCGGGCAGCAATGCGCCGGAAATCAACAACATGGAGACAACAAGCGCGCCGACACCAAAGAAAAAACCGACCAACCCAAAATTCGCGCGCTGCGCGGGTTCCGCAAGTGACATGACATGTCCTCTCACAAACTCTGCGAGAGTGCGTGATGGCGCGCAAAAAAGCCCTGAATAAGGTGGCAAATGGGCCATTGTTTGCATAGCGCCACCGCAGAAACGAAAAACGGCGCCCTTGCGAGCGCCGTTTCCCAATCGTCTTCCTGTCAGCCTTACTGGCTGGCGGCGTCATCCACAGAAACCGACACGCCCGGACCCATGGTCGAGGACAGTGCGATCTTTTTCATGTAGGTGCCCTTCGCGCCTGTCGGCTTGGCTTTGGCCACAGCATCGACGAACGCCTTGACGTTCTCAACCAGCTTCGCGTCGTCGAACGACACTTTGCCGATTCCAGCATGCACGACACCGGCTTTTTCCGCCTTGAACTGAACCTGGCCGCCCTTGGCGTCTTCGACAGCCTGCTTGACGTCCATGGTCACGGTGCCGACCTTCGGGTTCGGCATCAGGTTGCGCGGGCCAAGCACCTTCCCCAGACGGCCAACGATCGGCATCATGTCCGGGGTTGCGATGCAGCGGTCGAACTCGATGGTTCCGCCCTGAACGGTTTCCATCAGGTCTTCTGCGCCAACGATGTCCGCACCGGCAGCCTTGGCTTCATCAGCCTTCGGGCCACGTGCGAACACGGCAACGCGCACGGTCTTGCCGGTGCCGTTCGGCAGGCCGACCACGCCGCGGACCATCTGGTCTGCGTGGCGCGGGTCAACGCCGAGGTTCATGGCGATTTCCAGCGTTTCGTCGAACTTTGCATTTGCGGTGCTCTTGATCAGGGCAACGGCTTCGGCAACGGACAGGTCCTCTTTGCCGGCAAAGGCTTCGCGAGCGGCGCGGGTGCGTTTTCCAAGCTTAGCCATCTTACTTCACCTCGATGCCCATGGACTTCGCAGAGCCCAGGATAATCTGCATTGCACCTTCAACGTCATTGGCGTTGAGGTCTTTCATCTTGGCTTCCGCGATCTCGCGCACCTGCGCGACGGTCACGGTTGCGATGGTCTCGCGGCCCGGGTTCTCGGCACCACGCGGACGGTTCCGCTTGCCTACCGGCTTCAGGCCAGCGGCCTTCTTCAGGTAGTAGGACGCCGGCGGCGTCTTGATGTTCATGGTGAAGGACTTGTCCTGGTAATAGACAATCTCCGTCGGGCAGGGTGCGCCCTGCTCCATGTCCTGCGTCTTGGCGTTGAACGCCTTGCAGAATTCCATGATGTTGATGCCGCGCTGACCCAGCGCAGGGCCCACGGGCGGGCTCGGGTTGGCTTGACCTGCAGGAATCTGCAGCTTCATCTTGCCAGCAAGTTTCTTGGCCATCTGGCCTCTCCTTTTCCAACGACCTCGGGGCGCGCCCCTTGGTCACTCATGTTGTGTGGTCAGGTCCGGACATCGCGACGCCCTCGCCTCCCACATGGATTGCCGCCTCTGGCGACAGGCGTGCGCGATACACGCTCATCATCGGGTTTGCAAGCCTTTCCCACGCGCGGTCGCGCAGCGCGTTTACTGCGCCGCGATACTTGGGACGTCGTGAGCCATTTCCGAGAAGATCCACTCCCGGAACTCACGCACCATCTCATCATCCCTGCGCGCCTCGGGATAGGTGACCGAATAGATCACAACCGGCATCGTCACCGCATCGAACAACCGCACCAGACGACCCGAAGCAAGGGTCCCGCGCACCATCATGTCATAGGCCAGTGACACGCCCTGCCCCTGCTCGGCAGCAGTGGTGGACAACTCGCAGTTCGGAAAAGTCGGCCCTCGCGGCATCTCCGGGGTCTCCAAACCGGCTGCGCTGAACCACTCGGGCCATGCGTCCAGCACTTCGTCATGCATCAGCCTGACCCGCAACAGATCCTCGGGACTCTGGATGTTCTCGCGCGCCCGCAGTTCCGGGCTGATGACAGGATACCGGTTCGAGCTCATGAGCGGCTCGGTCACAAGTCCGGGAACCGGATCATCCTGCCACTGGATCACCACATCGCTTTCGTTCGACGAGAAATCCAGCGACGGCGCCCCGACCGACACCCGCAAGCGGACCCGGTCTCCAAAGGACAGGCGATGCAGCCGTGGCACCAGCCAGCGCGCCGCAAATCCGGGGGTGCAAAGGACACCGAAGGTCCGGGGTCCGGATTGCGTGATCGACCGGGTCGATTCGTCGAACGCATCCAGAAGGTGCGTCAGTTTCCCGGCATACCCCTCCCCAGTGAGGGTCAGCGCAATCGTGTTTCCGGATCGTTCGAACAGGGCGGTGTCCAGATAGTCTTCCAAGGCCCTGATCTGGTGACTGACCGCAGACGGCGACAGACACAGCTCATCAGCAGCCTGCTTGAAACTCAGATGCCGTGCGGCGGCTTCGAAGGCTTTCACGGCAGCAAATGGCGGCAGTTTGCGTCCCATGGATGAATTCCTCTCATCCGCACGTGAATTTTCCCCTTTTGCGCGCGGATCACCGAAATCCTAGCATTTTTTCACCAAATTCCAAAATCCAGCAGAGGTTGCCATGACCTTGTTTCACCGCTTCGGCGCACTGGTGACGTGCGCCCTGATCACCCTTTTGCCCATCGCCCGGCCTGCGGACGCCGCCCAGGATGACCTGCTTGCATGGCGCAACGCGAAGTCCCTGCCAGAACTCGTGGCGCATCTCGAGACATGGCTCGACGCGAATACCGATCTTCAAAGGCGGGCCGCTGCCCCGACGATCGAATGGGTCAGCCCGGCCAAGGCCGCCTATCTGCAGGGGGGCGCTCAGGCCGCGAAAGCCGAAACCACACGCGGCCTCTATGATCCGGACACGCAGGCGATCTATCTGGTGCAGCCCTGGAGTGCCCGCGATCCGTTCGATGTCAGCGTGTTGCTGCATGAACTGGTGCACCATCGTCAGAACGGCGGCGGCCACTGGTACTGCCCCGGCGCACAGGAACTGGACGCCTATCGCACGCAGGACGCTTGGCTGGCAGAGCTTGGCCTAGAAGCCAACGTGAACTGGATCGCCGTCATCCTCGAAGCTGGTTGCACGCCGCGGGACATCCACCCTGACTGATCACACCGGCAGAAACGAAAAAGGCCCGCGCGATGCGGGCCTGTTCTCGTGAACGCTTCGGTCCTCAACTTTGCTTCGTGACCTGCGTGTATTCCAGCTCGACCGGGGTTTCCCGGCCAAAGATCACAACCGAAACCTTGAGGCGCTGGTTTTCGTCGTCGACCTCTTCGATCATGCCGTCGAAATCCTCGAACGGGCCATCGTTGACCTTGACCTTCTCGCCCACCTCGAAATGGATGAGCGTGCGCGGCGCTTCCTCGCCTTCGGCCACACGGCCGAGGATGGCCTGCACTTCGGCATCGCGCATCGGCATCGGACGGCCCTGAGGACCGAGGAACCCTGTAACCCGGTTGATCGAGTTTATCAGGTGATAGCCCTTGTCGGACATCTCCATGCGTACGAGAACGTAACCGGGCATGAAGCGGCGCTCTGCCGTCACTTTCTTGCCCCGGCGAATCTCGATCACCTCTTCTGTCGGAACCAGGACTTCTTCGATTTCGTCCTGAAGGCCCTGTTCTTCGACCGCCTGAAGGATCTGTTCAGCGATCTTCTTCTCGAAGTTCGAGAGGACGCTGACCGAGTACCACCGCTTCGCCATCTGGTTACAAACCTCTTTGTCCGCGCGGCTGAAACGCCGTCTGATTGCCTGTGCGGGCCGCTGCCGCACTGCCCGCTCCGGAATAAAAAAGCGGCGTGCAACTCGAATCGATGCACGCCTCATTCCGTTCTTGCCGGTGAAGTACCGACTTACTCTGCGCTTTTCAAGTACCGACCGGGTTTAACCGAACAGGTTCAGCAATCCCTGAAGCCCGCTGCGGATCAGCAGATCGACCAGTGCAAAGAACACCGCAGTCAGCGCCGCCATGATGAAAACCATGACAGTGGTCAGCAGAACCTCGCGCCGTGTCGGCCAGACAATCTTCGACACCTCAGCCCGAACCTGCTGAATGAACTGAAGCGGATTGGTCGTTGCCATTGGGTTGGCCTCACTTTGCGTTACTGCTGCGCTGCACTTAGCGAAGCCGCTTCGTTAATTCAAGCGAGGTGAAAAAGAAAGCCCGGAGCCCGCATGGGACGTGAACGCGCGATTGCCGTCGTGCAGGTGATTGTTCCCGCACAAGCTCTCACAATGATGTGTCTGTTTTTTCGCTGTTTTTCAGGAACGATCCTCAGTGGCGTCTGTTTGTCCCCCGGAACCGGCGGCGCACCGTGCCGCCAAAGCTGAACTGAACAGTCACTGTTCTGAAACGAAAGGACAACGCAATGAAACGCATGATGATTGCAACCGCACTCGCAACGACCCTCGGCACCGCAGGCTTTGCCGCAACCGAAGCACAGATCGACCAGGTGCAGAGCTTCAACGCGTCCGTCGATACATCGACCTTCACGGACCGTGACTTCGACATTGCCTATGGCATCGTGACCTCTGGCATGTCGACCGGCGAAAAAACCGCCAAGCTGCGTGCACTGGCCACCGACGACAACATCGATACGGGCCTCGCAACGATCAGCGAAGCTGAAATGGCGCGCCTGCAGGACTACGCACCGGATGCCGATTTCGGCAGCATCACACAGGCTCAGGCCGAAGCGGCTCTGGCCATCACCTATGGCGGTGAAAGCCGCGCCGTGATCACCGAGCGCGTCCAGAGCATTCTGGAAGGTGCCAAGATGGACACCGAGATGATGGCGATGGTCACAACCGGCCAGGCCAGCATGATTGAAGGCTATGTTCCGAATGCCGACCTCTCGGCCCTGAGCGAAGATGAACTTGCGTTGGCGCTGAGCTACATCCACAGCAGCATGCCGCGCAGCGAAAAGGTCGCAAAGATCGAGTCGCTTCTGAACTGACCTGATGCCATAAGGTCAGAAAGGCCGTCCTTCGGGGCGGCCTTTTTTTCGTGCAGCGCCGCAACAGGTTCCAATGAAAAGGAAGGTGGCAGTGCGCGCAGTCTGGAGCTATCCAGTCTCCATCGAATTTCCCTGTTAACAGGGAATTTACAGGGAATTTTTTCGATTTTGACCTGTTTTGAACAATTTGACCTGAATAATTTTACAGTAAAACAGAGGTTTATGTCGCGATTTCCCTAAAACATGGAACAGGGAATTTTTTATCCATCAACAGGGAATTTATTCGGGCGAACAGGGAAATTTTGGGAAGCATCAGGGAAGCAGTTTTTTGGGGTAGGGAGGCTATATGAGGTCGCCTGCCTCAGCTCCAATAGTTGCTGGCGGTACCTCGGCCCAAATCGGGACCAGTGCGCTTCAAATTGTGGTCTAACAAATGGCAAGAAAGTCTGTCAGCGGACCTTGGCGCATCTCGCAGAAAATGACCGGTATGAGCCCAAAGCGGCCATCAATATGCGGATATCATCGGCAACACTACCGAAAGACTGGGCGAATTGCCCCTTCTCGCAATGTAAAACCACGTCAAATCCATTGACTTCAGCCGCGCCGGACCAAATTTTTGATCAAATGCGCTCGCTATGGTGAGCGAAACCAATGAGATCGAGGGGGAGCAAATGCCGACTGAATTCCCGACCCAAGCGCAATGTGTGATTATCGGGGGCGGGTCGCTCGGCTGCAATATCGCCTATCATCTGACCAAGCTTGGCATGACGGATGTTGTCGTCCTTGAGCGGGACAAGCTGACCTCGGGGACCACTTGGCATGCGGCGGGCGAGATCGTGCCAGCGGTCTTGGGCAGCGAATGGGAGTGCGAGCTTTACACCTATGGCCGGAATCTGATCGCGGGTCTCGAGGAAGAGACCGGTCAGGCGACCGGGTTCCGTCAGGTTGGATATATCCAGCCTGCCGATACGCCGGAACGCCTTGAAGAGTTACGCCGTGGTGCCGCTTTCATGCGCCGCTTTGGGATTGAGATGCACGAGATTACGCCATTGGAAGCGGCGGAGCGATTTCCTGTGGGTGACTTTTCCGACACGATTGCCGCGTTCTGGTATCCGCTTGAAGGGCGGACCAACCCGGTCGACACGACGCAGGCGCTCGCCCGTGGCGCGCGCAGCCGTGGCGCGAAAGTGATCGAGGATGTCTCAGTTCGTCGCATACTGACCGAGAACGGGCGCGCGGTCGGTGTCGAAACCGATCAGGGACGGATTACCGCAGAGCATGTGGTGATCGCAGCCGGCATGTGGTCGCGGGAGATTGGTGCGCGGGCTGGCATCAACCTGCCGCTTCAGGCGGCCGAGCACTACTACCTCATCACCGAGCAACTTTAAGGGGTAAACCGCGACCTGCCGCTTCTTGAGGACGCGCATTCCTGGGCCTATTTCCGCGAGGAAACCGGAGGGCTGCTGGTCGGACTGTTCGAACCCGACGCGGTGGCGTGGAATGTCGACTCGATCCCCAAAAACTTCACGTTCGGCGAAATCGAACCCGATTGGGACCGCGTCGTGCCGCATCTGGAGGCGGCGTTCAAACGTGTCCCCGGTGCCACGAATGCTGGTGTACGCAAGCTCTTCTGCGGGCCGGAGAGCTTTACACCAGACCTCGCACCCCTCGTTGGCGAGGCGCCAAATCTCACTAACTGTTGGGTCGCCGCCGGGCTGAACTCTCTCGGTATTTTGAACGGGCCTGGTCTGGGCATGACGCTAGCGCATTGGATCGTCGACGGTCACTGCCCTGTCGATCACACAGCGTTTAACGTGGATCGTTTTGCCGATGGGACGCACAACACCCCCGCCTTTCGCCGGGAGCGTACGAAAGAGCTGTTGGCAAAGAGCTTTGGGGCGCATTTCCCGAACGACACGTTCAAGACCGCGCGTGTCCTGAAACGCTCCGTTCTCTACGATCGGCTCAAGGCCGCTGGTGCGTATTTCGTCGAAAGCCACGGTTGGGAGCAGCCCGACTGGTTCGCACCGTCCCCCGAAGTGGCCAAGATCGAAGCCTACAGTTGGGGCCGGCAGAATTGGTGGGACTGGCACGCGGCCGAGCATCAAGCGGCGCGCGAGGATGTGATCCTGATGGATATGTCCTCGATGTCCAAGTTTGAGGTTCAGGGGCGTGATGCTGTGAGCCTACTGAACCGGATCAGCTGTAACGACGTCGACGTCGCGCCGGGTCGCGTCGTCTACACGGCCTGGACCAACGAGACGGGTGGCTTCGAGGCCGACCTAACAGTCACACGTCTGGCAGAGGAGCGGTTCCTCGTCGTTGTAGGCGAAAATTCACACGGGCATACAGAGACTTGGATGCGTCGCCATATTGGCGCTGACGAGTTCGTGACGATCACCGACGTCACAGCGGGGATCACGCAGATCAACGTGCACGGCCCGAAGGCGCGGGCGCTGATGGAGAGGATCAGCGAGACCGATCTTTCGAACGAGGCGTTCCCCTTCATGACGGCGCAAGCGATCGACGTCGGGTATTTTAACGTGACCGCGCTCCGTGTGACTTATGTGGGCGAACTGGGGTGGGAACTTCATGTGCCGAACCTTCACGCGGTTCAGGTCTACGATCTTCTGAAGGAGGCCGGTGCCGAGTTCGGTGTGCGGGACGCGGGCATGCAGACGCTGTCGTCGCTCAGATTGGAGAAAGCATATCGAGATTTTGGGGTCGATGTAGACAACACGGACAACCCGATCGAGGCCGGGCTGGGCTTTGCCGTAAAGCTGGACAAGGCAGGCGGCTTCATTGGCCGGGATGCGCTTAGCGCGTTGAAATCTAAAGGCGTGCCCAAGCGGCGTATGCTGCACTTCCTTTTGAAAGACCCCGAGCCGCTGATGTATGGGAACGAGACGATCTACCTTAATGGCAGGGATGTCGGTCATATCCAGGTTGGAGCTTATGGCCATACGCTGGGCGGCGCGGTGGGTATCGGCTTTGCCGAGCACGAGGACGCACTCAAGGCGAATATCGTCTCCGAGGGTCAATGGGAAATTGACGTGGTGGGGATCCGGGTCCCGGCATTGGCATCGCTCAAACCGCTCTTCGACCCGTCGATGGCGCGCGTAAAGCAATAAGCGGTTGGCTGCAGTCAATGCTTCCAATAATCATTCACCTAGCAACACCGCTCGCACTAAGCGCTCCACACTTCGGCCGGATTGTCCCGCAACTCAGCTACAAGACAGTGCCGGACCAAGGGGCGCTACTCTCGAAACCTGTCATCGAGGTCGCAAAGCGGACGTTGCTCCGAATGCAGACAGCGCTGAGTGACAGCTATTCGGCTTTAAGCAGTCATCTGACCGAAACACTCAGATGTCTCAGGAGAGCCCACTGCATACCCGCGCCTTCTTTCGACCTCGCGCCCGCAGCATTTCAAGGCAAGGATTAGCGCACCGCGGTGCGGCATCAAAACCGGACGTTCGGGCCAGCTGCAGTGAGATCAAGGTCAGCAATGACTGAGTCGCGGGACTATGCAGACGAGATGCGGTTGCGAAATACTAGTTCAGAATGGCCCTATTTAGACCCATGGATAACCGCCGCTTTCCGGTGAACGACTCTGTAACACATCCACTGATATGTTACAGAATCCGCACACCGTTTGGCGCAAATCAATGCATCCAAGGTCGCTTGCACACGATTGCGTGATGAGCAGATCTGAGTTCGGCCACGGGCACGTCTCCCTTCCATATGCAAATGAGCTTGGACAATACAAAGGGAAAGCATTCACATGACAATCATCCGCAAATTCGCCGCAGCCGCGGCAACCGCCATGACACTGGGTACCGCCGCGAGCGCGGCTGACATCGTCGAAATCGCATCGGGCGACGAGCGTTTCTCGACTCTTGTGGCCGCGGTCAGCGCTGCTGGCCTGGTTGAGACGCTGCAGGGCCCTGGCCCGTTCACTGTATACGCACCCGTGAACGACGCTTTTGCTGCGCTGCCTGAGGGTACCGTGGAAACGCTGTTGGAACCAGAGAACAAAGGTCAGCTGACTAATATCCTCCTTTACCATGTCGATGACCGCAAACTTACCGCTGAGATGATCCCGAACGGTTCGAACTACTTCAAGCCAGTCTTGGTATCAGAGCGGTTGTGCATCACTAAAGACTCGTCTGGCGTGTCCATCGCCGATGGCACCGGCGAAAGCGCCAACGTGATCATCGCAAATATTGAAGCCGACAATGGCGTGATCCATGTGATCGACAAAGTTCTGCTGCCCGGCACCCG
The DNA here is from genome assembly GCF_002115805.1 of Marivita geojedonensis. Taxonomy (GTDB): domain Bacteria; phylum Pseudomonadota; class Alphaproteobacteria; order Rhodobacterales; family Rhodobacteraceae; genus Marivita; species Marivita geojedonensis. Next base: position 4,109 of record NZ_JFKC01000032.1, on the reverse strand, counting down.
TCCTGCCTGTCACTGATCAAAGCTTCAAATTGAAATAAGGCCCCGGCATCGCCGGGGCCTTTCTCGCTTCCGCTTTGGGCTGATACTGTTGAAAAACTCCGAAATCGCGTAAATCTGAGTCAAGAATTTCCCGCACAAGACCGGTAGGATTTTTCAGCCGAGGGGCCGGCCAAATCCTGATACTGGCGGCCAGCGGGCGCCTCAGAGGCCGTGATCGATAGTTGTAGCAGACATTGGGGCTTGATCGCCTATTTGCGAAAAATCCAAGCCTCGCCGATTTCCGAGTTTTTCAACACAATCGGCTCGTTCCAGCTATTAGCTGCGCATAGTGTGAAGGTCTGCTTTAGCTCGACAGCTGACACCACTACCACGTCAGCCAGCGGAGTACGAACGGGTTGCCGCGCCGAACGAAGACCCGGCGCAGTTCGTCTCCCAAAAGAATTGCGAAGGCAAACGGAACCGAAAGCAAAAAGTGCCACCCTTCCAGCGGCGCTGTTCCAAAGAACGTATTGAAGGCAGGCACGTAGCTCATGCAGGCTAGAAACAGAAGTTCGCACGCAATCCCGAACAGAACAAGCTTGTTCGACCAGACGCCGACGGTGAACACGCTTTGGGTCCGTGTCCGACAGATGATCACATCGGCCACCTGACAGATGATGATGGACGCAAAGAACCCGGTGATGGCCGTCCGGTAGAGGGGATCGGAAATGGCAAGCTCTTGGCCCCATTGCCAGCCGCCGTTGTATAGGATCACGAAATAGGTGAAGAACCCGGCAGCCGCCTGGATCATACCGACAATTCCGTAGCTCATCAGCAGGAGGTTTCGGCTCAAGAGCCGTTCTCCGCGTGGTCGTGGTTTGCGCTTCATCACGTCTGTTTCCGGGCGTTCGGCACCCAAACCCAGCGCCGGGATAATGTCCGTCACGAGGTCGATCGACAGGATCAGGATCACACTAAGCGGCAGCGGGATGTCCAGAAGCACAAACGCGATGAAGGGGAGGATCTCGGGGATGTTTGAAGTCAGGATATAGGCAATGAACTTCTTGATATTGTCGAAGATGGTTCGGCCCTCTTCGACGGCGGCAACGATGGTAGCGAAGTTGTCGTCCATAAGCACCATGTTGCTGGCTTCTTTGGCCACGTCGGTGCCCATCAATCCCATCGCGACGCCCATGTCAGCGTTCTTGAGAGCCGGTGCATCGTTCACCCCGTCGCCGGTGACGGTCACAATCTCGTCGTTGGCTTGCAGGGCCTGCACCACTTGCATTTTTTGGACTGGGGCGATGCGCGCGAAAAGGATTTCGGGCTCGTCCCGCAGCAAGGTTTGAAGCTCAGCATCGCTCATTTCAGAAAGCTCGTCGCCCTGCACCACGCGCCCATGCTCGCCGACCATGCCAATCTGGCGCGCGATGGTCTTGGCGGTGAGGCCGTAATCGCCGGTCAGCATGATCACACGGATCCCCGCCGAGCGGCATTTTTCCAGCGCTTCGGGCACCTCAGACCGCGGCGGATCGATCATGCCGGTGAGCCCAAGAAACACGTAACCCTCTTCCGGCACCTCGTTTCGCTGGCACTCGCGTATGGCAAAGGCCAGCCCGCGTTCGCCACGCCCGGCAAGGTCGCGAAACGCCTCGATCACGTCCGCGCGCCGATCCTTAGTCAAGGAATACTCCTGACCGTCGAGCGCGATCCGGTCACACATGGCAAGCACAACCTCAGGTGCACCTTTCAAATAGGCCTGCGCGCCATTTCCGGGGTCGGCGACAACGATCATGCGCTTGGTCATGGAGTTGAATGGCTGCTCGGCGAGTTCCTCGACCTGACGAAGCGCGCCTACATTGACGTGGTTTTTCGCATAAAGCAGCAATGCGCCTTCAGTTGCGTCACCGGCGAACCCGTCATCCGTCAGGTAGGCGTTATTGCAGACGCACATGACCGAGAGCAGTCGATCAATGTCGGGTGCGGTCGTTATCCGCGTGTCATCCAAAGCATAGTCTTGCCCGCCAAGGACAACCGTGTTCACTCCAAGCCGGTTTTGCGTCAGCGTGCCCGTCTTGTCGGTGCAGATGACCGTTGTGGACCCGAGTGTTTCGACGCTTTCCAAATTCTTGATCAATGCGTTCTTCTGCGCCATCCGACGGCTCGCCATGGTCAGGCTAAGCGTCACGGTGGGCAGCAAACCTTCGGGCACGTTCGCCACGATGATCCCGATCGCGAAGATCAGGCTGCTGATGACACCGTTGCCAATGGCGACGGAGACCGCGAAGAAGCTGACCCCAAGAAAGATCGCGATGAAGCTGATGACCTTGATGAAGTATTCGAGTTCCCGGTGGATTGGCGTCTCGGTCGACTTGGTCGATTTGGTGAGTTGGACAATGCTGCCGATCTGCGTGTCCATCCCGGTTTGGCAGAGCAGCACGCGCGCTTCGCCGTTCTGAACCAGCGAGCCTGAAAACACCATGTTCGGGCTCTCAAGCGCATTCACCGCGCTTTTGTCTGCGTCGAGCAATTGCGGTTCGCTCTCTCCGGTGAGTGAAGAATTGTCGACCTTCAGTTCTTTCGCGGCGAGAAGGCGACCATCCGCAGGAACCCTGTCGCCTTCGTTCAGGATAATGACGTCGCCGGGCACAAGTTCGAAAACCGGCACTTCGCGTGGCGACCCGTCGCGGATTGCGGTGATCATTGACGGCAGCATCTTGTTGAAGCTGTCCATGATCCGTTCGCTCTGATGTTCCTGTAAATATGTGAAGGCTGCGTTCAAGACCACGACGGCCAAAAGAGCGATGGAGATGTAGAGGTTGCCTTGTCCGGGTTCCATGCGCTCGGCCGTCATCGCCAGCGCGCCGCCAACGAACAAGAGAAGCGCAAAGAAGTTTTTGAATTGCAGCAGGAACTTGATGATCTCGGGCGTTTCTTTGCCAACGCTCAGTTCGTTGGGACCATGAATATCTAAACGCGCCGTGGCCTCGGAGGTTGTTAACCCGTCCCGCGTGCTTTGGAGATCGTCAAGAACGTCCTCAAGAGGCTTGGTGTGAAATGGCAAAATGCGTCCAATCTGACCCTGTCTGTCGGCTTCTGGCAAGATCTCCGGACCAAACGAGGGTCACGCCGCCTGGCCTACTTAAGCGAGATTTTTTGACATGATGCTTCAGGTATCCGTCATGAACGCATCGAGATGTTCATGGAGGGTGTCCCAGTCTGTATATTCTCGGACACCATCGATCAGATCCACTGGGCGTCCCTCCAGAACCACATGGTGCACAATTTGACTTTCAAAATATCCGTAGCTCTCTGCCCGAACCGCGCCCGCGACGAGAAGTTCACGATCAAAAGATATACCAATCCGCATTTTCATCTCGGTCAGATATTCCTGCGCTTCCGCACGCCCCTCATCGAAAGACGCCTTTAGACTGACGGACAGCATCATTGTGGGCAGCGCTTTCAACTTGTCAGCTTGAGCCGCCACTATGACTTCAAAATCCTTCGGGTGCCGCCTCTCATGTACAGGGGCAGCCAGCACTACCCTGTCTATCCCATCCAGATTTAAAGACGCAGATCTGTCTGCGGTATTGAACAGACTTACAGAGTGGCCACTCTCCTTCAGCCTTTCCGTGACAAATGCCGCAATTTTCTTGGTTTGGCCCTCCAAGCTTTCGAAGATCACCGCAATGTTCATCTGTACTCCCCCCAACTAAGCGAACTGCGGTAGAGAAAGATACTCCCCTTCTCTACAATCCCTTGAGCCTGAAATCATGTCCTAGGCAGGCCGGACAGTGCCTTGCTCTGGATCAAGGCGGGCAACATATAGGGCATGCTTTTGATCAACGTTCCAACACGTCTAGTGAACTTGGGCTTCAACGACTGGTTTGCCCGCTAGGCGGTCATTAGCCACTTCTCAACGATTGGCGGCTTCGAGCCCGCAGCGGACCATGGCACACTGCTCGCGAACTTAGATTTCGTGGTGTCGCGGATGAGCTGCCCAACCATTTCAGCACTCCCACTAACCGGGATCTGCTCGACATCTTGTTGGAGTGTTGTCCAGGGTCGCGGACCTTGCTCAGATATGAGGGAGTAGAGGAAAGCCGATCCGTCGCATCATCTTGTTAGGG
>NZ_JFKC01000031.1 GCF_002115805.1 Marivita geojedonensis | reverse complement strand
AATCAAATACGACAAGCGCCGATATAAACGGCGCAACCGCATCGAGATTATGTTTGGCAGGCTCAAGGATTGGCGACGCGTGGCGACACGCTATGACCGCTGTCCCAAGGTCTTCCTCTCAGCCATCGCACTCGCTGCTGTCGTGATCTACTGGTTATGAATCCTGACCCTAGGAGTCTTGATATGACTGCGTGGGCTAGGGCGACTTTTTGCCCGAGGTTTATTCGGGGGGTCAGCCTTCCTTCAATTCCCCGAGCCTTTGCAACCAAACGTTCGGCCACAGCGTCCGCTTGCGTTCCGCGTGCCAGTTTGTGCTTGTAACAATCCCGCATGAGATCTCTCTCTCTTCGCCCAAATGCGGCACACTCCGGCCGTGGCGCCACGCATTTCACAACAGTGAATCCGTCACCCGATTTGTGCAACAAAGCCGATGGAATCCAGACGCTATTTGCGCAAAAAAGCACGAAACACTAGGAAATCCTCGTTTCTACGTTCCCTTCGGCTTTTTGAGTTCAAGATCTCGACGTAATTGCCGGAATCTAATTTCGGCCAAGAGCATACGATTTGCCGCGATCATGTCCGCCAGGATGCCACCTATAAACAGGATCATTCCCGAAACAATAAAGCCTCCGCCGATAATCAACGACTGTATTTTACCACTACCTTCCCCCATAAGCCAAAAAATCAGAAAGCGCGTATACGCCACTAGCCCTGGAAAGGAGACAAGAAATGCACAGAGTGCGAAAAACCGAAAAGGTCGATAAAGAATAAAAATCCGTAGGATTGTAAGGGCAGACTTGAATATGTAATCGGTCGAATTGCGTACCAAACGCGACGGACGGGTTGGTGCATTTACTTCCACTGGAACCCAGACCAAAGGTATGTTGAGCCGGCCCGCCTGTATGATTGTCTCGAGCGTGTATGTATATCTGTTGAAGACATAGAGTTGCATTGCCGCTTCGCGGTGGAACGCCCGAAATCCGCTTGGCGCGTCAGGTACCTCAATGCCGGCGGCCAAGCGTACAACCTTTGAGCCTGTTTTTTGAAGGACGCGCTTCCAAAAAGAGAAATGGGCGATCTGTGGGATTGGACGGGAACCGATAACGATATGGGCGTGACCCTCCACAACAGGTTTTGTGAGCGCAGGGATAGCATCAGCGCGGTATTGGTTATCCGCATCTGTGTTGACAATAACGTCAGCGCCTCTTTTCAATGACTCCTCCAAGCCCGTCATGAATGCCTTTGCCAGGCCACTGTTGTGATCAAGCCTGACCACGTGATCGACGCCTTGGGCGTGGGCAACGTCTGTGGTTCCGTCTGTAGATCCGTCGTCTATTACCAACCATTCAACCTGATCGAAGCCTTGCACTTCGCGGGGCAGGGCCGCGAGCGTTTGTGGCAGTGTTTCGGCCTCATTGAAGCAAGGGATCTGAATAATGAGTTTCAAAATTTTACACCCTGGGATGTGATTGCATGCTGGTGGCAAATACAACTTCCAGCGTCAATTCAACAGTACCATATCACTGTTGGACGGGCGCTTAATGTTGCGAAAACCGCGCGCAACGGTCACGAGGGTTTGTTTTTATCAACTGAGTACATGCGACCTGATTTTTCTGGTGCGGTCATTGGAGATCTATTGAGTCTTCTCTCGCCTTGAGACGATAAACCGGCATCATCCATTCGGCCTCCTCGAACACTCGCTCAGCGCGGAAGTTCGGCCGTTCCGCCAACACCTGATCGCGCAGCAGGTTGCTCTGTATGTAGACCGTGTAGCCGTTAGCCCGGGCTGCATCGATCAAGTTTGGGTCAATTTTTTTGGTAAAACGATTGCGGGCAGCGATAGGAGCATCGCGACTTAGCTGAAATGTCAATGGTTCGTATATTAGCGCATAGATGAAGCTATTTGGTGGCAAAGCTGACATCACACTCTCGGCACGCGCATTGTATGATCGGCGCTTAATATCGACAGCGAGATCATATGCATAAGTGTTCACAAGACCCAAGCAGATACACGCCGAAAAAAATAGTCGAACAACGCCCGGCCAAACTCCACCAAAGCGCGCTAATCCCACAAAAAAAATGAGAGCAGCGAAAAAGACCAGCGGCAGTGCATGCTGTACAAGTACTTGCGGCGACCCTTGGTAAATGTTCAGACCGGCTGTGATAGCAACTGCGATTAGTGCCAAGGCCAACAACCATATACCTATGGACGCAGCGCGCGAAACGGGTGGCAATCGACTTAACGCGAGCGACGAGAGGATACAAACAAAGGGCAAAATCGGCAAAAAGTAGCGCATATTTGTTGCAAAACCGCCATGCCAAGACGAGCGCGCAAATGGTAATGTCCATAATACGATGGCCAGAAGACAGAAGACTTGTCCGGACTTTTGAGAATGCCGCCGTGGGAATAATAGAAATAAAAAGATTATGCCAATCCACGGCATGCTTTGTGCGACAGCCTTTTTGTGGAGGCCAAAAACCGTCACCGTCCCGTCTGCGGCTCGTGTTACCTGATGGCTTTGATCATCCAACAAGCGCATGTCCACCCAAAGCGTGTAAACGCCACGGAGGAGCCTGGTAAAGCGATCTTCCAAATATTGCAGATCCAATAGAGCGAACGCGACAGCTCCTAGACAGAGCAAAACGAGCAAATACTTTCCGATCTTATCGCTCATCGGAAAACGGCGGAAGGCAATGCAAATCATTAGAAAGGCAAGAGTAATGGCTCCAAGAATGCTATATGATGCTAGCGCTGTCCCACCTGATGGGCTGCCATAATAGATGGGAAAAAAAATCCCGAATTTTGTAAGGTTGAACCAGGATGCGACCAATGCACCGGGCAGCACGCCCAGCGTCGCCATTGCGATTAGCATTCCCGGGCGGGCGGCAAACAGTAAAGCTGTTGCCAACAGTGTAGGTGCAATCAGAACTACGTCCACTCTGACCGACAATCCTAATCCGAGGCATAGGCCAGCCATGGCAGCATTTCTACGCTCATCTGCAATCCCACGTACCGCGCGCAGCGTAAAAAGGCTTGCAGAAAGCACTATCGTGGCAGCCAAGGCATGCGGCCAGAGGGCCTTGGCATAAATCACGAGATAAGTACACAAACCCCATAGAATTGCCGCGTGAAACGCGCCGCGGCGGTCAGCGAACAAGGTCAGTGAAATCTGATAGGTCAACCAAACTGAAAGTGCCGCCGAGACGGCATTCACTGTCATCATGCCGTGGAGACCGCCTGCGGCATAAAACGGCACCAGAAGAGCGGGATACCCGGTCGGATATTGCGACACGGGACCATGAGGGCCCAGTTTCAACAGGTCGTTGAACAGAAGCGCGTGGTTTCCAAATTCGCTGTAACCGTTATCGATGACGAGGCTGCCATTGCGGCGCAAGCCTTCAACCGCGGCAAATATTACCGTTTCGTCTGGCACCCATAGCCCTGCGGGAAAGAAAAATACGACCATCAACCATATTGCACCAAGCGTTGTGGCGAGAATGACCGGTCGCGTGCTCATCATCATACTTGGACTATGTTGGTCAGCGCGACCTTGCGGATCGGTACACATGGCCTTTGAAGCGCAACAGCATCAACTTGGGACAAGAAAATTCCTTCTAGCAAGTTCGACTTGCACCTTACGTCAGCGATAGGCCAGGCGGCAACAAGTGCTGCCAGCGCCGCGTTGAAAACAAGAGCACGCTTGCTCGTCAAACTGAAGGCCTCATTCGTCCTTGATACCAATTTCTTGCTCTAAGTGCGTGTTGATGAAGAAAGCAAAATCCCTTCCAAAATACTCAAAGAAATTCTGGTATGCCTATCGTGTCGTCCTGGAGAATGGGATAAATGTTATCAGCATACTGATCGTGCAAATCTGTTCTGAGGTTCAATTTTGCCGGCAAGGACAAACTGGAAGTATGACTAAACGAGCTTTGATCACCGGTGTGACGGGCCAGGATGGGTCCTATCTCGCTGAATTCTTGTTGGAGAAGGGCTACGAAGTCCACGGCATCAAACGCCGAGCGTCGCTCTTCAACACACAGCGTGTGGACCACATCTACCAAGATCCGCATACGCAGGATCCGCAGTTTCATCTGCATTATGGGGATCTGTCCGACACATCGAACCTGACACGTATTCTTCAGCAGGTCCAACCAGACGAGGTCTACAACCTCGGTGCCCAGAGCCATGTCGCCGTGAGTTTTGAAGCCCCAGAGTACACGGCGGATGTTGATGGGCTTGGTACACTCAGACTGTTGGAAGCGATCCGCTTCTTGCGTTTAGAGGCGAAGACGCGATTCTACCAAGCCTCCACCTCCGAACTCTATGGGCTTGTGCAAGAAATGCCACAACGCGAGACAACACAGTTTCACCCTCGCAGCCCTTACGCCGTCGCAAAGCTCTATTCTTATTGGATCACCGTGAACTACCGCGAAGCCTACGGAATGTATGCGTGCAATGGCATTCTCTTCAATCATGAGAGCCCGCGCCGTGGAGAGACCTTTGTGACTCGCAAGATCACTCGGGGTTTGGCCAACATTGCACAAGGCCTCGAAGAGTGTCTCTACATGGGCAACATTGACGCCATGCGCGATTGGGGGCACGCGAGAGATTACGTTCGTATGCAGTGGATGATGCTGCAAGAGGACATCGCAGAGGATTTCGTGATTGCGACGGGACGGCAATATTCGGTGCGAGAATTCATTACTTGGACCGCAGCCGAGCTAGGTATCTGACTGGCGTTCACTGGAGAAGGCACTAACGAAATTGCGACCGTGGTCTCCGTCACCAGTGACAAATCTCCATCGGTCAAACCAGGCGATGTGATTATGCGAATCGACCCACGGTATTTCCGGCCGGCGGAAGTGGAAACTCTCTTGGGAGATCCGTCGAAGGCAAAAGAAAAGCTTGGGTGGGAACCTGAGATTACAGCTCAAGAGATGTGCGCGGAAATGGTGGCGGAAGACCTGAAAGTCGCACAACGGCATGCTTTCCTTAAGGCTCACGGGTACGACAGTCCCGTGAGCCTTGAAAGCGGATGAAACCCGTGAAGATCTACGTGGCTGGACATCGAGGGATGGTAGGGGCAGCGATCTTGCGTAGACTGGAGGTCTGTCGCGATGCAAGGGAAGATCTCACGCTTGTTACGCGCACACATGCCGAACTCGACCTCGTCGATCAAGCGGCTGTATGTGACTTCATGCATAGTGAGCGCCCCGATCTGGTTATTCTCGCGGCAGCGAAAGTGGGTGGCATTCACGCCAATAACACGTATCCGGCCGAGTTTATCTACGACAACCTGATGATCGAGTGTAATGTCATCCATCAAGCCTTCGCCGCGGGTGTGCCACGTCTATTGCTGCTCGGATCATCCTGCATCTATCCGAAGCACGCAGAGCAGCCAGTGTCAGAGCGGGCGCTTTTGACCGGAACCTTGGAGCCAACCAATGAGCCTTACGCGATTGCAAAGATTGCAGGGATCAAGCTCTGTGAGAGTTACAATCGTCAGTATGGAACAGATTACCGGTCAGTCATGCCGACCAATCTATATGGTCCGGGGGACAATTTTCATCCAGAGAATAGCCATGTTCTCCCAGCACTGATCCAAAGGTTTCACGAGGCACGTGAAGCAGGCAAACCGCACGTGACAATCTGGGGGACAGGCACACCCCGCAGAGAATTCCTACATGTTGACGATATGGCTGAGGCAAGCCTTTTTGTGCTGAATCTGGACAAGGCAAAATATGAGAAGAATACGGAACCAATGCTCAGCCACATCAATGTGGGCAGCGGCACAGATGTGTCGATCCTTGAGCTGGCGCAGTTAGTTGCAGAGATCGTTGGATTCGAGGGTGAAATCCTAACTGATCCAACAAAACCTGACGGTGCGCCACGCAAACTCATGGATGTGTCACGTCTCTCTGAAATGGGTTGGTCAGCTCGGATCCCGCTGAAGAAAGGAATTTGGGAAACCTATAGATGGTTTTGTGATCAGGAACTGGTGGATCTGAGGGTGTCTTGAGCGAATGCCATCTCTAGTCGCCAACAGTCGACGTAAACAAACCACGCCCCAACATCGCCGTTGATTTGCGTAGACCGCAAAGAAACTGGTCTTCCGACGAGTACATGCGACTGCATCCTTCGTGAAAGTTGTGCCCTTTGGGAATGGTCGCTCAGTATATTTCGCTCTGAATGATAACTTGATTGTGGCTTTGCTTGTCCTCTGTTTCCAAAAAACCACATGTTCAAAAAACGCCCCTTCGTCTTTTGCAAACAAGAGATCTTCGGATAGGCAAGGCGTGGCTGAAGTGCTCAGTTTCTTCGATCAAACGATGTCTAGAGGATGGGTTTTGTTCATCAGGTTCCTGATTTTTTCTGGCTCGGCAGCTTTGGTCAACTTCCTAACAGGGCAGCTACTGTACGGAGTTTTTGGCCTGATTGACGGGACACAATACGCCATCTCGGTGGCTACTGCTTTCTTGCTTGGCATGTTGGTCAGCTATACACTGCACCGGCGGTTCACCTTCCCACCATCCGGCAGGCGGAGACGCGAGGAGATCAGGGTCTTCTTTTTTGTGTCCATCGGGGGATTGCTTCTGACAACCTCCATCGCACAGAGTCTGTTCACTGGCGCCGCTGGAGCATTGACCACGGTGTCGCGGCATCTTCCGGTTCAGTTACAACCCGAAACTCTTGCCCATCTCGTCGCAATTGGCTTGACGGCCTTTTATTCGTTCTTTGCCCATCGTGATTTGAGCTTCCGCCGAACGCCTACGCCCCTGCAGACTCAATCTGCTGACACTCATAAATGACCAGGACAGCGATCATTATTGGTGCCGGTCCTGCGGGTCTCACGGCAGCCTACGAATTAGTGACCCGCACAGATATCAAACCGGCTATCTTGGAAGCGGGTCATCAGGTTGGTGGCATCTCTCGGACGGTCAACTACAAGGGAAATCGCATCGATATCGGAGGACATCGTTTCTTTTCCAAATCTCAGAGGGTCATGGAGTGGTGGGAAAAGATCCTTCCCTTTCAGTCCGTCGGTGAAGTTGATGGCCTAACCCTTACATATCACAACCAGACGACTGAGATGCGGACTGGCAGGAACGGTCCCAATCCTGAAGAGACTGACGACGTTATGCTAGTTCGGCCGCGAGTGTCGCGCATCCTGTATGACCGCAAGTTTTTTGATTATCCGATTAGCTTTAGTGTGCGCACTCTCATGAACCTGGGAGTCGGCAGGTCGTTCCGGATCGGGGTCAGTTATCTTCGGGCCATCGCGTTTCCTATTCGACCTGAACGCAGCTTGCGGGATTTCATCATCAATCGTTTCGGACGTGAGCTCTATTTGACATTTTTCGAAAGCTACACGGAAAAAGTCTGGGGCGTTCCTTGCGAGAAGATCCCTGCTGAATGGGGCGCGCAGCGTATCAAGGGCTTATCCATAGTTGCCCTGATCAAGAACGTTCTACAGAAAATGCGACCGCAAGAAAGGGACGAGATTTCTCAGATGGACACGGAGACGAGTCTCATCGAGCGGTTCTTGTATCCCAAGCTCGGCCCCGGCCAGCTGTGGGAAAAAGTTGCGCGCGAGGTCGTCGAGAAAGGGGGCGAACTGCATCTCGAACACCGCGTGGTCGGATTGACCTCTGAGGGTGGGAAGATCGCCTCAGTTGATGTTGTGGGGCCCAATGGCGTGAAACGGTGTGTTGAAGGAGATTTGGTTTTCTCGACGATGCCAGTGCGGGACCTCGTACAAAGCCTGAAACCGGCGGCGCCGAAGTCTGTCGCCGAAGTCGCATCTGGCTTGATCTATCGTGACTTTCTCACCGTTGGCGTGCTCCTTGATCGATTGGCAATCAATGGTGGTGCAACGGCTGAGGACTTGTCACGAAAGGTGCCGGACAACTGGATTTATGTTCAGGACCCCGACGTGACTGTGGGACGCATCCAAATTTTCAACAATTGGAGCCCCTACCTCGTCTCCGAGCCGGACCGGATTTGGGTTGGACTGGAGTATTTCGTCAGCGAAAGCGATGAGATTTGGACACAACCCGATGAAACTACAATTGCGTTTGCGGTCGCGGAGCTCGATCGCCTCGGGTTTTCGACGCCCGAGGCCGTTCAAGATGCAATTGTTGTGCGCACACCGAAGGCCTACCCAGCCTACTTCGGTACTTATGACAGGATACAGGAGGTTCGCGATTTCGTGTCCGGGTTCAACAATCTGTTCTTGATCGGCCGAAACGGCATGCACCGATACAACAATCAAGACCATTCCATGTTGACGGCAATGGTGGCCGTGGACGGTATTGTTGATGCGGTGGATAACCGGGACAGTCTCTGGGATATCAACACCGAGCAAGATTATCATGAGGAACGGTAGCGGCGCGGACCGACGCGATACGAGCAGCAAGGTCTCCGTCGGGTCAATACAGCCCTACGTCACAGGAAAGCCAATTCACCAACTTGTTCTGGTGGCAGCGTCCCTTGTTTCTCTTTGGCTCGCATCACGTCCGTACCCGGGCATCGAACATGACGCGCAGTTGTACATGCTCCAGGCGCTCCACCGCATTGAGCCTGAGGTTTTCGGACAGGACCTGTTCCTCAAGTTCGGCTCGCAAGACAGTTTTACAATATTTTCGTCGATCTACGCTCCTGTAGTAGAGCTTTTAAAGCCCGGCGGGGCCCATCTGTTCCTATGGATGGTCGGTCAAGTGATCTGGTTTGCTGCGTTGGTTATTCTTGCCGTCACAGTTTTTGGCCGCAAACGGCAAGCTCTTTTAGCAATCATTGCGGCGATTGTTTTATCGCCGACCTATGGCAAAGGCATGCTCGAATACGGAGAAGCCTTTGTTACACCGCGCATTTTCGTTGAAGCGTTGTCGATGATCTCCATCGCGTTGGCGTCGCGGAACAGCATTTTGCCGTCCTATGGCATGCTTTTGGCGGCGTTCTTAGTGCATCCGCTTATGGCACTACCTGGAGTGGTGATTGTCGCGTTGCTCACACTTCCTATTGTCAAGATTGTTGTTCCAATTGCTTTGACGGGATCGTTGATAGTCTTTGGTCTTGCGCAGGCAGAGGTTGAACCATTCACAAGGGTGCTCACCACCTACGATGATAAGTGGCTTGCCATCGTCTCAGAAAGGTCACGGCATGCGTTTGTCCAAGACTGGATATTTCTCGGCGCCTTATATGCCAGCCTCCCTGCGGTCACTCTTAGTTTTGTCGCCTGGAAAGGTCGCGGGTTCGCGCGTTCCATTGCGATCGCAACACTCGTGACCGGATCGTTGCTCTTGATCATGAGCTGGATCGGTGGCGACATCCTTTCAAATGTCTTTCTCTTGAATCTCCAGCTTTGGCGGAGCCTTTGGCTGGTGACGCTGATCGGAAATCTGTTCGCGGTGTATGTCGTTTACCTGCTAAAGGGCGATCAACGAACCCGTGCATGTCTTGTTGTTGCTCTTGTATTCAATGCTATCGAGACGCTTGTAGTCGGAATTCCGCTTGCGAGTACGCTCGTGCTCTTCATGGCTGGCATCAGCTTTTGGGCCACAAGCTCCCTTGCCGGAGGTCTGAAGCGCGCGGCGCAGCTGATCAGCACCACAGGTGTCGCCGCGGCCACACTGCTGCTTTTTGCTGAGATTTTTGTGCAGACCGGATCAAAGGAAACGGCGGAACTTCTTGAATTGCTGTTTCGCTTTTCGTTGATCGTAGGCATTTTTAGTTTGTTGATCTCAAGAGCAGTCATTCAAAATGCGTCGCCAGTGACCACGATCGGTATTTCTCTGGTTCTCTTGATTTCAAGCTTCACCTTGGCGGACTCGCGAGATGAGAGGGCAAGATATCTGGCAAGCACTCACCCGCCAGACGCGGACATCCGCGCGTTGCTTTCAGGTAGGACAGTTTACTGGGAGGACGGGACGGATATCCTTTGGTTCAAGATCCGAAAGCCCAGTTTTTACTCCTGCACACAAGGCGCTGGCGTCATGTTTTATCGAGACACAGCACTCGAATTTTCACGACGTGGAGAGATCTTGCGCAATCTCAATACGTCGGATTTTGCGGTTGATGATGATGAAAATTGCTTGCAACGCTCTATCCCGATTGCCGAAGGCCCTACGAGTCCAGATCAAATCAAAGCTGCATGCTCCGCATTGTCCGAGCTTGATGTAATGGTGTTGCACGCCTCTGTCCCGGGGGTGCCTCATCAAAGCTGGCGGCCGCCCTTCAGTGTTCCTCCTTCCGGGTTTGTTGTCGATGAGCCGGCGAGCTTACGAAACCGGTTCAATATGCACGAAAGCGATGGTCTCTATCATATCTATGATTGTCGTGGGATCCGAAACCTATGATGTGCTAAGGGCAAAGTCCCGACTGAGTGCTGGGCAAGAAAATTGGAGTGTTGATTTGCGTCCTGGACCTCGTCCTGACTGCAATCTGACCTCGGCACTGGTTCATCCCGTCGCATTCACGACACAAGCCAAGACATTTAGCATCCGTGTCTTGTTTCAGGCCACATACGCCATAGCCCATAAGGCGCACGCTTAGCGAAACGCCCCGGATTTCATGGCTGAGAAAGTGGATCCACAATGAGGTTTCGAAGTTTGGCTCGACACCCAGAAAGGTGGTTTTGTGTTTTGAGAGAGTGTAGTCACGGTGGCGCGTGGCTTCATGCCCAGACATTGTGTTCGGCCTTTTCGAGATACCGCGCGAGGATATTGACCGATTTCCATCCACCGGCGCGCATGATTGCAGCGGTGTCGTGCCCCATGCGGAGTAAATCCTGTGCCGCTCCAACGCGCAGGGAATGGCCGCTGAATTCATCTACGATTTTCGCCTCCAGACCTTCGCGACGCGCGGCGGCTTTGATCATGCGTTTAACAGTGGTTGTGCTGAGATCACGGTTGATCGGTTTGTCCTGGTAGATTGGGCAGAATAACCATTCAATGTCCGGTCCACGCCAGTCCAACCATGATTGAACAAGTTCGGCGGTACGCAGTGATGTGAAGGCAAGCCTTCCCATGCCAAACGGATCGGATTTGCTGCGTCTTACCAAGACCCGGAGTGTGCCGTCATTGCTGGTCTTGATGTCCTCAGTCCGAAGGGCGACGAGTTCAGACCGGCGACTGAGTAGTTCATAGCCAAGAGCAAGCATGGCCCGATTTCTCAGCCCCCAGGGCGTATCTGGCTCTCCTCGAATAAAGCGATCCAGATAATCACGCGTCAGGCCCTTGGCTTGCTTGGGACGGGCCAGTTTGGCCCGCCTTACTCGGCGTAGGGCCAGATTGATGTCTTCATCATATGTTGGGTCTGGCAGCCGCATAAGGCGGTGGATTTTTCGGATTGCGTAAAGGCGGCGTTGCACTGTCGAAACCGCTTTTGCTTCGCCTTGAGCCTCAAGAAAGGCACAAACTGTTTCCACAGAGGCAGGGAAGGGCGCGTGATCGGCCTCTTTGCACCAGTCGACAAACGCTTGCACGTCCGCATAATATGAACGCATCGTGGAAGGTGCGTATGCTCCCTCGAGACGCTGAAATTCGGAACGCCAGTTAGGTTTAGTCGAATGGCAATAAGGGGACATATTTGGCACTATAGTGCCAGGTGAGAATTTATCAATGATAACTGGCAATCAGATTAGAATAGCGCGTTTTGCACTCCGTTGGTCAGTCACCGAGCTCTCAGAAAAATCGGGAGTTTCCGTTAGGACCTTGAAGAGAATTGAAGCAACAGACTCGGTACCTTCCGCGAGTGCTTCAACAGTTCAAGAAATTAAGAAATGTCTTGAAACCTCGGGCATTGAATTCATTGGCACCCCGGATGATCGGCCGGGCATTCGTATCGGTGAGCCAAAGATTCCACGCGCTTGATCCATCGAAAACGATGCCGAGACTACTATCGGCTGCATCTTTGCCCGAGTTGTATTTGGGGGTACGCATACACTAGGGCACAATATGAGGTAAAACTATAGTCGATTTTGTGATAACTTATGGCGCCAATGCACGAGAAAACTGAACGGAGGGGCCCATGACGGATAGTGGCGCTAAATCCTTTGATGTACAGTCTCCTGGAGGCCTTCTGGAGGATATCTATTACCCCTATCTTTTGCCGGATGAAGATGGGGAGAGTTTCGAGGCTCTGCGCGAAGCCCTGTTTAGCGACCTCGACCCGGTTTCGCCCTACGAACATCTGCTTACCGAGCAAATCGTGGCGCTTGAGTGGGATGTGCTCCGTCATCGCCGCTTTCGCGATAGCTTGCTGCGCGCAGAATTCCGCGACCAAGCCATGGGAGTATTCCAAAAAGGTGAAGTCGGACGCGTTTGCGAAAATGAGCGTCAATCGCACCCTGAGAAACTTGCGCATGATCTCGTTTCAAGCGACGCAAGTGCGCGTGTAGCTGCAATGACGGCGCTGTCTGAACGCGAGGTCGCTCCCGAAGAAATCGTGGCCAAGGCCTATAAAGCTTTGGCAAAGCACCTCGAAGTACATGAGCGCCAGATCGCTGACATTGAAGCACGTCGCCGTAGGCTGAGGGATGACTTCGACCGCGTGAAATCCGTGCGTGTCCGGCAGGTCGAGGATGCTGAGGTGCTCGAGGAGTGACCACGGAACGACAAAGGCACGCCAACGCGGCCAATGCGAGCAAAAGTACAGGGCCGAAGACAGCCCAAGGGCGCGCGGCGTCTGCACGCAACGCGTGGAAACACGGACTGACCACTCTGCCACCTTGGGATGACATTACTCGCTTCTATCGGGGCATTCTCAGCGATCCCGAGGGCGTCCCGGATCTGACTACTCGCGATCCGAGAATGCGGGCGGCGCTCACTCTGGCTGAGGCAGAGGCGCAGCTTGCACGTTGTCTGGCAGCCGAGCGCCAGCACTTAATTCTGATGGCCGAGCGTGCCAGACCTCCAAAACACGTCTCGGTACGTGATATCATCAACAAAGCCCATTTGGGAGCTGAAGACTTGGATGTTGCACGGTTTATGTTAGCGCGGGTAGACGAAGACTGGATGCGTGAAACGCTTAAGATCCTCATCCGATCCCACCCCGACCGCCCCGCAGAGCTACAGCGACGCCTTAAGGTTCTTCGGCGGTACCGCCGTGAAGCCGAGGCGCGCCGTCGCAAAGCGCTCCGTCATTGGTTGACTGTGGGGGCTGCGCTGCAGACTGAATCAGAGAAAGCGAGTAGTGGTGAAAAGGAAAAAGATAGGATTCCCGAAACGAACCCAACAACAACCTAAGATAGAAAGCGGGTGGGTTCCGTCAGGGGCATTTCTGAAGCCGGAAAGCCCGTGACCGGGAACTCCAACCCCATGTGCAGGTTAAATGCCCGATAATGCTCCGAGTGTTTTCGCACCTCCTGCCGAAATTTTTTGACACCACCGCGGTCAATTTGGTTTTGCATACTACGCTGAGTTATCGCTAGTCTGCCCAGGGGCATTTGAGCTGTGCCAAGCGGGGGACATGCAACCACTCATCCACAAAGCATCTTTGACGGAGCTGTTTGTCGATCCGCATCGCCTCGGACTGATGCCCGGCGACATTGCGCACTTGAAAGCTGAAGACGATGGGTCCGTAACCGTTTATCACGAGAAATGCTCAGGCCTGCCATTTGGTTTCGGCAAGCCAGGTCTCCGGCGCATTGGAAAACTCGGACCGAAGGCTACTGCGCTGATCTTACCTGCACTTGCAAGCTGTGCGCAGCTGCGCGTGCGTATCGCTGATGTCGAGTTTGCCCATATCAACCCGACAGGAAGCTGTTCCGTCAGCATTTCAGTGTGGGGCCATCCGTCTGATTTGGACCCGGAGCTTGCGACGGACTAGCAACTTGGCTCAACCATATTTCCAAATCGGTTGAGATTGGGTCGCGGAGGCAGCGGTGGTCTTTCTAAAGGTGGATGAGTGCCTCAGGTCCGTTTCTCTCGGCGATAGGCTGGATTGACAGTGTAATTGTTGCGTCGTGGCCAGGCCTCTTGCCATGGGAGCCACCGGAGTGACACGCGCACATCGTCTACATATCTGAATTTGCCGGGAAAAAGCTCATGTTTGGCCTGCATTTGGACGGCGCTAGGCGCATGGCGTTTGCGTACAACGTAAGAACGGACATCTGCTCAAAATGCCGGTCCGACGGGCGAAGAGCCTTGGAGTTAGATCTGTGCGGTTGAGCCGGGCACGGCAAGTGTCCGTGGGATGTGGCGGATGTATCGTTTGGGCTTGTGGAATTTGTGCCGACGTGCCTCGCACAGGTGTATCATTTTCATCTCAACCAAGTTCAGGGCGACTTGCCAAGAATTTAAATCCCTTGCTACATAGTGTATGACTTTCGGCTAAGAGCGCGACATCCCGGCACGGGGATTGGCGGCGAAACGTGTAAGGGGCGAAAAAATGCGGCACTCCATTTTTTTGGTGACAATGGTTCTGGCGCTAGCCGCGTGTGATGATAGTGGTACGTTCTCATCGTTTTCCAACAGTTTCAGTGCTTCGCGAGACACGTCAAACCGTGAGTACTATAAGAGCGATGACCCGTTAGTCGTCGGGCAAGTGCTGTTTCGCGATGAAGCCTACGGGCGGGCTTACACTCGGTTTAAACGGGCTTTGGATCACACCCCAGAGGATCCGGCCGCACTGCTTGGCTTTGCTGCCTCTGCCGACATGTTAGGGCGGTTTGATCAGTCGAACCCTGCGTATGACAAGCTTGCCAAGATCATCGGCAATCGGATCGAATATCAAAACAATCGAGGGTACTCGTTGTTGTTGCAGGGGGATCTTATAGGCGCGCGCGCGCATTTTATCCGTGCGTATGAGATAGACCCGTCAAATGAACGAGCTGCAAACAATCTCGAGTTGCTTCGCAACTCGGTTAATTATCCAAAGCGGTCTGTAGGCGACCTGAAGCCACTTTGATCTTGGCGTACTGTCAGCTGGCTTGTTGATCCTTCTCTTCATTGCTGTCACAGCATTGATGACCCATATCATGTGGGTCGACTTTTTTACGTTGAAGATCAAGAATGGTTCGGTCGTGATCTTGTGTCTTCTGTATATCCCTTTTTGCACACTGGTCAGTCCATCGGTCATCATTGGTGACTTGTTTGCGGCGGTACTGCTGTTCGCGATTGCACTGGCGCTTTGGATGTCCCGCATGCTTGGCGCAGGGGATGTCAAGCTCTTTGGCGCCTTGGGGCTGTTTGTTGGGTTTGACTATCTCGACGTGTTTGTCTTTGGCCTGCTCTTTTTTTCTGTACTCTTTTTGTTTGTGCTGGCTGTGGCGATGCGCATGACACGACATGGTAAGTTCCTCAACCGCCTTCGTGAAATCAAATTGAGTCGGCGAGCGCCTTATGGCGTCGTCATGTGCCTCTCTGCCTTTCCATCTCTTCTTTTGCGTTTGGTGGATATTGCTCAAAGTTGATTCTTAATTGCGCCTTTTCGGCGCAAGTCCAAATTTAGGAAGATAAAATTATCAACTGCTTGATTTGCAGCGTCATCCTGTTGAAGGAACGCTGATGCAATATTGAGTATCCGCAGGTGGGATGAGCAAATTACAAGGAATCGAGTTGTTGGCACGTGGAGCGCATCAATAGCTGGCATCAAGCTCACGAAATGTAACTGAATTGAAAAAATGTGATCAGTGCAGTGCACAAAGACAGACTGATGTGCTGATTGTATCGCTCCTGCGGAGCAAATTGCGTCCAAAGTGTTTTTCTTTTGACAGATAACGAGATTATGTCAGAAAGTTGTTTTTAGTGTGGCGCGAGGGCGATGATCCTGTTCGTTGATTGCGCGTCTGGAGGTCTACATATTCGGGGAACCTAGGAGGTCTTACATGTTCGCGACAATGTTCTCTCATATATATACTAAGTTTAACGCATTTTGCGAGGACGAGGATGGGTTGGCTTTGACCGAATACCTCATTCTTCTTGGGCTGCTGACAGCCGTTGTTATTGGGGCGGTCACTGCGTTCGGGGTAAGCCTCGGTAATGGATGGCAGGCCTGGGCTGATTGGTTGGGCGGTCAAAATCTGGCCCCGCCGAGTTCTGGTGGTACGTAAGCTTAAGCCTTTAGGTAGGTTCTGTCTGCACCTCGTTTGAGGATGTATACGATGACCTAGGCGGCAAAAAATAAGATGGCGCCTCAATCGTATTTTGTGATTGGGGCGTGCTGCTACGTTGTAGGGCTTGATCTCTAATGCAATGGATCCCAATAGTAATTGGCGAGTGGCAGGTGTTCTTAAACGGCAAATTCCGCGGCACAAGTGAGGGCTAAATGAGATTTTCGACAGCGGTGAGCCTGTTGCTCGCGATACTTCTTGCTGCAGCTGCTGTTTACGGTGCTCGGGACTGGCTTATGGCGGAGAGACAACAGCTCGCCGCAGCCTTGCAACAAGAAGTGCAACGCGAAGATGTTGCGCCTGCAGAAACCATTGTGGTTGCTGCAGAGCCCATCCAATTTGGCGAAAGAATTATTTTTACGACTGTGCGCGAGATCCCTTGGTCCGGAAGTTTTCGGCCAGAGGGCAGTTACGAGAAGATTGGACAGATCGTTGTAGAGGGTGAGGAGAATGCTCGGTTTGCTGTGACTCCAATGGCAGTCGGCGAACCGATTCTGGCGTCGAAGATTACTGAACCGGGTCAACGAGCAAAATTGTCAACTGCGCTGACACCTGGAAAAAAAGCCGTCTCCATCCGCGTGAACGATGTCTTGGGTGTGGCGGGGTTTGTTTTGCCTGGTGACCGTGTGGACGTTTTGCTCACAAGGGGCGAGTTCGTTGACGTGTTGTTGCAGGGGGTGCGGGTCTTGGCGATTGACCAGACGTCAGATGAACGCAAAGACAATCCCAGCGTCGTGCGCACGGTCACTTTTGAAGTGAATACCGAAGAGGCTCAGAAACTTGTTCTCGGCGGGAACGTCGGAATTCTATCTTTGGCGCTGCGGAATGTAGCGTCTTCCGAGGTCGAAGACGTTGAGCGTGTGACGATCAGCGACCTTAGCGATTTCGATGTTGCGGATGACTTAGTTGAAACACAGCTGTCAGGTCTTCCGGACGCGGAGGAGGGGCGGGCTGATGCAGCGGATCAGAGGCTGGATGCTCTTGAAGAGTTGCTAAAAGGCATCTCTGCAGAAATGACTAACAAGCTTGATGAAGTTGGGTCTAAACTCGAGGGTGAAGAACCTGCAAATAATATGACTGTGGGTGAAGGTTTGAACGAAGCGGTTCTTGTGCCGCCGGCAAAAAGTACGGTTGGCGTCATTCGCAATGGTAACCGGGCCGAGTACAAGGTAGAACATCGCGGGTCAACGAGTGACGAAGACGTCGCCGGTGGCGAAGACGGTGAAGAAGGTGAGGTGGGCTCGCAGTGAGCGGCATCTTCAGCGTAACCGGCAACACGGTGCGCGACGCGCGAGAATGAGGGCAGCATGACAGGTATGTTCTGGGCAATACTTAAGAAACACGGCAGGCATTGCTGGGGGCACGCATGTCATGGGCTGGTGGCGGCGGCCTTGGTGGTCAGTCTGCTCGATACCGCGAATGCGCAAGTGACAGAAATCGTCATTGATGATGGCATCGAGTCACGGATTCGAATGAACCCGGGCGAGACGTTGACGATTAACACAGGTCGGCCTTTCGCGGATATCTTGATAGGCAATACCGAAATAATCGACGTATTTCCACTGACTGATACATCACTCTATGTGCAATCAAAGAAGTCCGGCCTGACGAATGTTACTTTGTATTCGACAGACAAACAGTTGCTGGAAGTGATCGATGTTCGCGTGCGTGACGATTTTTCTGAATTGGAGGCATCGCTCCGTGCGGCCGTTCCAAGCGCGCAGGTGTCAGTGACGAACCTCAATGACCGTATTCGTTTGTCGGGCCAAGTGAGAGACGCGCGTGATCTCGACACCGTGGTCCAAATTGCACAACAGTTCAGTGAGCGGCCGGTGATCAACGCCGTCCGTGTTGCAACAGCACGACAGGTCGAGCTTGATGTCCGCATCCTTGAGGTGGAGCGCAACTCAGGACGTAATCTTGGAATTGGCCTTCGTGGTAGGAACGAAAGTGGGTCGACCACATTCCAGACGAACAGCGGAGGCATCAACCAGGTACCGTTCGGTACGTTCATCGGCGAATTGCTTGAGGTGAGCGGCACAGAAGTCGATATCATTATCAATGCTTTGGAAAGCAAGGGACTTGCACGGCGATTGGCAAATCCAAAACTAACGACGTCCAGTGGGTCCCCGGCGAACTTTGTGGTCGGCGGAGAGGTGCCGATATCGCGGACCATTGTGTCAGAAAACGGCACCGCTGGTACAGAAACTGATTATCGCGAGTATGGTGTTAAGCTGAATTTCTTGCCGTCTGTTTTGGATCACGGTTTGATCAGGTTGCGCGTAACACCTGAAGTATCCGATGTAGACTTCTCCAATACCGTGAATGGTAATCCGTCGTTTTTTACACGGCGTGCTGACACTACGGTTTCCTTGCGCGATGGCCAGAGCTTTGCGATTGCAGGCTTGCTGCAAACGGACAATGCGCGAAATATTGAGCAGCTGCCATGGCTCGGACAGTTGCCGATCATCGGAGCTTTGTTCCGCTCAACCGGATTCCAAAAAAGCGAAACCGATCTGGTGATTGTGATTACGCCGCGGATTGTCCGTCCGGTGTCTCCGGATGAAGAGTTGGTCTCTCCGTTGGGAGGCACGCGTTCATCGGATGATGTCGAATTGTTCCTGTACGGAATGCTTGAAGTAGACCGCCCACTCTTGCGCAAGTTCCGTGAAGGCGAAGGAGTCGTTGGGCCCTATGGGCATATTATTGAGCTGGAGTTCGAAGATGCGCTTATTAACAAAAAATAGAGTGAGCGCGCTCGGGCTTTTACTCGTGTCCACGACGCTCGTTGGTTGCGATGATTATTTGAACAACCGGGATCGGATTTCCCCTCTGACGGGAAACGCCACGGAGGCGAATACAGCAATTCAAGCTATCGATCCATGGCCACCTTCTTCTTATAATACGGACATACCTATCGATAACTGAGAATGTGTCAGAAACGGTCTTGGTGTAAGAAGTGGGTATCCATGTTTTGGCGACCCTCATTTTTCTTGAGGCTGACGGGAAACGGGAGTCATTGGTGCAGTAATGGACGGCAGTGCAAATCCGAGAACTGTTAAGATCATCGATGATAGCTACTCTTCCCAAGTATCTGCTGACTTACGATTACGGTATTGCCGATTAGGTACGTTGATATCAGAGGCAAACAAGGGACTTGAGCCAAAGTGACTTGCCA
Source organism: Marivita geojedonensis (assembly GCF_002115805.1). Classification (GTDB taxonomy): domain Bacteria; phylum Pseudomonadota; class Alphaproteobacteria; order Rhodobacterales; family Rhodobacteraceae; genus Marivita; species Marivita geojedonensis. The sequence continues at coordinate 12,638 of NZ_JFKC01000031.1, read as the reverse complement.
AAGGCGTCAAGATATTCTGAGAAACATCTTTCACACAGATAGCGGGCAGAATTGATGAATATTGCTTCAGTAACGCGGGTCGTGATTGTTATTGGAGCGGCGCTTGACGAGAGCGAAGCGCTTCACGCGTTTTCAAAACATTCCCGTTTTATTGTCACACAAGTGAGGGTTGACGAGATTTCCTCGGATCCAAGTGTTGTGAACGCAGATGTAATTGTTGTTGATATTGGCGCTTTGGGTGAAGAGGAGCTTGAAATCCTTACGCGGGTTCGCGCGCAGGTCGCAGACGCTCCGTTGATCCTTATTTCGGAAGCGCTGAAACCAGCCGCGATGCGTCAGATTTTGAAGTTTGATATCGACGATTGGCTCCCGAAACCCGTCGATGTTGATGGGCTTTTCGCGGCGATCAATAATAGTGTGCGCACGAAGCGCATCCGAACGAACCAGGTAAACGCCGTCGTTTCCTGTGTAGGTGGAGCTGGTGCGACAACTGTCGCGATCGGCATGGCAGACCTTGCTTGTCAAATGTTGAAAAAGAAAAATCCGAACATTGCCTTGGTTGATCTGGATTTTTCAACAGGAAATTGTGGCTACGCGCTCAATATGGTGAGTTCCTTCGATCTTGGCTCAGTTGCGGCCACGCCCCGTCGAATTGACGGCGAATTCCTCAGTGTAATACAGCAACGTCACGACGCGGGTTTTTATCTTTATTCGTTCAAGTGCCCAAACATAAACGTCGAGCATGGTGGCTTCGAGCTGATATTAAGGTTGTTGGATGCCGTGAGTCTGGAACATTCGACCTTGTTTCTGGATATTCCGTACTATGCGACCGAGTGGCGCAACGACGTTTTCGCTGCGGTTAACACCTGCACATTGGTCAGCGAGGTAAATCTACCGGCGATAAACCAAACACTGGACGTTATTCAAGAGATCCAGGAGTTACGCGGCAAGGATTTTCCAATCCACGTTATTTTCAACAAGCATACAAGAAAACTCTTTGGAACACGGATTTCTCAGCGCAAACTGAAAGAGCTGTTGGGCGATACGGAATTCAGTTTCTTGCCAGTCGATGACTCGAACATCGGCGAAGCCATTGACCGAGGCGTCCTATTGAGCGAAATTTCTGGCAATTCCAGTTTTCTGCGGAAACTCTCCAAGTACGTCGAACAACATGACTTCTTGAAGGCGAAGGCCGAATGAAATCCAAGCACGTACATCGACGCGACTTCTTGACGCAAGGTTTGGCCCTGTCGCTCATTTCATTTGTGTCATTGCCTTCGCAGCTGCTGGCCGAAAACAAGTCGCTACCGCGAGATCATGGTGAAAGTACCATGTCAATTGTAGGCTACGCAGGTCGAGAGCGAGCGGGGACGATCATAATCTCAAACAGTGACAGAACGTTGTTGCGCGTACTCGAGGGGGGAAAAGCGGAACGATACCGTGTGTCAATTGGGCGGCCGGGTTTTGAATGGACTGGCGTGACCTATGTTGGCCGGAAGGCGGAGTGGCCGGCATGGCGGCCTCCTAGCGAAATGCGCAAACGTGATCGTAATCTCCCCGCCTATGTTCCTCCTGGACCTTACAATCCTCTGGGAGCGCGTGCGATCTACCTCTATGCCAATGGTAGAGACACACTTTACCGTATTCATGGTACCAACAGTGCAGGTACAGTAGGAAACTACGAAACCTCGGGATGTTTTCGTCTCACCAATCGTGACGTCATGGACCTTTTCGAACGCGTCCGCAACGGCACGAAAGTGATCGTGTACTGATAGGAAAGATGAGGCAATGGCTGGACGCTTCTTCCGTACCAAGACACAGCCCACTGCTGAGGAAACAAGCCAATCTTCAGTATTCAAGCTTGATGCTTATTCAAAGAGGAATGACGCGGCATCCCCGTCGGTTGATCCGACAAATGAGCACGAGGGCGGACCCGATTTTGTTTCGGAGCGTGTGGCTCTGCATCGGTTTCTTCTGGATAAGATCAACCTTTCTCTGCTTGACACAATGGATGCGAACGAGGTTCGAGATGAACTTCGTCCCTTGGTTCGTTCTTATGTAAAAGAACGCAAGCTAGCGCTCAACTCGACAGAGCTTGACGCACTGATCTCAGATATTTCGGATGAAATGTTGGGTTTGGGACCGTTGGAACCACTGCTGAGTGACGACTCCATATCCGACATCTTGGTCGTGGGCGCGGGGACCGTTTTTGTCGAACGCCGCGGTCGTATTGAACGAACAAAGGTTCGCTTTAAGGACGAAGCGCACTTGATGCGGATCGTAAACAAAATCGTCGCCGCGGTTGGCCGTCGTGTCGACGAAGCTTCTCCCCTTGTGGATGCGCGTTTGCATGACGGCTCACGCGTGAACGTCGCAATCCGCCCGATTGCGGTCGACGGCCCCCAAGTTTCGATTCGGAAATTCTCGCGCCATCCGTTTTCGCTTGAGAAATTGGTCAAGTTGAAAGCTTTGGCAGCGGGTATGGCGGAACTCCTCGCCGCCGCGGTGGAAGCCAAGATTTCAATCATCGTTTCGGGCGGGACAGGTTCTGGTAAAACCACCGTTCTAAACGCGCTGTCGAGTTACATTCCGCACGACGAAAGATTGGTGACAATCGAAGATGCCGCTGAACTGCAACTACAGCAACCGCATGTTGTTCGGTTGGAAACGCGCCCACCAACTGTCGATGGGCGAAATGAAATTCTACAGCGTGATCTTGTTAAGAATGCTCTACGGATGCGCCCGGACAGGATAATCGTGGGCGAAGTCAGGGGCCCAGAAGCCTTCGACATGTTGCAAGCCATGAACACTGGTCACGAGGGGTCGATGTCGACGATTCACGCCAACAGTCCCCGCGACGCAATTTCGCGGATCGAACAGATGGTTGGAATGGCGGGCATGCCAATGACACAAACGGCGATCCGTTCACAGATTAGCTCTGCGGTCCACCTAATCGTTCAACTCGCGCGGCTGCGTGACGGCTCGCGACGAGTAACGTCTATCTCGGAAATCACCGGGATGGAGGGCGATGTTATCCAACTGCAAGAAATCATGCGTTTCAAGAAAATTGGAATCGACGAAGATGGGACGATTAGAGGGGAGTTTCGAGCAACCGGCCTGCGTCCGAGTTTTATGGAAGACCTCGAAACGCTTGGTCTCCATCTAGACTCGAAAAACTTCAACCCTTCAACTCCACTCTGAAGCATGTTTGATAATCCTTATATATTCTTTGGGCTAGTCTTCGCAGCCGCACTGCTCTTGGTCGATACCATTTTCCGCGCCATAGGCTCTATTCGGCGATCGAATGTGGAATTGGCGAACCGACTGGAGAAAATAAGAAAGGATAAGGGCGCAGAGGTCGCTTTCGCCGAGCTGCTGAAGCGACGGGGCCTAAGCGGACGTGATGGACAACAGGATCTCGGAAACCGAATAAACCAGTTTATTGCGCAAACGGGACGCGAATACAGCAAAACAAGTCTTGTGTTTGGTTTGGTTGTTTTGTGTCTGATTGGCTTTGTCCTAGCGCAGTTTATGCTTCCAGTAGACCTTCTCATTCAAGTGGCCTTTTCAGTGCTATTTGGCTTTCTTGCCGGTTTTTTGATTTTATCTTGGATGCGTCAAAGGCGGATAAAAATATTCACTCAGCAGTTGGCTCCTGCGCTCGACATTATTGTGCGCAGTCTTAGAGCCGGCCATCCACTCACAACAGCAATTGCATTGGTCTCGCGTGAAATGCCAGACCCGATCGGTTCGGAATTTGGCATTGTCAGCGATCAGATGACCTTTGGTTCAGATATCGAACAAGCCATGCTTAGCATGTATGATCGGGTTGGTGCGACAGAAATCAAGATGGTCACAGTGAGCGTGAGCGTTCAACGAAGCACCGGCGGGAACCTGGCGGAAATCGTTGAAAATCTCGCGCAGATGATCCGCGACCGTCAATTGATAAAAGCAAAAATCAAAGCGATCTCGGCTGAAGGGCGTATTACGGCTTGGATCATGCTTTTCTTTCCGTTTGGCCTCTTCTATATGATAAAGTTTTTGGTCCCGACCTATTTTGATATGGTTTGGGAAAGCGGGTACGGCGGAATGATTGTTGGCATCTGCCTCATAATGATATTTTTCGGTATGCTTATCATTCGGCGGTTGGTTAATTTTGATTACTAGCGCAGAGGTGCCAGAAAAGGAGCGCGCAGCTTGAACCAAACGTTGATCCTTGTCAGTGTCTTTGTCGCTGTCTTAATGGCGGCGTTTTCTGTTTTGAACTACTTTTTGCGCCGGGCTGAAATTTCAAGAAATGTCGGCGCAACGCGTGCAAAGCGGACCGAAACAGACAAAGAAATTGATCGGATGCTCGGCGACGAAAATGCTGAGATTCGATATTACCTCGATGTTGTAAGGAATATGCCGCCGAATTCATTGCCCATGCGGCTGGTTCAGGCCGGGTACTTCTCAAAATCTGCCATCCTAAACTTCAACATTCTACGTGTTTTGGTTTCAGCAACGGTTTTTACTGTAATCCAAATTGTTACAATAAGATTTGTTTCGGGTATCAATCTTGCCTTTGCAACGGTGCTTGCGATGCTTGGCGCGGGCATTTCTTTTATTCTGTGCTCGGCGGTATTGGAGAGAATTGGCAAAAAACGATCCAGGGAGTTCAGGAAGTTATTTCCTGACTTTATGGATCTTCTCATTGTTTGCGTGGATTCAGGGCTTGGAATTGAGGCTGCAATTGAAAGGGTGACCCGTGAGTTTTTGGTGACAACTCGCGATTTTGGCATTCAATTAAGTATTGTTAGTCTCGAAATTCGCGCTGGCCGATCAATCGATGAGGCGCTGCAGAGCTTTTCGAAACGCATTAACTTGGAAGAGGCGCGTACGCTTGCGGTTCTCTTCAAGCAGAGCCAAGAGATTGGCGCAAGCATCAGTAAAACGTTGCGCGTTTTCGCCCGCGAGATGCGCCAGATGCGTTTGATCCGCGCTGAAGAAAAAGCCAATGCACTTCCTGTCAAAATGCTTTTCCCAATGGCATTGTTCATGTTTCCGGTAAATTTGATTATTGTTCTTGTGCCAATCATGATGATCATTTTGCAAATGCTGCTGGGGCTTGCGCCCTCCTGAGGTGGCGTGGACCAAATCTGAAGTGGACTTCTGTGGGTTGTAAATTGATATTTTCGTTCTGACTTGGGGCGGCGTCTTGGCGAATATCACATCACTTGTTCGTTTCGGTAACCGGATTGTGTGACTTCAATTATTTTTCTAGCTAAACCGCCTCGTGAAACGACTGGTTTTCAATGACTTGATTACCACGGTGTTCGCTCAGGGTGATGGCATGAACTCTGTCTTTGACTGATGCAGTCATGCCGCATCTTTTTCAAAAGATGATTTTCGCTGCCGCATTCACGCCACCTTTGTGACATCATATGGTCAGTGTAGCGCACTAAGACGCTATATGAGGTAGCAGATAATATCAGAATAGAGGCTAGAGATGCACAAGATTTCAGGGACTTACCTTGGGCAGGGTACAGCTTGTCCTTTGTTCCAGATGGACGATTGCGAGCGGGTTACGCTGACAGGTCGCATGCCCAATATGGAGCCGGGTGAAAAGCTTGAGCTGGAAGGGAACTGGATGCACTGTTCCACGTGTATGCAAGGCGGAAGAACGTTCAAGGTTTCCAAATACCGACGCGCGAACGAGATGCCGGTGTATAGTGGTGCAGGAGAGAACAGTTTCTGGCCAAGCTTGAGTGGTTTGTCGCTCTGATCGGAGCCGTCGCTTACATCGTCAGTTTAAAAGTCTGGCGATAAAATCTCAGAAAATCCAATGCGGCAACGCGTGAGTCGTAAGAGAGTCATGCGTTGCCGCTCAACCGGACGAAGACGATAAGTCCCACCCTCAGAGGGGGCAGGTAAAATGAGTTCTTGACGCCGGACTTTTGCGATACCATCACGCGTCTACCGCGTCGTTTTTCTTGTATTTCACGACATTCTTCCAAGAAATTCGCAGCAGATCATCCGTCAACTCCATACGCTTATCATGATATCGACAGATCGCTTTCACATGATGTAGCAGAAAGTTTGGGTGCGCACCGGACGTGACCACGCCCGCCTGTTCATATTCGCGTTGATAGAACGCCTCGACAACGCCCCGTTCGAACTTAATATCTTGTGCCTCACATGCGGCGGAGAAAATCTTGAAATAATCCTCGCGTGTGGGCGAAGGAACATGAATTTTGAAGTAAATTCTTCTCAGTGCAGCTCCGTCGCCTAGTTCCTCCGGTCGCAAGTTCGACGAGAATACGACCAATTGATCAAAAGGAACCTTAAATTTCTTCCCCGTGTGCAAGGATAATATGTCATAACCTTTCTCTAAAGGCAGGATCCAACGGTTCAAGAATTGCTGAGGTTTGGCGACCTGCCTCCCGAAATCGTCGATAACGAAGACACCTCCCAGTGCTTTTAGGTGCATAGGAGCTTCGTAAAAACGCGATGTCATTTCGAACGCAAGATCTAACATATCAAGTGTGAGTTCTCCCCCTGATGTGATTACGGGGCGGCGACAAGGGACCCAGCGTGGATCCGGTTTTTCAGCATTTGCCGGCAAATCCACGCGTTCGTGTAGTGTCTCATCGAAAAATCGAATAAGTTGGTTACCCACAATAAATGCGTAGGGCACGAAGAGTGTATCCTGAAACGTGTCTTTCAGCGCTTCGGCAATGGATGTTTTGCCGTTTCCGGGTTCACCGTAAAGCAGAACGGACCTTGCGGAGTTTGCGGCTGGTCCAAGTTGGTCCATCATACCGCTCGGAATGACGAGGTGTCCAAGAGCACGTTCCAAAGTATCTCTTCGGACTTCTTCGTTGACGATGGATTGGGTCTTAACCTGCCGGCAGAACGACTCAAAGGTCACAGGTGCCGGACCAATGTATCTCGAAACCATCATTGCTTGGAGAGCGCGTCGACGTCCAGCGTCGGTTAATGTGTACCTAATCTCGGATTTGATATCCTCGGTTTCCAGCCCTTGCGCTTCGATCAGGCCAAGCGACACCATCTCCAAGATAATTTGCCTACAAACGATGTTCGGAAGCCTGATCACCTCACTGACACTCGAGGGTGTCATCGTGCCACCTTCGTACATGATCTTGCTTGTGAGATCGGTAAGGAAGCTATGAGTGAGCCCAGTCTCTTCCATCGTCCTTGGAGGTTTCTCGTATTCGAAGATGGACATTGCTGGCTCCCATTTTGACAGATCGCTTATTGATAGTTTCAGGAAGTTGAGTGGGGAAGTAAAGTCAGGGGAAGATAGTTCGCCCTATCGAAATACGTTTGTTATGCGGAACGAGAAAAAAGGCTGAATTCTTAGAAACCTTATCCCCGCATTTAGGAAGTGATGATGCCGGAGCCATCCTCAGAATAGTTTTGGCAGGTTACGATATGGTTGTGGTGGGGCACAGGGCGCTTCCGTTGTTGCCATATCTGGCCCGGTCTCGTGCGATTCAGCAACATGGACCTACCACTGTCTCTTTAAAGATTGACATCTTGCACTGTCCGCCTGACTCTTCTCACGTTGGTGGAAGGGATGGTCTGATGCGGAAATCACTGTTTTATATCGCTTTTTGTAGTGCTCTGGCTGCATGCGGAACTCCCAGTACGGATATCAACGGTAATCCGATTCCTGAGCAGGATAGTGGGGGCGGCGAGGCGTCTGAAGCAGATGAAAATGATGCGATACTGAGGTCGGAGCCGCAGAATGCCGATCTCGGTGACGGTTATTTGCGCGCTTACAGCTACAACGCCGCCGACGACACTTTCTTTGTGGAGGGGTTGGGCTTTGACGGAAATCAACCCGGTGGGCAGGAGTATTCGCGAGTGAGTTCGCTTGGCATCGCGTCGCCGTTTGCCGTCTATGAAGCGCCCGCGGTATTCCCGGATTCCGTGACAGGGACTCCCGTCCCTCAGTTCGATCATCGAGCGATTTACGGTGTAAGTGCAAGCAAGGGAACCGAGTTCGCAATTGTGCGCACCGGATCCTATATCGGCTATGGTTTTGGTGGCTTCATTTATCAGCGCAAGGGGAGTGTTGACCTTCCCGCAGAAGGACAGGCGACCTACGAAGGCCCTTATGCGGCACTTCGCGATTTTAATGGGCGCGGTGGTCTAGAGTACGCCGAGGCGACAGCTTTGATAGATATCGACTTCAGCGGTTTCAGGGGGAGCTGTGAGGTAGAACAATGTGATAACGCGGTACGTGGGGTGTTTGTTGATCGGAAGTTCTATTCAACAGATGGGGTGGACATCACCCGCGCATACTTGGATGCATTGGAAGCCAAGAACGAGGGAGCTTCTCTGCAAGAGGTTCCGGCCCTTGTCTTCCGCGTGGGCCCGGGTTTTGCCAAATCAAATGGCGAGATTAACGGGTCTGTTTTCACTCCGGCTATAGAAGGAATTAGTGAAGAATTCCTCGCCACTGGGAATTACTATGCGATCATGTCTGGTGATCATACGTCCGCACCGGGTGGTGAGATTGTTGGCATAATGGTGACGACAAGTGAGGATCCGCGGTCAGATGGAGTGACCGTGCGTGAAACGGGCGGTTTCATTGTGACGCGACAGTAGACCAAGTTTACCACGCAATATATTGATAGCAGACGCCGAGCAGTTGTTGCTGCAGAAAGCCACGAGACCGTCACAAATAGTTCAAAAGTCTGCAGATTGTGCTATGGTATGGTGCGATAGCAATGCGTGAAGCCTTATGGCTCCAATCGCAGCAGGAGAGTGGTTTGAGCAATCTTTCTCGAGAGTTTACGCGTTCGGAAGACGGGTATGTTCTCGTCTTGGTCCTTTTGTTCCTCCCGGTTTTTTTCGGAATAGCGCTGCTGGTGATTGATGTCGCGCGTGGCAATAACGCGCATTCGGATTTGCAAGCTGCTGCAGACTCCGTGGCGATCGCCGGCGCAGTTGAGCTCAATAAAGAGCCCGACGCTATTGACCGTGCGAAAGCGGCGATGGCTGAAATTACAAATACCGTGAGCATGTTGCGACCGATCGGATCAGATGTCCACATTGACCTGACTTACGCCGATAGCGAGAACAATGAATTCACCGTTCACTTTTTGCGCGACATTCCGGCCAGCGATGATACAGCCATCGACAGCAGTTGGATAAGTGCCAACGAAACCAGCGATTGGGCAGACGCTGAATATGTGCATGTACTGGTTCAATCTGAAAACCTGTCTCCGGTTTTCCCGAATCCATTGACCGGGGCGTATCAAAGCGTTCCTGTTGCGGCGCGGGCTGTGGCAACGAACCCAGGTCCCGTCACGTGCGACGTTACCCCCGTCTTTATTTGCAATCCTTTTCAAGATGATGGTCCTGAATACTCCAAACTTGCAAATGCGATGAATGACGGGCGCCTACACGGAAGACTAATTTCCCTCATTGGTTCGCCAAATGCCGGCGATCCGGCTGGGCCTGGTAACTGGGGTTACCTTAGGACGCAGGAGACCGGTGGGGCAAATGTCCTACGAGCTGCCATGGCTGGTGATAATCCTGTGTGCTACTATGGCGATACGGTAGACACGAAACCCGGAAAAACTGCCAGCGTGCGGCAGGGGTTAAACACACGGTTCGGTGTCTATTCCGGACCAATGAACGACTCGGACGCTTTTCCGCCGGATGTTAATATTAATGAATTTCTGAATTCCGATGGCGACGTTTTGTTAAACGAGGTCATGGCTCCGCCCGGGGGGGCAGGGGCCGCAGCAGGTGCTTCTATAGGAACCGATAGCAATTGGAACCTGCGCGGCGAATGCCGGGATCCGACAGATGACAGTATCTTGTTCCGCGGGACCAAGGCGAATGATGGTTCCAATCTGCCGGTGGATGAAGCCGCTGGGACATGCACGTCCGGCGCGATAACCGGCGAATGGGAACCAGGCTATTGGGAGTTGGCTCATGGGAAGCCTTGGGACGACTATCTGGTCGACGACGCTCCAACCGATTTTAATACAAATTTGGAAATTCGAACCACCTATCCAAATGAAGACCTTGGCCCTTTGAACGATGATACTCTCCCGTCCAGATTTGACATTTACCGTTTTGAGCTAGAGCAGGGTCTTGAACTGGCTCCGGTTATCGACGGAGAGGCGGATCGGCGCGAAATGTTCGCCGCGATCATCAATTGCGACGGTCTTAGTATCGTCGGAGACACGGACGACATGCCGGTCTTGTCTTTTGCAACGTTCTTTCTTCCCAACAGAATGGATGGCCCACAAGAGTCCCTGTCCTTAGAAATTATTGATGTTGAACAGTACGATGGTAGCACATCACTTGATGAATTATGGCGCATCGAGAGCTATTTGGTGCGGTGAGCAATTTTGCCACGTCTGACCACACACAAACAGACGACAAATCGATCTCAGTAAGATGACCTCGGCCTTCGTGAGATCGAAGTTCAGCAGCTTTTTGCTGAACAGAGGTCCTCGCTAGTTACGGTCACTGGCAAGACAGGAATAGCAATTGAATTGACGCCAATGAGAGCACCCAAAAAGGGCAGGTCAAAATTCAGATCTCTGACCTCAACCGTAATGGTTGTAACAGCGCCGTCGGGCCGACCGACATACCCGAGGCCTGCTCTATGGTAGCTAACATGGACGTTCGTAGGAGTAATCCGCGGATGGAAATCACACATTCCACGCACAGCGGCGCCTGCGCCAGGATCGCAAGCTCCGTCACTTCCATAAACAATGCGGTTCAAACGATCAGTATCACATGGCGTTGAACCGGTTCCACAGTTTACGCTCACAATTGTTGCCGGCACGGCCTCAGCCTCATCCAGGCCAGCAAAGTCATCCGTCAGAGTTGACATATCTGACACTAGTGGGTCCGAGACTGCTGCCAACCGTGCGCCTAATTGAGATGCTTTTGCCGCCTGATTGAATTGAAACACGGCCATTCCGAATTCAATCAGCGCTGCGAACACCAACAGAACAATTGGCATCGTTAGCAGCGCCTCTATCATCGAGACTCCACTCTCACTACGCAATAAATTTTTAAGAGGACGCTTTCCTACCATCCTACATACCGCGTCTGAAAACTGTAAGAAATGTCGATCAATGGAATCCTCAAGGCGCTAAAAAGCGGTGAACCTTGGTATGTGTGGGTTCCCGTAACGGTAACCAAGTCAGTGCTTGTCGGTGTCGGTGGAGGTGAAGTGGGCTGAATGCTTAGCCCGCTTGTCCAGCCGGGCACTCTCTGACGTCCACCTCCGACTGGTGTGCCATAAAACGCGATGTTTCGAGCTATATCAGTTGAGCAACTCCCGAAGGTCGGACGACATCTCGACCAATATCGAGCTGCATCTCTCACACCGGTCTCGAGTTGATGACGCTGCCAAAGAATGTTGCCGAACTCCAGGATACCTATGGTGAAGATCGTAATAACTGGAATGATAATAAGAGCTTCAACTAAGATTGCTCCCTCTTCGTCTGGGAAACTCTTGGTCTTCTGCAAACGAAGCAACAGGTTCTCTCCGTGTAAGTTCCATGCCATGTCGTCGGCGCTATCTTTTTTGCAGAGTATAACCACAACACATCGGCTCAAGCCAAACTTTTGTGGAAAAACGCGTCTTCGTTGAGAGTTTTTGTTCCTGCACGTTTGTTACAGCGATGTACAATCAAACTGGACCAGTCAGATCAGGCTGCTCACCTGGCAATCCGCACCAGCTAAATGGGCTTGGTAGTATACAGTTGCCAATTCATCAGTGGGGCGTCTAGTCTAGGACACAGCAACCATTCTGAAAGAATATTCTTTGGAGGGCGATCAGTATGTGGACAGATAGGAGAACGAAGAACGTTGCGGGAGCCTACCATTTGGGGATCAGTCACGTACTCTCGGTACTGTCATTGCTGTTCGGATTTACTGTTGCAGTGCCGGTAAACGCCCAGGAAACGTCGATAAGTCAGATCAAACTGGACACTCAGACGAAGCAGCGGATGGTGCTCTCGCCAGGGATAATTTGGACAGTTTATTTCGACCGCAGCTACAAGAATGCGGCGATTGGCGATGCTAGTGTGCTGGATGCGTTTCCGTTGACTGACGCATCTTTATATATGCAGACAAAAGAAGTTGGTCTGACTAATGTAACTTTGTTTGGCGAGAACGATGAGTACATTGGTGAGATTGAGGTTCAGGTTGCGATCGACAAGGTTGAGCCGAAATTGCAGTCGCTAATCAATGATGCGGTTCCAGATTCGCAAGTGTCTGTAAGTGTGATCAATAACCGTATCTACCTGAAGGGTACCGTTGGACGTCCTGATGATATAGCTGTCGTTCTGGACATCGCTCAGACCTATGCCCAGACTCAAGAGCCGTTAGTTTACTCAATTTCCTACCCTGAGCATATTAATCCGCGAACAACAATCAATGTTATCCGAAATGGGGCCTCAACTGCGTATACAACTGCTATTGGGGGTGTCGAAAACACGGGAAAGGTTCTAATCCAGTACGGTACAATTCAAGCAAAGACGGATGAGACGGTGAGCGACGGGGCAGAGCCCGCTCAGCAGCCTGTCGTGATTAACATAAGTAATGATGGTGCAACGGTTGATTAGCAACTGTATTCCTCAGTTTGCTTAGGC
>NZ_JFKC01000030.1 GCF_002115805.1 Marivita geojedonensis | reverse complement strand
TCCTGACCCTAAGGCGAGAAGGGCAATTCCGCGGTCAAAAACAAGGCATGCACAACCATAGGTTTGTCGTAGAAAAGCATCGGATTTCCGTCGGCTTTCCCCACAGGATCCGACCGAAAAATGCGGCGATCACTCGGCTGGTTCGGTCAGGTCATCACCGCGCGCCGGACCCAGCGTATCTGCCTTCACGGCATCGCGTTGCCCCATCGGGCGGTCCTCGCCCACGGTACTGTCGCGCCGGGTCTGCGCTTCGAGTTCGGCATCCAGCAGCGCACCCAGCAGAACGATGAATGCCGACAGCCAAAGCCAGGTCAGCAGAATGATCACCCCGCCCAGCGCACCGAATGTTTCATTGTAGGATCCGAAGGATTGCACATAGAGGCTGAAGCCGTAGCTGCCCGCGACCCAGAGCGCGCAGGCCACAAATGCTCCGGGTGTCAGCCAGCGCCACCTGGCCGACCGCCGGTTCGGCCCGAGCCGGTACAGGATGGCAATGCCGACCACCCCCATCAGAAACAGCGCGGGCCAGCGCAGAAACATCACCAACTCGTCGATCACCCCGTATTCATCCACAAAGGACGCAATCACGGGGATCGCGGCCACCATGATGATGGCGATGAGCAGACCGACAATCAGCACGAAGGTCAGAAAGACCGTCAGCGCCTTCACCACGAAGAAGTTGCGCGTTTCCTTCTCTCCATAGATGACGTTCAGCCCGGAAATCAGGTTCGCCACCGCTTTGGACGCGGAGTAGAGCGCAATCGCTACGGCAAAGAGCGCGGCGAAGTTCAGCGTCGACGCATCCGCGTTCGCCACATCTCGCAACTGTCCCATCACGATCTGCTCTGCCGCTTCCGGCAGCATTGCGGTGATCTCGGCGCTGTTCTCGACAAGCATGTCCGGGTTCAGAAACGTCCCGGCAAAGGCCACAGCGGCGGTGATGCCGGGAAACAGCGACAGCAGCCCGTAGAACGCGATACCGGCAGCGATCAGCCCGAGGTTCTGGGTGCTTTGCCGCTGCCACATGCGCATCGCCACATCGAGCATCCCCCTGAGCGGAATACCGGTTGGTCGGTTGGCAGAGCGGCCACGGCTCATGGATGAACTCCCTTTGACGGTCAGGAAAGGAACCCTCCGCCCGGCTGTCAAGTTCCTCAGACGATGTTCTCTGTCACACCCGGCAGCGGCTGCACAAGCTCTGCGCTGTTGTCCGGATCGTAAGGCACAAGAAATCCGGACCGGTTCTTCGGCAGGCATACCCCGTTCTCACCGATGGATTTGGCCCACCAAGGCTGCAACGTGTTCAGTGCGCGCGCGGCGTCGGGAAGGCTCTCGAACCACCAGTGTTGCAGCAGCCTGGTTCTCAGGGCGGACACACGCACCGGATCGGTGATCTCAATCGCCGCTTCCGTGTCCCAGCGCATCGAGCGACCGTTGAGATTTGCAGATCCGACCAGCGCGTAGGTGTCGTCGCAGACCAGTACCTTGTTGTGAACATAGATGATCGGAGACCCGGCCAGCGCGGCCACCCCCTCACGTGAGGACATCACGGGGCGGACAGGCGAGGCAATCACCGCTCGTTCGCCGAACCCCTGTTGCACCATCTCCACCGCCTCTTTCTGAAGCGCCATCCCGAACCGGGTGTCGAGACCATCTTCACCATCAAACGCCAGCGTTTCAGGAAGTGCGGGCAGAATAAGCACCAGCGACAGTTGCGGGTTCTTCGCCGCTGCTTCGGCAAGCGCGCCTGCGATGACGCGCGAACGCAGGTACTGCGTCTCGATATGGATCACCTGGCGCGCTTTGCGAAATGCGGCGAGATGCGCGGCTTCGATCTCATTCGCAACAGTACGAGGAGACAGGTAGGGAAACTGCAACCGGCGGGGTGCCGACAACGTGCGCTTGATATGGGTCATCGCCGGGGGATCCATCTTTCCGGAGGTGACATCAAGAAAAGACGCAAGATGCGTCTTCGCCTCTGCCACTTCAGGGCCATTTCGGATCAGCAGATGCACGTCCGACCATGTGTCGCGTGCCGGTCGGTCGTGATCGAGCGTATCGAACCGCCTTTCGTTCAGATCAAGCCCGCCGATGAACAGCGTGTCATTATCCACGACAGCCAGCTTCTGATGGTGGGTCACCGTCCGGAGTTCCGGAATGACTGAGCTGTTCAGCCGCACCGCCTGACGGGTCAGCCGGTCTTTGTTCATGCGGGTGATCTGATCCCATTTGCGTTTGAGCACCGCGGGAAGGAACACGCCCCAGGGCAAACTGCCGGCCCGCGCCGGATGCAGCGCCGCGCTGATGCGGACCTGTCCCTGCGCTGCGCTCGCGATCTCGGCCAAAGCCGCACCCTGACGCACGGTTTTCCATGACAGCTCGTGCAGCGGTGTTGCCATAACTGGGTCAAAATCGCTGACCACCAGCGACAGTTTCACTCCCCGCGCCGCAACATGCGCCAAAAGGTCGAACCAGTCCCTGCCGACCTCCAGTGCTTCGGGGCTCCTCAGTCTGGTTTTCAGATCAAAGACCCGAAAGGAGCCACGGATTTCGGACTGCGCTCGTAAAACGGCCCGCTCGAAGGCGGGCCATGCTTCTTCTGCGGTGATGAGAACGTCGAAATCGGGCAGATCGGCCGATGGCGACGTCCTGTCAGGCTCGGACACGGATCATCCTTTCCGGTCTGCCCAGCGGATCGATATCCGGGTCAGGCCACATTTTTCTGGTTGCTGACGATGCCTGTGGTGACCAGATCCGTCGCTTCCATAACCTCGTCGTCACTCATCTGAAGCAGTTCGACCAATTGCTTGCGCGCCCGGTTCACGCGGCTCTTGATGGTGCCCACGGCAACGCCGCATGTTTCCGCGGCTTCCTCGTACGAAAAACCACCCGCGCCGACCAGAACCAGCGCTTCGCGCTGTTCATCATTCAGCTTGTCGAAGGCCCGGTTGAAATCGCGCATCTGCAGACGACCGTCATGGTCCGGCTTCTGGGCAAGGGACGCCGCCATTTCGCCATCGACATCCGACACTTCGCGCCGCGCCTTGCGATGGTGCGAGTAATAGGTGTTGCGCAGAATGGTGAAAAGCCACGCGCGCATATTCGTTCCCGGCTGGTAGGAGTCGATCTTCGACCATGCCTTGACCAGCGCGTCCTGCACCATGTCGTCCGCCAGTGCAGAGTTGCGCGTGAGGCTCATCGCGAACGCGCGCATGGCCCCGAGATGCTCGACGATTTCTTCTTTGGGATCAGTCATCTTTGGACTCCGCGGACGATTTGTCGGCCTCGCGAAGCTGGTCGAGAAGCTGTGTAAACCGGTCCGGCACCTGCTGGTTGACGACATCGTTGTAGGCCCGCTTGAGATTTGCTTCGATCTCCTGCTCAAGGCTTGAAGTTTTGCGATCCTGTTTCATGTAGCCCTTCAGATGATTTATCCGTTTTGTCGCGCGATAGCGGGAACCTAACGCGATGTAGTGCGTTTGGTTCCCGCAACACCTAAAAAAAGTGGGAGCTTTTTATATGTCGACCGAACAAGCCCAGGATCTTACCTCGAAGATCGGAGCGAACCTTCCGTTTCTCCGCCGGTATGCGAGGGCTCTCACTGGATCTCAGGTCGAGGGGGACAAATACGCCGTCGCGACGCTGGAAGCGATCTTGAGTGATACATCGGTGTTCGACCATGACGCGGCGAACAAAGTGGCGCTTTTCAAGGTCTTCCATTCCATCTGGTCCACCTCCGGCGCCACATTTGAATCCGGCGAGACAGGCATCGCCGCAAAAGCGCAGGAACACCTGTCCCGCCTGACCTCGGGCACGCGCGAGGCGCTGCTGCTGCACACCATCGAAGAGCTGTCTTTCGACGATGTGGCGTTCGTGCTCGATATCAGCCCGGAGGAAGCCGCCAAACTTGTCGATATCGCCTATACGGAGATGGCAAAGTCGCTTGCCGGCAAGGTGATGATCATCGAAGACGAGGCGATCATCGCTATGGACCTTGAAGCGATTGTCACTGACATGGGCCATGCCGTTACCGGAATTGCCCGTACGGCAGACGCGGCGGTGAGCCTCTACAAGACCGAAAAACCGCATCTCATCATGTCGGATATCCAGCTTGCCGATAATTCCAGCGGCATCGACGCGGTAAACAAGATCATCGAGAACGATCCCGATGTACCTGTCATCTTCATCACAGCGTTCCCGGAACGGCTGCTGACCGGCGAAGGCCCGGAACCGGCGTTCCTCATCGCCAAACCTTACACCGAGGATCAGGTGCGATCTGCTGTCAGTCAGGCGATGTTCTTCTCCTCTACGGAAACGCTCAAGGCCTGATCGAAAAAACAAAAAACCGAGGCAGCGCGCCTCGGTTTTTTTATTTGCTTTGTGCGCCCTACGACCTGACGGCGCGCATGATCAGCGTGATGACAAACAGCACCAAAAACACCACGAACAGGATCTGAGCGATCCCTGCCGATGCGGATGCTATTCCGCCGAAGCCGAACAAAGCGGCGATAAGTGCGATCACGAAAAAGATGGCAGCCCAGTAAAGCATAGTCTGTTCCTTTCCTCTTTGCAGTCCTGCCAGACAAACCCGGTCCCGTTCTCAAAGGTTCCGAGGAACTTTGCAGACCGGGCGACGTTGGTCTGGAAAGGAAAGGAGACGACTATGACACAGACAGATAATGCCTCCACGATCGCTCACGCAAATCACGGCAATACCGGAGATAAAGTGACTCACCGCATCCGCGAGGCTGCGACCTCGGCGCAAGACACCCTGCACGGTGCCGCCGATGCGCTGCGCGAGTCCGCATCGACCGCTGTGGAAAAAGGCGCCGATCATGCGCAGGCCGTGCAGACCGAATTCGACAGCGCAGTGCGCCGCAATCCGACGCTTGCCATCGCGGGCGCCGTGGGCGTGGGTGTTCTTCTTGGCATGGCGCTGAACCGCCGAGCCTAACGCGACATCTTGAGGCGCGCCAAAGCGGCCATCACGTCATTGGTCGAGAAGGGGCGGTTGAGACACCCCGCCCCTTCCCCAACCCCCAGCGATACCGGGCCGTCGAGAACCAGCAAAGCCGTGCCTGACCTGTCCAGCGTTTCAACAAAGCGGGACGACTCATGGATATGCATCGACAGGCCGAAAATGATCAGATGCAGACTTTGCCGAGACTGCTCCACCACAAACCGGGCCTTACCGACATCCCGTGCGAGCGCCACAGGACCAAGTCCCTCTGGCGTCAGCATTTCAATCAGGTCTTCTGCCTCGACCATATTGTCGGACACGATGAGGGTCTTGGGAAACTCCGCGACCACCTCTGACATATGACGAACTCCTTCGGATTCGCTTCACACATGCCATCACCGCGGATGGTCCGCATTTAACTGTGACATAGCAGGAACCCATGAAAACCGATTGCCACAACTGTCCGTTGCGTAAACTCGATCTGTTCGACCCCATGTCGAAAGACGAGGTGCACTTCATGTCGAAATTCAAAACCGGGGAATTCGTCGCGCAGCCGGGCACCGAGATCCTGGCGGAAGGGGCGTCCTCGTCACAGCTCTACACCGCGCTCGACGGTATGGGTCTGCGGTTCAAAACGCTCGAAAACGGGAGCCGTCAGGTCGTGGGCTTTATTCTGCCCGGCGATTTCATCGGTCTGCAGAGCGGCGTGATGGGAGAGATGCAACATTCGGTCGAAGCAACGACCCGCATGACCATGTGCGTATTCAACCGGTCCGAACTATGGGACCTTTTCAAGTATCAACCCCGACGGGCTTTTGATCTGACCCATGTGGCCGCAACCGAAGAATACCTGCTGGGCGAGGCGCTGGCTGCCGTAGGTCAGATGGATGGATATGCGAAAATCTCGTGGGTTCTGAACCGGTTCTTCCGGAGGCTCACCGCGTTGGGGCTGAACGAAAACGACCAGGTGCCCCTGCCCTACAGACAGCAGGATATCGCGGACGCCATGGGTCTGTCGCTTGTCCATACGAACAAGACCTTGGCCAAACTCCGCGAAGATGGTGTCGCCACATGGGCGAATGACACGCTCACGGTGCACCGACCCAAGATGCTGGCCGAAAATGCATTCGAGCGTGGTACGAGACTGCGCACTCGACCGCTGATCTGAAAAATATCCATGTCACGAAAGCTTTTGCCGGGCGCTGCCTCTTCAGGCGATGACACAGCGGGTTTGTTCGAAATCCAAACGATGTGATCTCAAAGTGGTCGGCGGCAAAGCGCCCATGGAGCGCGCCACCGGCGTTGATCCGGGCTTTGCCGAGGAACTCCCAGGGCGGTGACGCGTTCACTCTGCAACCAAGGAGATCACAATGTCCGAACCAGAAAACCATGCCGCGCATAATTGCGTGCAATCGCTCTTCGATACGTTGATCGACGTGAACGAAGGCTACAAGGAACTCGTGAAACGTGCCGAGCCTGAGGTCCGGGACATCATTCAGGATGTCGCCGACCAGCACAGCCGCGACCTCTCGGAAATAGAAGCCGTCGCGCTGAAGAACGGTGTCGCGCCGGACCGTTCGGGAACCGTGATGAGCGAGGTCCACAAGACCGCCGTCCGCCTGCGCGACCTCTTCACCGACATCGACAGGCACGTGCTCGAAGCCGTGGGCGAAGGCGAGGAAAACGTCGTGTCAGCCTATGACAGCGCCATCAAGCACCTGCCGGCGTCCAACGATCTTCACAGCGTTCTCGTGACGCAGAGGCGCAGACTTCAGGGCAAGATCGTCGCCCTGTTCGAAGCTGCCTGACCAAATCATTCTGACGGAGGGCATCTTGGCCAACACCGAAAGCACGTTAGACGCCGCCAAACGGCACACACGCGACATGGCGCGAGACGCGAAAGAAACCATCGCCTCTGCCGCAATCGACGAGGCGGAAACGCTGCGCCAGCGCGCGATCGACGAAGTGGATCAAGCTGCCGATGCCACAGACGCGGCGCGGCAGGAGTTCGATGCACAGTCGCTGCAAGCCGCTGTGCTGCGCCATCTGGGCGCTCAGATCAGCAGCGTCGCCGATCACCTTCGGGACAAACCGGTCGATGCGATGGTCGATGACGTGGCCGTGTTCGCCCGGCGCAATCCGCTGCTATTTCTCGGCGGTGCCGCAGTCGCCGGCTTTGCGGCAGCGCGGTTTCTCAAATCCGGCTCCGGGACACGGAACGCACAAAAAGCCGCCGACGACCCTTGGGCCGGGCACCTCGACAGTGGGGAGAAGCAACAGTGACCGACCCGACCCCGCAACATCCGGACTGGCGCGCGCTCGTGGTCGGGATCCTTGCTGAGGCCCGCGCCCTCTTGCGCACAGAACTGCAACTCGCAAAGCGCGAACTCTCGGACAATGCGTCCCGCGCCGGTGGTGGTCTGATCCTGTTCGGGCTTGCCGCGCTGGTGGCCTTTGTCGGGCTGACCGCGCTGGCCGTCGCCGCCGTTCTGGGCGTCGCCGCTCTTGGCCTCAGCCTCGGCTGGGCCGCGCTGACCGCTGCGGTCGGGTTTCTTGCCGTCGCACTGATCCTGGCCCTGATCGGCCGGTCACGGCTGTCTGCGGCGACGCTGACCCCAAGACGCACGCTCAAGCAATTCAAATCCGATGTTCACGCAGTAAAGGAGATGTCCCGTGCCTAACGCAGACCAACTCGAACGCAGCGCCGAGGCACATAGGGCGCAACTGACGGATCACATCAGCGCACTGGCGTCCTCAATTCAACCAGAGGCGCGGGCGAAAGAGGCTGTTGGCCAGACAGCCGACCTTGGACAGACGCTTGTCTCTGCCGCGCTTGATGGTGCCAGGCGGAACCCCTCGGGTCTTGCCCTGATCGGCATCGGCGCCGCGCTCATTGCACTGGGTGGCCCCCGCAGGGACGGACCCGGGCTGACCGCCTATAAAGATATGGGCGGGCATGACGACCGCATCGCCCGCGCCGACGCAAAAATGCGTGCCCGCGATCAGGTCGCCACAGGCCGTTTTGCCACCTCACCTTCCGCGTCCGCCCTGCGCAAATCCCTCGACAAGGGGCTCGACAGGCTGTCTCCCGAAGCGCGCGCGCGGGTGACGGACGCCCGGCTCAAGGTGATTGATGCGCAGGAGGCTGTGGAGCGTCACACCCTTCTGGCGACTGAACAGGCGCGCGAGGCGCATCAGAGTCAGCCATTCCTGACCGGCGCTCTGGTCGCCGGACTTGGTGCATTGATCGGGGCGCTTCTGCCCTCTACCCGGGCCGAGGCCGATCTGATGGGAGCAACCCGCGACAAGATGATGCGCGACGCAGAGGCGATCCTGCGGGAAGAGATGTCCAAGCTCGAACAGCAGGGAAAAGCGGCGGTCGAAAGCGGTATCAGGTCCGCACGCGCCGAATTCTCTGACGCGGGACAGACCGCCTGATGACACAAAACAAAGCCACACTGGCCCAGATGCAGCTTGTCTGCCTTGGGCTTTTGGCGGTCATTGCTGCGGTGGTGGCCCTCAAACTTGCAAAAGGGCTTCTCGCCCCGGTGACGCTTGGCCTTGTCGTCGCCATTGTCGCTGCTCCGGGGATGCGGCTGCTCGCGCGGTTGGGCATCCCGCGCGCCGTCAGCGCGAGCATCAGCCTCATCTTTGTCGCGGCGTTCACCGTTCTGCTGATCGCGGGGCTTGGACCCATCGTGATGGATCTCATCGGACAGGTGCCGCGCATCGAGGATGAAATCCGCTACTATGTCGTCGAAATGAGCCGCGCCATCCGGGGACTGGAATCCGTTCAGTACGAACTGGAACGCTCTCTGGCACAGGACGGCGAGGCCGTCGAGGATGCGATGCCAAGCCTGCTGGACGCGCTCTGGGTCGCCCCCAACTTTGCAGCTCAACTGCTGACGTTTGCCGGGACATTCTTCTTTTTCACCCTGACCCAGAACGAAATCTACGCAACCGTTCCGGGGCAAAGCACATCGTTGCGCAAGGCCGACAGGGCGGTGTCGCATTACTTTGTCACGGTCACGGCCATCAACGCAGGTCTTGGCGCAGCCGTCTTCGTCGCCATGACCGTCATCCGAGTTCCGAACCCGATGCTCTGGGGTGCGGCGGCCTTCATTCTGAACTTCGTGCTCTATCTGGGCCCGGTCATGCTCATCGTCGCTTTCGGCGTTGTCGGGTTTACCGAATTCAATGGTGCCTACGCTCTGCTGCCCGCGCTAGCCTATTTCCTGCTCAACATGACCGAGGCGCAATTCGTGACACCGACGCTTGTCGGCCAGCGGCTGCAACTAAATCCTCTGGTCGTGTTTCTGTCGATCCTCTTCGGTCTCTGGCTTTGGGGACCCATCGGTGGAATTGTATCTTTGCCAATTCTGGTCTGGGTCACGGCCTATCTGACCCATGCACCGCATTTCGAAACCGGGCCGCACCACGAACCGACACCGACGCAGGCATAACATGACCGCAACCGCCACGCCTTTCCCGCCCCTGCCGATCGAAACAACTGCGGCTGGTGACGAACGCCTGACAGGGATCGAGATCGAATTTGCCGGTCCGACCGAACTGGAGACCGGCAAGCTGATCGCGCGCGAATTCGGCGGCACGGTTCAGGATGACGGCCAGCACAGCGTCACGGTGTGCGACACGGCCTTTGGCGACATCGAGGTCGAACTCGACATCACGCTGCGCAAACGAAAAGACCTGCCCTTTCTTAAGGAAGGGCTGGACGCATTTCGCGGACTGATCCCGGTCGAGGTGGTGACCCCGCCTCTCAGCCGAGCGCAGCTGTCCGAGTTCAACACGATCTGCGCCGCGCTGCGCGGGATCGGCGCCATGGGGTCGCGCACCGGCGTACTGCTGGGATTTGGCGTTCATGTGAACCCCGAGGTCGTCGCACCCGATCACCGGTTCACTCTCGACACGATCACGGCCTATGCGCTGCTCGAACCGTGGCTCCGGCGCAAGGAACAGGTGGACACGACGCGCCGCATGATGCCCTTCGTCGGCGCCTGGCCGCGCGGGCTGATCTCGGAGCTGGCGAATACGCGATGCGACTCGCTGGCAGAAGTGATGCAGATCTGCGCGCGTCACATCGCCAGCCGGAACCAGAGCCTCGATCTTCTGCCGCTTTTCAAACACGCTGAGCCGGAACTTTTTTCCCGCCTGTTCGACACCACCGACAAGACCTCGGCGCGGCCTACCTTTCATTTCCGCCTGCCGGACAGCCGCATCGATGAAGCCGACTGGTCGCTCCTGCAACCCTGGCAACTGTGGCGCCAGGTTGAATTGGTGGCCGCCAATCCCGATCTTTTATCTGCCCTGCGCAGCGCATGGAGAACCCATGACGCGGCATGGTTCGAACGCAAATCCGTCTGGGTCGAAACCATTGACGGGCTGCTGTCCCGGCACAACGCAAAGGCTGACGCATGAGCCGTCCTCTGATCGCTGTCACGACCTCATCACGCACGGGATGGCGGGTGTATCCGCTCATCAACCTCAATCTCTGGATCACCGGCGGGCGCGGTGTGCGCTGGGGCGTCGGGCGGATTTCCGAGCTCGACCATGTGGACGGGCTGATCATCGGCGGTGGCGATGATATCGGCCCCGAGATGTATGGCGGGAAACTCGGCATCTCGGCCCGGCTCGATCCGGAACGCGATGCGCTTGAACGCTCACTTGCCGAAGCGGCGCTTGAGCGGAACATCCCGGTGCTTGGTATCTGCCGTGGCTCACAAATGCTCAATGTCGCACTCGGCGGCACGCTCGATCAGGATGCGTGGGGCACATATGGACGCGAACGGATGATCAAGACCGTCCTGCCCAAGCGGGAAATCCACGTCGAAGACAGGACTCACCTGTCGCTGATCAGCGGGAACGATCCGATGAAGGTCAATGCGCTGCACACGCAGGCGGTTGACCGTCTGGGCGATGGGCTGCGCGTCTCGGCGCGTGACACCGGCGGCATGGTGCAGGCCGTGGAGCGGGTGCGTGATCCGTTTGCGCTCGGGGTCCAGTGGCATCCGGAACATCTGTTCTATGCGCACCGTCAGCGGGCAATCTTCCGGGCGCTTGTCAGTGCCGCAAACGCCTACCGACACGAACGCAATCAGACCCGCGCCATGCTGCGCGACATCGCCTGACCACCCGTCAGCACCTTTTTCCGCGCGATCACGATTCCTTCAAATCAGCCCTCGCACGCGGGCGGCAGCCCTGCGCCATGGGGAACCTCAGACGCAGTCACGCGTTGAGACGGTGAAACACGAATTTGAAGAGGTACACCATGTCCGCTCCATCAACCAACGTGGAAAAACAGTCGAAACGCCACCGCCCGGCCATCTGGGGCATGGCAGCTGTCGGGGTCTTTGCCGCCGTCCTGTTCTTCGCCTACCTCGCCAATCTTGCCGCCCAGGGCAATGAACCGGGCGAAGAGGCTGGGACCGCCGCCCCAAGCGTCGCGACGGACGGATAAGCCATGGCCAACTCCCACGGCCCGTCAATCAAGGATGACGACACCTACGAAGCGCTGCGCGATGACGGCTACGGCAAAGAGGCCGCCGCCCGCATCGCCAACGCACAGGCGAACAGATCACAGAACCCGTCCAAAAAGGGCGGCAAGGCACCGCCCTACGAGGATTGGACCAAAGACGATCTCTATGAGCGCGCACAGGAACTTGGCATTGACGGGCGTTCCGACATGACCAAAGCTGAACTCATCGGCGCACTTCGGGACCGATAGAGCGATGGCGTTTTCCAAAGGCAATTCCGTCGCGTGGAACCGGGGGAACGGAACCGGCCCACGATCCGGATCGGTGGAACCGGGATCACGCGCGACGCCAGCAAGGATGCACCTAAGGGACTGACCGGCGGTAAGGAGAGCAAAATGGGAATAGAAATCACGGGAATCGGCGGGTTCATCCTTCTGGTCCTCAATGTCTGGGCCTTCGTGTCGATCATCGGCTCGAAGAATTCGACTGGCTCCAAGGTGCTTTGGTGCCTTCTGGTCCTGATTCTGCCGCTTCTGGGCTTCATCATCTGGCTGATCGCCGGCCCGAGGTCCGCGTCCTCACGCGCCTGAACGCTTCTGCCCACGAGAAAGAAAGCCCCGCAAACCTGCGGGGCTTTCTAATATCTGGAATCCGGTTCCCTGTCAGCGCGTCGCCTGGATGCTCTCGATATATTCCAGCAGCGCCACCAGTTTGCGCGGCGTCGGGGTCAATACACCGTCACCGGTGTCCAGCGGGACAAGATCGCCCTCCAGCAAGGCTCCGAATTCCGGCATGTTCGGCCCGTTCAGATCCGACTTCGCGTAACCGTCAATCGTCGACAACACCTTCGCGCGGGGAAATCCGTCGCCATTGCGCACCGCGATAAGCGAAAGGTTTGGCGGCGCTTTTGCCATCGCCCGCGCCATCGGCCCGTTACCGGTGCCGTCGACCCCATGACAGACTGCGCAATTCTCCATGAACAGCGCCCGTCCATCACTGGCCTGGGGCATTTCCTCGGGCGTACAGGCCGCAACCAGTCCGGCGGCAAGCGCCCCGATCAACAGGCTGAAACGTGGTGCGCGCATGTAGGCCTCCTTGCTCGATTGTCCCCAGAGTGCCTGTCTTTCGCGTCCTTCGCAACCGGGCGCATAACGCCACGGCCAAGCTTTGCCGGGTGACATTTCGGGCCGACCGGCGCAGTCTCCGGGCAGCCGCTTCAACAAGGACACGACACATGCCGATCTATGCCCTGACCATGCTTGCCGCCGGGATCGGAATTCCGCTGCTTGCCGCCCTGAATGCCGCTTTGGGAATGCGCATCGGCTCACCGGCGGCTGCGGCAATGGTGCTGTTCTGCGTGGCGCTTCTGGCGACAAGCCTCGTGACGCTGGCCACCGGTCCAAAGGCACTGGCCGGGGTGCCACTCGCGCCGCGCCATCTGCTGCTGGCGGGGCTTCTGGTCGCGTTCTACGTGCTGTCGATCACCTATATCGCACCGCATTTCGGCGTCGGAAACGCGGTGTTCTTCGTTCTTCTGGGGCAGCTGATCTCGGCCGCGCTGATCGATCATTTCGGTCTTTTCGGTGCTCGTGTCAGTCCCCTCAGCCTGACCCGCGCAACCGGCATTGCGGTCATGGCGCTTGGTGTCTGGATCACGCAGCGGGCCTGAACGGCGCGGCTGCCCGCGCACCCGCCGCGCGGGCGGGTCAGTTGACGTTCAGCCCGCTGATCGTCGCCCGGATACGGCTGTCGGTGTCGTCACTGTCACCCGAAATGGCAAGCCCGACCAGAGCGGCACCACCCCCGCCAAAGGCGTTGGCGTAGTCGCGTGCAAGATTGACGTTTTCGCTCGCGCTGCCGGTGCCCGAACCGCGCAGGACAATCGTCTTGCCCCTGTTGCCCAGATACGGGCTGCTCAGAACCGCGCCACGGTTGTGCGCCCCGCCCCAGACATAGACAAGCACCCGAGCGGCGTTGTTGGTCAGCAGCTTGCGCACGCTGGCACCTTTCAGCGCCTGAGCCTCGGCTTCGGGAAGGAACACAAAATAAAGCGCGAGGTTGCGGTCATCTCCACCCTTCTTGCGCAGATCGGTTGCCGGCACGCCTTCCTGCACCGACCAGGACCACTTGGCAGAGGACGCGCCCCAATAGCTTTCGGGCAGCGGGCGATAGGCCAACGATACGGATCCGTCCGACGACACGCTCACCGAGCCTCCGTTGAAGCCGTATGTGTTGGACGAAAACAGAGAGAACTTCTGCGTTTTCCAAGACCCGTCAAATGACACGGGAGCGGCCAGCGCGGGCAGAGCAAGAAGTGACAGAAGGACGGCGGCAGACAGACGCAACATGGGGAAACCTTTTCCTGATCGCTGCCGTTTTAGCAGCCGCCCGCGCTCACCTGCATCAAACGTTCGCGTGAGACATGTGTCACCGATCCGCCAGCGCGCAGGTCGCCTCCCACAATGCGTCCGGCACGTTAACCTTGGTTAACAAAACCTTTCCCTGACCGGGCATCCGCGCACCGTCATCCTGCGACACGGCCTCGGCCAGCCCGGCGACCATCGCATGAAACTCGGGGCGGACCCCCGGATCGATCAGCAGGAAGCAATGCGCCAGATCGTGCGGCGCGCCTTCGGGTGCCTTGAGCGGTTTGACCTCCCGGCTTGGCGTACCGCCGGCCAGCCCGGCCGCCATGATCTCGACCATCAGACCCAGCCCCCAGCCCTTGTAGCCGCCTGTGCTGCACAGCGACCCGGCCAATGCGGCCTCCGGGTCCGTTGTCGGGTTGCCCTCGGCATCCACCGCCCAGCCTTCGGGGATCTTTTCCCCTGCGGCTTTCGCCATCGTGATCCGCCCCAGCGCGACGCTTGTCGTAGACTGATCGAACATCATGGCGACACCGCCCTGCCCGTCCGGCACCGAAAAAGACATCGGGTTGGTGCCGATCACCCGCGTCTTTCCCCCGGGCGGGGCGACGATGGGTGACGCGTTGGTGTAACCCATGCCGATCATCCCCGCTTTCGCGATGGCTTCGGTGAACCAGCCCAGCGCGGTGCAGGTGTGGGCGTGGCGCACAAACAGGCAGGCAATCCCGGTTTCACTCGCGGCCTCGGTCGCCATGTCCAGCGCAGCGGCAAAGGCTGGCTGCGCGAACCCGTAGGCTGCGTCGACCTCGACCACACCCTTGCGCGGTTTCCCGACCGCCGGCGCGACGTCGCCCCGGACCCTGCCCGTGACAAGCTGCTGGCAATAGCTTTCGAGGTAGTAAAGCCCGCAGATCCGGTTGCCCCGCGCCTCGGCCCAGGACACCGCATCTGCCATCGTGTGCGCCACCGCGTCGGACGCCCCATGCGCCCGCAGCGCGCGCTCCGTCACTTCGTTGATCTGCGAAACATCCACCTCGGCCATGCTGTCCTCCCTCACATTGCGCGCAGAGTGACAGCCTCGGCCCGGAGGTCAAGCCGGGGACAGGACCCCCTGATCCAACCGCAGCTGGCGGTCCATCTTCGCCGCCAACTCCATGTTGTGCGTGGCGATCAGCGCCGACAACCCGGTTTCCCGGACCAGAGTCATAAGCGCGTCAAACACCGTGTCCGAGGTTGCGGGATCGAGATTCCCGGTCGGCTCGTCCGCCAGAAGCACCGAAGGCCGGTTGGCCAGCGCCCGGCAGAACGCCACCCTCTGCTGCTCTCCACCCGACAATGCTGCCGGCCGGTGATCCGCGCGTGCGGCGATGCCGACGATCCCGAGAAGCTCCTTCGCACGCGCATCGGCATCGCGGCGCGCGACTCCGGCGGCAAGTTGCGGCAGCACGATGTTTTCCTGCGCGCTGAATTCGGGCAGCAGATGATGGAACTGATAGACGAACCCGACCTCGTCCCGCCGGACAAGCGTGCGCCGCCGATCCGGCGCGCCCGTCACATCCGTTCCGCCGATCTCGACCGTCCCGGCATCAGGCGTGTCCAGCAGACCGGCAATGTGCAGCAGGGTCGATTTTCCTGCACCGGACGGCGCCACCAGTGCCACCACTTCGCCTTTGGTCAGCGACACATCCACCCCGCGCAGCACGTCGACCGCCGCAGCTGTGCCAGCGTTGTAGGACTTGGTGATGCCGGTCAGTCGCAATGAGACGTCATTCATAGCGCAGCGCCTCGACCGGGTTCATCCGCGCAGCCCGCCGGGCGGGGAAGATCGTCACGATGAAGCTGAGCCCAAGCGACAGCGCGATGGCGCTGAGCACATCAGGCAGGCGCAGTTGCGCGGGCAACTCATAAATTCCGCGCACTGCCGGGTCCCAGACACCGCCGCCTGCGACATAGTTCACGAAAGAAAAGATCGGATCTATGTAGAGCGCAAACAGGCATCCCAGGATCACCCCGGCCACGGTCCCGAGTATGCCGGTGAAGGCCCCGCAGATGAAAAACACCCGCAGTACGGCACCTTCTGTCAGGCCCATCGTGCGCAGGATACCGATGTCGCGGCCCTTGTTCTTGACCAGCATGATCAGGCCCGAGACGATATTCATGGCGGCGATCAGCACGAGGATCGACAGGATGATGAACATCACGTTGTCCTCGATCTCGAGCGCCCGGAGGAAGCCGCCGCTGGCGTCCTGCCATGTCCAGACCAGTGCGCGCTGTCCTCCGGCCTGAACGATCGGAAGCGTCATCTCTTCGACCCGGTCAGGATCGGCGACCATCACTTCGATCTCGTCGGCCACGCCCTCGCGGTTGAAGTAGAGCTGCGCCTCGCCAAAGGGCATGTAGACGCGCGTGCGGTCGATGTCATAGCGCCCGGCGGTGAAGATGTAGACCACCTCGTAGGCCTTGACGCGCGGGCTTGTGCCGAAGGCGGTTTTGACCCCGTCGGGTGAGATCAGTTTGACCTTGTCGCCCAGCGTAACGCCGATTTCGCGCGCCACGCCGGATCCGATGGCGATGCCCTCGGAAAAGCGGGTCAGCTCGCCGCGCGCGTTGTCGGGGTCGGCGATGCGCGGGATGGTGGCGAGGTCCTCCAGGGCGATCCCGAACACTTCGACACCGGCGTTGCGGCTGTTGGCCGTGGCCATGACCTGCCCCTTCACCAAGGGGGCCGCACGGGTGACACCGGGGACAGACCCAACAGCCTGCGCCAGCGTTTCGTAGTCGGCGATGGTCCGACTGGAGCGTCCGAATTCGTCGGTTTGCTGTGTGTAGTAGACGGTCACATGGGCGTTTGAGCCGAGAATCGTATCGACGAATTCGGCGCGAAACCCGGAGCGCACGGCCAGCGTGGCAATCAGGGCGAACACTGCAAGAGTGATGCCGATCAGGCTGATCCATGTCATGACGCTCACGCCGCCTTCGGCCCGGCGGGCGCGCAGGTAACGCCATGCGATCATCCATTCGAACGGGGCAAAAGGCGGTGGGGTTTGGGCCATCTTGGTCTCGTGCTGCTCTGGTCGATAAGTGGCCGCTTGGCCCCGGCGGGTCAAGCCGCACGGGTCAGGTCCGGTTCGGACCTAATGTTTCGCGCGCGAAACATTGCGTCAGAGGCTCTGACCTACCTCTGTCCAGAGCGCCCCGCGCCTCCCGAAAACAAACCGATCTCAGGAGCCCAGCGAACGCTTTGTTAAGGTTTATTCAATACAATTCCGCGCAGCCCCGATTTTTCGCCGAAAAATCGGGAGCGTCCAGATATGCTTGGCGTGTTGCCTGCCCCCAGGAACGACGGGAGTGAGAGCCGATCCTGCGTTTCGGAGGATTCGATCCCGGAGTGAGCAATGACGCTTGTTCAACTGCACGGCGCTTGGCATACACAACGTATGACCGGACCCAGATATCCCGACCTGATCGCCAAACTGCCCTCCACCGTGCCCTTCGTCGGCCCCGAAGTGCAGGAGCGCCAGCGCGGTGCGCCGTTTCTGGCACGGCTGGGTGCCAATGAAAGTGTTTTCGGGCCCTCACCTTTTGCCGTGGCGGCCATGCAGGATGCGGCCGGCCAGTGCTGGCAATATGCCGATGCGACGAATTACGATCTGATCCAAGCCATATCGGCCCGTTTGGGTGTGCGCCCCGACAACATCATCATCGGCGAGGGTATCGACGGTCTTCTGGGATATCTCGTCCGTCTTCTCATCGCGCCGGGAGATCCCGTGGTCACCTCCGACGGAGCTTATCCGACGTTCAACTACCACGTTGTCGGCTATGGCGGGACCCTGCACAAGGTGCCGTTCCACGACGACCACGAAGACATCGACGCGCTGATGGCGAAGGCGATCGAGGTCGAGGCCAAGATCGTCTACCTGTCGAACCCCGACAATCCGATGGGCAGTTGGCACAGCGGAGCAAAGATCGAAAAGGCGCTGGACTCCCTGCCGGATGGTACGCTCCTGCTGCTGGACGAGGCCTATATCGAATTCGCGCCCGACGGCACGGCACCCGACATCGACGCGGATGATCCGCGTGTGATCCGCATGCGCACCTTTTCCAAAGCCTTCGGCATGGCCGGTGCCCGGGTGGGCTACGGGATCGGCGCTCCGGAGTTGATCAAGAGTTTCGACAAGGTCCGCAATCATTTCGGCATGTCGCGCATTTCGCAGGCTGGCGCGCTGGCCGCCCATGAGGACGAAGCGTGGCTTGAGGAGGTCATTGCTCTTGTCGAAGACGCGCGCGACCGGATTGCGGATATCGCCCGGGCCAATGGTCTGACGCCGCTGCCCTCGGCCACGAATTTCGTCACCGTCGACTGCGGTCGCGACGGGGCCTTTGCCAAAGCCGTTCTGGCCGCGCTGGTCGATCAGGGGGTGTTCGTTCGGATGCCCTTTGTCTCTCCAGGAGACCGCTGCATCCGTATCAGCGCGGGACGTCCCGCAGACCTCGATATCCTTGAGGCGGCTCTGCCCCGGGCGCTGGAAACGGCGCAAAAACAGGCATAGCGCCACATTCACGAAAAATTATGGGGTTTCCGCCAGATTACCGCTGACGGACCGGCTTTCTGCGCTATTATGTCGCAGTAGAGACAAGTGACTGCCTGTGGAGGCACAGATGGAGCATCGCCATCCCAAACGGGTCGAGGATTACACGACCGCAAACCTGATCCTGATATTCGTCAACCTTCTGTGGATTCTTGGAGTGATCTGGGCCCATTTCGGCCTGGCCGCGGTGATCCTGACCGGATGGGCCCTCAATCAGGGCATCACGCGGCTTGAGCAGTACCGCGCCAGCCGCGAAATCCAGTGGCCCTCAGACGGCTGAGAGCGCTTTGGCCGCCTCGGTGACTCCCCCGGCGCGGTGCGGAATTCCGAGCGCCCCCAGACCGGCCTCGACCACGCCCAGCAGACCGAGGATCATGTGGGCGTTCACATGGCCCATATGTCCGAACCGGAAGTAGCCTTCCCCCAGCGGATCGTCATCATTTGCCATGCCCAGCCCGATGCCCAGCGTGACACCCGCCTGGTCGGCACACCAACGGCGCAGCTCAGCTCCGGATGGCTTGCCGATCGACAGCGCTGTGACCGCATGACTGCGCAGCGCACGGTCCGCGATGTTGAGCCGCAACGGCCCGTCCTGTCCCCAATGTTCAACCGCCGCCCAGATCGCGCCGGCGAGCGCCGCATGACGGTCCCAGATCGCTTCCATTCCTTCGGCATGGATCATGTCCAGCGCGGTGCGCAGACCATAGATGTGGTGTGTCGGCGCGGTGCCACTGAAATACTGGTAGAAGGCTTCCGGGGCCGCGCGCTGGGTCCAGTCCCAGTAGGTGCTGACCAGCTTCAACGCGCGGCGTTGTTCGGCGGCCTTGTCGTTGAAGAAGACGAAGCCCAATCCCGGCGGGCACATCAGCCCCTTCTGTGAACCGGTGACCGCGACATCGACACCCCAGGCATCCATCTCGAACCGGTCACAGGCCATCGACGCGATGCAATCCGCCATCAGCAGCGCCGGGTGGTTCAATTCATCGAGGATCCGGCGCAGCGGCAGGTATTCGTTGCGGTTTGAACTGGACGTGTCCACATGCACCGCCAGAACGGCCTTGTATCCGTGGGCGCTGTCCGCCCTCAGCGTCTCTTCGACCCGGGCAAGGTCAAAGGTGCCGCCATTGCCGAAATCCAGCACATCGACGACGATCCCGCGGGCTTCGGCGATGCGGCTCCAGGCCATGGCGAAAAATCCGGTGGCCAGCACCATCACCTTTTCGCCGGCCGCCACGGTGTTTGCGAGCGCGGCTTCCCATGCGCCGTGGCCGTTGCAGATGTAGATGGCCGCGTGTCCGTTGGTCCCGGCAACCTTTTTGAGATCGCGCAGCAGGTCCGGCATCATGTCCGGAAGTTCGCCTTCGTAGATGTTGGGGGACGCACGGTGCATTGACCGCAGCACCGCATCGGGCACGACCGAGGGACCGGGGATGGCAAGATAGGTGCGACCGTGGGCAAGCGACATGAGCAACCTCGACAGGATGGGGATTCCCTGCCGAAGCGCAGGGTTGCGCGCACCCTACCCCGCCCAGCCGCACCGTCAATAACGCGCGGTGCTTGCCAGCGCGCGCCGCAGTCTCTACATCCGCGCCTGACGCGAAAGGGACCGGATGCTGGGACAGCTTTGGACAAAAATCGAAGATGCCGAGCGCAAGCTGCGCCGGTCCTTTGGCAAGGACATCACCGATCCGCGGGCGCGGCGGTGGTCGACCTTTCATTACCACGTTTTCGATCACGCCTTCCTGCGGACGTTCTGGACCAATTTCTTTGAGGTCGCGCCCGACGTGTACCGGTCCAATCAGCCGACGCACCGGCGGTTCGAGAAATACAAGGCGATGGGCATCCGTACGGTGGTGAACCTGCGGGGCGAGGACAAATACGCCCATTACCTGTTCGAGCAAGAAACCTGCGAGGCGCTTGGCCTGACGTTGCTGAACGCCAAGCTGCAGGCGCGCAGCGCCGTCAGCCGCAAGAAGATCGTGCATGTGATCGACACGTTGCGGCAGGCGGAAAAGCCGTTCGTGTTTCATTGCAAGTCCGGTGCTGACCGTGCCGGGTTCGTTGCTGCTCTTTACCTCATGGTGTTCGAAAACCAGCCGGTCGAAGTGGCGCGCACGCAGCTCTCGCTGAAATACATCCACCTCGATTTTACCGCGACCGGCGTTCAGGATTACATCCTCGATGTCTATGCCGCGCGCAATGCCCGGCAGCCCATCGGGTTCGAAGAGTGGATCCGGACCGAATACGACGGAAAGACCATTCAGGCCGGTTTCGACGGGAAGGTGCCGGCGGAGGCCCTGTCTCTGCCGGCGGCTCTGGTGTCGTGACCGAGGCCAAGGTCAACCCGCGCGGTCTGCTGCTCTGGGTGTGGCGCGGCTATCTTGCGAAACACTGGCGGCTGCTGATCGTCGCCATGGTGTTCATGGCGCTGGAAGGCGGCATGTTCGGTGCACTGTCCTACATGATGAAGCCGATGTTCGACCGGGTTTTCGTGGGCGGCGAAGCCGACGCGATTGTCTGGGTCGGCCTGTTGTTTCTGGGGATTTTTGTGGTTCGCGCGGTGGCGAGCATCGTTCAGAAGGTGCTGCTGACGCGGATCTCGCAACTGTCTGTCGCCGATATCCGGCAGGATCTGCTGAGCCATCTGATGGTGCTGGACACGGCTTATCATCAGACCCATTCACCCGGATACCTGATGCAACGGGTCGAGGGGGATGTGGACGCGATCAGCAAGGTCTGGCGCACGATCATCACAGGCGCCGGGCGTGATGTGATTGCGCTCGTTTCCCTGTTCGCCGTGGCGATTTCGGTGGACTGGCGCTGGACCGTCGTTGCCCTGCTGGGTGCGCCGGTTCTGGTTGCACCATCCATGGTGCTGCAACGCTATGTGCGGAAGAAAGCACGCCGGGCACGCGACGTGGCGGCGAAGCTGTCAGTCCGGCTCAATGAGGCGTTTCACGGGATTGTTCCGGTCAAACTGAACGCGCTGGAGCGCTACCAGTCCGAGCGCTACCGCACCTTGACGGAAGAGCGGGTCAAGGTCGAAACCCGGACTGCGCTGGGACAGGCAACCATTCCCGGAATGATCGATATCATG
This sequence comes from Marivita geojedonensis, assembly GCF_002115805.1. Taxonomy (GTDB): domain Bacteria; phylum Pseudomonadota; class Alphaproteobacteria; order Rhodobacterales; family Rhodobacteraceae; genus Marivita; species Marivita geojedonensis. The sequence continues at coordinate 12,050 of NZ_JFKC01000030.1, read as the reverse complement.
GCCGGTCTCGGGTTCATGGGAGTTCTGTTTTACGGGGGCAACGAGATCCTCTCGGGTGACAAGACCGTGGGCGATTTCATGGCCTTCTTCACCGCGATCGGTCTGGCGTTCGAACCTCTGCGCCGGCTCGGCAACGTCGCGGGCGTCTGGCAGGTGGCGGCGGCCGGGATCGAGCGTATCCGACAGATCCTGGACACCGTTCCCGAGCTGCGCAGCCCCGCACAGCCGAAACCGGCCCCCGAAGGTGTGCCGGAGATCGCGCTTGCGGATGTCTCACTCAGCTATGGCGACAAGACCGTTCTTGACGGGTGCAGTTTCACCGCCGAAGCCGGAAAAACCACCGCTCTTGTCGGTGCCTCGGGCGCCGGAAAGTCAACGATTTTCAACGTGCTGACCCGTCTTGTCGATCCTTCCAAGGGTGAGGTTCTGATCGGAGGCGTGGCCGTGTCGGATATGGCGCTTGACGATCTGCGCGGGCTGTTTTCCGTCGTGTCGCAGGAGGCCCTGCTGTTCGACGACACGGTTCTTGAGAACATCCTGCTGGGACAGACGGATGTGTCCGATGCAGACCTGAAACGCGCGCTGGATGCGGCACATGTATCGGATTTTCTTCCGCAGCTGGCCGACGGTTTGAACACGCCGGTCGGGCCACGCGGTTCGGCGCTTTCGGGTGGGCAGCGCCAGCGGGTCGCGATTGCGCGCGCCCTGTTGCGTGACCGGCCGATTCTCCTGCTGGACGAAGCGACGTCCGCGCTCGACACCCGATCAGAGGCCAAGGTTCAGGACGCGCTGGACGAGCTTTCCAAAGGCCGGACCACGCTGGTGATTGCGCACAGGCTGTCGACCGTGCGGGACGCGCACAAGATCGTCGTGATGGATCAGGGGCGCGTGATCGAACAGGGCACCCATGACGCACTGCTCGCGCAGTCAGGTACCTATGCTTCGCTGCACCAGCTGCAGATGCGCGACTAGCCGAGAAGCGCTGCCTGGGTGGCCTTGTCCCAACCGAGGTAGAGATTGTCGTCCTCTGCGATCAGCGGCCGCTTCATCAGCTTCGGATGCGCCAGCAGGAGTGTCTTGGGGTCCTTAGCCCTTTCGGCATCGTCGAGGGAACGCCAGGTTGTAGAGCGGGTGTTCAGTGTTTTTTCACCAAATTCGGCAAGGGCGCGGTCCAGCGTGGCTTCGGGAACGGGGGTGACCGAAACATCAACCAGTTCGGCATTTGGCAGCGCCTTCAAAGCCTTACGGCAGGTATCGCAATTCTTCAGTCCGTAGAGGATCATTCCCGTCCCTTTCTTGCCTGCAGCGACCGGTGCGGCGTTGCAGGTAAAAAGCGCAATGCGCTCTTGCCTTCGCGCCGCATCGGCCAATCTCTTACTCTGTGACGGGGTGTCGCAGATTGCCGTCCCGGTCGCAACAAGAGTGGCCCGTCGAGGCCGGAAGTGACGACAGAAGGAGACACGGGATCATGCCGAACGGTACCGTGAAATGGTTTAACGCCACAAAGGGTTACGGGTTCATTTCCCCCGAGGATGGCGGCAAGGATGTGTTCGTACACATTTCCGCAGTGCAGCAATCCGGTATGGACGGGCTGAGCGACAACCAGAAGGTCAGCTATGACATGACCGAGGGCCGCGATGGCCGGATGATGGCGTCGAACATCACCGCGCTCTGAGTCCTCAGGCCGTCTGCAACCGGCGCGCCTCCTGACGGGCGAGCCGGATCAACTCAGCCACAAATGGCTTCTCTATGTCTGCCGTCCGGGTGGCAGCATAAAGACGCCGTGTGATTCCGTGTTCCGTCAGAGGACGGGTCACGTAATCGGAACTGTATTTGACCTCTCGCACGACCCAGTCGGGCAGCACCGACACCCCCCTGTTCGACGCGACGAGCAGCAGGATGACAGCGGTCAGCTCCACCTGCCGAACTGAGGCCGGTTCGACCTTGGCAGGGATCAGCAACTGGCTGAATACGTCAAGGCGGGTGCGTTCGACCGGATAGGTGATCAGCGTCTGCCCGCGGAAATCCTCGGCCTCGACATAGGGTTTCTCCGCAAGCGGATGCGACGCGGACGCAACGAAAACAGCATTGTAATCAAAGAGTTCCGTGAAGGTAACGCCAGGGATGTCCTCGGGATCCGAGGACACGACAAGATCGACCTCTTCCTTGATCAGCGCCGGCAGGGCATCGAAGGCGAGGCCCGGACGGATGTCCACATCCACGTCAGGCCAGCTTTTGCGGAACGCCTCCAGCACAGGGAAAAGCCACTCGAAACAGGCGTGGCATTCGATGGCGATGTGCATCCGCCCCGATGATCCGTCCCGCAGCCCTTCGAATTCAGCGGCCAGCGCCTCGACCTGAGGCAGAACCTGATTGGCCAGACGCAGGAGCCGCATCCCCGCCGCCGACAGGCGCATCGGTTTGGAGCGGCGCACGAACAGTTCCACCCCCGCCTGATCCTCGAGCGCCTTGATCTGATGGCTCAGCGCCGATTGGGTGATATTGAGCTGATCCGCCGCCCGCGCAACGCCGCCACATTCATGGATCGCCTTGATGGTGCGAAGGTGCCGAAACTCGATATGCATTATCAATCGTTCTCATGTTGAAGATTAGATTTATGAGTTTGTCTCACAATGCTGCACGTGCGACAAGAGCTTCAACGCCATCAAGGATTATGACGATGCCAGTTCCGTCCGTTTCTTTCGAATTCTTCCCGCCGCAGTCTCTGGAAGCCTCGTTTCGGCTTTGGGACACTGTTCAGGTGCTTGCGCCGCTTCAGCCGCGCTTTGTGTCGGTGACCTATGGTGCCGGCGGCACGACCCGCGACCTGACACGCGAGGCGGTGGCGACGCTGCACAAATCCTCGGGGTTGCCGGTCGCGGCGCATCTGACCTGCGTGAATGCGACCCGCGCCGAAACGCTTGCCATCGCGCAGGACTTCGCAGCGGCCGGTGTGACCGATATCGTTGCGCTTCGGGGCGATCCGCCCAAGGGGTCAGACGGGTTTGTGGCTCACCCGGACGGGTTTGCGTCGAGCGTTGATCTGATCGAAGGTCTGAGCGCGGCGGGTGATTTCAACATCCGTGTCGGCGCCTACCCCGACACCCACCCCGAAGCGGCAGATGAGCAGGCGGATGTCGCGTATCTCAAGCGCAAATTCGATGCCGGTGCGTCCGAGGCACTGACGCAGTTCTTCTTCGAGGCCGAGACCTTCTTCCGTTTCCGGGATGCCTGCGAAAAGGCGGGAATCGACAAGCCGGTGACTCCGGGCATTCTGCCAATCGAGAACTGGAAGGGCGCCGTGCGCTTTGCGCAGCGCTGCGGCACGCATATCCCGGCCTGGGTCGTGGATGCGTTCGAGAAGGCGGAACGCGACGGTCGGGAAGACCTGCTTGCCACCGCGATCTGCACGGAACTGTGTTCCGACCTGATCGACGGCGGCGTGGACACGCTGCATTTCTACACGCTGAACCGGCCGGAACTGACACGCGATGTGTGCCATGCGTTGGGTGTGACCCCAAAAATCGGCCTCAGAAACGTCGCCTAATCCGACGGCCCACCAAGCGCGGCGGTCAGTTTGGCCGCCGTGTCACGGACATCCGCACCGAGGCTTTCGATCCGCTCGTCCGGGATTCGGGCTGATGGGCCCGAGATCGACACCCCTGCGATGGGTTCGCCATGCATGTCGAACACCGGCGCTGCAATGCACCGCATGCCATCGTTTTTCTCTTCCGCATCAAACGCATAGCCACGCTTTCTGGTCGCTTCCAGATCCGACATCAGCGCCTCGGGCGTGACCAGAGTGTGTTCGGTGAAAGCGGTCAGCTTGTGCTTGCGGATGATGGCCGCAACCTCCTTGTCGTCCATCTGAGCCAGAAGGGCCTTGCCGATGCCAGAAGAGTGCATCGGGGACATGGTGCCCGGCGGAAAGAAAGCGCGGATGTTGTGGTGGGTTTCGACCTGACTCAGGAACAGCACCATCCCGTCGCGCGAGATACCAAGGTTCGCGGTTTCCTCGGTTTTCCGCATCAATTCCCGCAGGAACGGGCGCGCGCGCTCGACAAGCGACGTGCGGCGCAGGAAGCGCGAACCGATGTGAAAGGCCCCTGCCCCGATATGCCATGTCTGCGCCACCGGGTCGAAATCGACCATGCCACGCGCTTCGAACGTGTAGAGCACGCGGTAGACGGTGGCCGGTGACTGCTTTAGATCTTCAGAGAGATCGGTCAGCGTCGCACCGCCCCATTCACTGAGCCGTTCCAGAATAACCAGTGCGCGATCAAGCGATTTGATCTTGTTCTGCTCGGTGGTGTCGCCCCAGGCCCGCGGTCGCCCCCGCGCCCGCCGCTCTGGTCCGGTTTCTGCATTCATGCGCGCCTCTGCACCCTGCATTGTCTCGATACAAAAAAGATTTTTACAATGTGAAAAAATAAGCGTTGAAATGCAAGCCGTATCGCACAGTTCGAGTGCAAACGGCAAAGGACAGTCACCATGCGTATCGTCATACACGGGTTCGGACGGATCGGGCGGGTCATCCTGCGGCAAATCCTGACGACGCCGGACCATGCCGATATCGAGGTTGTTGCGGTCAATGATCTCGCCCAGCCGGATACATGCGCGTACCTGTTCAAGTATGACAGCGTTTTCGGGCCCCTGCCTGGCGGTGTGACCTATCAGGACGGTCTGTTGCAGGCCGCAGGACGCGCGATCCCGCTGCTGACCGGCGTCCGGATGGCGGACCTGCCGCTTGAAGATGTCGATCTGGTTCTGGACTGCACCGGAGCGCTCAAGGACCGCGAAACAGCGGAAGCTGCATTGACCGCAGGAGCGCGTGCGGTGCTGATCTCGGGACCGTCAGAGATTGCGGACATCACCATTGTCCGAGGCGCAAACGAGGACCAGATCGGCGACAGTCGGGTGGTCTCGAACGCGTCCTGCACCACGAATGCGCTTGCCCCGCTTCTGCGGGATCTGGACACGCGGTACGGGCTGATCCAGGGACACATGACCACGATCCACTGTTATACCGGAAGCCAGCCGATGGTCGACGCGCCGCGCGGCCCGGACCTTGCGCGCAACCGCGCGGGGGCGGTCAGCATGGTGCCAACCACCACAAGTGCCGCCAAGCTTATCGACCGCGTTCTGCCGGATCTGGCCGGGCGCGTGACTGGTGCAGCCGTCCGCGTGCCCGCGATCAGCGTGTCTGCGGTGGATCTTGTCGTGCGCCTTCGCACCCCGCCACAGGACCCCGCAACCGCGTTGCGCGCGCTGGCCGAGGCCAACCCGGTGATTGGCCTTGTCGAAGATCCATGTGTGTCCGTGGACCTGCGCGCACGGACCGAATCACTGGTCATCGCGCCGAATGAAACGCTCGCCACGGGCGATCAGATCCGCATTTTCGGGTGGTATGATAACGAATGGGGCTTTTCGGCCCGGATGTTGGATGTCGCGCGAATGATGCACCAACGCGGCAAATAAGCCGGGATTCTTGCCAGATCGGCCTGTTTGACCTCTAATGCTGCTCATAGAACGGGCGAAACCGCTACCAGAGGCCATCGGAGCAGCGGATGGGCAGAGGAACCGACATTTCGGTCGAAGACGGGGTCGCGCAGATTGCGCTGGACGCCGGACCCGGTGCGCGACTTACCCATGCGGGTTTGGTTGCGCTGGACATGGCGCTCGCCCGGATTGCCGCGCAGGACGATGTGCGCCTCATCGTCATCCGGGGACAGGGTCCGGTGTTTCCCTCGGGCATCACCGATCCGCTGGGCGGTGGAGATGATCGCGACAACCTTCTTGCAGACCTCTGCCTGCGCATGGAGCAGTGCCCCAAGCCGGTTGTCGCTGTCCTGAGTGGAGCGGTCGTCGGGGCGGGCGTTGAGCTTGCGCTGGCCGCGCATTACCGCCTGATCCACAAAAACACGCGGATCGGATTTCCCAATGCCCGGCTGGGTGTTGTCCCAAGCGCGGGGGCAACCCAGCGCCTGCCGCGACTGGTGGGTGGCGAGATGGCGTTGGAGATGCTTTTGGGGGGAGCGCTTCTTCCGATCACACATGGCAAGCTGTCCCTGCTGGCAGATGACCTTTTCGATGGTTCGGCAGATGACGCAATCGCCGCGTTCGCCGGCCGGGTTCCCCTAACGGACATTCCGCCCCGACCGACAGCAGCCCGGCGCGACGGGTTTGCGGATGCGCGCGCCTATCAGGCCGCCATCAACTTGGCACGGACAAAAGCCGAGGTCTCTCCGGAGGTCGCCCCGAAACACATTCTCGCAGCTGTCGAGGCGGCACTGGTGCTGCCCATCGAGGCCAGTCTGGGTTTTGAACAAGCTGCGCACGAGGATTGTGCCAAAACCGATCAGGCACGGGCGCTGTCGCATCTTTTCCACGCCGAACAGGCGGTCGGGGCGCTGGTGCGGCGGAGCGATCTGCCCGAAATGTCGACCATCCTCGTTCTCGGCGGAAGCCCGATCGCGGTTCAGATTACGCTCGCGGCACTGGATGCGGGCGTGACCGTCAACTGGGCCTTCAAGGACGCGGAACAGGAGCGTGGCAGTGTTGCCCAAGTCCGTGCGGCTGTCGAAGAGGCCGTTCGCGCGGGCCGCTACAGCGCAGAGCGGGCGGCGCGCAGTCAGAAACTGCTGCGGCACGGCACGCCCGAGGTCATGATCGCGGGCGCTGACATTGCCCTGCGCGCCACGCGTGGACAACGCGGCGCTCCGATCCCTCCGGATATGCCGGTGGCCCATTGCCTGCCGGGCACCGATCCTCATCTGACCCTGCATTTCGCACCGCCTGCGTCGCGGTCGCGGCTGGTTGAAGTGATCCTCGGGCCGGACAGCAGCGAAGCGCACCGACTGGCCGGGTTGGCGCTTGCCCGGCGGATGCATAAGCTTGCCGTGGTGCAAACCACGTCAGGACCGGGACTGCATGACCGTCTGATTCAGACCTTCCTGCGGGCGGCGGATGCGTTGGTCGATCTGGGACAGTCGCCGTTCGCCATCGACGCCGCGCTGCGCGACTGGGGTATGGCGCACCCTCCGTTCGAACTCGCCGACAGCCTTGGCTTCAGTGTCGGGGCCGCGCACGCGCGGGCCGATGGCGCGCAGAACTGGTCGGAACGCCTGTTGCAGACCGGACGGCAGGGCCGCGCCAATGGCCGCGGTTTCTACCGCCACACGGAGGGCGCTGCGGCAGAACCAGATCCGGAGGTCCTGAACCAGATCAACCAGGCGCGGGCGCCGCAATCGGACATGCCGGCTGACCGTATTGTGCGTTGTGTTCTGGGGGCGATGGCAAATGAAGGGGCAAAGGCGCTGCGTGAGGGTGTCGTGCCGCGCGCGGGTGACATCGACGTGGTGTCGGTCTTTTCTCACCTGGTGCCGAATTGGCGCGGCGGCGTGATGCACGCAGCGGGCGAAGGCGGATTGCTGGCCACCCAGCGCGCCATGCAATCGCTTGATCACCCCGACCGGGAGCTTTGGACACCCGATCCGGTGTTTGCGGAGCTGATCAAATACGGACGAACCTTCGACGACCTTTAGGGCGTCCCGGGCGCATCGGGGCGATCAGCCGAGGAATATCCCGAGGATCACAAGCATCAGTCCGAGCACCGACACGAAGAGCGAGCCAAGATTGATCGGCATCACGGCCTTGACCTGTTCGCGCAACTCTTCATCGCTCAGCCCGGCCTTGCGCGCCTTGTTCACACGCAGGATACAGTAGACCAGCCCACACAGCCCCGCGAAAGACACCGCCGCTCCCGACCAGATCAGTATGTCCATGATGTGCTCCTGCGGTGATGGTGATCACGCGGGCGGTAATTCATCGACCGGCCGCTGACAAGCCCTTGAAGGCCCGCCCCGCCATCGCTACGACACCAGTCGAACCGAAAAGGAGCCGACAGATGGACGACAGCGCAATCGAAGCCAACTACCGCGTCACCGCAGATGAGCTGCGCCAGTTCATCGAACGGTTCGAACGGCTTGAGGCGGAAAAGAAAGACATCGCCGACCAGCAGAAAGAGGTGATGGCCGAGGCCAAGGCCCGTGGCTACGACACCAAGGTGATGCGCAAGGTGATCGCGCTGCGCAAGCGCGAACCCGATGACATTGCCGAAGAGGAAGCGGTTCTCGACATGTACAAGGAAGCGCTGGGAATGCGCTGAACCGCCCCCGGAGGTGTGCTTCAGACGGTTTCCTGTCCCAAAGCCCCGCCTTCAAGCCACGCCCTGTCCTCGGCGGAAAGCTCTGCCGCCATCCTGGCGTCGTAAGCGGCCAGTTCGGCGTCCGACAGCAGGCCCTTCCACGTCCCGTTGGTGCCGCTGCTGAAAAACGCAGCATCCGATTTCAGGAACCCCTTTCCGCCTGACGGCGCATAGCGGTGCGCATTCGCCTTCATGTGTTCGAAGGTCGCGGCCTCAACAAGCCGCGCCATCACAGCGTCAGAATGTGGTGTGCCGAGGAGCGCGGAGAGACGTTCGAACGTCGCCGCGAGATCTCGGGTCATATCCGCGTAGTGGAACAGCGAGACATTGGGCCGACCTGACAGCGCTCTGGCCGCCCTGTAGTGCTGCAGGATATGGGCAAGAGGGTTTGCATCCGTATCGAACCCCTCTGCCCCGCCATCCAGAAACCGGCGAAACGCAACGCCGTCGGGGTCATCCTCGGGATACCAGTGATCGAACCAGGGCATCGGTATGTTCCGGACATGCTTGCGGAACGAGATATGCGCATCGAGCGGATGGCGGAACACGCAGATATACTGCGCATGATCGTCCAGTGGCAGGCCATCCAGAGGCGTATGACTTTTCATGCTGCGGCGGCGCGTCATGGCCTCAAGCCTTTCGGCCACCTCCGACATCTCACGGATGCGGATATCGACCCAAGGCATCTTCACCGACAGTTCCGTTTCGACTTCGGGATCGCCGGAGAGAAGAAGCGCCACGATGGTCTGCATCCAGGTGGTTCCGCATTTTGGCGGAGTGACGACAAACACGTCATCAGGGCGGATCGAGACCATGTCCCAGCGCCGGTTATCGGTCAGCGCGCCGAGGTACAGCTTGCGATGCGTCATGTGCGCCCCCCTTTCAACGGTCCCGAACAGCAAACGTGCGAGACGCGGGGAACTCAACACGAAAGACTGACCAGCGCAAATCCACGTCGAGGAACGGCCCCAATGGCGGTCAGGGGGTGATGAGCGTCACACTCGGCATCCGGCCCAGATCGTACAGGTCTTCCTCATACTGTTCGGTCAGATCCGCAATCAGATCCTGATCCCAACCGGGCAGGTCGAATTCATCCACGAGCTTTTCTTCGTCAGCGTATTTCTCGAGAAATGCCACCATGACCCGGCGAATCTGGATTTCATTCAGATAGGGCTTTTCCGCCAGAAACGACCGGAACCGCTCCATGCCTTCCTGCGAGGTGATCTCGGCCATCCGCGAATAGGCTCCGATGACCGGGTGTGTTGGCTCTACGCCCGCAAATTCGCGGATCAGTTCGCCCCAGATCAATGGGCTGTCCTCGTCGCACCAGACGGTGACGGGCACACCCGGCAAGGCCTCGATGATGCGCGCGATCAGGTCGGACCATCTGATCTGGGCCGGATCAAGCCCATGCAGAAGCTGTGCCATGTCGTCATGCGGCGTGGCTTCCAATAGCGCAGGAAGAAAAGTCGCCGGATTGCGGAGCGCGAGAAAAACCTCGAGTCGGTCATCCTCAAAGATTTCCCGCAGGGCGCGCAGCCGCTGCTCGGCCTTGCGGTAGACAGCGCCCCCCTGAAAGGCGATCTTCGGCACCGAGAAGAGGTTTTCATGAGACAGGATCAGCCGGTCCACATGGCCTGTGTCCTCGTCCAGAATACTGTCGAGCAGCACGTCCCGAGCATCCGGCGCGGCGGCGTCATCGCCCAGCGCATTCAGCATCTCGGATATCAGCCTGCGGTATTTTCCCGGCCCCGGAATCGCCACTCCTTCGGGACGCAGCCCATCACGGTTGCGCAAAAGCGTCTTGAACAGCCGGTCGCTGTCTGTCTGGTGAAGACCCGTGTGAAGGACAACCTGCATCTGTGTTCTTGTGTCGTATCGTGCCGACGCATTATATGCCCGCAGGTCCGGATGGAAACCGCGATTGACCTTGGGTCGCAAAACACGTGCATTCGCCAGATTGCCTCTTGCACAGCCGCGCGACACTCAGTAATCACGCCCCCGGAGCCCCTATAGCTCAGCTGGTAGAGCAACTGATTTGTAATCAGTAGGTCCGCGGTTCGAGTCCGTGTGGGGGCACCATTTCTTCAGATAACTCATTGGTATCACTCCAGCTTTTAGCCACTGCTAGGAGCCGTAGACCATGTCGGAGACCATTTCACGCCCGTTCACTTTCACCAAAGACGGGGTTTTCTACTTCAGCCGTCGAATCCCGAAAGACCTGAAGCATCACTATTCTTCACCTCGCATCGCATACTCTCTGCGCACCAAATCACCAAAGGTCGCTGAAGCGCGGGCCAGAAAAGCCGCTGAACAGCTCGACGAGTAATGGTATCTGCTGCGTTCGCGTGACGCTGACCTGCCGGGTCACCATATGCTCAGGATGGGCCAAGCTGGAGTTGGAAGCAGCACCGCACCCCAACCCGCCTTCAACTCGTCATCTGTGCTTTTGTCAGAAGCCGTGGGCATCTACTTGCAACAGAAAGGCAAGAACCGCCCTGCCACCTTCAAACGGGCTGCAGAGAGGTCCTGCGGCTACGTGATCGACGCCTGTGGTGACAAACACCTTGAAGCCTACACGAAGGCAGACGCGAACGCCTTTCGTGATGCGCTGATCGCACGAGGTCTGGCAGGCAGTAGCATGACGCGGGTGTTTGGCACTGTCCGCGCCGTGACCAACTTTGCGGCTAGTGAACAGGGTCTCACCCTGAACAACCCATTCACGGGCGTCTACTATGACCGCGACGCTGGCGTCTCAGATCGGGCACCCTTCTCTGTCGAAGACCTGAAGGCGGTGCAGTCCAAGTGTCGTGAACATGATGACGACCTGCGCTGGCTTGTGGCGCTTGTGTCTGACACCGGGATGCGCCTCGCTGAAGCCATTGGGATGACCCGTGGCGACTTCATGCAAGCGGCTGACGGTTCGCTGTTTGCGCGTGTCCGCCCGCACACATGGCGTCGTCTCAAGACCAAAGGCAGCGAACGTGACGTGCCGCTTGAAGGGGAAGCACTGTGGGCAGCGCACCGCATACTTGCCCAGAAGACATCCTCAGAGTTTGCCTTCCCGCGCTACAACAAGAAAGACACGACCAATGCCAACGCGGCCAGTGCTGCGCTGAACAAATGGATGAAAGAACACGTGTCTGAAGGATGCTCGATGCACAGCTTCCGCCACTCGATGCGGGACCGGCTAAGGGCTGTCGAGTGTCCTGCGGACATCGTCGATCAGATCGGGGGATGGCAAACCGATGGCGTGGGCCATGGATACGGCAAAGGTTACCCCTTGGACGTCCTTCGGAAGTGGATCAGGGAGGTCACGTGAGCCGACATGGTCTACGGCTCCTAGCAGTGGCTAAAAGCTGGAGTGATACCAATGAGTTAGCTGAAGAAATGGTGCCCTCCCACACGGAGGTTGTGATCCTCCTACAGGCACCTCTTCAGCCAGTATCCCCAGCGAAACAAGGGCTACCGTGACGGACCATCCGGCGTCAAGAGGCACCAGAAGGTCTACGGTTTGGTCTACGGTGATCTTCAGTATTCTTCAGCATTTGTCGGTTTACCTTCAGCACCGAAAGGACGTCCGATAGACCGATGGGGTTGACGAGGACGCTGCACAGTGAGGGGGCAGGGGTCTGTGTCACTTACAATCAAGCCAAATGGTAGCAACGCACCCCCTTTTTTCTAGCTTTTTCAGACATCGCCGATTGGTAGCGCAGCGCACAGTGCTGCCACGAATTTGAGATTTGGGATATTTGTTCGCAGTTGCTCAGCGGTTCGAATCTCAAGCTCCCCGCCACTTGCCCCTGTGCAAATCGCGCCAGAAATGGGCCTCTTAGGGTCAGGA
>NZ_JFKC01000003.1 GCF_002115805.1 Marivita geojedonensis | reverse complement strand
TCCTGACCCTAGGTCTGCACCTATCTAATTCATCGATAAGAATAAAGATTGGAGCTTGAATCCCTTCGATCCGCAAAACCTCCTCACCGAGAACTTTTAATTGGCTCTTAAAATTATTCCTAACGACTTTTTGGGAACGAAAATGTGACAATACCTCCTCTCCAGCAGCATCCACTCCACTTTCAATAGATTTTTGCAGGGCGTGTATTTTCGATTCATGGCCTGCAGCGTCTATATTCGGATCATCATTTCCTTCGTTCGCCAAAAGCTCTTTTAGTTTTCCGACGGACTCATCTCCGATATATTTCGAAAGAAGATGCTTGCCCCCAGATAGCGCAGCGCCGCCAATGATCTTTGCCGCAGATTTTCGAAATTTCGCAGTCTTTTCAAGAGCGCTTTTCCAGCCACTAGACTTTGAAAGCTGACTCAACAACTCAGACTGTATCTGATCTACAACCGTCACGAATGGATCATTCGAGTGATCATTCTCCCAAGCATTAACATATATGGCAATATGGTTATGTACTTCCAAATGCTCTTTTAAACGACTCAGGAAGAATGTCTTGCCCGCGCCCCACTTTGCATCAAGATTCAACACATAGGTTCTAGTTTCACCCGCATTTTCACGCAATTGCAACTGTCCAATTGTGAAGACGCGAAGTATTTCAGCATCCCTTTGCCTGAATAATTTATCTCCAACCCAAATCTCAGAGAGTATCTTCTGCTGTTCGACTTCACTCATCAGCATTTTCCACGGAAACGTTTCTGGACATTAGGTTTGTTGAGAACTTGAACGACAAGACAAGAATGATAAATAATTTCTTTTGAAAGTAAATTCCTCGAATTTTGATGTTAAAGTGAAAAATACCCAACCTTACCAAACCCTTAATAGGTCCAGATCGGACCCAATGTTTCGCGCGCGAAACAATAGGGCCAGACCGGACCTATCCGCCCGGAGCGAGGTCCCGCGCCACGCGGAAGCCGACATTGGCTTGGCGGCGGGTCTTGGGGATGCCCACCCGGTAGCTCACCCGAAGGTTTTCCGGCGGATCGTCCCAGGACCCGCCCCGCAGCACCCGGCTGCTGCACGTCCCGCCGGTCCGTGCCGCCCCGTCCGAAGGCGCGCCGCGATGCGATCCGTTCCAGCAATCCGCCGTCCACTCCCAGAGGTTCCCGATCATGTGTGACAGCCCGTACGGGTTGACCGGGAACACCCTCGCAGGCACCGGAGCCTCGGTCCCGTCGTCGCAGGCAGTGTTGCGGTGCCGGAAACGGCTCTCCGCCCCCGCCCCGTTCACCCGCTGGCAGATCGCGGCCAGCCCGCCCGGCCATGGATACTCCAGATCAAGGCTTCCTCTGGCCGCGTATTCGAACTCCGCCTCCGACGGCAGCCGCCACCCGCCGCGCGGGTCTTCGTCGTTGAGCCAGTCCACATAGGCCATCGCGTCATCCCAGCTGACACAGGCCGCCGGATGATCGTCCGTCACGTCAAACCCCGGCGCGCCCCAATAGGCCCCGTCCCGCGACCGCATCCGCCCCTCTGCCGTCCAGACAAAACACGACCGCCCTGTGCGTGTCCCCGTCGCCTCTTCAAAACGGCGCATGTCACCCACGGTGATCTCCGCCGCCGCGATCTCAAAGGCTGCGATGGTCTGGTTCGTGCGCGGCCCCTCGGCCCCGCCCCTGTCCGACCCCATCACGGTGTCTCCCACCGGGATCCGCACCATGCGCGGACACACCCCGCACGGTTCCTGCGGCGGGTTCACCAGCACCAGAGAGGTTCGCGGCCGCTCAGGCTGAGGTTCAGGCTCTGGCGCCGGTCTGAGCTCCGGCCGCAGCGCGAACAGCTGCGCCTCGGCTTCGGCGCGGAACAGGCCGTTGGGGAACGCCTCGAGATAAGCCTGATACGCATCCGCCGTCGCAAGCTCCAGCGCGAACTCCCACGCCGCGCGATCGACGGCGTCGGGGTCGATCTGGCGGGTTTTCTGCACGCCGTCAGAGGCCAAAGCCCAAGGAGACGCGCCCACGGGAGGCGCGGTGCCTGTGGCTGCCAGAACGATCACACACAACACAAGACACTTGTTTCGCATGTCCCTGCTCCGGTTCGTTTTACCAAGTGGTAAAATAGCGCGATCGCGCGCCAGGTCCGGTTAAGATGCCTGCTCGACCTCGTCCTCCAGATAGGCCACCCGACCCCCTGCCTTGGAGCTTGTAACCACGCCCAGCGACTTCAGCTTGCGGTGCAGAGCGCTGCGTTCCATCCCGACAAAGCTGGCGGTGCGGCTGATATTTCCGCCGAACCGGTTGATCTGGGTGAGCAGGTATTCCCGTTCGAACGCCTCGCGCGCCTCGCGCAGCGGCATGGTGGCCAGCGTACCCGACAGAACCACCCGGCCCTCTTCATCCTCGGCCTGCGCGGTGTCCTGTGGCAGTTCGCGCGCGGCGATGTCACCCGTGCCGTCGCCAAGGATCAGCACCCGTTCGATCAGGTTCTTCAGCTGCCGCACATTCCCGGGCCAGACCATCGTCTGCAGAAGCGCCACCGCATCGGTGCTGAGACCGCGCTTGGGCAGACCCTGCGTCTGGTTGAAGAGATCGATGAAGTGATCGGCCAGAAGCGGGATGTCTTCGCGGCGGTCCTCAAGACTGGGGACCGCGATCGGCACCACGTTCAGACGGTGATACAGCTCTTCGCGGAAGGTTCCCGCAGCGATTTCAGATTGAAGGTCGCGGTTGGTCGAGGAAATGACCCGCAGATCCACCCGCACCTTGTCGGCCCCTCCGACGCGCTGGAATTGCTGGTCCACCAGAACGCGCAGGATCTTGGACTGGGTGCCAATCGGCATGTCGGCCACTTCGTCGAAATAGATCACCCCGCCATGCGCCTGTTCAAGTAGACCCGGCTCTACCCCACGTTCCGGAGTCTCACGGCCGAAGAGCACTTCCTCCATGGTCTCCGGAGCAACGCCTGCACAGTTTACGGTGACGAAAGGTGCGCTGGCGCGGTTGGAATTGGCGTGGATGTAGCGCGCGGCCACTTCCTTGCCGCTGCCTGCCGGACCGGACAGCAACACACGACCGTTGGATTTCGTCACCTTGTCGAGGTTCGACAACAGACCGCGATAGGCCGCACATTCGCCGACCATCTGCGCCACGTCCGTTTCTCGGCGCTTGAGTTTGTTGTTCTCGCGGCGCAACCGGCTGGTCTCCATCGCGCGTCGGATCACCACCAGCAACTGGTCGATGTTGAACGGCTTTTCGATGAAGTCGTACGCGCCCTGCTTGATGGCCGCGACCGCGATTTCAATGTTGCCATGCCCCGAGATGATCACGACCGGCACATCGGGATTATCCCGTTTGACGGTCTTGAGGATGTCGATCCCGTCCATCTTGCTGTCCTTCAGCCAGATGTCGAGAATCAGCAGCGACGGTTCCTCTGCGTTGATTTCATTCATCGCTTCCGAGGAATTCCCGGCCAGCCGTGTCGTGTAGCCCTCATCTTCAAGGATGTCGCCGATCAGTTCGCGGATATCGCGTTCGTCGTCTACAATCAGAATATCGCTCATGGCCCCACCTTCATGTTCTGTTAATCGTCACGTCTCGAATTCAGGTTTGGTCGGGGCATTTTCCGCCCCGGTGTCTTGGATCTGCTCAGGGTCTGCGGATGTGATCAGGACAGGCAGCCGGATCACCGCCATCGCGCCCCGGCGGTCGGTGTCGTCAAAGGCGATGGCGGGCTCAAGCGTGAGCGTTCCACCATGTTCCTCGATGATCTTCTTCACAATGGGCAGGCCAAGGCCTGTGCCCTTGTCGCGGGTCGTCACATAGGGTTCGAAAAGGCGCGACGTGTCCTCGGGCAATCCGATCCCGTTGTCCGAGATCCTGATTTCGGCGGTGTCGGCGCTGCGTGTGCAGGACACGCGAATCTCAGGTTGAACCATTTCGTCCGGATGTTTTTCAGAATATGTTTCAATGGCTTCCCCGGCGTTCTTCAAAAGGTTTGTGAGCGCCTGACCAATCATCGTCGAGTCGATCTCGGCAGGGATTCCATGCTCCGGCAGGTCCACGACAAATCGGACGTCCGGCTGACCGGCCTCCTGCAGCAAGATCACGCTTTGTAAAACCTCGACCACGTCTTCGGGTTTCCGATCCGGCTCCGGCATCCGCGCGAATTTGGAAAACTCATCAACAATGCGCCGCAAGTCATTGGTTTGGCGTACAATAACTTCGGTGAGCTGTTCAAGGTTTTCGGCGTCCTCTTCGCCCAACTGACGGCGGAACTTGCGCCGGATGCGTTCGGCGGACAATTGGATCGGCGTGAGAGGGTTCTTGATTTCGTGTGCGATCCGACGGGCCACGTCGCCCCATGCGGCCATACGCTGCGCACTGACAAGATCGGTGACATCATCAAAGGCGATCACGTAGCCTTCGAGGCCGCCATCCTCGCGGCGGCGCGTGGAAAGGCGCACGAGAAGGTTCTCTAGACGTCCCTCGCGGGTCACCTTGATTTCTTCCTGCGCGGTTTCAAGCCCCTGTTCGCGCAACCGTTCAAACAGTGGGCCGAATTCGGGAACGGCCATGGTGATGGCGACGCTGCGCTGGTTTTCGTGCCACGCCAGAAGACGTTCGGCGGACCGGTTGACGAAGGTCACACGTCCCTCCGCATCAAGGCCCACAACGCCGGACGTGACCGAGGTCAGCACCGAGTCAAACAGGCGCTGACGGCGTTCGATCTGGCGTGTGTTGTCGAGCAGAGTCTCGCGCTGCCCCTTCAGCTGCCGTGTCATCTGGTTGAAATATCGGCCGAGCATGGCGATTTCGTCATCGCCCTCTTCCTCGACCACCTTGACATCCAGATCGCCCGAACCGACCCGCTGCGCGGCCCCGGTCAGACGCCCGACAGGCCGGCTGAGACGTTCGGCAAACCACAGGCCCAGCCAGACGGCCGCAAGGATCAGCAGGAATGCAAACCCCAGATACAGCAGCGCAAAATCAAACAACACGCGCCCGCGGTCGTTCTCCTGCTGCTGGTAGAAGCGCGCGGTTTCCTGGGTGTCGTCCAGCAGGTTGAGAATCTGCCCATCCACCTCGCGTGTGATATAAAGGTAGCGATCGGTAAAGGCGCGCAGCGGGATCATCGCGCGGAGTTCGTTGTTGTCCCAATCCTGGACGAGCGCGATTCCGGTTTCATTCGCATCGGCGAACACATCCGGCGTCGGGCGTTCGTAATCGAACAGATACGACCCCTCGCCCCGCGCCCGGATTTCGCCTGCTCCGTCAATGACATAGGCTTCGCGCAATCCGCGCTGGATCTGCGCCTGCCCCTGGCTGAGCGCCTGGCGCAACTCGCCGTCATCCATGATGAAGGTTGCACGGCGGTTGGCGTCGAGGAACGCGGCGAGCGCGCGGGCATCCTGCGACAGCCCTTCGCGGTGTTCCTGCTCGTAGGCCTCGGCAGCCGAGAGCGACGCACCGACCACGTTTCGGACCCGCTCTGAAAACCAGGTTTCAAGGCCGATATTGATGGTGAGCACGGCAAAAACCGCGACGGTGATCGTCGGCAGCAGCGCCATCAGCGCAAACGCCCCGGTGAGCCGCAGGTGCAGGCGTGATCCGGCGGATTTGGCCCGCCGGGCAGCGATCAGGTTGACCACGCGGCTGAGCACGAGCGCCGCGAGCAGCAGGACATAAATCAGGTCAGCGAGCAGGACGAGCCGCAGGTTGAACTGCGCCCCGGCCCCGGTGTCGAGCGGCCCCAGAACAAGGATCGTGGCGATGGCCAGAATCGGGCCAAGCAGCACAAGACCAAGGGTCATCGCGTTCTGGTAGCGCCGTTGCCGGCGCATCCGGCTCAGCCGGGTCCAATTCCAAGAGCGTGCCCAGGTGGCCACAGCCAACCCCCGCCTAAATGTGCCGCGCAGCCCGGCTACCGCCATATCTTGTATTTCCGACAAACTGCGTCACCGTCGGAACACTATTATGTGGCAGTTTTACATCAACTTGCGGCGGCGTGTCACCTGAATATCGAGATCGGTGATCTTCTTTCTGAGCGTATTTCGGTTAATGCCAAGCAAATCCGCGCATTTTGCCTGATTGCCACCGGTTGCCTCCAGCGCGATTTCGATCAGCGGGGCTTCGATTTCACGCAGGATTCGCGGGTAGAGGCCGGGGGGCGGCAGCATCGTGCCGTGCAGGTCAAAGTACCGCCGCAGATGGCGCGCGACCGAGGCGCTGAGTTTTTCGCTGTCGCCGCCGCGCAGGACCGGGCCCGTTTCGGGTTGGTTGCCCAGCACGTTTTCGACTTCGGCGCGGGTGATTTCGTCGGCGCGTGAGGTCAGGCTGAGACGGCGCACCACGTTTTCCAGTTGGCGCACGTTGCCGGGCCAGCTGTAGGCGCGGAAGAGGTCGGCTGCGTCTTCCGAAAGCCAGCGCTTGGCACCGCCTTCCCGTTCGGCACGGGTCAGGAAGTGTTCGCTGAGCAGCGCGATGTCATCGACCCGTTCCCGCAGGGAGGGCACGGAAATGGTTGCGCCGCTGATGCGGTAGTAGAGGTCCTCGCGCACGCCACTGTTCGAGATGCCCTGCCCCGGATCGGTCTGGCTGGTCGCGATGAAGCGCGGCACGTGTTCGCCCGGACCGTCCATCATGCGCACGATACGCGCCTGAACTTCGTCCGGCACATCGGCCAGTTCGTCGATGAGCAGCGTTCCGCCACGCACCCGGGCGAGGATACGCGCCGGGCCTTCAATGTCAGCCAGATCGCTGCCCGTCACGGTGACGAACGGCAGGGACCGGCGGTCTGAGAAATCGTGCAGCGCGCGGGCGATGAGCGATTTGCCGGTGCCGGATTCGCCGCAGATCAGAACCGGAAGATCGGTGTTCATTACCTTGGCCACAAGCCGGTAGAGCGCCTGCATGGCCGGTGTCTTGCCAATCAGCGGCAGATCGTCGGGCGCGTCATCGGGTGTCATGTCGGTTGTCGGGCGCGGCGAACGCATCCGAGCATCGAGGGCCTTTGCCGTCCGTTTCATCAGGTCCGGCAGGTCGAAAGGCTTGGGCAGGTAATCGTAGGCCTCGGCCTCGGCAGCCTGGATTGCGGTCATGATGGTGTTCTGAGCAGAGATCACGATCACCGGCAGATCGGGACGGTCCTGGCTGATCTTGGGCAGCATTTCGAGCCCGTTGCCATCCGGCATGACCACGTCCGAGATCACCACATCGCCCTTGCCCTCGGCCACCCAGCGCATCAGCGTCGTCAGCGACGAGGTTGCGTGTACCTTGCACCCGGCGCGGGTCAAAGCCTGTGTGAGAACCGTGCGGATCGTGCGGTCATCATCAGCGACCAGAACCGTGCCATCCATCAATTAGACTCCTTTTGTTTGCGGGGTGCCTGCGGCAGCGAAATGCGGAAGCGGGTCTTGCCGGGGACGGAGTCCACCGACACCCAGCCATCGTGGTCCGAGATGATCTTGCTCACCAGGGCGAGGCCAAGCCCGGTGCCGTTTTCACGGCCCGACACGAAGGGATCGAACACATCGCCCCGGATCTCGGGCGGCAGTCCGGGCCCATCATCGATCACCTCGACCTGAAGCGGCAGAGACTGACCCGAACCATCGGCGCGACGCAGGCTGTAGCTGTGTTCGTAGAAGGTATGCAGACGGATCGTGCCGCCTTCTTTGGGATCAGCCGCCTCGGACGCGTTCTTGATCAGGTTGAGGAACACCTGCAGCAGCTGGTCGGCATCGCCAAGCGCCATGGGCAGAGAGGGATCGTAATCCTCGATGATCTTCATATGTGCGCCGAAGCCCAGCAGCGCAGAGCGCCGTGCGCGGTCCAGCACGTCATGGAGATTGACCGGCTTGCGTTCCGGTGCGGACAGATTGCCGAACTGTTCGACCTGTTCCAGCAGCTTCACGATACGGCGCGTCTCGGCCACGATCAGATCGGTCAGCTCGAGATCACCATTGCTGAGGTTCATGCTCAAAAGCTGGGCCGCTCCGGTGATCCCCGCGAGCGGGTTCTTGATTTCATGCGCCAGCATCTCGGCCATGCCGATGGCGGATTTCGCGGCGGATTTGACCGTCTGGCTCTGGTTCACGCGTCCGGCCAGTTCGCGCGGGCTGATGAGCAGGATCATGCAGCCTTCGTGGCCCTGTACCGGAGCGAATTGCAGGTTGCAGACAAGCGGCGGGCGCGTGCCGGGGCCGACATCCACATCGTTGACGAAAAGCGGTGTGCCATTTGCCCGCGCGCGGGCGAGGCTCTTTTCCATCGGGGCGTCAACCGTCAGGCGATCCCAGATCGGCTGACCGCGCAGCCACTTGGCCGAGTTGTTCATGAACCCTTCGGCCGCGGGGTTCATGTCGAGGATGTTTTCATCCGCGTCGATAATGATCGCAGGCGCCGGAAGAGACGACCAGATCAGGGCCTCGTTCACCATCGTCGGTTCTGACAGGTCTTCGCTCATGCCGCGCACCTTTCCGTGCCGAGCAATGCTTCGGGCAACGCATCGAAAACGTAATCAGGATCTTTGGCAGTCAGGATGGATTTGCGCAGACTGGATGCGGTGGCCGCATCGTCCATGTACCAGCCCAGATGTTTGCGGGCGACCCGGTTGCCGAGCTCTGTTCCATAAAACGACAGCATCGCGTCGTAGTGACCGGCGACCATGTCCACGAGGCGCATTCCGGTGGGTATCAGGGGCGCCTTGGTGCCGAACAGGTCGGCGGCAATCTGCGCCAGCACCCACGGACGGCCCTGCGCGCCCCGCCCCACCATCACGCCGTCCGCGCCGCTTTGCGCCAGTGCCGTGCGCGCAGACGCCGTATCCACGATATCGCCATTGGCGATCACCGAAATCGAGACCGCCTCCTTGATCGCGCGGATGGCTCGCCAGTCCGCCTTGCCCTTGTAGAACTGGCAACGGGTGCGCCCGTGGATCACGATCATTGCAATGCCAAGGGATTCGGCGCGCTGCGCCAGCTCTGCCGCGTTGTGCGAGGCATCGTCCCAGCCCAGCCGTGTCTTGAGGGTTACCGGAACACGTACCGCGCCGATCACCGCCTCGATCAGGCGGCACGCATGGTCGAGATCGCGCAGGAGCGCAGAGCCGGAATAGCCGCCGACAACCTTTTTCGCCGGGCACCCCATGTTGATGTCGATCACCTGCGCGCCCATCCCTTCGACCATCCGCGCGGCCTCGGCCATGGCTTCGGGTGTCCGGCCAGCCAACTGGACCGACGTGTTGGCGATCCCTGCTCCAAGCTCTGCCTTTTCGCGCGTGCCAGGCCGGTCGGTCAGGAACTCTCCGCTGGCGATCATTTCCGACACAACCCGACCTGCCCCGAACTGTGAAACCAGCGATCGGAACGGCAAATCAGTGATGCCAGCGAGCGGCGCCAGCAGCACGGGAGGAGAAATAAGGGTGTCTGGAACCGACGGAGTCACCGCTGCAATCCTTGATTGATGAGTTTGAGCTACGCCTTGGCTGCACGCCGTTCAATGATATTAGCCTGAAAAACAGACCAACAAAACGCATCTGCCTAATTATTGTGCAAATACGCCGGAGCGATTGCACAGGCTCCGGACAAACCTTAGACAAGCCGTAACACTTCGAGGGATTTGCACATGAAGGTTCGGCTTGGCAATGGCTATGACGTTCACAAGTTCGGGCCCGGCGACCATGTCGTGCTGTGCGGAATAAAAGTTCCGCATGATCAGGCGCTTATGGGTCACTCCGATGCAGATGTCGGCATGCACGCAATCACCGATGCGATTTATGGCGCATTGGCCGAAGGTGATATCGGGCGGCATTTTCCGCCGTCCGACCCTCAATGGAAGGGTGCGGCCAGCGACATCTTCCTCAAACACGCGGTTCAGATGGCCCGTGACGCAGGATTCGTGATCAGCAATGTGGACTGCACATTGGTGTGCGAGTTTCCGAAGATCGGCCCCCATGCCGACGCGATGCGCGCCGCGCTGTCCGAGATCATGGGCCTGCCGGTCGGGGATATCTCGGTCAAGGCGACCACGTCCGAAAAGCTGGGCTTTACAGGGCGCGGCGAAGGGATTGCGGCCATCGCAACAGCCGCGCTGGTGAGCGCATGAACCGGCTGGTCGCAACGTTTTTCGGGGTTGGCTACCTCAGACCCGCGCCCGGCACATGGGGCTCTTTGGCCGCGCTGCCGGTGGCCTATGCCGTTCTGTCGATCGGCGGGTTCTGGCTCTTGGTGAACCTCACCTTCTTCGTGTTCATGTCCGGCTGGATCGCCACGCGCGAAATCACCCGAGGACAGGAGGATCACGATCCATCCTATATCGTTGTGGACGAAGCCGTAGGTCAATGGATCTCCCTGTTTCCAGTGGGTTACGGGGCGATGATGATGTCGGTTGATCTGCTGGCGCTGTACCCCGGCTGGATCGCTGCCTTTGCGCTGTTCCGGCTGTTTGACATCTGGAAGCCGTGGCTCGTGGGCAAGGCCGACGCGCGCGGCGACGCGCTGGGCGTCATGCTGGACGATGTGATCGCCGGGGTGTTTGCCGCGCTTGGCGTGATCGCTCTGGCGGCGCTGTTTCATCTGGTCCTGATGTGAGCGCATCGCTGGCCGAAGCCATCCTCCACCTCGCGATGGAGGCCGGGGCGACGGTCACGACCGCGGAAAGCTGCACCGGCGGAATGGTGGCGGCGGCGATCACGGATGTGGCCGGATCGTCGAATATCTTCGAGCGTGGCTTCGTCACCTATTCCAATCAGGCCAAGGTCGAAATGCTGGGTGTGTTGTCTGCCACCCTGGACGCGCATGGCGCGGTGTCGGAAGAGGTTGCGCGGGAGATGGCGACGGGGGCGCTGAGGGCGGCCAAAGCGACGGTTGCCGTGGCGATCAGCGGGATCGCGGGACCGGGCGGATCGGAATTCAAGCCCGAAGGCCGCGTGTGCTTTGCCATTGCAACGGCGCAGAACCTGGACAGCAAGACCATCGAATTCGGCGCGTTGGGACGCGGGGCGGTCCGGGCTGCGGCGCGGGACGAAGCGCTGTCCCTGATTGCCGCTGCACTACGCACGAAGTGACTTATAAATAGTCACACGTGTATGTTTTTGCACATTCTTTAATCAAAACGATGTCTGCTTTAATTTTCGGCAGCGCATTTCCGCAAGTGCCTCTTTTTTCCGCGATGCGCATACGCTTTGTCGCCGCTCAACGTAGCAAAATCAAAGGATGGGACAGATGAACGGAGCCGATACGGCCTGGATTATCGTGGCAACAGCGCTTGTGCTGTTCATGACGCTGCCGGGGCTTGCCCTGTTTTACGGCGGGCTTGTGCGGGCGCGGAATGTGCTGAGTGTCTTCATGCACTGTTACGCGATTGCCTGTTTGATGAGCGTTCTGTGGCTGGCCGTTGGCTATTCCATCGCTTTTGGCGATGGCGGTGCCTACTGGGGCGGTCTGGGCAAGATGTTCCTTCTGGGCGTCGATGGGGATGCACTTTCGGGCACCCTGCCCGAGGTTCTGTTCTTTGCGTTCCAGATGACCTTTGCGATCATCACCCCGGCGCTGATCGTCGGGGCCTATGTCGAACGTGTGGGCTTCGGCTTCGTACTGCTGTTCTCGGCACTTTGGATGCTTCTGTGCTATGCGCCGGTCGTTCACTGGATCTGGGGCGGCGGGTTCCTTGCCGATGGCGGGATCTTCGGCGAAACCGGCGTACGTGACTTTGCAGGCGGCATCGTGGTGCACGAAACCGCAGGTCTTGCGGCCTTGATCCTTGCGGTCTTCCTTGGCCCCCGGCGGAACCAGACCACGCCGCCGCACAATCCCGGTTACGTGATGATCGGCGCGGCGATGCTGTGGGTTGGCTGGTTCGGCTTCAATGGCGGTTCGCAGCTGGCTGCGGACGGCGGTGCAGCGATGGCACTGACCGTGACACATATCTCGGCTGCGACCGCATCGCTGACATGGGCACTGTGGGAACGGATCAAGTTCGGCAAGGCATCGCTGGTCGGCATGGTGACCGGGACCATTGCGGGTCTTGCCTCGATCACGCCAGCCTCGGGTTTTGTCGGCCCTGTCGAGGCGCTGATCATCGGCGCGGTGGCCGGTGTGCTGTGTCAGGAGGCCGTGACGGTCGTGCGCAACATGCTCAAGATCGACGACACGCTGGACGTCTTCGCGGTACACGGCGTCGGTGGCATCTTCGGAACCATCATGATCGCCATCTTCGGCGCAGGCAGCTTTGCCGCGCAGCTTGGATCGCTGGTCATCGTCGGCGTGTTCACCGCCTTGGTGACGGTGGTCCTGATCTTTGTGGTCAAACTGATCACACCGCTTCGGGTGGATGAAGAAACCGAGACAACTGGCCTCGACCTCGCCGTGCATGGTGAACGGGCCTACGAACACGCGTCGTAACAGACTTAGTGGTAACGAGTGCGAAGGCGGACCAATCGGTCCGCCTTTTTTCTGGGCGCCTGTCCGGGCGTTTGCGCTCTACCCGTAAAGCTCGGCCGCCCGGCGCTCGAACGCGCGGACGATGCGTTGCATCGCTTCATAAAAGAACATGCCCGCTGCGCCTTGCAGGATGCGGTTCTTGAATTCGAAATCGACGAAGAAAGTCACTTCGACCCCGTCCTCGACATCTCTGAACCCCCAGTTGGAGTGCATGTGCCGGAACGGACCATCAAGGTATTCGGTGTCGATCTTCTTCTGTTTGGGCCAGAGCACAACGCGGCTGCCAAAGCGTTCGCGGAAGACTTTGAAGCTGATCACCAGATCCGCCAGCATCTCTTCGTGATCGCCCCGATCCTCACGCGACCGAATGCGCGCGGCCGCTGTCCATGGCAGGAATTTCGGATAACTCGCCACGTCCGCGACCAGATCATACATCTGTTGCGCCGTGTACGGCAGGGTGCGGGTTTCGGAATGTGTCGGCATCTGCTCTTGTGTTTTGACCGTGACAGTGGCGGGGGATGTCGTATTGTGCGCGCGAAAAATCAAGGGAAACCTATGTCAGAGCGTCCTTATGTCATCGATGAAATGATCTCGGCCAAAGCGATCGCCGCGCGCATCGAAGAGCTGTGCGTTGCGATCCGGGAAGAGTTCCGCGACACCGACAAACTGGTGGTCGTGGGTCTTCTGCGCGGGAGTTTCGTCTTCATTGCCGATCTCGTGCGCGAACTGGATCTGCCGGTCGAGGTGGATTTCCTCGAAGCGTCCTCGTACGGCGACAGCATGGAATCGAGCCGCGAGGTGCGCATCCTGAAGGACCTGCGCGGGCAGATCGAAGGGCGCGATGTTCTGGTGGTTGAGGATATCGTCGACACCGGGCACACGCTGAAACACGTTGTGGGCCTTCTGGAGTCGCGCAATCCGGGACGGTTGCGGACGATTGCACTGCTCGACAAGCCGTCGCGCCGGGAGACCGATGTCACGGCCGATTGGATCGGGTTCTCGATTCCAGATGAATTCGTGGTCGGCTATGGCATCGATTATGCGCAGCGCAACCGCAACCTCCCCTATATCGGCAAGGTGCGGTTCCCCGACAGCTGAGCGTCCGATTGTCAGCCCCGGCCCTCAAGCCGGTCGGCATGGGGTTTCACCAGCTTCGTCACCGCGTCCATGCTCCGGCGGATACGGTCGCTTCCGGCCACGTCGCGGTGGCAGGCCACCCAGAGCGGAACTGACAGATCGGGAATCACCATCGATCCATCGCGCTGCAGTCCGGAATGGGCATCGCCCAGAATACAGGGCAGGATCACCCGCCCCGACCCGGCTGCGGCAATCTCGGACAGGGCGCAGAAACTGTCAGCGGTGGCGATCACGTCTGACGGTTCGATATTCTCGGCCATCCAGCGCGCGGGTTGCGATCGGGACAGCGCACCTGACAGCCCCAGCCAGACCTGCGGCACGTTGGCTCCGGCACGATGATAGAGCGCGAAACGCATTACACCGATCTGATGACCTGACAGGTCGTCGGTCAGTTCCATGGCCGGGCGCACTGACAGATCGGCACTCAGGCGCGCCATGTCCAGATGCGGGTTGGATTGCACATAGGTGATCCGATCCGGCGCAATGCGGCGTGACAGTGCGGGAAAAATCCAGGCCAGCACGGTCTGGCACAGTGTGTCGGTACTTGTGAGCCGCAGGACGGTGCCCGTTCCGGCCGTGCCGCCGCGCATCAGAACTTCCACCGAATTCACGTGCTGGGCGGCAAGACGCGCCGCCTCGATCACCGGGGCCCGGTCGGTACGCAGCCGATAGCCGGTCGCGCCGCGTTCAAAGACCGGCCCGCCGCTTGCCTCTTCGAACGCCGCGATCCGACGCAGCACGGTGGCATGGTTCACTCCAAGAGATTTTGCAGCCGCGTTTACAGAGCCGGTGTCCGCCACCGCCAAGACGTAACGCAAATCATCCCAGTTCAACTTGTGCATGAATGCCGACCCTTTTTGCAATTTCTAACAATTAATTTGTGCTGAGGGCGAGGCATACTACGTATGGTAGAGAACACATTTCAGGGAGTGACGATTACCATGAAACATCTGAAACTTGCGATTGCCCTTGCGGCTTTGGGTTGTGGCACTGCAGCATACGCCCAGGATGACTTCTCGGCCCAGCTGAAAGCGCGTCAGGGACAGTTCCGCATTATGGCCATCAACCTTGGCATTCTGGGCGGCATGGCCCAGGGCAAAACGGAATACAACGCTGAGGCCGCGCAGGCCGCTGCAGACACGCTGGTGGCGGTGTCCATGATCCAGCAGGCGCCGATGTGGCCCGCGGGTTCGGATGACATGTCCATCGAAGGCACCCGTGCACAGACCACGATCTGGGAGCAGAACGACGACTTCCTGTCCAAGTGGGCAGATTTCGGCACCGCCGCCAAGGCGATTCAGGCATCTGCCGCAGGTGGTCAGGAAGCGCTTGGCCCGCTCATGGGTCAGGTTGGCGGGGCGTGCAAAGCCTGCCACGACACGCATCGCGCTCCTGCGAACTGATCTGCTGCCATGTGGCGTGGACTGGTCCGGACCGTTGTGATTCTGGGTGGCCTTGGCGCGGCCACCGGATGGGTTTTGACGCAGGCCACACCTCTGGATGACACCGCTTTGGCCGGGATCGATGCCGACCCGGCCAATGGCGAAACGGTCTTTACCGCGGCAGGCT
The DNA here is from genome assembly GCF_002115805.1 of Marivita geojedonensis. Classification (GTDB taxonomy): domain Bacteria; phylum Pseudomonadota; class Alphaproteobacteria; order Rhodobacterales; family Rhodobacteraceae; genus Marivita; species Marivita geojedonensis. Next base: position 302,993 of record NZ_JFKC01000003.1, on the reverse strand, counting down.
GTGCGTCCTGCCACGCGGCGCCCGACGCCGAGGGCGAGGCCAAGCTGGTGCTTGCGGGCGGTCAGCGCTTTGCATCCGATTTCGGCACCTTCATCGCGCCTAACGTTTCCCCCCATCCCGAGGCAGGAATCGGCGGCTGGACACTGGCCGAGTTCGCAAGCGCCGTGACCAGAGGCGTTTCGCCCGAGGGACAGCACTATTACCCGGCCTTTCCCTATGCCGCGTATCTTCACATGACCGAGCAGGATGTGGCCGATCTCTGGGCCTATTGGCAGACGCTGCCGCAGGACGCGACGCCCAGTGAGCCGCACGAGGTCGGATTTCCCTTCAACATCCGCCGCGCGGTCGGGGTCTGGAAACAGCTTTATATGACCGACGACTGGGTGATGGCATCCGCTGAGACGGATCAGATTGCCCGTGGCCGCTATCTTGTCGAGGCGCTGGCCCATTGCGGCGAATGTCACACGCCCCGCGATGCGCTGGGCGGGCTGGACCGCGATGCCTGGCTGGCCGGCGCGCCGAACCCTTCCGGGCGCGGTACGATCCCGTCGCTGACGCCCGATGATCTTACATGGGGCAGCACCGAGATTGCGTATTACCTCGAAACGGGTTTCACACCCGATTTCGACAGTGCCGGAGGGCATATGGTGGCGGTAATCGCGAATTTCACCAAGCTGCCCGCCAGTGATCGAGAAGCCGTGGCGGCCTATCTCAAGGCGCTGCCGTAGTCCAAGTCTCGTGAGACTTGGACGACATTCTTTGCATATTCACATGGTTCCGGTGCGCCAAAGCCCTCTAGGGGTCGGGCTCAGACCCGTGCGAGTTTCGCTTCGCGGTTGGCGCGCAGCCGCGCGAAATCATCGCCTGCGTGATAGGAGGACCGGGTGAGCGGCGTCGCCGACACCATCAGGAAGCCCTTGCCATAGGCCGCCTTCTCGTAGCCTGAAAACTCTTCCGGGGTCACGAAGCGGTCCACCGCGTGGTGTTTCGGGGTCGGCTGAAGATATTGGCCGATGGTCAGGAAATCGACATCCGCCGCGCGCATGTCATCCATGACCTGCATCACCGACTGCCGGTTTTCACCCAGCCCCACCATGATTCCCGACTTCGTGAAGATCGATGGATCGATCTCTTTGACCCGCTGCAACAGACGCAGGGAATGGAAATAGCGCGCGCCGGGGCGCACTTCGGGGTAGAGGCCCGGAACGGTTTCCAGATTGTGGTTGAACACGTCCGGCCGCGCTGCGACGACAACTTCCAGTGCCTCGGGCGCGCATTTCAGGAAATCCGGCGTCAGGATTTCGATCGTCGTGTCGGGTGAGCGATGCCGCACCGCGCGGATCGTCTGGGCAAAATGCTCGGCCCCACCGTCTTCGAGATCGTCGCGGTCCACCGAGGTGATGACCACGTGGTTCAGACCCAGCTTTTGAACCGCGTCCGCCACGCGGCCCGGTTCGAACGCATCCAGCGTGTCGGGACGTCCGGTCGCGATGTTGCAGAAGGTGCAGCCGCGCGTACAGATTTCCCCCATGATCATCATGGTGGCGTGGCCCTGGCTCCAGCATTCGCCCGCATTCGGGCAACCCGCTTCTTCGCACACGGTCACGAGCTTGTGCTCGCGCATGATGCGGCGGGTTTCGTTATAGCCTTCGCCGCCCGGCGCTTTCACCCGGATCCAGCTGGGCTTCTTGGGCTGAGCGTTGTCCGGGCGATGCGCCTTCTCTGGGTGGCGCTGTTCAGGAATCTTGAGGTCACGCAACGGTTTTTCCCCGCAATGTCAGGTTTGAACTCGTCTAACATATAGACCAGCAGGAGGTAGTACCAGTGTTGCATAGCTGCATTGCAGCTTCAAATTCCCAAATGTAACGAGTACCTCCTGCACCCCGAAAACACTGCAATTTCCGCAGTTTCCGACCCTGTGTTGCGTCGATCTGTCCCGATGGCAGAAACAGCTTCAGCCGATCATCGCACCGTCCTTCGTCAGGGTTCTGCCATAGAAGAGGCTCAGCCGTTGCAGGGCGATGCGCAGTACCACCTTTCCCGAACGCGCCGACCAGCCAAGCCGCTTTTCCGTCGCCTCAAGCCCCTCGCGCAGGCAGCAGCAGCGCAGAACAACCTCGCTGAGGCCCGGACCGAGATCACGGATAGCGTCGAGGGTTCGCAGGAGTGCGGCGCTACGGCGGCGATCCTTCATCTTGTGCGCCGCCTCGTAATGGGGTTTCAGCGACCCCGGTCCGTCCCATCCGATCAGATCAGATTTCCCGAAGCCCGCAATGGCATAATCTTCGTGCAGACGGTCCCCGGCAGACACGAGATCCGGTGACAGAAAGGGGCTTCCGTCTGGCCCACGCCGCCGCGCGAGCGCGGATAGCGGGCTTTCAAACCCCGGTCCGTTCGACACCGCTCGGCTGCGCGAACGCCGGTCGTTTCCCGTGCCCGACAGAAAGACGGACGCATCGCTCTGCGCAAGGGCAGCCCGCGATTCCTGTGCCGCGATCAGTTCGGACAGGCCACCGCGGCCTTCCGCCGTAATGCGGTATCGTTTGATGGATGTGCCCCCCTCTGGCGCAATCCAGTTCCGCATGATCAATGCGGCGGCCAGATCCAGTTCGATTGCCCCAAGCAGTTCAGTGTCATCCTCATCAACCGTTTTGATGATGGCCGGTTTGGGCAGGTCCGCGCTGTAGAGCATCATCGCCCGAGGCAGGCACAACAGGCGCAGCGCACGCGTGGCCGCATCGATACTGGTCTGCCTGTCCTCGGGATCATCCAGCAGGTCACCCGGTTCGGCAAGAACCCGATCCACCAGCGGGTCATCGCGCAGCGTTTCAAGTTTGCGCACCTGGCGCAGGATCGTGGATGCGTGGCATCCCACCTCCCGGGCAATTTCGCGAATTGGCCGTCCATCCGTCGTGTGCGCCAGATAACGGCGCGCTGCTTCGGGCAGAAGAGCATTGGCAGAAGGGTGGTTTAAATCGGATTGAATGTCAGTCATTGAGAACCCCCAAGTTGAGTCTGTCAAAAAAGATCCCCAGGCTTATCCACAGACGATGAACAACCTAGGATTGTATTTGTTTCTGTTTTGTTAACTTTTCTGGCTGGACAAGTTTCTGTTTCCAATTCGTAACCAATTGGAGAGATGACCGTTCGCAGATTCCGGCCCGACGCAACACCCGCATAGGTTGTGCGATACCTGACCCCGTCAAACCGGCGATACAGCCGATTCACAAGGGGACACCAATGCAAGATCTGTTGACACAACTCGCCAGCCTGCGCCGTCCGCGTCTCCTGATCCGGGCCGCCCGGATCGGAATGCAGATGTACCGGCGCGACACCCGGCTCCCACGGCTCCTCGGCTATGGCTCGGCGATGCGATCCGGCCCCGCGCTTGTGGCGCTGATGGCTCTGGAGGCCGAGCAGAATGAAAGACGCGAAAACGGCGATGCCTGTTACAGCATCGCCGAGCATGTTGAGGTTCTGACGGCCTTGATGGGCGAGGCACAGCTGCTGCGCGCGCAGACGCGGGCAGGCGCGCCCTGCCCCGTTACATGAAGGCGTCGGGCATCGAGGCTTTCTTCTTCGCCACGTACTCTGTCAGGGCTTCGTGGATGCCGGGGTCAAGTGCGGGCTGCTGATAGGTATCAAGCAGACGTTTCACGCGTTCGCTTGCGAGCGCCATCGTGTCGCGCGCACCTTCTTCGATCCATGTCTCGTAGGGTTTGAAGTCAAACACTTCGGATCGCCAGAATGCAGACTTGAAATGCGCCTGTGTGTGCGCACAGCCAAGATAGTGGCCCCCGGGGCCGACTTCGGCAATCGCACCCATCGCCTGTGCCTCTTCGTCGATGGACACGCCCTGCGCCATTTTGTGCAGCGCCCCCAACTGATCGGCATCCATGACGAATTTCTCGAACGACGAGACAAGCCCGCCTTCAAGCCAGCCGCAGGCGTGCAGCATGAAGTTGACGCCCGAGAGAAGACCCATGTTGAGACTGTTCGCCGTTTCGTAGGCCGCCTGCGCGTCCGGCAGTTTCGAGCCGGTAAAGCTGCCGGCAGACCGGAACGGAAGGCCCATGCGGCGGGCCAACTGACCGGCGCCATAGGTGATCTGGCTCGCCTCGGGGGTGCCGAATGTGGGCGCGCCGGAGTTCATGTCGATCGAGGTCACGAAAGCTCCGAAAATGACGGGCGCTCCGGGGCGGATCAGCTGGCTGTAGGCAATCCCGGCCATCACTTCGGCCAGAACCTGTGTCAAAGTCCCCGCAACGGATACAGGTGCCATCGCGCCACCGACAATGAACGGGCTGATGATCGCGGCCTGATTGTTGGCCGCATAGACCTCCAGCGCGCCCATCATCACATCGTCGAACGTCATCGGCGAGTTGATGTTGATGAGCGAGGTCATCACCGTGTTGTCCTGAACGAACTGCTTTCCGAACAGGATTTCGCACATCTCGACGCTGTCCTGCGCCCGGCTGGGTTCCGTCACGGACCCCATGAAGGGCTTGTCCGACAGGGTCATATGCGCCACCAGCATGTCGAGGTGACGCTTATTCACCGGGATGTCAGTGGGTTCGCAAACGGTGCCTCCGGAATGGTGCAGCCACTTGGACATGTAGCCCAGTTTCACGAACTTCTCGAAGTCGGCCATCGTGGCATAGCGGCGTCCACCGGCCGCGTCATGCACGAAGGGCGGGCCATAGACCGGCGCCAGCACAAGACTGCGCCCACCGATATCGACCGAACGGTTCGGGTTTCGGGCATGTTGGGTGAAGGTCGAGGGCGCGGTGCTGCACAGTTTGCGGGCCAGTCCGCGCGGGATTCGCACGCGCTCTCCGGTCACATCGGCCCCGGCGTCGCGCCAGCGGTCCAGCGCAGCCGGGTTATTGACGAATGCGACGCCGATCTCTTCCAGTACGGTCTCCGCATTGGTCTCGATGATCTCCAGTGCTTCTTCGGACAGGATCTCGAAATTCGGAATGTTCCGCTGAATGAATTTGGCGGTCTCTACAGAAACCGCCGTGCGCTCGGCCCGCCGCGCGGCACCGCCACCACCCCGGGTCCGTTTGCGTGTTGCTGCTTCTGCCATGACTGCCCTCCTGCGGGAAAAAATGGTGCCGCCCTGCGGCTGCGTGCACACTCCATAGTATGAGACCGGGAGCCGTCAGGGACAGATTGCGTCCTGTGCGTTGCGAAAGCGACATTCCGGGATGCGCCAGATCAAAGACGCGACTTGGGCGACGCCATACGATCCCGCCCAAGGAGGACGTCATGGACTGGAAACGCAAGAAGACTCCGTTGATGGGGCTGATCGGAGGTTTGGGCGTGGTGGCCATTCTCGGCAGTGTGCTGGGCGGGCTCTACGGCATGGGGATCGCGCTGTTTCTCGCGCTTGCGATCTGGATCGTGGGGGCGACGCTGATCAACGTGTTGATCGACTGAGACCACCAGCGCCCGATCCGCACAGTCGCGGTTCGCTTGAATCCCTGATCCGCGCGGCGGGCGTATTCGGGCCGTATGTCGGGTCGAGCCTCATCGATGGGGTCGCTCTTATTCTTTGAGCAGCCCTCCGCCCGGCTGACTTGGCACCGGGGCACGGAATGCGGCGGTTGGCGCACAAAGCCGATTGGCAATATTGCCATTCCCCATGGCTCTGCCTATCAGGAGCCATGAGCACGACAGAACACGACCGCCTCCTCATCATCGACTTCGGCAGCCAGGTCACGCAGCTGATTGCGCGTCGCCTGCGCGAGCTGAATGTCTATTGCGAAATCCATCCCTATCAGAACGTGACGGATGATTTCCTGACCGATTTTGCCCCCAAGGCGATCATCTTCTCCGGTGGCCCGGACAGCGTGATGCGCGAGGGCAGCCCGCGCCCGCCGAAAAAGGCCTATGAGATGGGCGTGCCGATCCTTGGAATCTGCTACGGCCAGCAGGTGATGATGCAGGATCTGGGTGGCAAGGTCGAAGCCGGCGAACGTGCGACAGCCGAATTTGGCCGCGCCTATGTCACCCCGACGGACACCCGCAGCGATCTGCTGAGCGGCTGGTTCATGGATGGCACGGGCCGCGAACAGGTCTGGATGAGCCACGGCGACCATGTGTCTGAAATTGCTCCGGATTTTGACGTTCTGGGCACATCTCCCGGCGCGCCCTTCGCGATCACCGCCGACACCGACCGCCGGTTCTACGCCGTGCAGTTCCACCCCGAAGTGCACCACACGCCGAACGGAAAGACTCTCTACCAGAATTTCGTCCAACTTGCCGGCTTCACCGGTGACTGGACGATGGGTGCCTACCGCGAAGAAGCGATCCGTAAAATCAAGGAACAGGTCGGCGACAAGAAGGTGATCTGCGGCCTGTCCGGCGGTGTCGATAGTTCGGTTGCCGCAGCCCTGCTGCATGACGCAATTGGCGATCAGCTGACCTGCGTGTTTGTGGATCACGGTCTGCTGCGTTTGAACGAGGGCGAAGAAGTTGTCGCCATGTTCCGCGACCACATGAACCTGCAGGTGATCCACGCGCAGGAACAAGAGCTGTTTCTGAACGAGTTGGACGGCCAAAGCGACCCTGAAACCAAGAGAAAGATCATTGGCCGACTCTTCATCGACGTGTTCCAGAAATACGCCAACCAGATCGAAGGCGCAGAGTTCCTCGCGCAGGGCACGCTTTACCCGGACGTGATCGAGTCGGTCAGCTTCAGCGGCGGCCCCTCCGTCACCATCAAAAGCCACCACAATGTCGGCGGCCTGCCGGAAAAGATGGGGCTCAAGCTGGTCGAACCGCTGCGCGAGCTTTTCAAGGACGAAGTGCGCGAGCTTGGCCGCGAACTGGGCCTGCCCGACAGCTTTATCGGTCGCCACCCCTTCCCCGGCCCCGGCCTGGCGATCCGCTGTCCCGGCGAGATCACCCGCGAAAAGCTCGAGATCCTGCGCAAGGCGGATGCGGTCTATATCGACCAGATTCGCAAGCATGGGCTCTACGACGAGATCTGGCAGGCCTTTGTCGCCATTCTGCCAGTGCGCACCGTGGGTGTGATGGGTGATGGCCGTACATATGATTACGCCTGCGCCCTGCGCGCCGTGACCTCTGTGGATGGCATGACGGCGGATTACTACCCGTTCAGCCATGAATTCCTTGGTGAAACCGCCACCCGGATCATCAACGAGGTCAAGGGCATCAACCGCGTCACCTATGACATCACATCGAAGCCGCCGGGAACGATCGAATGGGAATGATACGCATCTCCCTGATCGCCGCGCTGCTGGCGCTGCCTGCTGTTTTGCAGGCAGAGCCGTCGTATCACCGCGTGATCGGGGTTGCTGCGACTGACGTTCTGAACGTGCGCGCCGAACCGTCCGCCAGCAGTGCGGATATCGGCGACCTGGCCCATGATGCCCGCCGGATCGAAGCCTTTGAGTTTGACCCGACCGGCAATTGGGCCCGCATCGCGCTGAACGAACGGGATGGCTGGGTCTCCACCCGCTTCCTGACCAGCGATGAGGTTCCCACGCTGGGCGACACGACCCTGCCCCAAGGCCTGATCTGCGGCGGGACTGAGCCGTTCTGGGCGCTGGGTCTTTATGGCGAAGACGCCCGCTATTCGCATCCCGTGGATGGCGACACCGACTTCGCCTTTGACAGCATCGTCACCGCCGAAGGCCGTCTGGGCAGTCCCGCGCTTGTCACTCTGGCGACCGAAGACAATCGCGTGATCGAAGCCACGATCTCGGGCGCGGCCTGTTCTGACGGCATGAGCGACCGCTCCTACGGGTGGACCATCACCATGCAGTTGATCGCGCCGGGCCAGCGGCGGTTCCTGTCCGGCTGTTGCCACCTGCCGCGTGACTGAATGACCTCCATGCGCCACGATATTCCGGGCCGGCCCGTATGACGCTGTCCCCGACGATCCGGGCCTGCCTCTGGATGATCGGCGCAATCGTGTCGTTCACGTCGATGGCGATTGCGGGCCGGGCTGTGAGCCTCGACCTCGATACGTTCGAGATCATGATGTATCGCAGCCTGATCGGGATGGTCATCGTCATCACCGTCGCCAGTCTTGCCGGCACATTGCAGCAAGTGCGTGCGCAGAAACTCGGCCTGCATTTCATCCGCAATGTCAGCCATTTTGCCGGACAGAACCTGTGGTTCTATTCGATCACCGTGATCCCTCTGGCACAGGTCTTTGCGCTCGAGTTCACCTCGCCGCTCTGGGTGATGCTGATGGCGCCGTTCATTCTGGGCGAACGGTTGACCAAATCGCAGGCCATCGCCGCCGTGATCGGATTTATCGGCATCCTTGTCGTCACCCGCCCCAGCCCGGACACGTTTCACATTGGTCTGGTCACGGCGGCACTCGCCGCCATCGGCTTTGCCGGATCCGCGGTGTTCACCCGCAAGCTGACCCGCACGGAAACCATCACCTGCATCCTGTTCTACCTGACGGTGATGCAGGCGGCGCTGGGACTGGGCTTTGCCGGATTCGACGGTGACATTGCCCTGCCAACAGCCGCAAATCTGCCGTGGGTCGTGGTGATCGCGATTGCCGGTCTTGTGGCGCATTTCTGTCTGACCACGGCTCTTTCACTGGCCCCGGCGACAATTGTGATGCCCATCGACTTCACCCGCCTGCCGGTGATCGCGATTGTCGGGATGCTGCTTTACGCAGAACCGCTGGATCCGTTCGTTCTTTTGGGTGCGGCGCTGATATTTGGCGCGAACTACTACAATATCTGGTCCAGCACGCGCTCGTAGCAGCTTTGTGACGCTGCGGCAAAACCGTTGAGGTGACGTACGGTTAAAATTGACCGTTCGAACAGCGGTTCTGTACCTCTGCGGGACGAGGAGACAACGAACTTCCTAGGGATGAGGGTCCTATGACAAGAATTATGACAAGCGCAGCAGCGCTTGCCGCCGCTGCAGGCGCGGCACATGCGGGCGGTATCGAGCGTTCGAACAACGATTACGGCTTCCTGTTCACACGGAACGACCAGCTGCAGCTCAGCTTTTCGCACGTGATGCCGGAACTGTCGGGTACGTATACACCGGAACTGACCGCTGCTGGCGGCGGTGAAGACAGCACCGGCAACATGCTGACCGACTACAGCAACTACGGTCTGGCGTACAAAAACGACTTCACCGAAAAGCTGACCTTCGGCATGTACGTGAACAACCCGTATGGCGCCGGCGCGGAATACACGCAGGGCATCTATTCCGGTCTGACCGCAGACTGGGACAGCGACCAGGTTGCCCTCGTCGGCAAGTACCGCGTCACGGACCGCGTTTCGGTCTTCGGCGGCGCGCGCTATGTCGAAAGCGAGGCGGACATCACGATTCCGGATCTGCTCGTTCGCAGCGCGGTTGGCCGCAACGCACAGGGGTTGGGCGCTCAGGCGCAGGCACTGGGTGCCGAGGCGCAGGCGCTGGGTGCGCAGGCGCAGGCAGCAGGTGCGGCCGGTGATCTGGCCGCCGCACAGGAGCTTGGCGCACAGGCACAGGCCCTTGGCGCTCAGGCGCAGGCGCTTGGCGTGCAGGCACAGACGCTTGGCGCTGCCGCGCAGGACTTCGGCACGTCGATGGAATACAACGCCAGTGGCCGCCGCGTGGGTGACTGGGGTGCGATCCTTGGTGTTGCCTATGAAATCCCGGACATTGCGCTGCGGGTTGCCCTGTCCTGGCAGAGTGAGATCACCCACACGTTCAGCACGTCCGAAACCCTTGCAGGTCTCGGCGTCGACGCAACCGGCGGTGACACGAAGGTGACCATGCCGCAGGCGGTGGCTCTCGATTTCCAGACCGGCATTGCACCGGGCACCCTGCTGTTTGGTCAGGTGAAATGGGTCGAGTGGTCCAAGTGGGAAGTCCGCACTCCGGAATACGAAGCCGCGACCGGCGGCAACGTCACCAGCTTTGAAAACGACCGGACCACGTGGAAGCTCGGGGTTGGCCGCGCCTTCACCGAAGACCTTTCGGTCTTTGTTCAGGTGTCCTACGAGGCGCAGAACGGTGACACCGTGTCCCGCCTTGCCCCGCGTGACGGCTTTGTGAGCCTCGGCGTCGGCGGCCAGTACAAGATGGACAACATGACCCTGCGCGGTGGTCTGGAATACGTCTGGATCGGCGAAGCCGAAGACGCATCCGGCGTGAAGTTCGAAGACAACACTGCCCTTGGTATGGGCGTGTCGCTCACCGTCGACTTCTGATCGGTAGAGACGTTCCAAGAAACAAACCCCGTCAGGCACCGTCTGGCGGGGTTTTTCGTGACACCTGTCCGCCCAGCTGACTTACAACCGTTTGACGCCCCGGTGCCGCATCGCTAATCCCAGACGACGGAATATGCGAAACGGGACAGCGCGATGATCTACGCTTCAGGACAGGACTGGCTCAACGCGCCGCACAAACGGGTTGTGCTGTTTGCCATGTCGGGTCTGGGGAAGACCCATATGTCGAACCTGCTGCGCGACACAGGCGAGTGGTTTCACTATTCCATCGATTACCGCATCGGCACGCGTTACATGGGCGAATACATCGCGGACAATGCCAAGCGCGAGGCGATGAAGGTGCCGTTTCTGCGCGAGCTGCTGATGTCGGATTCGATCTACATCGGCACCAATCTCAGCTTTCACAACCTCGCACCGGTCTCGGCCTATCTGGGAAAACCGGGAAATCCCGCGCGCGGTGGTGTGCCGATCGACGAATACCGCAAACGGCAGGATCAGTTCCGCCGTGCCGAGATGGCTGCGCTGCTCGATACCGGGTACTTCATCGACCGCGCACTCGACCTCTATGGCTATCCGCACTTTGTCTGTGACACCGGCGGTTCGATCTGCGAATGGGTCGATCCTGAAGACCCGAACGATCCGATCCTGGCGGAATTGTCAAAACACGCGCTTCTGGTCTGGATCAAGGGCGACGAGGCCCACACCCAGGAGCTGATCCGGCGTTTCGACAAGGCGCCGAAACCCATGGCGTACCAACCCGAGTTCCTTGATCGGGTCTGGACCGAATATCTGCGGGAAAACAACGTCAAGGAAGACGAAGTTGATCCCAATGCGTTTATCCGTTGGACCTACGCTCAGGCTCTTGCACATCGTCAGCCGCGATACCAGATGATGGCGGACCGCTGGGGCGTCACCATCGACGCGCATGACCTGATGGCGGATGCCACGCCACACAATTTCGACGCGTTGATCGCAAGCGCGCTGGACCAGAAAAGACAGTAAGACATGCCGATCAAACTGCCCAACAACCTGCCCGCATATGACGTTCTCAAGCGCGAGGGCGTGATGGTCATCCCCGATGAGCTTGCCAGCCAGCAGGATATTCGTCCGTTGCGCATAGCGTTGCTCAACCTCATGCCCAAGAAGATCCAGACGGAAAACCAGTTCGCCCGGCTGATCGGCGCCACGCCCCTGCAGATTGAATTCAACCTGATCCGCATGTCCGAGCATCAGACACGCAACACTGCGGCCGAGCATATGGAAAGCTTCTACCGCCCATTCGCGGAAGTGGCAGACAGTGGAGAAAAGTTCGACGGGCTGATCATCACCGGCGCGCCGATTGAACATTTGCCATATGAAGAAGTGACTTACTGGGAAGAATTAACCCAAGTAATGAACTGGACCCAGACCCATGTGCATTCCACCTTCGGCGTCTGCTGGGGCGGTATGGCGATGATTCATCATTTCCATGGGGTGCCCAAGATCGAGCTGCCGCACAAAGCGTTCGGATGCATCCGGCACCGCAACCTTGCGCCAGCCTCGCCCTATCTGCGGGGCTTCTCGGACGACATGGTGATCCCGGTCAGCCGCTGGACCGAGATCCGTCGCGAAGACGTGGAAAAAGCCGGCCTGCCGATCCTGATCGACAGCGACGAAACCGGTCCGTGCCTTGTCGAGGATCCAACGCACCGGGCGCTCTATGTGTTCAACCACTTCGAATACGACAGTGGCACGCTGAAGGACGAGTACGACCGCGATATCGCAAATGGCACGCCGATCAACGTGCCGGCGAACTACTATCCGGACAACGACCCAAGCCGCACGCCACAGAACCGCTGGCGCAGCCATGCGCATCTTCTCTATGGCAACTGGGTGTCAGAGATCTATCTAACGACTCCATTCGACATGGAGCAGATCGGCGCCTCAAGCACGGATCTGCGCAACCGCTAGGAGACCGGTTTGGCGTTAAAGGGGTTCGGCGTGCTGCTTGCATGTGCAGCCGCCCTGGTGCTGACAACGGCCTGTACGGCAGGCTATCGGGAAGCGCAGGCAGAAAAGCGATTCCCGCCGCAGGGCGACTTCCTGACGGTCAATGGGACGCGGGTTCATTATGTCACCAAAGGGTCCGGCCCCGATATCGTCCTGATCCACGGGGCGAGCGGCAACCTGCGTGATTTCACCTTCTCGCTGGTCGATAAACTCGCGGACCGCTACCGCGTCACCGCATTCGACCGGCCGGGGCTTGGATACACCGAACGGGTCAATCCGCATGGCACCACTCTGATCGAACAGGCGCGTCTACTGGCAGACGCGTCAGAGCAACTTGGCCTGCAAAATCCGATGGTTCTGGGTCAAAGCTACGGTGGCGCCGTAGCGCTGGCCTGGGCTGTTGAACGCCCAGACAGCGTTTCGGCCCTGATCCTGCTCGCCGCCGCTTCGAACCCATGGACCAGCGATCTGAGCCTTTACTACAAGGTCACCTCCAGCGATCTTGGCAGCGCGCTCGTCGTACCGGCGCTGACGGCTTTCGTGCCCAATCCGGTGATTGACCGCGCCATCGAAGACGTGTTCGCGCCCCAGAAAGAGCCAGAGGGATATGCCGAATACATCGGTGCGCCGCTCACGCTGCGCCGCGACACGATGCGCGCCAACGCCATGCAGCGCGCCAATCTGCTGGATGAAATCAAAGCCCTGCACACCCGCTATGGCACCATCACCGTGCCCACCGAGATCGTGCATGGCGATGCCGATACCACCGTTGGGCTGACCATTCACTCAATCCCCCTCTCGCAACAGATCGAGGGCGCCAACCTGACCATTCTGGAAGGGATCGGCCACATGCCGCAGCACGCCGCCGAACCCGAGGTCATTGCTGCAATTGACCGCGCGGCGCAACGTGCGGGTTTGCGTTAATCGCATTAACATCCCATATTCCTGTCAGAGCAGATGACAGAAAGGGCCCGGCATGGACCTTCCTTTTGACGGTGCGATCAGCGCCTTTTTCAACGACACCGCGCCGGATGACGTGCGCAATGCAATCAAGCGCGCGGAAAAAGGCGACATCATCACGCCCGACTACCCGTATTCCGACCGTATGCCGCGCAAGGCGTATGAAAAGGACCTTGCCGCGCTTCAGATCGAACTGGTCAAGATGCAGACCTGGGCCAAGGAAAGCGGAGCGCGGGTCGCCATCGTTTTCGAAGGTCGTGACGCAGCCGGAAAAGGCGGAACAATCAAACGCTTCCGGGAAAATCTTAATCCCCGTGGCGCGCGGGTGGTCGCCCTGTCAAAGCCGACCGAGACCGAGGCGACCCAATGGTACTTCCAGCGCTATGTCGACCATCTTCCCTCGGCGGGGGAAATCACGTTCTTTGACCGCAGCTGGTACAACCGCGCGGTGGTCGAACATGTCTTCGGGTTCTGCACACCGGAACAAAGAATGCATTTCTTCACCCAGGTGCCCGATTTCGAAAAGATGCTGGTCGATGACGGGATCAAGCTCTTCAAGATCTGGCTCAATGTCGGCCGTGGCGAACAGCTCCGTCGTTTCCTGTCGCGCGAAAGTGACCCGCTCAAGCAGTGGAAACTCAGCTGGATTGACGTGGAAGGCCTCAAGCGCTGGGACGCCTACAGCGATGCCATCCGCGAAACCTTTGCAAAAAGCCACAGCGATCACGCCCCCTGGACCGTGATCCGCTCCGATGACAAGCGCCGCGCGCGGATCAATGCCATCCGGAGCGTGCTGACCCAATTGGACTATGCCCGCAAGGACGTGAAGGCCTTGGGCAAGACCGATCCGAAAGTCTGCGGTGGGCCGGACATCTGGGATGGCTAAACGCGGCTACCATCACGGCAATCTGCGGCAGGCCCTCGTTGATGCAGCTCTCGAGCTGATCACCGAGAAGGGCCCGACCGGCTTTACCCTCTCGGAAGCCGCCAAACAGGCGGGCGTCACCCCCGCCGCCGTCTACCGCCATTTCGAAGGCCGCGAAGACCTGATCGCCGAAGCGGCGCTTCAGGGCTACGAGATTTTCGCCGATGTGATGCAATACGCCTATGACAGCGGCCAACCCTCGGCCTTGGCTGCCTTCGAGGCGACAGGCCGCGCATATTTAGCTTTTGCGCGAAAATACCCCGGTCACTATATTGCAATGTTTGAAAGTGGCATCTCGGTGAACCGCACGCCGGAACTGGCTGCAGTCTCGGCTCGCGCCCGGTCAGTGCTTGAACGCGCCGCAGAAGATCTGTCGCAGCACATTCCCCCAGAAAAGCGCCCGCCCGCCTCCATGTTCTCCGCCCATATCTGGGCGCTGAGCCACGGCGTGGTCGAACTCTTTGCGCGGAACTCTCCCGGAACGACCTCGCCGTTCCCCCCCGAGGAACTGCTGGAATCCGCAATCGGCGTCTACCTGCGCGGATTGGGCCTGATTGCCCCCGATCAGTGACGTGACAAACCCCCAGCGACGGATTACATCGCGCCTCATGACACAGGAACTCCACATCGTTGGCGGCGGCATGGCCGGATCCGAAGCTGCCTGGCAGGCCGCAAACCGGGGCGTGCGCGTCGTGATCCACGAAATGCGCCCCAAGGTCGAAACCTTCGCCCACAAGACCGGCGATCTGGGCGAGATGGTGTGCTCCAACTCGTTCCGGTCGGACGATCACGAACAGAACGCCGTGGGCCTGCTGCACTGGGAAATGCGCGAAGCGGGTGGTCTGATCATCAGTACCGCGCATCAGCACCGTCTGCCCGCCGGGGGTGCTTTGGCCGTCGACCGCGATGCCTTCAGCGCCGAAATCACAGCACGTCTTCGAGCACATGAAAATGTCCGCGTAAGCCACGAAGAAATCAAAGAACTTCCCTCCGAAGGCCATTGGATCTTCGCCACCGGCCCACTGACGAGCGCGGCCTTGGGTCAGGCGATCCAGTCTGAGACCGGCACCGACCGGCTGGCCTTCTTCGACGCCATTGCCCCCATCATCTATTTCGACAGCATCGACATGAGCAAAGCGTGGCTCCAGTCGCGCTATGACAAGGGCGAAACCGAGGAAGAACAGCGCGCCTATATCAACTGCCCGATGGACAAGGACCAATACGAAGCTTTCATCGACGCGCTTCTGGCCGCCGATAAGACCGAGTTCCACGAAGGCGAGACCGCAGGCTACTTCGACGGCTGCCTGCCGATCGAGGTGATGGCCGAGCGGGGCCGTGAAACCCTGCGCCACGGCCCGATGAAGCCTGTGGGCCTGAGTAACCCGCACCAACCCGACGTGAAACCATGGGCCGTGGTCCAGCTGCGCCGCGACAATGCCTTGGGGACGCTCTACAACATCGTCGGCTTCCAGACCAAAATGAAGTACGGCGCGCAAACCGTTGTTTTCAGGATGATTCCCGGACTTGAGAACGCAAGCTTCGCGCGTCTTGGCGGCATCCACCGCAACACCTTCCTCAACAGCCCGACGCTGCTTGATGACCAGATGCGCCTGCGCTCCCGGCCCAATATCCGCTTTGCCGGACAGGTCACGGGTGTTGAAGGCTATGTCGAATCCGCCGCAATGGGCCTCCTCGCGGGTCGCATGGCGGCCGCCGAGATCACCGGCACTCCGATCCCCACAGTGCCGCAGGACAGCGCCCATGGCGCGTTGATCCACCACATCACCGGCGGGGCCGATGCCAAGACTTTCCAGCCGATGAACGTCAATTTCGGCCTCTTCCGTCCGGTCGATGGACTCAAAGGCGGACGCCGCGGCCGCAAGGACCGCTACAAGGCCTATACAGACCGCGCAAAGGTGGCCTGGAGCGACTGGCTCGCCGCACAATCCGAAACGCTGGACGCCTCTGCCGCGGAATGACTATGCTCTGCCCATGAGCAAGTCCTACCTCGACAAAGTTTATGATGTGAAGGGCGCGGAAGAGACCCGAGCACTCTATGACGCGTGGTCCGAAAGCTACGAGGCCGAGATCGCCGAAAACGGCTATGCCACGCCAAAACGCTGTGCCGAGGCGCTGTCCGCCGCCCTGCCCGATAAAGACGCTCCAATCCTCGATTTCGGCTGCGGCACGGGTTTGTCCGGGATCGCGCTGCGTCAGGCTGGTTTCACCTGCATCGATGGCGTCGATCTGTCACCCGACATGCTGGCGAAGGCAAAAGACAAGTCGCTCTACCGCAGCCTGACGGTGATCGACGCAGGCGATCCACCTCCCGGCGACGCCGGCACCTATACCGCCATCACCGCGATCGGCGTGATCGGTTCCGGCGCGGCCCCCCTGAGCGTTCTGGATCAGCTTTGCGCAGCTCTCGTGCCGGGTGGCTTGGTGTGTTTTTCGTTCAACGATCACACGCTGGAAGACCCCGCCTTTGAAAACCGGGTCACAGCTCTGGTGGCAGACGGCACCCTGCGGATGATCAACCGGGACTACGGACCGCACCTGCCCGCCCGCAACATCAACTCCGCCGTCTACGTGCTTGAAAAAACGTGACCTTCACAACACGTTTCGCTCCCAGCCCAACGGGACAGTTGCATCTGGGCCATGCCTATTCCGCGCTTCTCGCCTTTGACATGGCGCAGCAGGCAGGTGGTCGTTTCCTGCTCAGGATCGAAGACACCGACACCGCCCGTTGCACCCCCGCGTTCGAGGCACAGATCTACGACGATCTTGCCTGGATTGGCCTGAGCTGGGAAACCCCGGTGCTCCGCCAGTCCGACAACACCGCCGCTTATGAGACTGTGCTTGAGCGATTGGGAGAGATGGGACTGCTTTACCCGTGTTCCTGCACGCGCGGCGACATCCGCCGCGCCGCCTCCGCCCCGCAGGAAGGCGCACCGATGCACGGGCCCGACGGGCTGATCTACCCCGGCACATGCCGCCACCGCGCGTGGTCCGATCGCTCCGACATGGATGCCGTCCGCCTTCACATGGCCCGAGCTGTGGACCACCTCAATACGCTGCCCCAATACACCGAGACCGGCGTTCACCCCGCATTAACGTTAACGCGTGCACATCTCACGGAAGAGGTCGGCGACATCGTTCTGGCCCGTCGCGACAACAAAACCGCCGCATATCACCTGAGTGTCGTGGTCGATGACGCGGCACAGGGCATCACCCACGTGATCCGCGGCGAAGACCTTGCCACCGCCACACCGATCCACGTTCTGCTGCAAACGCTGCTGGGGCTGCCGACCCCCACCTATCACCACCACCGCCTGATCCGCGACGAGACAGGCAAACGCCTCGCCAAACGCGACGACGCCCGCGCCATTGCACTCTACCGATCAGAAGGGGCAACGCCGCAGGACATCCGCGAGATGGTGGGCCTGGCCACCGGCTGATCTTCATCTTGCCAGATAAACTCCGGGGGTATGGGGGCAGCGCCCCCATTCTTACGCCTCGACCGGCGCCATGATCTCCACTTCCGAACCGTCCTGGACTTCGGTGTAGAAACACGACCGCCGGTTCGTGTGACAGGAGGGACCAGTCTGGTTCACCGTCACCAGCAGGCAGTCCCGGTCGCAATCCAAGCGCAGCGCCACCAGCTCCTGCACATGGCCCGAGCTTTCGCCTTTGACCCAGAACGCCTGCCGCGAGCGCGACCAATAGGTCACCTTCCCGGTCTCAAGCGTTTTGGCCACGGCCTCGGCGTTCATCCACGCCATCATCAGCACCTCACCGCTTGACGCGTCCTGTGCAATCGCCGGGATCAGGCCCGCCTCGTTATAGACCAAAGTCGCAGGATCAAAGCGCATCGGGAAAAACCTTTTTGCATCTGCCGGATGGTCCCCTATCTATGGGGGGAACGTCGAAAGGAAAAGCCATGTCGGGCGACACGGATCTGATCAAGCTGTATTCTGGCAAAATCCTCGCACTGGCTGCGGATATTCCGCACCACACCCGGCTTGATGCACCCGGAGCGACAGTCAAGAAACGCTCGCCGCTCTGCGGGTCGACCGTGACGGTGGATCTGACGCTGGAGAACGGCACCGTCGCGGCCTACGGTCAGGATGTCAAAGCCTGTGCGCTGGGTCAGGCCGCCGCGTCCGTTGTCGGTGGCGCGATCATCGGCACCACGCCCGCACAGATCGTCCAGGCGCGTGACGAATTGCGCACCATGCTCAAGGAAGACGGCCCCACCCCCTCCGCTCCATTCGACGGGCTGGAAGTGCTGCGCCCGGCGGTGGCGTTCAAGAACCGCCATGCCTCGATCCTGCTGACGCTCGAAGCGGCATCGGATGCCGTGGCGCAACTGG
Source organism: Marivita geojedonensis (assembly GCF_002115805.1). Classification (GTDB taxonomy): domain Bacteria; phylum Pseudomonadota; class Alphaproteobacteria; order Rhodobacterales; family Rhodobacteraceae; genus Marivita; species Marivita geojedonensis. Next base: position 284,523 of record NZ_JFKC01000003.1, on the reverse strand, counting down.
CGGAAACGCAAAGCGCCTGATTTCAGAAATTTTACCATCTGATAAAAAAACCGCCGCACTCCAGAAACTGAAGGCGGCGGGAAAGTCGCGCGTTCGTTGGGGGCCATCAGGACGGTGAAGGCAGGCAACCTTCTGGGACAGGTGCATCAGTTGGGACAGGATGCGGAGCCGTCAGGCAGAAACACGCAGGCAAAAAAGGTAACAGATCAGACGAGCACCGGCAGATGCAGCGCCGCAACCAGCATCACAACCAGCGACATGGCCCCAAGCGCATCCTGAAGAAGCGCCGTGTTGGTCTGGGCCCTGGCGGCGTGGAACGAGATTTTGATCCGCTGCATCATGGTTAAGTCCTCCTTGTTGCCCCTTTGTTCTCATATTCTTTACGGCCTGTAAAGAACTTTATGAGAACATTTGGGAACAAAAGCGGTTAACCCACCGAAATAAGCTGAATCGCCTGATCCTGTTTCATCAGATACAGCAGCGCCCGCGCTGCTTTTCCACGCTCCGATGTCAGGCTCGGATCATCCAAGAGCAGCTTGCGCGCATCGTCCTGCGCCATCGCCATCAGGCTCGCCTGCCGTTCCAGATCGGCAATCCGGAACCTCGGCAGTCCCGATTGCGCTGTGCCCAGAACGTCACCCGCCCCGCGCATCTCCAGATCGACCTCGGATATGCGGAACCCGTCCTCGGTCTCGCGCAACGTGGTGAGGCGTTTCATTCCGGTCTCTGACAGCGGCGGCTGGTAGAGCAGCAGGCAGGTCGAGGCCGCCGCCCCGCGTCCGACGCGGCCCCTGAGCTGGTGCAGTTGGGCAAGGCCAAAGATTTCGGCCCGTTCGATCACCATGATCGAGGCGTTGGGCACGTTGACGCCCACTTCGATAACGGTGGTCGCCACCAGCACGCCGGTCTGTCCCGAAACAAACCGCGCCATCGCCGCGTCTTTCTCAGCGGGTGGCATCTGGCCATGCACCAACCCGACCACCCCTTCGCCCAGCATCGCGCGCAGGCGTTTGAACCGCTCTTCCGCTGCCGTCAGATCGGACACCTCGCTTTCATCCACGAGGGGGCAGACCCAATAGGCCTGCCGCCCCTCGGCCACCGCCTTGCGCAGATGTTCGATCACCTCGTCCATGCGTTCATTGGAGAGGAGCGCGGTCTTCACAGGCGTGCGTCCGGGCGGTTTTTCATCGAGGATCGACACATCCATGTCGCCATATTGAGCAAGCGCCAAGGAACGCGGGATCGGCGTTGCGGTCATCACCAGCACATCGACCGCCATTCCCTTGCGCCCCAGCTCCAGCCGCTGCCGCACGCCAAAGCGGTGCTGCTCGTCGATGATCGCCAGCCGCAGATCGGCGAATTCCACGTCTTTCTGGAACACCGCATGGGTGCCCACGAGGATCTGAATGTCGCCCCGCGCCAGCGCCGCCAGCTTGGCTTTGCGCTCCGCTCCCTTGTCGCGCCCCGTGAGCAGTTCAAGCACGACGCCCGCATCCTCGGCCAAAGGCTGCAACCCCTCAAGATGCTGACGCGCAAGGATTTCGGTCGGGGCCATCATCACGCCCTGCCCGCCTGCCTCGACCGCCGTGAGCAGCGCCATGAACGCCACCAGCGTCTTGCCCGCGCCGACATCGCCCTGCAACAGCCGGTTCATCCGGTGCGGGCTGGCCATGTCATCGGTGATTTCGTCAATCGCACTCATCTGAGCACCGGTCGGACGATAGGGCAGCGCCGTCAGCACCTTGTGCCGCAGCGTGCCATTGCCTTCGGTCACGATCCCCGGCTTCGCCCGCCGCTGCGCACGGGCCAACGCCAGCGTCAACTGATGCGCCAGGAGCTCGTCATAGGCCAAACGCCGCCGCGCCGGGCTGTCAAACGACAGCGCGCCCGTGCCCTGCGGCGCATGTGCCATCTCCATCGCAGCATGCCAGCTGGGCCAGTCTTCACGCTCCATCAGACGCGGGTCGATCCATTCCGGCAGGTCCGGCGCACGGGACAGCGCGTCAGTTGCTGCCTTGACCATCGTTTTCTGCGTGACCCCGGCAGTCAGTGGATAGACCGGCTCGAACGGAAGAAGGCTGTCCGCCTCATCCGGCATCAGCACGTGGTCGGGATGCACCATCTGCGCCATGCCGTCAAAAAACTCGACCTTGCCCGACACGATCCGCCGCGCACCGAAAGGCAGGATTTTCGCAACGTAATCACCACGTGCGTGGAAAAAGACGATCTGGAACGCGGTCCTCGAATCCTCCACCTGCACCCGGTACGCGCCGCCCTTGTTGCGCGGCGGGCGATGTTGGCCGATCTGCACCTCGACCGTCAGGGTCGCTGGCAGATCCGCCCCGTTCACCGTGTCGCGCAGACGACGATCCACCACCGAATGCGGCAGCGTATAAAGCAGGTCGCGCGGCACCTCGATGCCGATCTGGCCGAGCGTGTCTGCGGTTTTCGGGCCGACGCCCTTGAGCCCGCTCAGTTCGCCAAAGAGCGGAAACAGGATTTCCGGCCTCCCGCTCATGCGCCCTCGATCAGTTTGAACCAGCCGTCTTCGTCGATGATCTCGACCCCCAGATCCCGCGCCTTGGTTTCTTTCGACCCGGCCCCCGGCCCGGCGACGAGCAGGTCGGTTTTGGCGGACACGGAGCCAGACACCTTGGCCCCCAGAGATTCCGCCCGCGCCTTGGCCTCGGCCCGCGTCATGCGTTCGAGCGTGCCGGTGAAGACAACGGTTTTGCCCGCAACCGGGCTGCCTTCGGTGCGGGGGCGTTCGGCCTCTTGTACCGTCAGATGCGCCACCAAGCGGTCAATCGAGGCGCGTTCGGCCTCCTGTGCAAAGCTGTGCACCAATGAGTTGGCAACCACCGTGCCGATGCCGTCGATGCCGATCAGGCCGACCCAGGCCTCGCCCTCAGGGTCATGGGCTGCGTCGATTGCCGACTGAAACGCATCCCACGTGCCATAGGATCGCGCGAGCAGGTTGGCGACCACTTCGCCCACATGTCGAATTCCGAGGGAAAAAATGAGACGTCCCAGTGGGATGGTACGCTTTTCGTCGATGGCATCGAAGAGGTTCTGAGCCGATTTCTCGCCCCACCCCTCGCGGTTCTTAAGTTGCTGGAGGCCACTGCCATAGCGGTCTTTCAGCGTGAAAATGTCGGCGGGTTCCTTGATCCAGCCGTCATTGTAGAACTGTTCGACCTGTTTTGCGCCCAGACCTTCAATGTCGAAGGCGGCGCGGGACACGAAGTGCTTGAGCTTTTCCACCGCCTGCGCCGGGCAGATCAGACCACCGGAGCAGCGTCGAACTGCGTCGCCCTCCTCGCGGATCGCTTCGGACCCACATTCAGGGCAAAGTTTCGGAAATTCATAGGGTTGCGCGCCATCTGGCCGCTTGTCGAGATCGACATCGGCCACTTTGGGGATCACGTCTCCGGCGCGGTAGACCTGCACCCAGTCGCCAACGCGAATGTCCTTGCCACCCCGGATCGGCGCGCCATTGGCGTCGCGCCCGGCGATGTAATCCTCGTTGTGGAGCGTGGCGTTCGACACCACAACGCCGCCCACGGTGACGGGGGTCAGCCGCGCCACGGGGCTGAGCGCGCCAGTGCGGCCGACCTGAATATCGATCGCCTCAAGCCGGGTCCAGGCGAGTTCGGCGGGAAATTTATGCGCGATGGCCCAGCGGGGCGTGGTGGAGCGGAAGCCAAGGCGGGATTGGTAGCCGAGGTCATCCACCTTGTAGACCACCCCGTCGATGTCATAGCCGAGCGTCGCGCGCTGTTCTTCGATGGATTTGTAATGCGCGATCATGTCGGCGGGGCCGTCGCAGCGTTCGGTCAGCGGGTTGGTCTGGAACCCAAGCTCCTGCAGGCGTTGGATTGCGCCGATCTGCGTGTCGGCCAAAGGCGCGCTGAGCGCGCCCCAGGAATAGGCGAAGAACCGCAGCGGCCGGTCCTTGGTGATATTCGCATCCAACTGGCGCAGCGATCCTGCGGCGGCATTGCGCGGGTTGGCGAATGTCTTGGCGCCCTTCGCGGCCTGCCGTTCATTGAGATCCGCGAAATCGGCGTGGCTCATATAGACCTCGCCGCGCACTTCCAGCACCTCGGGCGCACCGCTGAGCGTTTCGGGAATGTCGTCGATGGTACGGGCATTGGCGGTGACGTTTTCGCCTGTGGCACCATCGCCTCGTGTGGCCGCCTGCACCAGCTTGCCGTTCTCGTAGCGCAGAGACAGCGACAGCCCGTCGATCTTGGGTTCCGCCGTATAAGCCAGCGGGTCCCTGTCCGAGAGCCCCAGATAGCGCCGGATGCTCTGGTCAAAGCTGGTGATGTCATCGTCTTCAAAGGCGTTGGAGAGCGACATCATCCGCACTTCGTGGCGGACCTTGGCAAAGCCGTCGGCAACCGGAGCGCCGACCTGTTCGCTTGGGCTGTCGGCGCGTTTCAACGCCGGAAAACGGGCCTCGATCTCGGCATTGCGGCGCTTGAGGCGGTCATACTCCGCGTCCGGCATCTCGGGCGCGTCTTCGGTGTGATAGGCGGTGTTGGCTTCTGCCAACAGCGTCGCCAACCGCTCCAACTCAACGCGGGCGTCTGCCTCTGACAGGTCTTTGACCGCGATCTCCTGCTCTGCCATGTGCCCCCCGCTGGCTGCCTTGATGGACAGAGTGATAGGCCCGGGGGTGCTGAGCGTCCAGATTTGAAACGATGCAAAACCCGACTTCCTGCCGGTCAGGTCGGTCGGGAGGCCAGCGCCGCCGCCAACCGCCGGGGCGCAAGACGGGCCTCAGGCCCCGATGGCAAGACGCCCTGTTTCCTCAACCTCCGGATCACGCAGGACATAGCCCCGCCCCCAGACGGTTTCGATATGGCTGCCCTCGCCGGTGGCTTCCGCGAGTTTCTTACGCAGCTTGCAGATGAACACATCAATGATCTTGAGTTCGGGTTCGTCCATCCCGCCGTAAAGGTGGTTGAGGAACATTTCCTTGGTCAGCGTGGTCCCCTTGCGCAGGCTGAGCAGCTCGAGCATCTGGTATTCCTTGCCGGTCAGATGCACCGTGTTGCCATCCACCTGAACGGTCTTGGCGTCGAGATTGACCTCTACCTTGCCGGTTCGGATGATCGACTGGGAGTGACCCTTCGAACGTCTGATAATCGCATGAATCCGCGCGACCAGTTCTTCGCGGTGGAACGGTTTGGTCAGGTAGTCGTCCGCGCCAAACCCGAAACCCTTGATCTTGTCTTCACTGGCGTCATTGCCCGACAGGATCAGGATCGGCGTTTCGATCCGCGCAAGGCGCAACTGCCGCAGCACGTCAAAACCGTTCATGTCAGGCAGATTGATATCAAGAAGGATCAGATCGTAGTCATACAGCTTGGCCAGATCGACGCCTTCTTCCCCGAGATCGGTGGAATAGACGTTCAGGTTGGCATTGCCCAACATCAATTCGATGCTTTTTGAAGTCGTCGGGTCATCCTCGACCAAGAGTACACGCATCAATTTTCTCCGCAATGTCAGTCTCCGGCGTGGGGAGACTGTCTCAAAAAGGTTAACCCAAGGTTAGCAGCGTACGCGCAATTAACTCAACCATAGATTGTGTTGATTCCAACAGTCATCGAAACCGTTGCACTGCAGTCGCTTTGAGCGCCTCGCGGCCATGACGGGTTGACGCGGCGATCCAGGACTCAAGTTCCTCTTCGCTTAACTCGTACCGTTCAAGCGCTTCTTTCTTTGTAATGAGACGGTGCACCACCGCATCAACCACGATGGCCTTGCGTGACGCCACCCAGCGATATGTGTTGGGCGGCGGCAGATCCCCGCGCGACAGGACCGCCCCATTGGCGAGGGTCACGGTGCGGGGGCCGTGCGATTTCTTTAGATACATGTGCGGCCCCTTCCAAGCCAGATTTCCGTGTTGCCCGGCACTTTGGGCGTCCCAGCCTTAATGCGAGGTGAAGCCAAGGGTTGAGAGTGTCTCGGATTTACCTATATTTCGCCCGATCAGCCCGACCGACCCGGAGACACCCGAAATGGCCCTCGATGCGCCAAAGCTCAATTCGCTTGGATTTGCCAAGCCCCCGTCCGAGACACGTGTCGTCGTGGCGATGTCGGGCGGCGTGGACAGTTCGGTTGTGGCCGCGCAACTGGCCGAGGAAGGCTATGACGTGGTCGGCGTGACGCTTCAGCTTTATGACCATGGCGCAGCTTTGGCCAAGAAAGGCGCGTGCTGCGCCGGCATCGACATCCACGATGCGCGCCGCGTGGCCGAAGACATGGGTTTTCCGCATTACGTTCTGGATTACGAAAACATCTTCAAGGATGCGGTGATCGACGAGTTTGCCGACAGCTACCTTGCCGGCGCAACGCCGGTTCCGTGCATCCGCTGCAATGAGCGGGTGAAGTTCAAGGATCTGCTGGAAACGGCCAAAGACCTTGAGGCCGACTGCATGGCGACCGGCCATTACATCCAGCGCAAGATGGGGGAACACGGGCCCGAACTACATTGCGCGACCGATGCGAACCGCGACCAGAGCTATTTCCTGTTCTCGACCACGCCGGAACAGCTTGATTACCTGCGCTTTCCGTTGGGCCACCTGCCCTCCAAAGACGCGACCCGCGAATTAGCGTCGCGCTATGGCTTGCAGGTGGCGGACAAGCCCGACAGCCAGGACATCTGTTTCGTGCCGAACGGCAATTATGCCAGCGTGATCGAGAAACTGCGCCCCGGTGCGGCGGAACCCGGCGAGATCGTGCATGCCGACGGACGGGTGCTGGGCACGCATCACGGCGTGATCCATTACACCATCGGTCAGCGCCGGGGCTTGGGCATCGGCGGGCTGAGCGATCCGCTTTATGTGGTCAGACTCGACGTGGACGCCAAGCAGGTGATCGTCGGTCCGAAAGAGATGCTGTCCACCCGCACCATCCCGGTGCGCGAAATCAACTGGCTGGGTGATGCGCCCTTCACCAGCCAGAAAGAATGGCATGTCTCGGTCAAGGTCCGCTCCACCCGCCCCCCACGCGAGGCGATCATCCGGCCCCTGACGGACACCACCGCAGAGGTGGAACTGCTGACGCCTGAAGAAGGCGTGTCACCGGGTCAGGCCTGCGTGTTCTATGAAACCGAAGGCAGCCGCATCCTTGGGGGCGGCTGGATCTGGCGCGGCTGAGCAAAAGTCATTGCGTCGCGGGCGCGCTTAATTCACCTTAAGGGAGAGCAGCACAAAGCCCTCTCTGATGCCCGAACGCACCTCAACGCACATCATCTGCATCGTTCCCCGTCTGGGCGCGAGCGTTGGGGGAGGTAAGATCAACGCGGTGTTCCGCAGAATGTGCCTGCTTGCGGACCGTCCTGATACGCAGGTGACGCTGCTCAACCTTCAGCATGACTGCAATCAGAAGATCGCGTTTGCCGAACTGGTGGCACAGGGTGTTCTTGATCCTAGGATTGACCATCGATCGCTCTATGAGATCTGCGTCCCCGACCAGCCTGCCTCAGAAGGTCCAGATATCGCTCTGCCGGAATGGGACGAACAGACCTCGAGCATGGGGGCCAAACTCCGGATCACCTACACTCGGGACGGCGTGCCTGTCATGCGGGACAGCATTGCGCCAAGCGCGGCCGGACGCCTGACAATCCGGCAGATCCTGACCGACCCCGACAAAGACATCCGCCTGAAATATCTGGATCAATCCCTGGTCGAGGCCCGCACCCGGTCGGGTGATGGAATGGTGGACAAAATCGCCTATGTCGAAGGAGAGGCCCGCTGCGTCATCCGGCGGGAGACACGCGCCTTCGTGCATGTCGAGGATTTCGGCATGGGTCAGACATTTACCGATGAGGTCGCACATCAGCGGGCGCTGGTGCTGCGGTATTTCCCACAGGATTGCATCGTCTTCATCGACGGAGTGACATCGGCGCATCTGTCCCGGCCGATCACGGCCCGCAAAGTCCTGTTCCTGCACGCGGACCATCGCGATGCGGCGGGCAAGGTCGTGCCGCGGTCGCGCGGCCTGATCCAGGCTTTCGACGGGGAAGCGATCATCACGGCCACCCATGTCCACAAGCGGCAACTCGAACGGGACACCTCGCCTTCGGCGCCGATCTACGTGATCCCGCATGTGGTCGATGCTGCCCCCGCCACCAAAGGCCCCCGCCATCACATCTGCACGGTGTCGCGGCTGGATCTGACCGGCAAACCGATCCACCAGTGTATCGAGGCCTTTGTGAGGGTCATGCATCTGATCCCCGGCACCAACTACCTGATCTACGGCTCCGGCATCGGTCAGGCGCGGTTGCAGCAATTGATTGACCACCATGATTGCGGCGACCGGGTCAAGCTGATGGGCCATACCTCGGATGCGCCCGGTGTTTTTGCCCGGTCGCTTCTGTCACTCGCGCCGACCATGACCGAAGGGTTCGGTCTTGCCCTTCTTGAAGCGCTGAACGCCGGTTGCCCCGTAATCAGCTACGACGTGGATTACGGACCGCGGGAACTGATCACGCCGGGCCGGAATGGCGAGCTGGTGACACCCGGAGATATCGACGCGATTGCACAGGCGATCCTGCGTGTTCACGCCAATCACGAGCAATATACCGCGGCCTGCCCGGCGTCGGTCGAAAGCTATTCGTTCGACGCCTACAAGACGCGGTATTACAGGCTGATCGACGATCTGAACGCCAGTCGCTTTTCTTTCGATATCGGCGCGCCTGACCTGAAGGCCGAGGCCCTTGCGGCGCTTGAACGTGCGCCCGGCCGACACCGGGAGCGCTTGCTCGACCTCTACATCCATCTCTGCCACCTGAGCCGTGATCTGGGCGGGATGTATGATGGTTTCCTTGAAAAACACCACAAAGCACCGGACGATCAACGTCCTCTGGTGCGCTGCATCTGGCTCAGCCGCAGGCTGGGACAGCAGGATGCGTGTCGTGGACATTTAAGGGACTTCGCGCACGGCTTTCCCGACGCGCACGCGCAATTCCTGCGCCGTTACCCAGAGTTCCTTGACCTGTCCGAGACCGCGCAGAACTCAGGCTGACCGCCGATCAGAGCGTCAGAGGTTGCATTTGTCCCGCATGAAGGCCAGCGCCACCGACAGACCGTCCGGCGCGATGCCATGTGCCGTGCCCTTCATGATATGGGCATAAACCTCATCCCAGCCCGCTTTCTGCAGAGCCTCGGCTGCTTCCGGCAGAGATTGCGGCGGCACCACGTCGTCCTGATCGCCATGCACCAGAAGGATCGGGAAGCGGCTTTCCACCTCGTCGGCAAGCAGCTCCGGCGCCAGCAGACGGCCCGAGAACGCCACCATCCCGGCAATGGCGTCTTCGCGGCGCGGAGCGACATGCAGCCCCATCATCGTGCCCTGGCTGAAGCCGAACAGCACCACCTGCTCGGGCAGCAGATCCTCATCCACCATCAACGCGTCAAGAAACGCGTTCAGGTCATCGACCGCGCGGGCCATGCCCGCCATCGATTCCTCCTCAGAGGAGCCGTCAATCCACGGGATCGGGAACCACTGGAACCCGAACGGCGCGCCGGCACAGGCTTCGGGCGCGTCAGGCGCGACAAACAGCGTGTCTGGCAGGTGTTCGCCCAGCGGATCCGCCAACCCCAAAAGGTCGGCCCCGTTGGCCCCGTAGCCATGCAGGAACACCACGGCAGATCGGGTTTCCCCGGATAGCGGTTCCTTGCGGCCTGCGTTCAACACCCGTGTCATGCGATCCCCTCTCGGTCTTTTGCCACATGGTAGTAGGCCCAGAGCGCCCGCGCCGCAACCGATCTCCACGGGCTCCACGCTTCGGCCATCTGGCGCAGCGGCTTTTCCTTGGGGCGTTCGGGCAGATCGAACAAAATCCGCGCACCTTCCTGCAAGGCAAGGTCGCCGGGCGCGAACACATCCGCCCGGCCAAGCGAGAACATCGCGTAGATTTCAGCGGTCCAGACGCCGATCCCCGTGACATTGGTCAGGGTCTTGATGACCTCGTCATTGGGGGCATGACGCAAAGCGTCATAGTCGATCCCCGCCTCGGCCAGCGCACAGGCATAGCGCGCTTTCTGTCGACTGAGCCCCAACTCTCGCAAGCCGTCCTGATCATGGCGCAGCACCGCGTCGGGTGTGACCGCCCCCGCGTCCTCCAACTTGGCCCAGATCGCACGGGCCGAGGCCACGCTGACCTGCTGGCTGACAATCGCACTGAGAAGCTGCGCAAACCCGTCCGGCCTGCGCCGCAGCGGCAGCGGTCCGGTCTGTTCAAGCGCGTCGGCAAAGCGTGGCTCTGCCTTCGCCAGCCACGCGGCACCTTCGGCCACGCAGGCGTCGGTTTCGATCAGGCGTCCAACCACAGCTTTGTCTCCAGCCAATCCATCGCGGCCTCGACCGAGTTCACCTCCGGGCCGGTTGCGATGCGCGGGCGGCCGACCATGTAGACCGGAAGACCCAGCGCCCGCGCCGCCGCGATCTTGGGCCAGCCGCCCGGCCCTCCTGCATTGCGGGTCAGCACCGCGTCGATCCGAAACCTGCGCATCAGCGCGATTTCTCGCGCAACGGTGAACGGGGCGGTGCCGTGCAGATAACGCCCGTAGCGCAGCGGAAACGGGTCGTGGTGTTTGTTCAGTTGCCGGACATAAAGAACCGCGTGCCGCAACGCCCGCAATTCGTGCAAGGCTGGTCGCCCCAGCGTCACCAAGACCCGCGCCCCTTTCGGGATATGCGCCGCCGCGTCCCGTGCGCTGGGCAGAACGACCCAATGATCCCGTGCGGTCGGTCGCCACGCCGGACGCGCGAGGCGCAACACCGGAACCCCGGCCTGCGCACCGAGCCGCGCGCCAAGGCGCAGGCTGTCCACGTCACAGGGATGAGGTGCAAGAACCAAGGCGTCCGCTGACTGCACCTGCGCGACCAGCGCGGCCGAGGCTGATGCCCCCTGCCCGGTGATCCGGTCACTGTCCGGCAACCAGAGCTGTGCTGTCGCGCCAAGCCGTTCCGCCAGATGCCGCGCTTCGGCGGAACCGCCGAGTATCACCACCTGGCCGCGGCCAGCGGAATTGGAGCCGTCAAAATCCTTCATCCCGCCCCGTTTACAAAACCTCGGGGCAAAGCGCCACGCAGCGTTGCGCACACTTGCAGGAACTTGAATTTGGACATACGGCTTCTCGCATGAGCACAATTGACCATGCCACCCCCGACAACACCACAGAAAACCGCCGTGCCAAGCGCAACGTGTTTGTTCTGGTCCTCGCCCAGGCCATTCTGGGTGCGCAGATGCCAATGCTGTTTACCGTGGGTGGTCTGGCAGGTCAGTCGCTGGCATCAAACATCTGCTTTGCCACGCTCCCGATCTCGCTGATCGTTCTGGGGTCGATGACCACCGCAACACCCATCTCGGCCTTCATGCAGAAATTCGGGCGTCGTGCCGGGTTTGCCGTGGGCGCAATGGGTGGCGCACTGGGCGGTGCCATCGGGGCCTATGGTCTCTATATCGCGTCTTTTCCGGTCTTCCTCTTGGGCAGTTTCCTGACCGGTATCTATATGTCAGCACAGGGGTTTTACCGCTTCGCTGCCGCCGACACCGCCACGGATGATTTTCGCCCCAAAGCCATTTCCTATGTCATGGCAGGTGGCCTTGTCGCCGCGATCCTTGGGCCGCAATTGGTCAAGGCAACGGCGGATTGGTACGTTGTGCCGTTCCTAGGCACCTATTTTGCGGTGATCACCCTGAACCTGTTCGGTTCGACGCTGTTCCTGTTCCTCGACATTCCAAAGCCCAAGGCACCCAACGCGGACGACCCCAAGGGTCGCACCCGGTTGGAGCTGATAAAGACGCCGCGCATCGCAGTGGCGATCATCTGCGGCATGGTCACCTATGCGCTGATGAACCTCGTCATGACCTCGACACCGCTGGCCGTGGTCGGATGTGGCTACACCGCCAACAACGCGGCCGACATCGTGTCCGCGCATGTTCTGGCGATGTTCATTCCGTCCTTTTTCACCGGGCATCTGATCGTTCGGTTCGGGGTGGAAAAGATCGTCGCCACAGGATTGTTGATCCTCGCGGCCGCCGGCGCTGTGGCGCTGCAGGGTGTGGCGATCGAGAATTTCTATATCGCCCTGATCCTGCTTGGCTTTGGCTGGAACTTCGGCTTCATCGGCGCAACCGCGATGCTGACCGCCGCGCATGAGCCGCACGAGCGCGGCCGTGTGCAGGGCATGAACGATGTGCTCCTGTTCGGCGGCGTGACGATGGCCTCACTGGCGTCGGGCGGGTTACTGAACTGTTCCGGCGGCACCCCGGTTGAAGGGTGGAGCGCCGTGAACATGGCGATGGCGCCGTTCCTGATGCTGGCCGGTGGCGCGCTGATCTGGCTGATGTTCCAGTCGAAAGAGACCACGGCCTGATCGGTAAAATGCAACGCAGTTTTCCTATCGCCGGGTAAGCACGCGTTCACAGGTTTCACGCAGGGTTGCAGGCAAATTCCACCAGAACGGTGTTTGCCATGCTCCGACTCCTCTTGCTCTCTCTCCCCCTGCTGGCCGGGTGCCAGCATTACGACAAGGCCGCGCATTTCGCCGCCGGTGCGGCGGTGTCACATATCGTGACACAGGAAACCGGAAACCCGACGGCGGGCTGTCTTGCCGCCATCGGGGTCGGGGTTCTCAAGGAAATGGTCGACGAGGTCGCGGACCCGGCGGATATTCTGTCGACGGGTTTGGGATGCAGCGTGGCGCTGGCGTTCTAAGTCACCAGCGCCCGGTTCCGGCCTGCCACATCAGGCGCAGCGTCCTGTACGCGTCAGACATGCCAAGCGTTCCGTTCGCCACCCGGCGCGGATCAGCCTTTGCCTGTTTCAGGACTGGCCCCGCCTGCCACGCGGCAAGGGTAAGCGGCTGCGCCGCCTTGGGCAGATCGGCGCGGCGCTGGCGGGATTTTACCAAACGGTCAAATCCTTCAGCAGCCAGATCGCGCACCGCATCGGGACGCCCATCCACCAGCGGCCTGCGACCCTGCCGTTCCAGTTCCGGCACAGCCCGGAGGAATTGCGCGAGGCCGCTGGCATAGCCAAGGTCGGACAGCATGTCGGGCATGGTGCCACTCAGGGCTTGGGATGCTGCACGCAGCAGCGACGCGGACGTATCTTCGATATATTTTGAAAATGCTGCCTGATCTTCAAACGGATCGCGATAAACATCCCAGAACCGCGCCTCGACCACCTTTTGAAGCTCCCGCGCGGCGGGAGCATCCAAAACATGTGCCAACGAGGTCACCACCTCATGCCGCCGCACCAGCCCACCGCTGGCGATTTCCTCCAGCGCATCAGTCCACCATTGCAGGCGCATTTCGGCGATGATCGCCTCTTTCGTCACCCAAGGCGCGCGTGAGACTTCGACATTGAATGCATATATGGGAAACAACACCTTACGCGCCTCGACCGGCGCGGCCATTGTTGAGGCGAACCGGTCGGGATCACCCTTTTCGACGAGCTTCGCGCAGGCGATCAGGTCGGCGTCAAAGCTCATGCCGGGGCTGCGTCCCGCACCAGTTTCCAGCGCACCGCATCCAAAAGCGCTTCGAACGACGCGTCGATGATGTTGGCGCTGACACCGACAGTAGACCAACGCCGCCCCTGACCGTCTTCGCTGTCGATGATGACACGGGTCACGGCCTCGGTCCCGCCCTGGGTGATACGGACCTTGAAGTCTACAAGACGCAGATCGTCGATCATGTGCTGATACGGGCCAAGGTCTTTGGCGAGCGCCTTCGACAGCGCGTTCACAGGGCCGCGGTCATTGCCAAGCTCGTCCATGGACTCACTGACCGACAGCTTCTTCTCGTCGCCCACCTTCACGACAACCACCGCTTCGGAATGAGAGATCATCTTGTTGTACTTGTTCTTCCGCCGCTCCACCGTCACGCGGTAGCGTTTGACCTCGAAGAACTCGGGCAGCATTCCCAATTCATCACGCGCCAGAAGCTCGAAACTCGCCTGCGCGGTGTCGTAGGAATAGCCTTCCGCCTCGCGCGCCTTGATCCGGTCGAGGATGCGGGCAAGCGCCGGGTCCTTGTCCGGCACCTCGATCCCGGCCTCGGCCAAACGGCGGCGCAGGTTCGACTGTCCAGCCTGATTGGACATCGGGATCACCCGGCGGTTGCCCACCAGTGCGGGGTCGATATGCTCGTAGGTCGTCGGGTTCTTCAGGATGGCGCTGGCGTGCAGACCGGCCTTGTGCGCAAAGGCGGATGACCCGACATAGGCCGATTGCTTGAGCGGCACGCGGTTGAGGATTTCGTCCAGCATCCGGCTGATCCGGGTCATGCCTTCGAGCGCCTCCAGCGTGACACCGGTCTCATAGGTGCTGGCGTAAGGTTCCTTGAGCAGCAGCGTCGGGATCAGCGATGTGAGGTTCGCGTTGCCGCAGCGTTCGCCCAACCCGTTCAGCGTGCCCTGGATCTGCCGCGCGCCTGCGTCGACGGCGGCCAGAGTGGTGGCGACCGCCATTTCCGTATCGTTGTGGGTGTGGATACCCACATGGGTGCCGGGGATGCCAGAGGCGATGACGGCTTCGGTGATCCTGCCCACTTCGCTGGGCAGCGCGCCGCCATTAGTGTCACAGAGCACGATCCAGCGCGCGCCCGCCTCGTATGCGGCGTGCAGGCAGGTCAGTGCGTAGTCGGGATTGGCCTTGTAGCCGTCGAAGAAATGTTCGGCGTCAAACAGCGCCTCGCGTTTCTGCGACACGATATGGGCGACCGAGGCCCGGATGTGTTCGACGTTTTCCTCTAGCGTGATCCCAAGCGCGGCAGTGACGTGGAAATCATGTGTTTTGCCGACAAGGCAGACCGACTTGGTCCCGGCGTTCATCACGGCCGCAAGGACGTCGTCATTTTCGGCCGAGCGGCCCGCGCGTTTGGTCATTCCGAAGGCGGTGACGGTGGCGCGGGTGTGGCCGACCTCGTCGAAGAACGCGCTGTCGGTGGGGTTCGCCCCCGGCCAGCCACCTTCGATGTAGTCGATGCCAAGCGCGTCGAGCGCCTCGACAATGCGGTGTTTTTCGGGGGTCGAGAACTGCACGCCCTGCGTCTGCTGGCCGTCGCGGAGCGTGGTGTCGTAGAGGGTCAGGCGGGTTTTGGTCATAGCTTGGCCTTTGTGCAGAGGGCCGCGCCCGACCCTGGGTGGGCGCTTTTTGTGTTCGAGCGGTAAGAGGCGGCGTCACGCGCATATCGTTGGTTCGGAGCGAGCGGGTCCCCAATGCGCCCTCCCGGGGGGAGGGTCGGGCGCGGCCCGGCGTGCCGCCGGGCACAGTGCTTCGAGCGGAGCACCATTACACAGCCTCCAGCTTTGCCGCGTCGAAACCCGTTCCCGGGACCAATTCGACACCAGCCTTGGACATGCGCACTTCGACACCGGCCTCGGTCAGCGCGGTTTTCATCGCGTCAACAGCCGAGAAATCCTTGGTCTGCATTGCGGTCTCGCGCAGAGAAGCGAGGCGATCCGCGAAAGTGGACAGATCGACACTTACACTGTCCCATCCCCCAAGATCGTCTGTCAGCAGGCCAATCATCCGCGCTCCGGCCAACAGCCCGGCTGCATCACCGTCCCCAGCCAACTTGTGCAGGATCGAAATCGCGCCGGCGGTGTTGAGATCATCCGAGAGCGCATCGATGATCTCGGGAGATGCCTCTCCCGCCGCCACGCCATCTGTCATCGCCCGCCACTTGCGCAGCGTCGCTTCGGACTCTTCGCGCTTTTTCTCGGTCCAATCCATCGGCTTGCGGTAATGCGTCGACAGGAACACGAACCGGATCACCTCGCCCGGCACGCCCTGATCGAGCAAATCCCGCACGGTGAAGAAATTGCCCAGTGACTTGGACATCTTCTTGCCCTCAACCTGCAGCATCTCGTTGTGCAGCCAGTAGCGCGCAAAGCCGTGGCCTGCGCATTTCGACTGCGCGATCTCGTTCTCGTGGTGCGGGAACATCAGGTCGTTGCCGCCGCCGTGGATGTCGAACTGATCCCCAAGCAGATCATAGGCCATGGCAGAGCATTCGATATGCCAGCCGGGTCGGCCCCGGCCCCATGGGCTGTCCCATCCCGGCAGATCGTCAGAGGACGGCTTCCACATGACGAAATCCATCGGGTTACGCTTGTAAGGCGCGACTTCGACCCGCGCACCGGCGATCATGTCATCGACCGAGCGGCCCGACAGCTTGCCGTAGCCTTCTTTCCACGAGTCGACGGCGAAGAGAACGTGCCCTTCGGCCTCATAGGCATGGCCACGCGAGATCAGGTCTTCGATCATCGCCACCATCTCGGCGATATAGGTGGTGGCGCGTGGCATATGTGTCGGCTCCAGTGCGCCGATGGCAGCCATGTCTTCCAGATACCACGCGGTTGTCTCGGCAGTGATGTCGCCGATGGAGCGGCCGGACTCGGCCGCGCGCGCGTTGATCTTGTCGTCGACGTCGGTGAAATTCCGCACGTAAGTCACATGATCCGCGCCATAGACATGGCGCAGCAGGCGGAAGAGTACGTCGAACACGATCACCGGACGCGCGTTGCCGATATGGGCGCGGTCATAGACGGTGGGCCCGCAGACATACATCCGCACGTTTGTCGGATCGAGAGGCGTGAATTCCTCTTTCTTGCGGGTGGCGGTGTTGGTCAACCAGATGGTCATGGATGCTCCTCGCGGGCCGGGTTCGCGGCGGGAGTAGCAACTTCACTTCAAGATGGGAATAGAAGACCGGCCCGCCAGGTGGATTAGCGGATAATGCAGCAAATAATCGTTGCGATACGGGTCATGGCGCGCAGTTAGACGCGATCCGCTTTTCCGGTCAAGGGTTTTGCGCCAGGTGCCGGTTCGATCTGGACTTTCGGGCACCGGCTCTGGCAGGAGTCGGAGACCAGTATCCGGAGACCATCATGCCAGCCTTGTCACACCGCATCACCACGCTCAACGGCGACGGATCCGATGGCTGGGACGTGTTCTACCGCGCCCGCGCGATGATTGACGCGGGCACACCGGTGACCGAGTTGACCATCGGGGAGCATGACATCCGCACAGATCCGTCGATCCTCAAGGCGATGTACGAAAGTGCTGTGGGTGGACACACGGGTTACGCAATTGTGCCGGGAATCAGCGCCTTACGGGACGAAGTCGCGGCACGTGTCGAGGCGCAGTCAGGTGTACCGACCCGGCGTGAGAACGTGCTGATCACACCGGGTGGTCAGGCCGGGCTCTTTGCCGCGCATATGGCGGTTTGCGGACCGGGAGATGTGGCGCTCTATATCGACCCCTATTACGCGACCTATCCCGGTGTTGTGCGGTCCGCGGGCGCGGTGCCTCGGGCCGTGCCGACACGGTCGTCGCAAGGCTTCCTGCCCCAACGCGATGTTTTGGAGGCGGCAAGCGACGGGGCTGTTTCGCTGCTGATCAACACCCCCAACAACCCGACCGGTGCGGTCTATCCGCGCGACACGCTTGAGGGCATCGCCGACGTGGTGACGGAGCGGGACATGTGGCTGATCTCGGACGAGGTGTACGACACACAGGTCTGGGAGGGCGCCCATCTGAGCCCTCGCGCCCTGCCCGGCATGGCCGAGCGAACGCTGGTGATCGGATCGATGTCCAAAAGCCATGCGATGACAGGCAGCCGGATCGGCTGGATCGTCGGGCCGGAAGAGGTCATCACCTGTCTCGTCGATCTGGCGACCAACACCACCTACGGCGTGCCGGGTTACATTCAGGACGCGGCCCTGTTCGGCCTTCGGGCCGGGGCCGAATTGGAGGCGCAGGTCGCTGCTCCTTTCCTGCGGCGGCGTGCCATTGCCGAGCGGGTTCTTGCCGGGCAGCAGGCGGTGCGGATGATCCCCGCACAGGGCGCGATGTACGTGATGCTGGATGTGCGCGCGACAGGGATGAGCGGTGAGGAATTCGCCTTTGCCCTGCTCGACGCGCATCACATCGCGGTTATGCCGGGCGAAAGTTTCGGTCAGTCGGCAGCGGGCCATGTGCGGGTGGCCAAGACGCTGGAGGACAGCCGGTTCGAGGCGGCGCTGCGCACCCTGTGCGCGTTTGCAGCCGGGCTGGCCCAGGCCGCGTGATGGCAGAGCCGGTCTCGTCGATCCGCAATCTGGGACCGGCGATGGATGCCGCCTGCGCCAAGGCGGGGATCACATCGGCAGAGGAGTTGCGCGAAATGGGCGCGGATGCGGCCTATCGGCGCCTGCTGCTGTCTGGGATGCGGCCGCATTTCATCGGCTATTACGTTCTGGTGATGGGCTTGCAGGGGCGACCGTGGAACGATTGCAAGGGTGATGAGAAGAAAGCCCTGCGGATGCGTTTTGATGCCATCGAGACTGAAGCTGCCGAAAGCTCGGATGGTGTACCTTCCGGGATCGAGCGGTTTCTGGACGAGATTGGCGTCGTAGCCAAAAAATAAGCCGGGCAAATGCCCGGCTTACATCATGTCAGACGTCTGCGACGGGTGGCTTAGCCGACCAGTTCGAGACCCGAGAAGAAAAATGCGATTTCTTCTGCTGCGGTTTCCGGAGCGTCGGAGCCATGCACGGAGTTTTCACCAACGGATTCGGCGAACTCGGCGCGGATGGTGCCGGGAGCGGCGTCTGCCGGGTTGGTTGCGCCCATGACTTCGCGGTTCTTGGCAATTGCGCCTTCGCCTTCGAGAACCTGCACGACAACCGGCTCGGAGGCCATGAATTCGCACAGTTCGTCGTAGAATGGACGCTCGGCGTGTACGGCGTAGAACTTGCCAGCCTGCGCCTTGGTCAGGTGGATGCGCTTCTGCGCAACGATGCGCAGGCCCGCTTCTTCGAACTTGGCGTTGATCTTGCCGGTCAGGTTGCGGCGGGTGGCGTCGGGCTTGATGATCGAGAATGTACGTTCGAGGGCCATGATGGTCGCTCCGTGGTTGGGTTTAAGGATTGGTGCGCCCGTTAGCATGAGGGTTTGGCGTTGGAAAGCCCCTGCCGTGGCGTACGGGGGCTCTGCCGCCGAACCCCCGAGGTATTTTTGGCCCAAAGAAGCGAAGGGTGCTGGTTTGTCATCACCGGCGTTGCTATGGGCGTGCCATGCTGAAGATCGAAGACATCACCTATTCCGTTGAAGGGCGCCCTCTTTTCGAGGGCGCGAGTGCCGTTATTCCCGATGGCCACAAGGTGGGTCTTGTCGGGCCGAACGGGGCAGGAAAAACAACGCTGTTCCGGCTGATCCGCGGGGAACTGGTGCTGGAAGGCGGCAGTCTTTCCGTGCCGCGCGGGGCGCGGATCGGCGGGGTGAGCCAGGAGGTGCCGGGGTCGTCGGTCTCTCTGATCGATACGGTTCTGGCCGCAGATACCGAGCGCGCTGCCCTCATGGCCGAGGCGGCGACAGCCACGGACGGGGCACGCATCGCCGAGGTACAGACGCGGCTGGCGGATATCGATGCGTGGTCGGCGGAAGCGCGGGCGGCAGCGATCCTCAAGGGGCTGGGCTTTGATGATGACGAGCAGCGGATGCCATGCTCGGCCTTTTCGGGCGGTTGGCGCATGCGGGTGGCTTTGGCGGGGGTGCTTTTTGCCCAGCCCGATCTGCTGCTGCTCGATGAACCGACCAACTATCTGGACCTTGAAGGCGCGCTGTGGCTGGAAAGTTATCTGGCGAAATATCCCTATACGGTGATCGTCATCAGCCACGACCGCGGATTGCTGAACCGGGCGGTGGGGTCGATCCTGCATCTCGAAGATCGGCGACTGACCTATTATCAGGGACCCTATGACCAATTCGCGCGGCAGCGCGCCGAACGGCGGGCGCAGGCGGCGGCGGTGGCCAAGAAGCAGCAGACGCGCGTGGCGCATCTGCAGAGCTTTGTCGACCGGTTCCGCGCCAAGGCGAGCAAGGCCAAGCAGGCGCAGTCGCGGCTGAAGATGATCGAGCGGATGGACATGGTGGCGGCGCCGGAAGACATCGCCAAGCGCGTCTTCACCTTTCCGCAGCCCGATGAACTGTCGCCGCCGATCATTCGCGTGGAGAACGGGGTCACCGGCTATGGCGACACCGAGGTGCTGCGCAAGCTGGACCTGCGGATCGATCAGGATGACCGGATCGCGCTTCTGGGCAAGAACGGCCAGGGGAAGTCCACTCTGGCCAAGCTGCTGTCCGACCGTCTGCCGCTGATGGCGGGTCGGATCACGCGGTCGTCGAAGCTGCGGATCGGGTTCTTTGCCCAGCACCAGGTGGACGAGTTGCACGTGGACGAGACACCGCTTGACCACCTGCGTCGGGCGCGCCCCGATGAGATGCCGACACGGCACCGCGCGCGGTTGGCCGGGTTCGGGCTGATGGCGGCGCAGGCGGAAACCGTCGTGGGCAAGCTGTCGGGTGGGCAGAAGGCACGGCTGTCGCTGCTTTTGGCAACTTTGGACGCGCCACATCTGCTGATCCTCGACGAACCGACCAACCACCTTGATATCGAGAGCCGCGAAGCGCTGGTTGAGGCGCTGACCGCCTATTCGGGGGCGGTGATCCTTGTGAGCCATGACATGCATCTGATGTCGATGGTGGCCGACCGGCTTTGGCTGGTGAAAGACGGCACTGTGGCGCCCTATGAGGACGACCTCGATGCCTATCGCGCCATGCTGCTGGCTGCTGACAAGCCGGTGAAGCCCGAGAAGCCCAAGCCTGCGCGCCCTGCCCGGCCCGACCGGGACACCATGCTTGCGCTGCGCGCCGAGGTGCGCAAATGCGAAGCGCGGGTCGAGAAGATCGAGGAGATGCGCGAGACGCTGGCGAAGAAACTCGCCGACCCGGCGCTGTATGAGGACGCCCGCAAAGGCGAGTTGGAGACCTGGAACCGGAAATATGCCGAGGTGATGGAGGGCTTGAGCCGCGCTGAAGCGCTTTGGGAAAAGGCGCTGGAGAAACTCGAGGCGGCGGAAAGCGCCTGAGAGGCGCGCTGGCGAAACGTGTTCTTAGCGTACAGCGCTTGCGCCACGGGCACGAACGTGATTGAGCGGGGATCATGGACAGCGCCTTTCTCATATCCGCCTTCGTCACCATGTTCGTGGTCATCGACCCGATCGGACTGACGCCGATCTTCATTGCCCTGACACCCGGAATGACGGCGCAGCACCGTCGGGCGATTGCCGTGCGGGCAACAGTGATTGCGGCAGGGCTTCTGTTTCTGTTTGCCTTTCTGGGCGAGCAGGTTCTTGGGTTTATCGGCATCTCCATGCCGGCCTTCCGCATCGCCGGTGGTATCCTGCTGTTTCTGACGGCCCTCGACATGCTTTTCGAACGGCGTACAAAACGACGCGAAGATCAGGCCGAGATGGACGACGTGCCCGATCCCTCGGTGTTTCCAATTGCAATCCCGCTGATTGCCGGACCCGGGGCAATCGCATCGATCATCCTGCTGGTCGGTCAGGCCGACGGTACGGTTGGGATGATGTCGGTTCTGGGCGTGATGGTGGGCGTTCTGGCCATCGTGTTTGTGCTGTTCCTGAGTGCGACCTTCATCGAACGCGCGCTGGGCAAGACCGGGATCGTCGTTGTGACAAGGCTTCTGGGGATGCTTCTGGCCGCGCTTTCGGTTCAGTTCGTTCTGGACGGCATCCGCGGATTTGGGCTCATGATGGGGGCATAAGCAGCCTGCCCTACAAAACCGCGCCCCGCTGACCTACATTTCCTGAAGGGCAAGCTGGGGTGTGACAATGACCGCGATGGAGTATGGCAATCTGGCCTATCTGGTGCTGCTTGGCGCCGTCATCGGTTTTTGGTTCTTCGTGCAAAACCGGCAGAGCCTGAACCGTACCCTGCAGCAGGGCGCGATCTGGGGCCTGATCTTTCTCGGTGTGATCGCGGCGGTCGGTCTTTGGGGCGATATCCGTCAGACGGTCCAGCCACAGCAGCTTGTCATGGCGGAGGCTGGTCGGATCGAGGTGCCGCGTGGGCCGGATGGGCATTACTACCTCACTCTTGAAATCAACGACGCACCGGTTCGGTTCGTCGTCGATACAGGGGCGACAGGGATGGTCCTGACGCAGCAGGACGCCGAACGGATCGGTCTGACAGACGAGGACATGATCTTTTATTCCGAGGCCATGACGGCGAACGGTCCTGTGCGGACCGCGCCGGTCCGGCTTGAGGATGTGGCGCTAGGACCGTTTCACGACAGCGATGTGCGCGCCTTTGTCAATGAAGGCGAAATGAGCAAATCTCTGCTTGGGATGGAATACCTCAACCGGTTTGCCCGGCTGGAAATCAACAACGGCCGCCTGATCCTCGAACGCTGAGCGACCCCGCCGTTTCTGGGGGGTTGGCGGAACCAAAGCCTTGGGCTACGGTCAGCCCGTACGACAAAGAGAACCCTATGCGCCACTCGCTGCCACTTGCGCCGCAGTTCTATGTGACTGCGCCTCAGCCCTGCCCGTATCTTCCGGGCCGGATGGAGCGCAAGCTGTTCACCGCCCTTCAGGGTGAAGCGGCGGACAAGTTGAACAACAGCCTGTCGAAACAGGGTTTCAGACGGTCGCAGAACGTCCTTTACCGCCCGTCCTGTTCGGACTGTGCGGCCTGCCTTTCGGCGCGGATCTCGGTGGAAAAGTTCCGTCCGTCCCGCAGTCAGAAACGGACCATCAAACGCAACGCTCATCTGCGGCGGCGGGCGACAAGCGCCTGGGCCACAGAAGACCAGTACGAGCTGTTCCGAACCTATCTGGATGCGCGCCATGCCGATGGCGGAATGGCGGATATGGATGTGTTCGATTTCGCGGCCATGGTCGAGGAAACGCCGATCCGGTCACGTGTGATCGAATACAGCGATGAGGTGACGCGCGAATTGCAGGCGGTGTGTCTGACCGATGTGCTCGATGACGGGTTGAGCATGGTCTATTCCTTCTATTCGCCCGACGTTCCGGCGCAGAGCCTTGGCACCTACATGATCCTCGATCATGTGGAGATCGCGCGAGAGGCCGGATTGCCTTATGTCTATCTTGGCTATTGGGTGCCCGGCAGCGCGAAAATGGGGTACAAGTCCGCCTTCTCGGGGCTGGAACTTTACCGCCATGGTGGATGGGAGCCGTTCCGCAGCAGGGACAGCTATTCGGCTGACACGCACCCGATGTCCACGGATCCGATTGCCGAGCAGGTGGCCAACATCTCACTTCCCGATCTTCGCGGGTAGCCGTCAGTCAGCTACGGGAACGGATCCCGAAGTCGCACGTTCTTCTGTCGCAACGACACAGGAGCGAGCATTCATGGCTGAACATGACACATTGGTACTGCCGGTGGCGGAACTGGCGCGGAGCAACGACAAGTTCCGCGAAGTGATCTGGACAGGGAACAAGACGCAATTGGTTCTCATGGCGATTCCCGAAGGTGGTGAGATCGGTGGCGAGACCCATGAAGGCCATGATCAGCTTCTTTATTTCGTGGACGGTACGGGAACAGCCAAGATCGGCGATGACGAGATGCCCGTGTGGGCTGGCGACGTGGCAATCGTGCCTTCCGGCCAATATCACAACTTCAGGAATACCGGCTCGGGGATGATGCGGCTCTATACGACCTATTCCCCACCCGAACATGAGCCCGGGACGGAGCACAAGTCAAAGGCCGATGCCGAGGCAGATCCGAACGAAGACTGAAACGAAAAAGGCCGCCCTCGGGGGCGGCCTTTCGCTTTGGATTTCTGTCGCCGATCAGTTCGGCATCAGATCCGGCACAATCGTCACGATACCCGGGAAGAACCACAGGATCGCAAGACCAAGAACCTGGATCAGCACGAACGGGATCACGCCGCGATAGATATGTCCGGTTGTCACCTCTTTCGGTGCGACGCCGCGCAGGTAGAAGAGTGCAAAACCGAAGGGCGGTGTCAGGAACGACGTCTGCAGGTTCACCGCGATCATGATGGTCACCCATGCCGGATCGAAGGATCCGCCATAGATAACCGGACCGACGATGGGCACGACGATGTAGATGATCTCAAGGAAGTCGAGAACGAAGCCAAGGATGAACATGATCAGCATAACGATCAGGAACACCTTGAATTCGTTGTCGAAGCTCTTCAGGAAATCCTGAATGTAGTGTTCGCCACCGAATGAAATCACCACGAGGTTCAGAAGCTGCGAGGCGATCAGAATGGTAAACACCATACTGGTTACCTTTGCCGTTTCCCGCACCGCAGGCGTCAGAACACCCGAGCGGAACAGCACCCAGCAGCTGAACAAGAGGCCAAAGAAAGCATAGAGATAGGCCGCATATGCTACGAAGAAGCCAACCCAGCTTTCCGCCGAAACGGTGTCGAGATTGATCCGGAGATCGAAATTGACACCGATCAGGATCATGATCGCCACCGCGAAAGTGGAGTTGATGATGATCTTGCCCGACTTATCCTGCTCGCGCAGTTTACGATAGGCCGCAAGCATGATCGCACCTGCCGCACCAAGTGCCGCAGCGGGTGTCGGATTGGTGATGCCGCCGAGGATGGACCCCAGCACGGCGACAATCAGAACCAGCGGCGGGAACACGACGCGGATCAGTTCGTTCCCGGCCATCAGCCTGACCGCCGCCGCAGTCCCATAGAGCGTCAGCACAGCGGGGATTGCCATCAGGGCAACGGTGCCACTGGCCGAGGTCGTCGGCTTGATGAACAGCATATCCACCAGCACCATCAGAGCCAAACCGCCTGCACCGATGATCAGCGGGCGCGGTTCCGCGCTGGGCGAAACACCCCGTCCAATGCTGAGCGCCAGTCCGAACATGACAATCAGAACGGCAATACCGGTTCCGATGGGCGCAGCATTTGCGACCTTCTCGGCAATGGCTGCGGTCATTTCCTCTTCGCTGAGACGCACACTCTGGGCTTGCCCGCCGGCTGCGTTGATCGCTTCCTGTTCCTCAACAGCGGTGTCCCATGCTTCCTGACCGTGCAGTTCGATCATGGACGCCTGACACTCCGGGCTGACGCTGGTGCGCAGGCTTGCCGCCTCGCCGATGTCCGAGAAGCTGTCCACCTGTGTGGACTGCGATCCGACAACGTTGACCTGTCCCAACAGGAGCGTACCGGCAATCAGCGCGACCGGAATAAAGAGGAACCATGTCAGAGCCTCACCCCGTGTCACCGGTTCGGCATTGGTGGAGCCAAGCTCGACCGGCGGGGCCTTTGACGGGTTCAGCATCGCGAACCCAAAGGCATAGGCCGCATAGAGACCCGCAAGGAGAATACCCGGAAGCAGAGCGGCCTGGAACAGGGTTCCGACCGACACAACCGCCGGTTCGCCAAGATAGGTCAATGCGTCGGTACAGCCCGCAAGAACGGCGCGGTTTTCCTGTGCGGCGGAATAGATGTCGCCGGCGAGCGTTCCGAGAAGAACGATCACAATCGAGGGCGGGATGATCTGTCCGAGTGTCCCGGATGCCGCGATTACACCGGTCGCCAGTTCCGGCGAATAGTTGTTCCGAAGCATCGTCGGCAAGGCCAACAGGCCCATCGTCACAACGGTCGCGCCCACGATCCCGGTGGATGCCGCGAGGAACGCACCCACCACAACGATGGACACCGCGAGACCGCCCGGCAGCGGACCGAAGACCCTTGCCATCGTCGTCAAAAGATCGTTTGCAATCTTCGAACGCTCAAGCACGATCCCCATCAGAACGAACATCAGAACGGCAAGCAGAGTTTCGATCGACTGGCCTGCCAGCACGCGTTCGTTGATGCGGTTCACAATGAACGACACGTTCCGGTCAAGCGCGACCTCCCAGCCCTGTGGGAAGACATGTTCACCGATCCTCGGAAGTTCAGGATACCTGAATATCGAGATCGAGTTCGGATTGGTTCCTTCAGCGACCAACGCGGCATAGGCCGGCGACGCGGTGTCGATTGCCTGGTGGATCAGCAGGCCCGCACTGTCGAGTGCGGCGATGATTCCAAAGGAAATCGCCCCTGCCCCACCGATGGCGAACGCCACCGGGAAACCCGAAAGAATTGCGCTGAAGAGCGTGAGAAAAACGATGATCAGGCCGATCTCGACGCCATCAAGTCCAAAAAGCATGACTGTCTCCGCCCTTAGAATTCTGCGTGGTCGTAGGGTTCTTCGCCAGCTTCAAGCACATCCCTGTCGAGATACTTGTCCTGGCTGTCTTCGCCTTCCCTGAGTTCAAGGTAAGACCGGTAGAGGAAGGCGACGGCCTGAAGGAAGATCAGTCCGCACATTATCACCAGAAGCACCTTGAACATGAAATAGCCGTTGAACCCCGATGGGCTGAAACCGATCGTCTCGACGTTCCAGCGCAGCGCGCGCGCCTTGTTGATCAGGCGGTCGAGGTCTTCGGAGGCCGATGGCTTCGGCACGATCAGGTGCCGCCACATGAAGAACCAGCTGTAGAGCCAGATCAGCACCGCCATGGGCATCATGAAGATGACGCTGCCAACCATGTCGATGATCTTTTTTGTCCGGTGCGATACGGCAGAGTAGATCAGGTCCACGCGCACGTGTCCGCCCTGCACGAACGTGTAGGTCAGACATAGCGTCACGACGAGCGCGTTGTAGAGCTTCAACTCTTCCGCCCACCACGAAATATCGAACTGGAGTGGGATGCCGAACCCCATCGAGATGTCCGGACGCGTAAAGATCCGCTGCATGAAAACGATGACGACCTGCTGGATCACCATAAGCAGACCGGCCCATGCAAAGAACCGGCCGACCGTGTTCGCCATCCCTTCTAGACCGCGTACACAGGCCCACATGAAGTCGTTGCGCCACAGGCCGATGGCCGTGACGATCAGGAAGGTGGTGAAAACAACAAAGAAGAATTCCACCGAGCCGCCGTAATAGACAAACCGCATGATCGCCTGTTTGTCGCTCCAGTCGAGCCACAGCCCCGGATGTGTGATTGCGTAGCCGAAATTGTAGAAGGATGCGGCAATATTCTGCAGCACCCAGACAATTCCGCCCCCGAACGCAGCTAAGGCTTCACCAAAGCTGACTGCACGGACCTCTTCCATGATGTTCCCCCGTCACTCCCAGATCGGACCCTCTCTCCCCGGGTCCTGTATCGGGTTGCCCGGCATTTTGTACCGGACGCCAAACAAGGGCCCCTGCGATGCAGGAGCCCCCGATTATTGTGAAACTGGCCGGATCACTGACCCAGAACGCGAACGCGCTGTTCGACGTAGTAACCGTCGGACTTGTTGATCCATGCGGCCGAGGTCGCGAGGCTTTCCTCGAAGGACGCGCGGATCTTGGCGAACAGTTCGTCGTTCATGTTTTCGTCCATGACCTCTTTCGAGGCTGCGCCGAACGCATCCCAGACGTCGTCGGAGAACTGAAGCGTCTTGACGCCCTGCGCCTGCAGACGGGCCAGTGCGGCACCGTTGTTGGCGAGAGTTTCGGCCAGCTGGAACTGTGTGGTCGCCATGGATGCATACCGCAGGATGGCCTTGTGCTGGTCGCTGAGCTCGTTCCAGACGTCGAGGTTGACGTTGGCAGCAAGCGCCGAACCCGGCTCGTGGAAACCGGCGGTGTAGTAAACTTTTGCCACTTCCTGGAAGCCGGCGCGTTCGTCAGCCATCGGGCCAACCCACTCCAGACCGTCGAGCGCACCCGAGGACAGAGCCTGGTAGAGTTCGCCACCCGGAATGTTCTGCACGGAGGCGCCCATCTTGGTGAGAACCTGACCGCCAAGGCCCGGCATACGGAACTTGAGGCCGTTGAAGTCGTCTGCCGACGTGATTTCGTTGCGGAACCAGCCACCGGACTGCGAACCGGAGTTACCGGCAATCAGACCCTTGAGGTTGAAGATCGAGCCCAGTTCGTCGTGCAGCTCTTCGCCGCCGCCATGGTAGTACCAGTTCGATACTTCCTGCGCGGTGCCGCCAAACGGCACGGCGGTGAAGTACGCGTAGCCCGGGTGCTGACCGATGAAGTAGTAGTCTGCGGAGTGGTACAGGTCTGCCTGACCCGAGGACACAGCGTCGAACACTTCGAACGCGCCCACCAGTTCGCCCGGTGCTTTCTTGTCGATGACGAGGCTGCCACCGGACATTTCGCGCACCATGGTTTCAAAGTAGCTTGCTGCGTCATCGAGAACCGCGAAGCCGCGCGGCCAGGATGTGACCATTGTCAGCGTCCGGGTGCTCTGAGCGACAAGCGGTGTTGCCAGAGTGGTTGCTGCGGCAGCACCTGCACCGACAGTAGACGCACGTAGGAATGAACGACGATCCATGTATTTCCTCCCCTTGAATTGGATGCGCAAAAGCAGCCAGCCCGCTGTTTGCGCGGATCGTTAAGTGCGCCGACCCTAGCCAGACGATTTGGCGATGCAAATACCCACTCCTACGTAGGCCATGCAGAAATTGCGCCGATTTCCGACAAAAATTGCGTCATTTGCCGATGTCCCGATGATTTCGCCGCTTTGCATCCTCCCCCTCCTGCGGTAGCGATTTGTCATGCGCAGGGCGTTCGAACGACTTCGGATCACCAACGGCCAGAAGCTGTTTCTGTTGGCCTCGCTGCCGTTGATCCTGTCGGCAGCGGCCATCGCTATTCTTGTGGCGAATCAGTCGCGGGCAATGGCGGATCGCGAAATCGCAGTGCTTGAGAGCCAGTTGATCGAGGCGAAAAAGCGCGAGCTTCAGAACTATGTCACACAGGCGCGCAACGGGTTTTACTTCATTTACGGGTCTGCAGCCCCCGATGACATGGCGGCGCGCGATCAGGTGGCACAGATCCTCAGCGCCATGATCTATGGCGATGAAGGGTTCTTTTTCGTTTACGATTACGATGGCACCAACCTTGTCAGCCCGCGGCAGACCGAGCTGATCAATGGCAACTGGCTCGATCTCGAAGACAGCGATGGCACCCGCGTTGTCGAAGAGTTCATCCGAACCGCGAGATCCGGTGCCGGATATGTGGAACACCTGTGGCCCAAACCTTCGACCGGAGAAGAGGCGCGGATGATCACTTACGTCACTTCATTTCCAAGCTGGCGATGGGCCGTGGGGACCGGTGTGTTCATTGACGACATCCTTGCCTCGGTTGCGGCAGCGCGGGCCGAAGTGGAGGCACGGGTTCAGCGTACCTTTGTCTATATTTCGGTCATCACGCTGGTCGCCCTGACAATGGTGTTCCTGAGCGGGTTGTTCCTGAACGTGCGCGAACGCAAGCTGGCCGACGCAAAGCTGCGAGAGCTTACCCAACGGGTGCTGGACGCGCAGGAGGAAGAACGCGGTCGCGTTGCGCGGGAATTGCACGACGGGATCAGCCAGATTCTTGTCGGGGTCAAATATGCGCTGGACGTCGCTCTTCGCCGCACCCGGAAAGGTGAGGCAAATGCAGCCGAACCGCTGCAGAAAGGCATCGACAATCTGAACACCGCGATCACCGAAGTGCGCCGGATCAGCCGCGATCTGCGGCCCGGCGTTCTTGACGATCTGGGCCTCGGTCCGGCGATCAAATCCCTGAGCGAGGATTTCCGCAGCCGCACCGGCATCCGAACGGATTTCGACACCGTGGTGTTCCGCAATCGGCTGGATCAGGATGCCAAGATTGCGCTTTATCGGATCGCGCAGGAAGCATTGACGAATGTTGAACGCCACGCGCAGGCCACAGAGGTGAAGATCGATCTGCGTGGTCACCGGGATGGTGCCACGCTTCGGATCGAAGACAATGGGCGCGGCTTCGAAACCGGCGGCAAGGAAGGCCGCACCGGGATCGGCCTGCGCAACATGCAAGAAAGGATCGACCAGCTGGGCGGTTCGTTGCGGGTCTTGTCAACGCCAAAGGGGACCCTTATCGAAGCGCAGGTTCCGTTGACCCACATCCTGCCGCCGGAAGATCGGCGCAATACGAAACTGACGGAGGCACCGGTATGACTGATCGCACACGGGTCGTTGTTGTCGATGATCATCCGATGGTGGCCGAGGGGATCGAGGCGATCCTCGAAGGCTATGACGACATCAAAGTGATTGCGACACTGAGCAACGGTCAGTCATTGATCGACCAGCTGGACGAACTGGCGCCGGATGTGGTCCTGATGGACCTGAACATGCCGGGCCTGAACGGTCTATCTGCAACGGAAATCGTGTTGGAGCGCCGTCCGCAGACCCGCGTGCTCGTCCTGTCCATGCATGATACCCCGGAATACATTTCGACTGCGCTTGGCCACGGAGCAAAGGGATATGTGCTGAAAGACGTGCCAACAGACGAAATCAAGAACGCGATCGACGCGGTGATGCGCGGTGAACAGTATCTATGTACGGGTGCCGAAGGTGCGTTGACACCGGCAGAAGGGTCCGGGCGCGAACAGCTGACCAACCGGGAGCAGACCATTCTTCTGGAACTGGCCCAGGGCAAATCCAACAAGGAAGTCGCTCTGAGCCTGGATATCTCTGTGCGCACAGTGGAAACGCACCGCAAGAACATCAAGCGAAAGCTCGGCATCAGCTCGACCGCCGGGCTGACACGATACGCGCTGGAGCACGGTGTCCTTCAGGGCACCGGCGTCAACGGCTGATCACACGTCGACATCGTCCACTTCGGTTTCGTCGCAGGACCAGAACGCCTTGAAAGACGCGCGGATGATCCGTGGCTCAGGCTGTTCCTGGTAGGACAGCTCTGACAGCTCGACGCCAGCCGCCTTGCGGATGTTGTCCAGCTCCGCACTCAGGATCGGAGCCAGTCCAAGCGCAGCGATCAACACACCCGCATGAACCAGAGTGAAGGACGCTGCCCGGGTTTTGTGTTTGCCAATCATGGAACCCTCCCTGCGGGAACTTTGGCGTTACAAGTAAACTCTGCGGTTCACTTTAAATCTGAAACCCCATTACAGGCAATTCACAACTCCGCGCGCTGGCGCACATGGCGTGTGAGAGCCGGCAAACCGAGTCGTATTGGTGGCATCCGCCCTCTGGATTTCGCGATATTTCGCCAAACAGGTCACTTCACGAAATTTCTGACAAGAAAAACTGCCGCACGGGTACTTTTTTCGCGCTTTTCGATGTTGACGCCCCAGAAGGCTCACCATAATGTCCGCCCCACGCGAAAAGGAGCCAAAATGGCACGAGTACTTGTCATTGTTGTAGGAAAGCGCATGGGCCGGTAACGGAACCTGATGAGGACCCCATGCGCCCCCGACTGAAAAGCGGGGGTTTTTTTTCGCGTAACGAACAGAAGTGTCTGTAAACGGAGCAAAGCGATGACACGTCAGATGACCGGAGCGAAAATGGTGGTTCAGGCCCTGAAGGATCAGGGTGTGGACACAGTATTCGGATATCCCGGTGGCGCTGTGCTACCGATTTACGACGAGATTTTTCAGCAGAACGGAATTCGTCACTATCTCGTGCGCCACGAACAGGGTGCGGTGCATGCCGCAGAAGGCTATGCGCGCGCAACCGGAAAGCCCGGTGTGGTTCTGGTGACATCCGGCCCGGGTGCCACCAATGCTGTGACCGGCCTGACCGATGCGTTGATGGACAGCATTCCGATTGTGGTTCTCACCGGTCAGGTGCCGACCTTCATGATCGGTTCGGACGCCTTCCAGGAAGCGGACACCGTGGGCATCACCCGCCCCTGCACCAAGCATAACTGGCTGGTGAAAGACACCGACACGCTGTCCGGCATCATCCACGAGGCGTTTCATGTCGCCACCTCTGGCCGTCCCGGCCCGGTGTTGATCGACATTCCGAAGGACGTTCAGTTCGCGAGCGGCGCCTATACCGAAAAGGCCAAAGCCTCGGTGAGCCATTACCAGCCGCAGGTGAAGGGCGACATGGAGACCATCACGCAGCTGGTGGAAGCCATCGAGACGGCAGAACGCCCGGTGTTCTACACCGGGGGCGGCGTCGTGAACTCCGGACCGGGTGCGAGCCAGCTTCTGCGCGAGTTGGTGGATGCCACCGGCATTCCGATCACATCGACCCTGATGGGTCTGGGCTGCTACCCGGCGTCCGGCAAGAACTGGCTGGGTATGCTGGGAATGCATGGGCTTTACGAAGCCAACCTCGCCATGCATGGCTGCGACCTGATGATCAATGTGGGCGCACGGTTCGATGACCGGATTACTGGGCGTCTGGATGCGTTCAGCCCGAAGTCGCGCAAAGCCCATATCGATATCGACCCGTCTTCGATCAACAAGGTAATCCGCGTCGACATGCCGATCATCGGAGATGTGGGCCACGTGCTTGAGGACGTGCTCAAGGTTTGGAAAGCGCGCGGTCGCAAGGTGAACCGCGAAGCGATCCAGAAATGGTGGGCGCGGATCGAGGAATGGCGCAAGGTCGACTGTCTGAAATACAAGCCCTCCGGCAAAACGATCCGGCCGCAGCACGCACTTGACCGCCTCGAGGCGCTGACCAAGGGCCGCGATCGCTACATCTGCACCGAGGTCGGCCAGCATCAGATGTGGGCGGCGCAGTACCTCGGGTTCGAAGATCCGAACCGGTGGATGACATCGGGCGGACTCGGCACGATGGGCTATGGCACCCCGGCCTCAATCGGCGTGCAGGTTGCGCATCCGGACGCGCTGGTGATCAACGTGGCCGGTGAGGCCTCCTGGCTGATGAACATGCAGGAAATGGGCACCGCAGTTCAGTACCGCCTGCCGGTCAAGCAGTTCATCCTCAACAATGAACGTCTGGGTATGGTGCGCCAGTGGCAGGAACTGCTGCACGGTGAACGTTATTCGCACAGTTGGTCAGAGGCCCTGCCCGATTTCGTAAAGCTGGCCGAGGCCTTTGGCTGCAAGGGCATCCTCTGCAGCGATCCGGCGGATCTGGACGACGCGATCATGGAAATGCTCGACTATGACGGACCGGTGATTTTCGACTGCCTTGTCGAAAAACACGAGAACTGCTTCCCGATGATCCCGTCGGGAGAGCCGCACAACAAGATGCTTCTGGGTGAAGCAAGCACCAAGGATGCCATCGGCTCCAAGGGCGCAGTCATGGTGTAAAGGTTCGCGCCGGCTTTGATGCCGGCCCGATCCGTGGGGGGCCAGCCCCCCACACCCCCCGGCATATTTGGAAAAAGAAGAAGATCATGTCCCCGCTGAATATCAAAAAAGGCTCCACCAAGCATTCCGCCTACAACCTTCGCCCGACCTTTTCGGACGTGCAGGAAACCCACACACTTGCGGTTCTCGTGGACAACGAACCCGGTGTGCTTGCCCGGGTGATCGGGCTGTTCTCGGGCCGGGGATACAACATCGAAAGCCTGACAGTTGCGGAGGTCGACCATCTGGGTCACACCAGCCGCATCACCATCGTGACAACCGGGACACCTCAGGTCATCGAACAGATCAAGGCGCAGCTTGGTCGGATCGTTCCGGTGCATGAAGTGCATGACCTGACTGTCGAGGGTGGATCGGTCGAGCGGGAACTGGCGCTGATCAAGGTCGAAGGGGCCGGCGACAAACGTGTCGAGGCGCTCCGGCTGGCCGATATCTTCCGTGCGCAGGTGGTCGACAGCACACTGGAAAGCTTCGTGTTCCAGATCACAGGCACTCCCGAAAAAGTCGATGCCTTCGTCGATCTGATGCGCCCGCTTGGCCTGGTCGAAGTGGCGCGCACGGGTGTTGCAGCGCTGTCGCGCGGTTTGTGAGACAGTCTCAGCCGACTTGAACCGTCAGACTTGCGGTTTCGCAGGCTGACGTCAGATCACGCCATTTTTCTCTGCGGTTCGGAATCGAAGTAATCCGCGAGGTCCACAACTTTGTTTGCCGGCTTCCCGCACGGGAGGTCCGACGAACCGGAGTAAGCTTTCTGGCGCGCCTGCAGTTGCCGGGGCAGATCCGGCGAATGCGATTGCATCAGAAGCTGCGGATTGGTCGCTTTCCGCACGTTTTGCTGAATCGAAACGTCAAATTGAATAAGATCACCCGCATCGAGCGACGGCGCCTCGTGAACGCAGTCGTCACCCGGTGTATAATAGGCGAGTTCGCCCTGATCTTCACACCAGATGACCGCCTTCTGGGCATCTGCGTCCGACCACAGGACAACACCGAACATGTTCTGCAGTTTCATACTATTGGTTCCCCATTTTGGAATTCCAATGTCTTAATTTTTTTTGCGTCACAACATCCCGAATTTGGAGACGGACCCTCGGAATTTGTGTCATTTGCAATTGACCCTGACGCGAACACGCGTCACCATTGACACAATTCCGCACCACTCACAACAGAAACTCTCACGGAAAACCTGTTATAGTTTATACGGAATGTCTATTAACACCTTATACGTGTAATGCGTATGAGCAGACCGCACGGACACTTCAAAAAGGCATCATGTCGTGTCGACCCCGAGCCCATCCGAATTGCGCAACACGCTGGGAGCCAATCTGCGGGAATTGGTCAAATCGACGGAATCCGTTTCGGCGCTTTGCAGGGATCTCGGGATCAATAGAACGCAATTCAATCGATACCTGTCTGGTGAAAGCTTTCCCAGACCTGATGTGCTCTTTCGGATTTGCCAGTATTTCAACGTAGATGCGCGCATCATACTCGAACCCCTGTCGGATATGGACTCGGGCGCTCGGTCGCTGCTCAACCATCCGGAGATCTCGGAATTTCTTTCGGGTGGTGTCGGAGAATTGACGGAAAGCCTGTTTCCCAGTGGCTTTTATCAGTTTGCCCGACGCAGTTTTCTGGACGAGACCCAATTCATTCAGGGGCTGGTCTATGTCTACCGCAAGGATGACGCGACCTTTCTGCGCGGTTTCGAGGCAAAGCAGGCCATTATTCAGCAGGGATTGCCGCCCAATGCCAAGACCCGCGAGTTCCGAGGAATTCTTTTGGCGCAGGAGGGTGGCATTGCCGGTCTGGTCAGCAGACGCGGTGCGCTGACGACATCGTTCAATTTTCTCGCACAGGTGCCGTCTTTCCAGAACAATTACTGGGTCGGCTACACCGTTCGGACCGTTCGCGAAAGCCTGACCGGATCGCGTGTCGCGCGGCTCGTCTATGAATATCTTGGATCCAATGGGCCCAAAGTCCGAGAGGCTGCCCGAAAATCCGGCTTCTGCTCGGTGGATGATCTGGTTCCCTATCAACGCACGCAGTTGCGGGTGGATGAACCCTTCCACTAACGAAATCAGGAAATGCGGAGGTCGGTTGGCGTCAGTTTGTGTCGTGATCTGACGCGAACCAGTGCGCGCATTCGAGGCAGGTTGCCGGTCAGTCAATGATCGGAGGCGGCGATGACTGTGATTGATCCCATTCTGGCGGATGTTCAGAAACCCACGGCCAAGGCACGCGGTCTTCCCAACGCGCATTATACCGATCCGGAGAAATTCGCCGAGGAACGGGACGCGCTGTTCGGCGCGGGTTGGGCAGGTCTTGCAGTTGCCTCTGATGTGCCAGAGGCGGGAGACGCGGTTCCGATCACATTTCTCGATATCCCGCTGCTGCTGATCCGGGGACGAGACAACGTGGTGCGGGTGTTCCAGAACATCTGTCGCCATCGCGGCATGATCCTTGTTGAGGAACCGCGCAAGATCGAGGGTGCAATCCGATGCCCGTATCATTCGTGGTGCTACAGCACTCAGGGGCAGTTGGTTGCCACACCGCATGTTGGCGGCCCCGGCTTCAACTCGCATCAGGACGTTGACCGCAGCACGCTAGGCCTGATCGAAGTGCGCAGCCATGTATGGCGCGATGTGGTCTGGATCAACATGTCCGGCACCGCACCGGCCTTCGAAGACGCGATGGCCGATGTCATTGCCCGTTGGGCGGAGTTCGAGCAGCCTATGTTCCATGGTGGCGCGGACAGCACGTTTTCGCTGACTGTGAACGGCAACTGGAAACTCGCAGTCGAGAACTACTGTGAAAGCTATCACCTGCCTTGGGTGCATCCCGGGTTGAACAGCTATTCCCGGCTCGAGGACCACTACAATATCGAACAGGACGGGCTGACATCGGGTCAAGGCACGCTCGTGTACCGTCAACTGCACGGCGATAATGGGGCGATTTTTCCGGATTTCGCCAATCTTGACGCCAAGTGGGATGCCGGCGCGGAATACCTGTCGATCTATCCCAACGTGCTTCTTGGGGTACACCGGGATCATGCATTCGCGATCATTCTGCGCCCGAACGGACCGGAACAGACCGAGGAATTCATCCATCTCTACTACGCCACGCCCGACACAGACGACGCGTTGCGCCAGAAAAACGCAGCGCAATGGAAGGTCGTGTTCGAAGAAGACATATTCGTTGTGGAAGGGATGCAACGTGGACGGCGCGCGCCAGGTTTCGATGGCGGACG
This sequence comes from Marivita geojedonensis, assembly GCF_002115805.1. Classification (GTDB taxonomy): domain Bacteria; phylum Pseudomonadota; class Alphaproteobacteria; order Rhodobacterales; family Rhodobacteraceae; genus Marivita; species Marivita geojedonensis. The sequence goes on along the minus strand of NZ_JFKC01000003.1, from coordinate 248,267 downwards.
GTTCTCGCCGGCAATGGACGGTCCGACGCATTGTTTCCATAAGTGGGCGGCGGATCGGATCGCGAGTCACCGCGCGGCCAAATGAACCGCACACTGGACGAGGCTTTGCTGGCTGCGCACGACCGCGAAGACGGCCCGGCGCTGATCCAACTGTATGAACAGGCGGCCAACGAGGCCGGCGACGAACAGGCCTCGGGGTTCTTTCTGACGCACGCCTATGTCTTTGCGTTGGAATGTGGCGATGCACGTGCGGATACTCTCCGCCGTCGCCTTGCCAAGATGGGCCGCGAGACCCTCACCTGAGAAAAACATGCGGGCGCGCGGGCGTCCGCATGTTGCATCGTTTTCCTATTTCTGGATCGACTCGAGGTAATAGGCCACGGACAGCATCTTGCCCCGTGTATAGAGCACGTCGCCATAGGCAGAATTGCTGTGGCTTTCTTCGTCGAACAATGCACCGTACACCGGCATCGGCCCACCATGGGCACGCAGACCGGTGCGCCCATCGATGATATGGATCACATCAAGCATCGGGAACGCGCCGTCATTCGAAGCAGCAAGCGTGGTCAGATCGGGCACCGAGGTCGTCATGATCTCGGTCAGTGGACCATCCCCTGCCCCACTCATGCCGTGGCATGTGGCGCAATATTGCTCATAGGTGGACTTGCCAACATCGGCATCCTGAGCGACGGCCAAAGAACCGGCCAATAAGGTACTCGTCAAAACTGAATAGAAAACAGTCAGTTTCATAGTCTCCTCCATATCTGGGCACATGTGCCAAGGGCGGCCCGTGGATACGGACACCCACAATCACATGCTATCGCCCGAATATGAAGGTCACTTTGACACAGGTCATGGTGCCAATGCCGAATTCTCAGGGGACTACACTGTCATCGGAGGCCGACGCACCTGATCGTAGAGGTGCCAGGTTGCATGTCCCAAGAGCGGAAGCGCTATCAGCAGTCCGAGAAACCCCGGAATCAGTGCAAGGAAAGTCACCACTGCAATGAACAGGCCCCATCCCAGCATGACGACCGGGTTTTGCAGCACGTACTGGAACGAAGTGATCATCGCCGTGACAAAATCCACCTCTCGGTCCAGAAGAAGCGGGAGAGCGATGACGGTTATGTTGAACAGCAGAATGGCAAAGAGCGCGCCCACAATGCTGCCTACGGTGAGCATCATCAAACCGTTCGTGGACAGATACACATCGAGGGAGCTGGAAACATTCGTCATCGTGCTCAGGCCCAGAAAGAGAGCAAAGATCATGTGCGCGATGAAGAACCAGAAGAGGAACACCATGATGATGATCGCGCAGATCGACGGCAGTTGCCGCCGCGACTGGTGCAGGACAACACCGAATATGTCTGACGACACCAGCGGGTCACCACGCTCGAGGCGTCGGCTGACTTCGTAGAAGCCGACCGCCGCAAAAGGTCCGATCAGTGGAAACCCGATCGCGGCGAGCACAAGCCAATAGGTCGTTCCGGTGCGCAGCGTGATCCAGGAAATGAACCAGCCCGCCAATACGTAAAACCCGGCAAAAACCAGAGCATAGCCCGGTGCGCGCACCAAGTCGCTCCATCCGCGTTTCAAAGCGGTTCGCAGAGTATCGACCGACACAGGCTCCAGTGTCGGTACGCCGAGTTCAGGGGTTTCCCTCATGCCCTCCTCCCAAGCATGACGTTCGCGCCAAGGCATGAAAGCGGGTTACGCAGAGTTTGGCAACAGAAGGATCAGCGGAATATGATGAAGGCGATGCAGCGTGGCACCGCCTCTCTGGATTTGGCAGACGGGATTATTCGGCGCGTGCGTCCGCGCGGGATTTGCCGGACACGTTCTGAGCCAGAGTTGCCGCCATGAACGGATCAAGGTCTCCGTCCAGAACTCCCTTGGTGTCCGAGGTCTCGTGTCCCGTGCGCAGGTCCTTGACCATCTGGTAGGGTTGCAGAACGTAGGATCGGATCTGGTTCCCCCAGCCTGCGTCGCCCTTGGCCTCGTGTGCGGCGTTGATCGCCTCGTTCCTCTTGTCGAGTTCGAGTTGATAAAGGCGCGACTTCAGGGCTTTCATGGCGATGTCGCGGTTCTGGTGCTGCGATTTTTCCGAGCTGGTCACGACGATCCCGGTGGGAGCGTGGGTGATCCGTACAGCGGAGTCCGTTGTGTTGACGTGCTGTCCACCTGCCCCCGAAGACCGGTACGTATCGATCCGAATGTCGGCGGGGTTGATCTCGATCTCGATGTTGTCATCCACCACCGGATAGACCCAGACAGAGCAGAAGGACGTATGGCGCTTGGCCGCGCTGTCGAAGGGCGAAATCCGGACAAGACGATGCACCCCGGACTCCGATTTCAGCCACCCATAGGCGTTCGGTCCCGAAATCTTGTAGGCCGCCGATTTGATGCCTGCTTCTTCGCCGGGCTGCTCGGATTGAAGTTCAACCTCATAGCCGTGCTGCTCGGCCCAGCGGACATACATCCGCGCCAGCATGGATGCCCAATCGCAGCTTTCGGTTCCGCCCGCGCCCGAGTTGATTTCGAGGAACGTATCGTTGCCGTCCGCCTCTCCGTCGAGCAGCGCTTCAAGTTCTTTTTTGGATGCTTTCTCAGCAAGGGATTTCAGTGCGTTCTCAGCGTCGACGACAACTTCTTTGTCGCTTTCCATTTCACCGAGTTCGATCATCTCGACATTGTCGCTCAGATCCTGCTTGATCGATGTGTAGGTCTCGATGGCATCCACAAGCATCTGGCGGTCACGCATCAGCTTCTGCGCCGCGGCCGGGTCGTCCCAGAGGTTTGGATCCTCGACGCGGGCGTTGAATTCCTCAAGCCGGTGCTGTGCCGTTTCCCAATCCAGACGCTGCGCAAGCAGCTTCAGGGATTTCTCAATCTGTTCAACGGTGTTTTCGATTTCAGCGCGCATTGGCGATCCTGTTTGCTCGGCTCCTCGTGACGACCCGTGATAGACCAGCGCCGCTGCCCCTTCAAGGCGGCGTCGTCAGAGCCGACCGTGTCAGAACTCAGTAAAGGCCGCCGGAACTGAGCGTGCCGAAAGAGGCTTTGGGTCCGACGATGGCTGTCCCGCCGCTACTGGTCGTAACCTGCTTGGTTGCACCCGCACTGTCGGAATAGAGTTCGAAATTCGACCCCATCGCAAAGCCGCCATCAAACTGGATACCGAAGATCGGCTCCTCGCCTTCGCGGAAACACTCAGCCACAACGTTGTCACCGCTCGCACTGTCAGACAGGCGTGCGCCGGTGTTCCGGTCAATCTTGATGAACTGGCAGCTGTCCGGCGCGCGGAAGCTGCTGCCGCCGTATTTGGCCACGGCTTTTTGCATGAAAGAATTGAACACAGGGCCACACATGCCACCACCGGATGCGCCGCTGCCGAGGCTGCGCGGTTGGTCGAAGCCGATGTAGCAGCCCGCCACGATGTTCGATGTGAAACCAACAAACCAGACATCCTTGGCGTCGTTTGTCGTGCCGGTCTTGCCTGCGGTCGGAACCGGCAGATTGACGGCCCGGCGCGCGGTGCCACGTTCGACCACGCCCTGCATCATAGAGGTCAACTGATAGGCCGTAACCGCGTTCATCACGCGCTCGCGGTTGCTGCGCACGGTCGGTCCCAGTCCCGGTTGCAGGCTGGCAAGGGTACAGTCTTCGCAAACACGCTGGTCGTGTTTGTAAACCGTATTGCCATAGCGGTCCTGCACGCGGTCAACCAGCGTGGGCTCCACCCGTTCACCACCGTTGGCGAACATCGCATAGGCGGCCACCATCTTGTACAGCGTGGTTTCATCCGCACCCAATGCGTTCGCCAGAACGCGGCCCATGTTGTCGTAGACGCCGAATTTCTCGGCATAGTTGGCAACGGTATCCATCCCGACTTCCTGAGCGAGCCGGATGGTCATCAGGTTACGCGACTGCTCGATCCCGGTGCGAAGGGGTGTCGGGCCATAGAACTTGTTCGACGCGTTTTTGGGGCGCCACACACCCTGCGGCGTGTTGATCTCAATCGGCGCGTCCACAACGATCGTCGCCGGGGAATACCCGCTGTCGAGGGCGGCCGCATACACGAAGGGCTTGAAGCTCGATCCCGGCTGCCGCTGCGCCTGAGTTGCGCGGTTGAAAACCGAATGCTGGTAGCTGAAACCGCCCTGCATGGCGATCACACGACCGGTGTTGACGTCCATCGCCATGAAGGCGCCCTGCACCTGCGGGACCTGCCGCAGCGTCCACCTTATGAAACTGCCGTTGTCATCCGCCGTCATGCGTCGGACATGTACCACATCACCCACTTCGAGAAGGTCACCGGCAACCTGTCCGCGCCGGCCAAGCGATCCATCGCTGTTACGTTTGCGGGCCCATTGAACGTCTTTCGCCGGGATCCAGTGCCCGTCCTCATCATCGGCGACACCTTCGATACCAATGCGGGCATCGTTCTGCCCGATTTCAAGCACAACTGCAGGATACCACGGGTTCTCAAGCTGGATATCGCGGGCGATGGTGACGTTGGCCAGCGCTTCGCGCCATGTTGTCTCATTGGTCAACTGATCCGCCGGTATTTTCTTTCCGGTGCCACGCCAGACACCCTGAGAGCGATCATACTGCTCTAAGGCACGCTGAAGCGCATCCTCCGCCTCGACCTGCAATTCAGGATCAAGCGTCGCGCGCACGCTGAAGCCGCCCGAGAAGAATTCGCCCTCGCCGAAGTCCTCGCTCAACTGACGACGAATTTCGTCCGTAAAATAGCTGCGCGGAGGCAGCGCATCCCGAAACGGATCGTAGTCCCCGTTCTGAACCGATTTCAGGGGCATCGCGACTTCGGTCTCGTAGGTCTCTTTGTCGATATAGCCGTTTTCGTACATTTCCTTGAGAACGAAGTTCCGGCGTGACAGCAGCCGATCCTTGCGCCGCACCGGATGGAATTCCGACGGTGCCTTGGGCATGGAGGCCAGCGTGGCGGCTTCGTGCGGAGCCAGTTCCACAAGGGATTTGTTGAAGTAGGTCTGCGCGGCGGCCGTCACCCCGTAGGAGTTCTGACCGAGGAAGATCTCGTTCATGTAGAGTTCGAGAATCTTGTCCTTGCTCAGCGTGTCCTCGATCCGGGACGCAAGGATGATCTCCTTGATTTTGCGCTCGACCCGGCGATCCCCGGACAGAAGGAAGTTTTTCATGACCTGCTGGGTGATGGTCGATGCACCGCGCACGTCACGGCCGCCAGAAGCAACCGCATCAACCGCCGCCGCTGCGATACCGCGCAGGTCGTAACCCTGATGGGTGTAAAAGTTCTTGTCTTCCGCCGAAATGAAGGCCTGCTTGACCAGATCGGGTATTTCGTTGGCCGGAGTGAACAGACGCCGTTCCTGCGCGAATTCGTCGATGATCCGGCCCTCGACCGAATAAATCCGGCTGATCGTCGGAGGCGTATACTGCGCAAGGCTCTCATGGCTGGGGAGATCGCGGCCATACATCCAGAAGACACCGCCCACGCCAAGCGCAACCATCATCATCCCCATGGTGATGAGGGTGAAGATCGCGCCGAAGAATGACAGGATAAATCTGATCACGTGGTGCCCCTGAGCAAGTTTGATACCCCTACAAAATCAGGGGCCGATGGTCAAAACACATTGCCGTTCCTACCGGCACTCGATTGCCTATGACGCAAGGTCATTCCCAAATCGTCAATTCCGCCGAAGCGGCGCCAGCGCGGCGTCTTCATCGCGCCAGGCGATCAAACCGTCGCGCACACCTGCTGCCATGCCCTGTCGCCAGATCGGATCACTGAGATTCTTCAGGTCCTCATCAGTGGACAGAAACCCGACTTCAAGCAGAACCGAAGGTATGTCCGCAGCCTTGAGAACCGAGAAACCTGCACTGCGCATCGGACGTTTGTGCACCCGGCCAACCGCGTTCTGGATGCCTGACAGCATGTGACGTGCCAATGCTTCGCTGCGCGGAGCGTTGTCCAGCCGCGCGAGGCTCATCAGCACATTGGCGACCCGGTCGTCGGATTGGCTCAGATCGACACCGGCCAGCAGATCGTCACGATCATGCCGTTCAGCAAGAGCAGCCGAGGCCGCGTCGGACGCATCATCGGACAGCGTATAGACAGCCGCACCCCGTGCCTCCCCTTCGGCCAAAGCATCGGCGTGAAGCGAAATGAAGACATCCGCGCCGGCATCCCGCGCCCGTGCCACGCGGGCTTCGAGAGACACGAAGTAGTCCCCGTCGCGGGTCAGAACGACGTCAAATCCCCCTGCCCGGCGCAGCACGTCCTGCAATTCCCGTGCAAAGGTCAGCATGAGATCGGCCTCGCGGACTTCCCCGCGTTCCGCTCCGGGGTCGATGCCGCCATGCCCCGGATCAAGCACGATCCTCAGACGTCCGGGATCGCGCGGCGGCAGAGGCTCCACCTGCGCCGCTTGCGGCAGGTCCCAGCGCGGATCCCTCGGCGCACCAGCCTCGGCGTCGAAACTCGATTGATCTGCGGTGTCGAGGCGCACAAGAAGAACCGCCGCTCCGGTGGCACCCTCTGTGTCCATCTGTGCCGTGCTGACGGTCATCGGCTCGGCCATTTCCGCCACCAGTCGGGACCAGCCCGGACGGTAGCCGCCCATCCGCAGGGACGTGATGCGGTCGCCTTCGGTCAACGAGGCCGGGTCCACCTCGCCCCATTGCACTTCCCGGAAATCCATCACCAGTCGGTTCGGGTCGGTCAGGGTGAAGACCCGCCACGGGACTCCCTGACTCAGATTGAGTTGCACCTCTGCACCGCCCCATCGGTCGGTCACTGCGCCCCCCTCGAAGCGCGCAAGCGCACCGAGTTCCTGCGCAGCGGCAGGTACCGCCAGCATAACCGACAGGATCAGAGCCAATACCTGTTTCAAAACACCGCTCATGGTTTCACCAAGGCCTCTCACCGGGCCATTGATGCCACCATACCGGATTCGTCCGACCGGCAACAGCAGGAACGCTTATGCGATAAATCCGCGCTGACGCATGAAGCGTTCCAGTCTTTCAAGCCCTTCAACGATGTCGTCCGTAGACCGCGCATAGGAAAAGCGCAGCGTGCCGCCCCCGCGCACCGGATCGAAATCCAGCCCCGGAGTGACCGCCACACCAGCCTCATCAAGAATGGCACGGGCAAAGGCGCGGCTGTCATCCGTAAGGTGCGCAATGTCCGCGTAAACATAGAACGCCCCATCCGGAGGTGCGATCCGGTCGAACCCGGCTTTGGGCAGCCCTTCAAGCATGAACTGCCGGTTTCTGCGGTAGACCGCCATGTTCGCCTCGAGCTCTTCATCGGCATCCATGGCCGCCAGCGCCGCAACCTGCGCGGCATGGGGTGCGCAGATGAACATGTTCTGGGCCAGCCGTTCAACCTGTCGGACGCTGTCCGGCGGAAGGACCAGCCAACCCACACGCCAACCGGTCATGCTGAAAAACTTCGAGAATGAATTGATCACGCAGACATTGTCGCTGATCTCCAGCGCGGTCACGGCTTTACGGTCATACTCAATGCCGTGGTAAATCTCATCCGACAGGAACGCGGCTCCATTGTCGTGCGCTGCTCCAATCAGCGCAGCAAGAGCGTCTTTGCCAAGCATGGTGCCCGTCGGGTTGGCAGGAGACGCAACCATCATACCCTGATACTCAAGCCCCTCCAGATCGGACGGCTCAAGCTGGTAACGCGCTTCCGGACGGGTCTGGACTTCGATCGGTGTCAGATCGAGCGATTTCATGATCTGCCGATACGACGGATATCCCGGTGCGCCGATGGCAATCCTGTCTCCGGCATCGAACAGCGCCGTAAAGGCGAGGATGAACCCACCCGATGAACCAGGGGTCACCACAACGCGCGCGGGGTCCAGATCGACACCATACCAGTCGGCATAGAGCCTCGCGATCCGCTGACGAAGCGCGGGCAACCCCAGCGCAACCGTGTATCCCAGCGGATCGTCGCTCATAGCTCTTGCCAGCGCGTCGCGCGCCTGCGCAGGCGCCGGAGTCCCGGGTTGGCCCACTTCCATATGGATGATGTGGCGCCCCGCAGCCTCGGCCTGACGTGCGGCTTCCATGACATCCATCACGATAAAGGGATCAACCGCCCCACGGCTTGAGTTCCGCATCATTCTCTCCCTACACTGCCCGCAGCAGACCTAGGGGCGAAGGCAGGGCCACGTCAATGTATCACGCAACACTGCACCTCTTGCGGGTGACGGGATTGGTCCTGTGCCTGACCGCGCTGATTGGCGCGGTTCCGGCCCGTGCGGTGACCCTTCTGCGCGATGCGGATATCGAATATGCCCTGAAACAGCTTGGGGCGCCGGTTCTCAGAGCCGCAGGACTCAGCCCCAACCAGATCCGGATTCTCGTGATTGACGACAGTACGCTCAACGCGTTCATCGTCGATACGCAGCACATCTTCATCCATTCCGGGCTGCTCACCAAGCTTGAGACAGCCGCCCAGGTTCAGGCCGTGATCGCGCATGAGGCGGCGCACATCGCGAACGGCCATATCTCGCGCCGACTTGGCAACATGCAGACGGCACGGACCGCAGCCGGATTGGGCATGGTTCTTGCGGCGGCGGCCGCAGCATCGGGCGGAGGCCGGGCCGCCGTTGGTCTTGGGATCGGATTACAGTCGTCGGCCATGCGGAATTTCCTTGCGCATACACGCGCCGAAGAAGCATCTGCCGATATCAGTTCGGTGCGGTACATGGTGCGCGCGGGCGTCGATCCGCAGGGGGCGATCGAGGTTCAGGACCTCTTTCGCGGACAGGACGCTCTCGCGGAAAGCCGGCAGGACCCCTACATGCGGTCGCATCCATTGACGCGTGATCGGTTGCGGGCCCTCAAGGGTTTGGTTGCCGGAGCATCGGCCCGAACGCCGCCCGATCCAACCGGGACCTACTGGTTCGAACGGGCGAAGGGCAAGCTGACCGCCTTTACCCGCGCGCCCGGCTGGACCTTGCGCCGCGCCGACAGCAGCGTAACCGCTGATATCGCGCAGCTTCGCAAAGCAGTGGCCTATCACCGCCAGAGCGATCTCGGACGCGCGCTGAGCAATATCGATGCTGCCATTTCCAGCCGACCGAATGATCCGTTTCTGCGTGAACTCAAGGGTCAGATCCTGTTGGAATCCCGCCGCGCATCCGATGCGGTGAAGGTGTATTCAGCCGCGGCACGGCTTGCTCCACGCGAACCCCTGATCCTGGGAGGACTGGGGCGTGCATACCTTGCCGCCGGCAACCCACAGGAGGCCCTGCGCACGCTGGAAGCCGCGCGCGGACGCGACTTCAGTGACACCCGCATCCTGCGCGATCTGGCTGTTGCCTACGCCAAGATGGGTCAGACCGCGATGGCATCGCTTGTCACAGCGGAACGGTATGCGGTTCAGGGCCGCTTCAAAGATGCAAGTATTCACGCCAAACGGGCCGAGGGCGCACTTGCGCGCGGTTCCGGCCCGTGGCAACGCGCGCAGGATGTGCTAAGTGCAGCCCAACGCGCCGGACAGCGCTAATCCCGATCACTGGAGACCTTCATGCTCAAAACCCGTTTTGCCCCGTCCCTTCTGGCCCTGATGCTGGCCACAGCCACACAGGCGTCCGATCTGGACTTCGACAACATGTCCGAGGCGGAACGTACTGCCTTTGGGGCACAGGTTCGGACTTATCTGCTGGAAAACCCCGAAGTGATCATGGAAGCGGTTCAGGTGCTCGAAGAGCGTCGGGCAGCCGAGCAGGCGCAGGGTGATGTGCAGCTGATCGCAAACAACGCCGACGCGATTTTCAATGACGGATATTCCTGGGTTGGCGGAAACCCGGAAGGCGACGTGACCATCGTCGAATTCTTCGACTACCGCTGCGGCTTCTGTCGTCGTGCTCACCCTGAGGTCGCGCAACTTCTCGAACTCGACGGCAATATTCGCTACGTCGCCAAGGAATTTCCGATCCTCGGCGAAAACTCTGTGATCTCTTCCCGGTTTGCGCTGGCCGTCCGCGAAGTCGCGGGAGACGAGGCCTACGAAGCGGCCAAGGAAACGCTTATCGCACTGAATGCCGATATGGACGACACGGTTCTGCGTCGTCTTGCAGACACGCTCGGACTCGATGCCGACGAAGTGATTGCCGCGATGGACAGCGAGGACATCACCGCACAGCTCGCGAAAACCCGCGAGCTTGCGCAGGCGCTTCAGATCAACGGAACACCGTCGTTCGTGATGGGCGATCAGCTGATCCGGGGGTACGTGCCGCTTGACGCGATGCAGCAGATCGTGGCTGAAGCACGCTAAGACAGTCGTCAGTAAGACTTTGTCGATTTGGCGCGATCAGTGATCTCGACCATGCCATCGTCGTGCAAGACAACAGTGTACGTGATGAGATCCAATCGCTCTTCGCGCGCAATCGCGACCGTGTATTTCCAAGTCGCATCTTGGGTGATCGACGCGATTCCACCGCCATCAAGGCCGGTATACGTGTCTGAAAGATCGCGTAAAATCGCTTCGATTACGCAACGGGACGTTTCAACGGGAGTTCTTGCACATTCCGACATGGTGCCTCCGAGAGAAGGATTTTGTATCATGAGGCTGCCGAGCAAAGCCAGTGTGCTCAACCGGATCACCGCGAAGGCCTGCGCGTAATTGCCTGCCCGAGTCTGGCCTCATCCTGGGTTCGAGGATAATGGCGGACCATTTTCGCCGACCAGTCATTGGTCGTGGGATCAGGCTGGGGACCTCCCAACAGCCGGGTGCGCCGCGCGCGCAACTCCCTGTTGTCAGCGGGGCTTCTTACCGTGCCTTTGCCGGTGATATCCGCCGCAGCCCAACGCCAGGGAAATGCATGCACCGTGTATAAAGCCATACCAGACCCCATCACAGAATGCATGTCGTGATCCGAAGTTCCGTAACACGCATCGGCGTTGGTATCGTCCCTGGGGCCCTGCGGGCACGCCGCCGAACCCTGGGTTGCGTGACCCATTCCCAAAAGATGACCAATTTCATGCACATGCGCGCGCTGCATCACAGCCGCCCCGGTACTATCAGTGTCTTTGGGGGTCGGTTGGGTATCGTTGCTGTCATACAGCGTTGAATGAGACCCGAAGAAAGACTCTGACGGGTCAAGACGCACAACATCAATAGTATGGTGGTATGAACCGCCAGCCGCGACATCAGCTCCGCTTAATCTGAAACGACAATAGATGTTGGGGCGATAGGTTTGACCGTCTTCAAACTCCAGGCACGTTGGAAAGTTGTTCACCAACCAGAATTTCCCATTCCAGAAAGGCTGTGCCGACCGCACGAAGTTGGTCTTCCAACGGCTCCAGCTTCCCGGTGTCCAACGCACGATAGTTCTCGCGGGCTTTGTTGGATCACCGTAGTCGTGATATGTGCCGCTTGCAGCACCACCAGCCGGGTTGATCTGCCGAAAACCCAGACGCATGGTCAACGTCAAATTGGCATTATTATACCGGTCGCAAACTGTCGTATCGAGTTCTGCGTCGTATTTCGCATATCGTTTTGTGGTCTTGATGTGGACCACGTGCCTAACCGGAGTCAAAGCCATCACGAATACCTAATTAAATAAGTAATTAGGATGTCTGATCTTGGGTCACATGACAAGTAAATCCTGCAGCGACGGCAGAACGGGTCCGACCTCAACCGCCTTGTTATCATAGTGTTAGAACACTCTGAGATTGTTTACTCAGCCGCTTCCGGCGTACTGGCAGCTTCAAGCTCAGCCGCCTTTTTCTCGACCTGCTCGACGATATGATCCACCATCTGGTCATTGGTCATCTTGTGGCTTTGCTTGCCCGCGAGATACACCATGCCCGCACCGTTGCCGCCGCCGGTAAAGCCGACATCGGTCATGAGTGCCTCGCCGGGTCCATTCACCACGCAGCCGATGATCGACAGGCTCATCGGAGTCTTTATGTGCTCCAGGCGCTTTTCCAATGTCTCAACGGTCTTGATCACGTCAAATCCCTGACGCGCGCAGCTGGGGCAGGAAATGATGTTCACACCGCGGTGGCGCAGGCCAAGAGACTTCAGGATTTCGTAACCGACCTTCACCTCTTCCACCGGATCCGCAGAGAGAGACACCCGGATCGTGTCACCTATGCCCATCCAAAGAAGGTTGCCCAAGCCAATGGCCGATTTGATGGTCCCTGACATCAGGCCACCCGCTTCGGTGATGCCCAGATGGATCGGTGCGTCGGTCGCCTCTGCGAGCTGCTGATAGGCGGCCGCAGCCATAAAGACATCAGATGCCTTGCAGCTGATCTTGAATTCGTGAAAATCGTTGTCCTGCAATATCTTGATGTGATCCAAACCGGATTCCACCATCGCATCGGGACATGGTTCGCCGTATTTTTCGAGCAAGTGCTTTTCCAGCGAACCGGCGTTCACACCGATCCGGATCGAACAGTTGTGGTCCCGCGCAGCTTTGATGACTTCACGCACCCGGTCCTGCGATCCGATATTTCCGGGGTTGATGCGCAGGCAGGCGGCGCCTGCTTCTGCCGCCTCGATGCCCCGTTTATAGTGAAAGTGAATGTCCGCGACGATGGGAACAGGGCTTTCCCGGACGATTTCCTTCAGCGCACGCGAACTGTCTTCGTCAGGCACCGACACTCGCACGATATCGGCCCCAGCATCCGCTGCAGCCTGAACCTGCGCGACGGTCGCTTTAACGTCCGGTGTCAGCGTGTTGGTCATGGTCTGCACGGAGATCGGTGCATCGCCTCCTACCGGCACATTGCCCACCATGATCTGGCGCGAGGTACGACGGTAGATGTTGCGCCATGGGCGAACGTGATTGAGGCTCATGCAGGGTTCCTCCGGCGGAAAGTGTCAACCAAACCGTACAGTTTTTCCAGACGTATAGCTAGGCCCGCTGGCGGGGTGCTTCAAGCGTGAATTGTCAGGGGTGCGTCGCTCAGTCCGTGACCAGCGGCAGCTCGAGTTCCGCAACGACACGCGCCAAGTCACTATCCGCCTCGATCGACGCGACGGAGTAGGTCTGCGAAAGCTCATCGACCGACAGCGCGAGGTTCGATGTGACGGAGCCACGCGGACCCGCCGGGCCATAGGTCTGACCGTTCATCGCAAAATAGATCGCGCCGGATTCCCCAACCCGCAGAGTCGGCGGTTCTTCAGTCGCGGGAACCTGGTAGGTGTCCCCGGCATTCATGATAGTTTCGAAAATCACGCTTCCGTCTGCGGCACGCACGCGGATCCACGCCGGACGCACCGCCACGAGTGTCACACCCGGCGCGCTGTCCTCAAGAATTTTCGGCTGTCCAACGACCGGTTGCTCGACCGTACCGCCCAGATCCGAGAGAACACGAGACAGATCGGCATCCGCCCGCAGATCTGCAGGCTCGAGCGCTGCGGCCAGTGTCGGACCATCCAGAGGCAAATCCGATGTCACTGTCCCCGATGGGCCGACCGGACCAACGGTCTGCCCGTTGACTGAGACATAGAGCGCGCCACTCTCTCCAACATTCAGCAGAGCGTTCGCTTCGGACTGAGGGACTGTCCAGGTGTCGCCAGCCGCCATCACCCGCTCGAAAAGGATGGAACGGTCTTCGCCGCGCACGCGGACCCATGCGGGACGCGCCGCGATCAGTGTCACACCCTCTGCAGAGAACGTGTTGGACGAGGCGAACCGAGACACGACGCTGCTGTCCGCCGGGTTGAGATCGACGGACGGCAGATCCTGTGTCGCGACCTGCGCAAAAGCTCCAACACTGTTGGGGTCGAGCGTCGAGATCGGTGCGTCACGCGCAACGAGAACCGGAACGTCAAGAGCCTGCGGCCGATAGAGACGATCAAACGCTTCCACGTTCGCGGGCGGCGTGAACACCCCTGCCCCGGCATCGGCAACTGTTTCCGTCCCGACTGCGCCCGTGCTTTCCGTTGGCTGGATTGTGGCCTGGAGCGGATCGAGATCAGACAGGACAACGGGGGTTTGATCCACAGGTGCCAGCTGAACCCGCTGGACCTCCTGCAGAACGGAATACCCGCCATAGCCGAGACCACCCAGAAGCATGACAAGCACAAGTGTCGATCCGATCGCGCCCGGTTCGATCCGCGACAGGAAGGAATCGGTGCTCGGGGCGAAGGGCAACGCAGGCTGCGAGAACGGATCACGCGCACCGACGGGGCCAGACGCAACCTTTACTTCGGTCTTTTTCCGAGAGGACGCAGCATCCGACATGCCGTGCGCGGTTTCAAAACCGCTTTCGGCGCAAAAGACCGCATAGGTGTCATCCGGGTCCATGCCCAGATACCGGGCGTAGGAGCGCACATATCCGGCGATGAAGCCAGGCGTGTCAAATGCGGTGGGATCACAGTTTTCGATCGCGGCGATGTAGCTCGCCTTGATGCGCAGTTCACGCTGAACATCGAGAAGCGATTTTCCGAGGGTGGCACGTTCCCCACGCATGACATCGCCCAACCGGAGTTCGAAATCATCGAACCCGCGCGGTTTGGCGTCAGATGTGTCCTGCGAAATCTTTTGGGGTTTCCGCCCAATCATACTCGCTGCCCCTTGCCGTTTCCACTAACTAACTACACGCTGCCTGCGTCACACGTACCCGGTAATGAGTCGAGTCGTGCGGTTTATTACGTGTACGCTAACATACGGCAAGGTTTATTGCACTGATTCCACGGCTTAGGCGCTCAGTTCGGCACGATTCAGCGCACAATGCGCCCAAAGTTCATCCATCGCATGCACAAGAGTGTCGATCTCTTTCGGTCCGTGCACCGGCGACGGCGTAAACCGAAGCCGTTCAGTTCCGCGCGGAACAGTCGGGAAGTTGATCGGCTGAACGTAGATGCCAAAACGGTCGAGCATCATGTCTGACAGTTTCTTGGTGTGCACCGGATCACCAACGATGACCGGAATGATGTGGCTGCCGTGGTCGATGATCGGAAGACCAAGACCCTTAAGGCGCATTTTCAGGATTTTTGCCTGAAGCTGGTGCTGGTCGCGCAGGCTCTGATCGGTTTTCAGATGCGCAACCGACGCCGCAGCGCCTGCTGCAACGGCAGGCGGAAGCGAAGTCGTAAAGATGAACCCCGGCGCGTAAGATCTTATTGCGTCGCACATTTTAGCCGACGAGGCGATATAGCCGCCCATCACGCCATAGGCTTTCGCAAGGGTGCCATTGATGATGTCGATCCGGTCCATCAGGCCGTCGCGTTCTGCAACACCGGCCCCGCGCGGGCCATACATCCCGACCGCATGAACTTCGTCGATATAGGTCAATGCGTTGAATTCGTCCGCAAGGTCGCAAATCGCTTCGATCGGGCCGAAATCGCCGTCCATCGAGTAGATCGATTCGAATGCAATGAGTTTTGGAGCGTCAGGATCATCCGCGGCGAGCAGTTCGCGGAGATGTTCAACATCATTATGCCTGAAAATCCGCTTTGCCCCACCGTTGCGACGGACACCTTCGATCATCGACGCGTGGTTCAACTCATCCGAGTAAATGATCAGGCCGGGAAACAGCTTGGGCAGTGTCGAAAGCGTGGCGTCGTTTGCGATGTAGGCCGAGGTGAACAGCAGCGCGGCCTCTTTCTGGTGCAGATCGGCAAGCTCGGCTTCGAGACGCTTGTGATACACGGTTGTGCCCGAAATATTGCGGGTCCCGCCCGATCCCGCGCCTGTGGCGTCCAACGCCTCGTGCATCGCGGCCAGAACCGCCGGATGCTGGCCCATGCCAAGATAGTCATTGCCACACCACACGGTGATGTCCTGCTCGGATCCGTCGGGCTTGCGCCAGACCGCATGCGGAAACTGACCGTTTTGACGCTCAATATCGATGAAGGTCCGGTAGCGTCCCTCTTCGTGCAAACGGTTCAGGGCTTGATCAAGTTGGTCAGTATAGCTCACCGGCGTCTCCTTGCAGTCTGCGATCTTGTAAGGCCGTTTTCGTCGCCCCACGTCGCATTCACGTTTTAGAATGGATATAGATCACATCCCCGTCTGACAATGTGTGTATGGAATGACCAACCGTCGCAGCCTTGATCTGGGTCAACTTAAACCGTGCCACAGGGCTTTGACCCTGAAAAAAGGGACATTTCTCAATCATCAAATGCCGAAGCTGCGGGAATCGCACCCCTCTGGACAGTGGATTTGGCAGTGTTACGGTCCCGCCAGACCAGCGCGAAGGAGCTTTGCATGTCTGTCGATCCCGTTCTGAACCGTATCGATTCTTCCCTGCCTGAAAGCCTTGACCGGCTGATGGAACTGTTGCGCATTCCCTCGATCTCGACAGATCCCGCGTACAAGGCCGAATGTGACCGCGCCGCTGACTGGCTTGTTGAAGACCTGACATCTCTTGGAGCGGCAGCATCCAAGCGTCAAACACCCGGCCACCCGATGGTCATCGGCCACATTGACGGCCCTGGCCCGCATTTGTTGTTCTACGGACACTACGACGTGCAGCCGGTCGACCCTCTCAACCTTTGGGACAATGATCCATTCGATCCGCAGATCGAAGACACGCCCAAAGGCAAAGTGATCCGTGGTCGGGGAAGTGCTGACGACAAAGGGCAGCTGATGACCTTTGTCGAAGCCTGCCGCGCATGGAAGGCGGAACACGGATCCCTGCCCTGCAGGATCACCTTCTTCTTTGAAGGCGAAGAGGAATCGGGGTCTCCTTCTCTGATCCCTTTCCTGAAGGAGAACGCCGACGAGCTGAAAAGCGACGTTGCCCTGATCTGCGACACCGGGTTGTTCGACAGCCGTGTACCGGCGATCACCACAATGCTGCGCGGCCTGCTTCAGGAGGAAATCACGATCACCGGTCCCAGTCGTGACCTGCATTCCGGCATGTATGGCGGCGCTGCAATGAATCCGATCCGGGTGCTGTCACGCATCATCGCCGCGCTGCACGATGACTCCGGCAAGATTACGGTTCCCGGATTTTATGAGGGCGTTCCCGAACTGCCCGATGATGTGATTCAGCAATGGGAAGGTCTCGGCTTCGATCACAAAGCGT
Organism: Marivita geojedonensis; assembly: GCF_002115805.1. Taxonomy (GTDB): domain Bacteria; phylum Pseudomonadota; class Alphaproteobacteria; order Rhodobacterales; family Rhodobacteraceae; genus Marivita; species Marivita geojedonensis. The sequence continues at coordinate 231,251 of NZ_JFKC01000003.1, read as the reverse complement.
TTCTTGGAGACGTCGGGCTGGCTGACCTGGCGGGCGAGGCCGGGCGCAGCGCGCTGGAAATGCTTTGGTCGCGGCCGACCTGCGAAGTCAATGGCATCGGAGGCGGGTATCAGGGCGAAGGGTTCAAGACGGTTCTTCCGTCAACAGCCAGCGCCAAGATCAGTTTTCGCCTTGTCGGGCAACAGGACCCGCACGCGATCCGCGAAAGCCTGCGTGCGATGATCAACGATATGGTTCCCAACGACTGTAAGGTTGAATTCAAGGCGCACGGCGCGTCCCCTGCTTCCGTCATGCCGATCGACAATCCTGTTTTCGAAAAAGCGCGGCAGGCGCTGAGTGACGAATGGCCTGATGAGGCAGCGTTTATCGGCTGCGGCGGATCCATTCCTGTCGCCGGGTATTTCCAGACGTTGCTCGGAACCGAATCAATGCTCATCGGATTCGGAAAAGACGACGACCAGATTCACAGCCCCAACGAAAAATACGACATTGAGAGCTTCCACAAAGGGACAAGAAGTTGGGCCAGAATCTTGGCTGCGCTCACAAAGTGACCCTCAATCTGTCTTTTTTTGTGGCGGATTCTACTTTAACGCGCGCTAACTTTCGCAGTTAAGCCGCATGCCGATCCAATTCTGGACACATTTCAGGGCGATTGGTTAACGCATGAGACGAGTGCTTCGGAAACAAGATCGTAACGATTTCAACAGCCGCATTAAGCGGTTGGACCCCGCTTTCGCTGCCATGCCCGCCACCGCCAGAGTTGTTCGGCAACCCTGGGAGCTTGAGAAATCCGCCCGTGGAGCAGCGGAACATCCGGTTATGATGTCGGCTCTGGGCTGCGGACTTGCCCTGTCCGCGATGTACGCAGCCGATGATCCCGACAGCGTCCGAGAACTGCTCGTCTGGTCAGGCTGGCCCGTTCAATTTCTGACCTATGCGATGAAGGGCATTTCCATCCTCATCATCGGTCTGATCATCTTTTACCTTGCCAGCATGATCCGTATCGTAAATCCGCGCGCCACCGGCCGCCGGAACGCCGCAGGTCTTGTCATTGGGGCGATCGCGGCCATTGGCGTCATGAATCTCGATCCCGCACATGTTGAAGCCGGTTTCCAGTATGCCGGCCTCGACGGGCCGGGCGATCTGCTGATCCTGGCGCAGGAACAATCCGTTCAACTGGCCAATGTTGACTGGGGCAGCGTTGTGATGGTTTCCTCATCGGCGAAATGAGCCGATACCAGACCTTTCAGACGGGTAATCAAAAAATCGCATACGAGGTGGCCGGAAACGGACCGCCTCTTTTGCTGTTGCACGGGTTTCCGCAGACACGGTCGATGTGGCGACCCATCGTGGCAAGGCTCACAGGAACATTCACCGTCGTGACAGCGGATCTGCGGGGGTATGGTGACAGCAGCAAACCAGCAACCATGCCCGAGATGAGCTTTCGGCTTATGGCGCGTGACATGGTGGAACTGATGGCGTCACTCGGTTTCGACCGGTTCCATGTTGCCGGTCACGATCGTGGAGGCCGCACAGCACACCGTATGGCGCTGGATCATCCTGATGCCGTTCAGACGCTGACGGTGATGGATATCGTTCCGACAGAGCACCTGCTGACGCAGATGACTACCGATGTTGCGCGGGCCTATTATCATTGGCTCTTCCTCGCCCAACCCGAACCCTTTCCGGAGACACTGATTGGCTTTGATCCGGACATGTATTTTGAACGCTGCCTGCTGGGTTTTGGAAAGGCACGCCTGGAAGATTTCGATACGGCATTGCTGAAAGAATATCGACGCGCCTGGTCAGACCCCGCCTGTATCCGCGCCATGTGCCATGATTACCGCGCGGCGATTGATGTGGACTGGGCGGACGACCGCGCCGAACTTCACCGCAAGGTAACCTGCCCCGCTCTGGTTCTCTATGGTCAGGATGGTGCGATGGCGAGGCTGATGGATGTTCCCGCAACATGGAGCGACCGCCTCGCAGACATGCAGCATGCCGCTCTGCCCGGCGGACATTTCTTTCCGGACCAGAACCCGGACGATACCGCCCAAGCCATGATGGACTGGATCAAACTTCATATCTGAGGGTGAAAAGTGGCGCGGTTGACGGGGCTCGAACCCGCGACCCCCGGCGTGACAGGCCGGTACTCTAACCAACTGAGCTACAACCGCGCTTTTCACGCTGATACGTTTGGCAGTGGTGGCGCGGTTGACGGGGCTCGAACCCGCGACCCCCGGCGTGACAGGCCGGTACTCTAACCAACTGAGCTACAACCGCTCACTGCCGCCCGCATCTGGGCGTGTCGCGGGTTCTATGGTCAGCGCCCTGCCCCGTCAAGCGGTTTCATCCGCTTTTCCGATGCAAAAATCACTTACCTGGAAACTGCCCGCAATCGGGGTGTTTCCTGCCCTGCGGACACTCAGGAATTCGGCAGCGGAATGAACTCGTCTTCATCACCCGGTGGCAGTTGAAACCGGCCATCGTTCCAATCCTCACGCCGCCATGCTTCCTTGACCTCTTCGATGCGTTCTTTTGATGACGCCACGAAGTTCCACCAGATATATCGTGGTCCTTCCATGGTTGCGCCACCAAGCAACATCAGTCGCGCGCCAGTCTCGCCCGCATGAAGCGATACCGCATCCCCTGGACGGAACACCATCATCTGACCGGACTGATAGATTTCGCCCGCCACGGTGACGGATCCTTCCGTGACGTATACACCCCGGTCTTCGTGATTGTCCGGAAGGGGAATCCCGGCGCCCGGTTGCAGAACGACGTCCGCATAAAACATTTCGGATGCCGTTTTGACCGGAGCGGTTTCGCCATAGGCCGAGCCGAGAATAAGCCTGACCTGTTTTCCCTCACCGTCGAGTATCGGCAACTCAGACGGGGCCGCATGCACGAATTCCGGCGCACGGTCTTCATGATCCTTCGGAAGCGCGACCCAGGTCTGAATACCGAAAAACGGCATCGGATCTTTTTGGGTTGCATCGTCCGTGCGCTCGGAATGTGTGATCCCGTGCCCTGCCACCATCCAGTTCACCGCGCCCGGTTCGATCCATTGGTCAGTCCCCAGACTGTCACGATGGTGCATCCGACCCCGGTAGAGATAACTGATCGTCGCCAGCCCGATATGAGGATGCGGGCGCACATCCAGTCCACGTGACGGCAGAAATTCCGCAGGCCCCATCTGATCAAAAAAGATGAACGGACCGACCATCTGCCGCTTGGGCGCAGGCAAGGCGCGACGCACTTCGAATCCGCCCAGATCCCTCGCGCGCGGAATGATCAGAGTTTCGATGGAATCCACTTCGTCACCGGTCGGGCAATGCGGATCAAGGGCGGGGTTCCAACTCATGGCGTGATCTCCTGTTGTTTGCGCCTAACATACACTTAACATTTTCAAACTAAAGTAGATCAAATGAACCCATTACGTGCATATTTGCACATAATTGCAACGTGGCTGAGACCTCTTGATCACCATTTCGGCATTGAGGTTACTGAAGCAAAAACTTGCGATTGCCCTGTGCGAAAACTTTTCTATTCTCCGCGCGGGTATGAGTGTGGGCCAAACATTTCCGTGAAAAACCTTTTAAAAACCGACATTAAGATGTGGGACCTTCTGGGTGGGCCGATGTCGTTCAGCCCTACGGTCTTTTCCGAAGTGGTGCGGCACCGCACAACTCTGATGTTCGTGTTCCTCAGTCTGCTGGTCTTTTTCGCCGCTGATCCGTCAAACGCGCGTGACTACATTCCGTTCTGGTTCAGCATGATCGTCTGGCCGCTGGCCTTCTGCCTGTATCTGCTGGCCTACGAGATCGAGCTGTTTTTCGTCGCGGCACTCACGCAGCTTTTGCCTTGGCTGCGCGTACCGACACCGCTCCTGAGCCTGATCGCGCTTACCCCAACGGTGTACCTGTGTGAGAAGCTTGTTGATCAAATGAGCAACGGGGCTTTTCCAGAAGATATCCTCTCGCGCATGGTGTTCTATTTCCTGACGGTGCAAGGGGTGGAGACACTCTTTTATCGGTTCATCATGCCCGGTGTCCGTCAAGAGATCGAAAGCCGTCAGCAAAAACGCCATCTGGTTGTGGGCGGTGAGAAAATCGAACTGTGTAAGCTTTTGCACATCGAAGCGCGCGAGCACCACGTCCACCTGACGTTCGATGATGACAAGTCGCTGTTCCGCGCACGACTTGGTGACATAGTCGCCCAGACCAAGACCGAAGACGGTGTTCAGCCGCATCGATCCTGGTGGGTCGCACGGGACCCCGCAATCAAGACAGAGCGGCGTGATGGCCGTTTGTTCCTGCGGCTGCGCGACGACACAGAAGTGCCCGTCGCGCGCACACGCGTGAACGACGTGCTCGACTGGCTGGAAACGCACATCAACCCGCTTCAATAGCGGAATATGCGCCGGTTCTCACCAGGTCGTGGCGCGGCCTAACCGGCTATCTCTGCCGAAAACCCGTCAAGACTGCGGTCAACCGCCGACAGGATTTCGCTGATTTGCTCAGCTGTGATGATCAGTGGCGGACAGAATGCCAGCGTATCCCCCAAGTTGCGGGAAATCAGGCCGTTCTTCAGGAATTGCGCGTTCAGTGCCGCACCGAGTTTGCCCGGCGCGAACTCATCGGCACGCCCCTCCGGAGCCACGATTTCCAGAGCCCCAATCAACCCCACGCCTCGCGCCTCACCCACCAGCGGATGGTCCACGAACTTGCGCAGGCCAGCCTGCAACTCGGCACCGCGTTCGGCGGCATTGGCCACCAGATCACGCTCTTCGATGATCTTGAGGTTCTCCAGCGCCACCGCAGCGCCCACGGGATGCGCACCGCCGGTATAGCCGTGGCCCAGAACGCCGATGCGCCCGGACTCATCCGCGATGGGCGCATAGACCTCTTCGGTCATCATAAAGGCCGAGAACGGGAAATAGGACGAGGTGATCTGCTTCGACATGGTCATGATGTCGGGCTTGATGTTGTAGGTTTCGCAGCCGAACATCTTGCCGGTGCGGCCAAATCCACAGATCACCTCATCGGCGATCAGCAGAATGTCGTACTTGCCCAGCACCGCCTGGGTCTTCTCCCAATAGGTCTTGGGAGGCACAACCACGCCACCTGCGCCCATCACCGGTTCTGCGATGAAAGCGGCAATGGTATCCGGCCCTTCCGCCTGGATCATCGCGTCGAGGTCTTCGGCGCAACGGGTGGCGAATTGCTCTTCGCTCTCGCCATCACGCCCTTCGCGCCAGTAATGCGGACAGGTCGTGTGCAGGACACCATCAATCGGCAGGTCGAAGGATTTGTGGTTGCAGGGCAGCCCCGTCATAGACGCGGAGGCAATCGTCACTCCGTGGTAGCCCCGGATGCGCGAGATCACTTTCTTCTTCTCGGGTTTGCCAAGGCTGTTTGAGCGATACCAGAGCATCTTGAGAATCGTATCATTCGCCTCTGACCCGGAATTGGTGAAGAACACCTTGCTCATTGGCACCGGGGCCATGCTGATCAGCTTCTCCGCCAGATCAATCGCCGGTCCGTGCGAGCGGTGCGCGAAGTTGTGGTAATACGGCAGCTTTTGCATCTGGCGGGTCGCCGCATCGATCAAACGCTGTTCGTTGAAACCGACCGCGACGCTCCAGAGACCGGACATGCCCTCGATATACTTGTTGCCGTGGTTGTCGAACACATGCACCCCGTCGCCCCGGTCCATGATCAGCGGTCCCACCTGCTCGTGCACGCGGGCGTTGGTGTAGCTGTGGAAGTGATAGGCGATATCGCGGGCTTCGTCGGAATTCGGGCGCAGGTCCATGGGACGTGTCTTTCGCTATGTCGGTGAGTCTTTCTCAACAGCTATCGGGTGCAGGGATACGGTGGCAAGGGGGTTTCCGCACAAACGCAGAAACGCCACGCGCTAAGCACATGAACACAGTCCGCTAACTGTCTGAAAAATGGTGGGTGATGAGAGACTCGAACTCCCGACATCTTCGGTGTAAACGAAGCGCTCTACCAACTGAGCTAATCACCCGCTGGCGTGTCGTTTAGCCAAGCCCTCGGCCGCGCGCAAGCGCTTTTTCCCATTCTGTGGCGCGGGCTTCAAACGAAAAACACGCAGCCCAATCTGGACTGCGTGTCGGAAATCATGGTGGGTGATAAGAGATTCGAACTCCTGACATCTTCGATGTGAACGAAGCGCTCTACCACTGAGCTAATCACCCGTTGGGGCGCGTCTTAGCGTCACTCAGCAGCCTGTGCAAGAGGGTCCGGGGCGTCCTCTGTTGAGGTTTGATCGTTCCGGCGCAAACGGGTCGTGATGATCTGCGCTTTGGTTGTCTTCTTCATCCGTGTGATCTTGAGCTTGCCCATCGGCGCAAGGTTCATCTCGCGACCATCCGCAATGGTCTCGCCCAGAATGGCCAGCATCGCTTCGACAACCGGTTTGGCATCGCGCTTTTTCACGCCGCTGCGCGCCACTACCGTGTCGATCAATTCCTTCTTCTTCAGTTCAGGAGCCGTCACCTTCGGCGTCTCATTCACGACCACCTCCGGATCAGGCGCTTTGGCCGCAGTCTTGCGGAGTGTCGTTTTGTTGCGCGTGGTCATCGACTTCTTACTCGTCGCCATCAGTGTCACCCTTCGTCTGCTCGATCTTCATTCTTGGCGAATATGGGCGCAGCATAACAGGGATGAGGACATTATCCAGTGTTTCGACGCGAAAGGCGCACAATATGAGCGATTGACCAAGCCTTCGAAGGACCAAAAGAAAATCGCCGCCCCGAACGGGACGGCGATTTCAAGGTTCGATACAGATTGGTCAGTGTGCGATCGCAGAGGCGCCGCCGCTTTCCTTGGCCAACGCCTGCGCCGCCGCTTCTTCTGCAGCCTCGTCCCATTCGATGGGCTCCGGCTGTTCGACCAGCGCAAGTTTCAGAACGTCCGATACGTGCTCGACCGGAATGATTTCCAACCCGGTTTTCACATTGTCCGGCAGTTCGGCCAGATCCTTCTCATTCTCCTTCGGGATCAGCACCGTTTTGATGCCGCCCCGCAGCGCTGCGAGCAGTTTCTCTTTCAGACCGCCAATCGGCATCGCGTTCCCACGAAGCGACACCTCACCCGTCATGGCGATGTCGCGCCGCACCGGGATCCCGGTCAGGACCGACACAATGGACGTCACCATAGCCAGACCGGCAGACGGACCATCCTTGGGCGTTGCACCGTCGGGCACGTGAACGTGGATGTCCATCTTGTCGAACTTCGGCGGCTTCACTCCGATCTGAGGAGAAATCGACCGGACATAGCTCGCTGCCGCATCGATGGATTCCTTCATCACGTCGCCCAGCTTGCCGGTGGTCTTCATCCGACCCTTGCCCGGCAGTTTAAGCGCCTCGATGTGCAGGAGATCGCCCCCGACCGAGGTATAGGCCAAACCCGTCACAACGCCGACCTGGTTCTCGTCTTCGGCCAGGCCATAGCGGTACTTCCGAACACCAAGGAAATCTCCGAGGTTATCGGAGGTGACGACCACCTTCTCCTCTTCCTTCTTGACGATCTTGGTCACTGCCTTGCGCGCGAGCTTTGAGATTTCACGCTCAAGGTTCCGCACGCCCGCTTCGCGGGTGTAGTAACGGATCACATCGGTGAGCGCCTCGTCCGTCAGTTCGAACTCGCCCTTCTTCAAGCCGTGGTTCTTGACCTGTTTCGACACGAGGTGACGTTTGGCGATCTCTGCCTTTTCGTCCTCGGTATAGCCGGCAAGCGGAATAATCTCCATCCGGTCAAGCAGCGGCCCAGGCATGTTGTAGCTGTTGGCCGTGGTCAGGAACATGACGTTCGACAGGTCGTATTCCACCTCAAGATAGTGGTCCACGAAGGTCGAGTTCTGTTCCGGATCGAGCACTTCGAGCATCGCAGACGCCGGGTCGCCCCGGAAATCCTGACCCATCTTGTCGATCTCATCGAGCAGGATCAGCGGGTTCGTCGTCTTGGCCTTTTTCAGCGCCTGAATGATCTTGCCGGGCATAGAGCCGATATAGGTCCGGCGGTGGCCGCGAATCTCGGACTCGTCACGAACGCCACCCAGCGAAATGCGGATGAACTCGCGGCCCGTCGCCTTCGCCACCGACTTGCCCAGCGAGGTCTTGCCGACGCCCGGAGGGCCGACAAGGCACATGATCGGGCCCTTCAGCTTTTTCGAGCGCTGCTGAACCGCCAGATATTCGACGATCCGTTCCTTGACCTTCTCAAGACCATAGTGATCCGCATCGAGGATCTTTTCGGCATTGCCGAGATCCTTTTTCACGCGCGACTTCACGCCCCATGGGATCGACAGCATCCAGTCGAGGTAATTGCGCACGACGGTCGCTTCGGCGCTCATCGGGCTCATGTTCTTGAGCTTCTTGATCTCAGCGTCGGCCTTTTCACGGGCTTCCTTGGACAGCTTGGTCTCGTTGACCTTCGCTTCAAGCTCCGCCACTTCGTTCTGGCCGTCCTCGCCGTCACCGAGCTCCTTCTGAATGGCCTTCATCTGCTCATTCAGATAGTACTCGCGCTGCGTCCGCTCCATCTGGGATTTGACGCGCGTCTTGATCTTCTTCTCGACCTGCAGAACGCTCATCTCGCCCTGCATCAGGCCATAGACTTTTTCAAGACGCTCACTGATCGAGAGTGTCTCCAGAAGCTCCTGCTTCTGCCCGACTTCGATACCCAGATGACCGGCTACGAGATCGGCCAGCTTGGCAGGCTCGTCCGCGTCGGAAACGGCGCCAAGCGCCTCTTCCGGGATGTTCTTCTTGACCTTGGCATAGCGCTCGAATTCTTCGGCCACCGTCCGAACAAGCGCTTCGATCGCGGCAGGATCGCCCGGCATCTCGGTCAGGTATTCCGCACTCGCTTCGAAGAAGTCAGGATTTTCTAGGTATTCGGTGATCCGTACACGCCGCTGACCTTCGACCAGCACCTTCACCGTGCCGTCCGGCAGTTTCAGCAGCTGGAGAACATTGGCCAGAACACCGGCGCGGTAAATTCCGTCGGTTTGCGGATCATCCTCCGCAGGGTCCATCTGGCTGGCAAGCAGGATCTGCTTGTCGTCCGCCATCACCTCTTCCAGCGCGCGCACCGATTTATCGCGCCCGACGAAAAGCGGCACGATCATATGCGGGAACACGACGATGTCCCGCAACGGAAGCACTGGGTAGGAGGCGTTGAGAAGCTCTTGCATGCTCGTATCCTTATCGTTGGCAAGATGGCACCGGCCCCGCTCGGCGGCAGCTCTGACCATCTCCGTTCAGGAGCATAAGGTGGGTCTCGACCCCTGAGGTTTCAACCTCGCTCCGTGTACCGACACCATATCTTGATGGCGCGCACCTGCAAGATGACAATTCGGGACAGGGTGAAGACCCGCAGTCGATCGGCATGACGCCGATCAGTTGCTCACGCGCTCCTGCATCATCATGTGAACGGCGTGCATCCCCTGTTCGACCATCGCACTGACCTCGGCGGCGTGCTTGTGCATCGCGGCAACCACCTCGGGATCGTCGGACGTCTGGATCACGATCAGTCCTTCGTCGGTCACGTCGATTTCTGACAGGATGCGCTCACCCCGTGCGAAAAATATGTCGAGCGTCGGACTTTGGATAAAGATCTTTGGATCGTCCTTCTGGCCAACCCGGTCGATCATGCCGACCGCATGGCTGACCAGTGCCTCCATGACCTCCGGATCGCTTGAGCGCGTTACGGTCCGAATGCCGTTGGGCAGGTTTTCGACCTCGCGGCTCATCGTCTGGAACCGCTGGAACATCAGCGCAAGCTCAGCGCTTTCTTCGGGCGTCGCATTTTCACCCTGCAGACCCGGCATGTTTGCCATGTCGTGGCCCATCCCACCGGCCCCGTGCATATGCCCGTGACCATGCATCTGCGCCAACAGAGGTGCCGAGAGCATCATTCCACCCAACAGCACCGCACCAAAAACCCGCCGCATCTCAGACCTCACAATTGTTGCTTGTCGAAACATATTCCACCGGCGAAATATGGCCAAGCGCCAAAAGCGCGCGGCCCATGGCTTGCGCGGGTCTGCGCCGGGGATCTCAGACGCCCATGGCCCCAGTTCCACCGATCACACGGGCTCAATGTCCCCTTCAGCCCGCAAGGCATGAAACTGGGCTTCGAAGGCCGCAAAAGTTCCGGAAGAAATGGCGTCCCGCATCGCCTGCATCAGTTCCTGATAGTAGTGGAGGTTGTGCCAGGTCAGGAGCATCCCCGAGATCATTTCCTGCGCCCGGAACACATGATGCAGATAGGCCCGGCTGTAATTCCGACACGCCGGACAAGTGCAGTTTTCGTCCAATGGGCGCGGATCGTCCTGATGACGCGCGTTCTTGATGTTGACCTGTCCGCGCCGAGTCCACGCCTGCCCGGTCCGACCGGATCGGGATGGCAGCACGCAATCCATCATGTCGATCCCGCGACGGACGGCCCCCACGATATCATCGGGTTTGCCAACGCCCATCAGATAGCGCGGTTTGTCCTGCGGCAGTTGTCCGGGCGCAAAGTCCAGACATTGGAACATCGCGGCCTGCCCTTCGCCAACGGCAAGTCCACCCACAGCATACCCATCGAATCCGATCGCTTTAAGCGCTTCAGCCGATTCTTCGCGGAAATCCTGCTCCAACCCGCCCTGCTGAATACCGAAAAGCATGTGCCCCGGACGGTCACCAAACGCGTCTTTGGACCGTTCGGCCCATCGCATCGACAACCGCATCGACTCTGCGATGCGGTCGCGGTCTGCCGGCAATGCGGGGCACTCATCGAAACACATCACGATGTCCGACCCCAGCAGGCGCTGGATTTCCATCGACCGTTCCGGCGTCAGTTCGTGTTTCGATCCGTCGATATGCGATTTGAAGGTAACGCCTTTCTCGGTCAGTTTGCGCAGATCAGACAAGCTCATCACCTGAAACCCACCCGAATCCGTCAGGATCGGCTTTGACCAGTTCATGAACCTGTGCAGCCCGCCCAGACGCGCAATGCGCTCCGCCGTCGGTCGCAGCATCAGGTGGTAGGTGTTGCCCAACAGAATGTCCGCCCCCGTAGCTGCCACGCTCTCGGGCATCATCGCTTTGACCGTCGCGGCCGTCCCCACCGGCATGAAGGCAGGTGTACGGATCGCTCCGCGGGGCGTCTCGATGACCCCGGTTCGTGCAGTGCCATCGGTGGCGTGCAGGGTGAAGAAAGAAGAAACTGTCATGGTCGGGCCTTACTTGCAGAGCGCGCCCTTGTGCGCCAAATCACCCGCATTGCCAAGGAGGCGCGATTCCAATGTCTGATAGCACATACTCCGATCCCGCGCGCAGGGGCGCGGGACCGAAAAGCGACGACACGCTGACATTTGGCTGGGAAGAATGGGTCAGCCTGCCGGATCTGGGCCTGCCCGCCATCCGCGCCAAGGTGGATACCGGCGCACGCACATCGGCACTGCACGCTGCGGACATCGAGGTTTTCGGCTCGGCCAGCAAACCGCGTGTCCGTTTCGCCGTCTATCCCATTCCCGGCCGCGATGATTTGATCATCCCCTGCTCCGCTCCGATCGTGGACCGTCGCGATGTGACTTCATCCAACGGTGAAACCGAAAGCCGTTACGTGATCTCGTCGCGACTGTCCGTAGGCAGCAAAGAATGGAACATCGAAATCACGCTGACAGACCGCGGCACCATGAGCAATCGCATGCTGCTGGGGCGTCAGGCGCTGAAGGATCATGTCAATATCGTTCCGAGCGAACGTTTTCAGCAGCCCGAGCTTGATTTCGACGTCTATCACACACCGAAAGTCCGGAGCATCGCTCCGAACCGCGCCCTTCGCATCGCGGTTCTGAGCCGCGAGAACAATTACTCGACAACGCGTCTGGTCGAGGAAGGCGAGAAACGCGGACACTCGGTCGAAGTGATCGACACGGCCCGCTGCTATATGGCCATCAATGCCATGGCGCCCGAAGTCTACTACGATGGAAAACGGCTGCCCCGCTACGATGCGGTCATCCCACGCATCGGTGCCTCCATCACTCCATACGGGACAGCCGTGGTCCGTCAGTTCGAATCCATCGGTACATTCGTCGTCAATGGCAGCGTAGGAATCACATCAAGCCGGGACAAACTGCACGCCCATCAGATCCTCGCCCGCCACCGGATCGGAATGCCGCCGACCGCGTTTGCCAATTCTCCCAAGGACACCTCCAACCTGATCGGTCTGGTCGGCACAGCGCCCCTGATCGTCAAGCTCCTCGAATCCACTCAGGGCAAAGGCGTTGTCTTGGCGGAAACCAAGAAAGCTGCTGAATCCGTTATCGACGCGTTCCGGGGTCTGAAAGCCAACTTCCTGGTTCAGGATTTCGTAAAGGAAGCAGCCGGCGAGGACATCCGTTGCCTTGTCGTGAACGGGAAAGTGGTCGCCTCTATGAAACGCACCGGGGTCGAGGGCGATTTCAGGTCCAACCTGCACCGGGGCGGAACCGCCGCCAAGGTGCGTATCAGCAAGGAAGAGCGTGACACAGCCGTGAGGGCCGCGCGTGTGTTCGGGCTTGGTTTGGCGGGTGTCGATCTTTTGCGTTCCAACAGCGGACCAAAGGTGCTCGAGGTCAATTCATCACCCGGACTGGAAGGAATCGAGGTCGCCAGCGGCAAGAATATTGCCGGTCTCCTCTACGACGCGATCGAGGAAAAAGTGCGCCCCGCACCTGTCCCGCGCCGTAAGGCGACGCGCAAGCGCGCCTGAGCATTTCCGCCCCTTTACCCCTTCAGACCCTTTCCCTATATATTTGGTCAGGAACCCACGGGAAGGACCGACATGAACGACGCCAGCCCCAAAATCGAAGGTGCGCCCCTCATTGCACCCTCCAGCACGGATCACCCGCTCTATGATCAGGTGGTCGAAGCGTGCCGGTCTGTGTACGACCCGGAAATTCCGGTCAACATCTACGACCTTGGGCTTGTCTACACGCTTGATATCAATGATGAAAACGAAGTCCGCGTGATCATGACACTGACTGCTCCGGGCTGCCCTGTGGCCGGTGAAATGCCGGGTTGGGTTGCCGAGGCGATTGAACCGATCCCGGGCGTCAAACAGGTCGATGTCGACCTGACATGGGAGCCGCCCTGGGGCATGGACATGATGTCCGACGAGGCCCGGCTGGAACTGGGCTTCATGTGAGCCATGGCGGTCAGCGACGAACAGATCGCGTTTGTCCATGACCTCTTCCGGGGGCTTCCCGGCATTACCACACGCAAGATGTTCGGCGGCTTGGGTATCTACAGCGAAGGCACCATATTTGCGGTCATCGGACCCGAAGAAACCCTTCTTCTGAAAGCACGCGGCACCTTGGCAGACGATCTGGCTTCGGAAGGTTCTGAGCAATGGTCCTATGAAGGCAAGTCGGGCAAAGCGTCCCGTATGCCTTACTGGACATTTCCCGATGCCGCGCTGGACGATCCTGAGGAAGCCTGCGCCTGGGCACGACGATCCTTGGCAGAAGCCACCTGAACGCCTACCTTAGAGGGAACGAAAGGACGATCCTCATGTTTGGCATCCCCGGCAAACAAGCCGTCACCCTGACCCCCAAAGCTGTCGCGCAGGTGCGCAAGCTGATGGAATCGAAAGGTCATGCGGGCCTGCGCATCGGCGTCAAGAAGGGCGGTTGCGCGGGCATGGAATACACGATGGATTACGTCGACACGCCCGATCCCCATGACGAGGTCGTCAAACAGGATGGCGCGGTGGTGATGATCGCACCGATGGCACAGATGTTCCTCTTCGGGACCGAGATCGACTACCAGACCTCGCTGCTCGAATCCGGTTTCCACTTCAACAACCCCAACGTCGCCGACGCCTGCGGCTGCGGTGAGTCGATCAAGTTCAAGGACGTCGAAGAACTTGCGGCAGAGCATGAAGGCGGCGTGCCGAACCTGAAGGCATGATCCGGCACTGACGTTACCCGCCCCGAGCACTAACCGGTCTGGGTACCCTGCAAGTGAACATAGGTTTCAGCGTAACGCTTTGACAGATGATCCCCGGCACGGATCACCTTTCCAGAACCTATGGGCGCGACATTGGTCTCTACATTCGGATTGAAGAACAGAGGGACGGAAATCCGTTCCTCCGGACCACCCCTGACCCGGTGCAGCGTCGCGACCACCCGCCCCGCTGTCCACATCTCGAGCATCTCGCCGAAGTTGATGATGAACTCTCCCGGAGGCGCCTGCACCGGCAGCCAGTCACTGTGCCCGCGTGGTTGCACCTCTAGGCCCGGCTGACCATCCGTCGCCAACAACGTCAGGCATCCGTAGTCGGTGTGCGCGCCAATTCCGAAGTCCTTCTCACCTGCCCAGTCCGGACGCGGCGGATAATAGTTGCCGCGCAAGAGCGCCATCGGACAATCGAACTTGTCTTCGAAGAAATCCGCATCCGAACCGATCGACATGGCAATTCCGCGCAGGATGCCGCGGGCGACGTCCAACGCATCACTGTAATAAGCGCGGATCACCTGCTCAAAACCTGCGGGCCGATCCGGCCAATGGTTTGGCGCGTAGACCGAGAGGGCCACACGCGGATCGCCATCGCGAAGCGTGTACCCGCAATCGAATACTTCTTTGTAATCGGGGTTCGCGTTCGGATCGACCTGCTCGGACTTCGGTGCGCCCCAACCGCGGTTGGATCCGGTACGGGCCATGTTCACCTTGTCCTTGATCTCGAACGGCAAGGCAAAGAACGCACGGTAGGCCGCCAGTACGAACCGCATCCGTGCCGAGGTGAAGACCGTGTTGTAAACGGTGGCAAAGCCCACCTCCTCAGCCGCCACGCGCATTTGCGCCAGTGCCTCAGGTTCACCTGCCGACAGGGCCGCCGCATCCAGTCTGGGGATCATATCCATACCCTCATGCACAAGTTTCGCGGCGTTTTGGCACCCTGCCCGCCACTTCGCAACCGGCCTTGACGTCGCTCCCCGTGCCGCGATGATGCGCGCAGCGGAAACCGCAGGAAAAGGAGCCTTCAGATGCGTCGCAAACTTGCCGCCGGAAACTGGAAGATGAACGGAACCACCGCCGCGCTGGAGGAGCTTGATGCATTGCAGGAGGTCGCCGAAGGCGCAGCCGAAGTCCTGATCTGCCCGCCATCCACACTGATCGCCCAGGCCGCCGTTCGGTCGGGCAAAGTGGCCATTGGTGGACAGGATTGTCATTCCGCCGCCTCGGGCGCACATACCGGCGACATTTCGGCACTGATGCTGCGCGATGCGGGCGCAACCCATGTGATCCTCGGCCACTCTGAACGCCGCGCCGACCACGGTGAGTCCGACGCGCTGGTGGCCTACAAAGCGCTGGCCGCGTGGGACGCCGGGCTGACCGCGATTGTGTGCGTCGGCGAGACGCTGGAGCAGCGCGAAAGCGGCAAGACCCTCGATGTGATCGGTAAACAACTCGCGGGGTCGCTGCCCGACGACGTCACCGCTTCGAACACCGTCATCGCCTACGAACCCGTCTGGGCCATCGGCACCGGCAAAGTGCCCACAACCGACCAGATTGCCGAGGTCCACACCTTCATGCGCGCGACGCTGGTGCAACGTTTCGGCAACGAAACCGCCACAGGCATCCGCCTGCTTTATGGCGGCAGCGTCAAAGCCACGAACGCGACCGAGATTTTTGCTGTGGTGGACGTTGACGGCGCGCTGGTGGGCGGCGCGAGCCTCAAGGCTTCCGACTTTGCTCCCATCGTCACCGCATTGAACGGGTGATCCCGGCGCCCCGAGACATGCAGCGCTTCCATCAATCCCCGACCGATCCGGAGTTCGTCCAGAACCCCTACCCGTTCTATGACCGCCTCTGCGCGGCAGGTGATCTGGCGTGGTGGGACGACTACGCCATGCCCTGCGCCGCCAGCCACCGCGCGGTACACGCCATTCTGCGCGACCGCCGCTTTGGCCGCGAGGTGCCGCCCGAAATGGCCCCCGCGATCCCCGATCACCTTGCCCCGTTCTACGCGGTCGAGGCCCATTCGATGCTTGAGCTGGAGCCCCCCCGCCACACCCGCCTGCGCGGCCTTGTCCTGCGCGCCTTCACCTCGCGCCGGATCAAGGCGCTGGAACCTGAAATAACAGCTCTAACCTACGAGAAAATCGACGCCTTCCCATCGGACACCCCCTTCGACATCCTCACCGCATTCTGCCAGCCGATCCCGGTGATCGTCATCGCGCGCCTGCTCGGAGTTCCCGACGACATGGCCCCGCAGCTCCTGCGCTGGTCGAACGCCATGGTCGCCATGTATCAGGCCAGCCGCACCCGAGCGACCGAGGATGCTGCAGCCCAGGCCGCCGCCGAGTTCTCAGACTTCCTGCGCCGCTACATCGACACCCGCCGCACGGATCCCCGCGATGACCTGATCACCCATCTGATCGCCGCCGAAGAGGAAGGTGAAAAGCTCTCCACCGACGAACTGATCACCACCTGCATCCTGCTCCTCAACGCAGGCCACGAGGCGACCGTCCACACGCTGGGCAACGGCATCAAAACACTTCTGGAGACCGGCACAGACAGGATCGACGAAAACGCGGTCGAGGAAATCCTCCGCTACGATCCGCCCCTGCATATGTTCACGCGCCATGCCTATGAAGAGGTCACGATCTACGGCCACACGTTCCAGCGCGGCGATCAGGTGGCGCTGCTGCTCGCATCAGCCAATCGCGACCCGGATCAATGGCCCGAGGCGCATCACTTCGACACATCCCGCCCGGTCACCCAGAACACCAGCTTCGGCGGTGGGCTGCATTTCTGCGTCGGCGCGCCGCTGGCTCGGCTGGAACTGCAGATCGCCCTCCCGATCCTCTGGGATCGATGCCCAAAGCTGCGCATTGCGGAACCGCCCGTCTACGCCAACACTTACCATTTCCACGGGCTGGAACGCCTGATGGTGCAACTCGACTGAGACGCGTAGCGGACACCGAAGCGCATGCATATTTTTGAAAAGAAGAAGCAGGATTCAGCACACCACCCGCTGCCTCTTCTCTTTGAAAATACGCAATGAAATTGCCCAAGGGTGCGCACGGCCCGACAGAGACACCTTACAGCGGCAGCGCCGTGGTCGACTTGATCTCTTCCATTGACAGAAGCGCCGTCACGTTGTGCACTTTCACCTCAGCGATCAGCGCCTGGTAAAACGCATCATAGGCCCGCGCGTTCTTCACACGCACTTTGAGGATGTAGTCGATATCCCCCGCCAGCCGGTGCGCCTCCTGCACCTCGGGTCGATCCTGCAACGCTTTGAGGAACGCGCGCTGCCAAGTCGCATCATGCTCGCTGGTGCGGATCAGGACAAAGAAACACGCCTCGAATCCCAGCGCATCAGCATCGAGCTGCACCACCTGAGCGCCGATGATTCCGGCCTCCTTCATCTTGCGAATCCGGTTCCACACAGGCGTCTTCGATGACCCCACCTTGCGGGCGATATCGTCCAAAGACTGCGCCGCATCCGTCTGCAACTCGACAAGAATTTTCCGGTCCGTGTCGTCAATCTTCATCGTCGTTCTGCTTTCTTCGTGTTTCGAGGACTCCCTGCCCCCGTTCGGCCACCACATAGAACATCTTTCCTTATTTTCGCAAGGCACTAGCAGAATACCGGAACAAAATTTTATTTTAGAGCCAAGAAACGCGGTGAAGAGGACAACCCGATGCCACGCGACCTGCACATGACCCAGACCCTGCCCGTCGCCTTTGTCGGTGCCGGCCCCGGCGATCCCGATCTGCTGACGGTCAAGGCCCTGCGCGCGTTGCAGGAGGCCGACGTGGTGATCCATGACCGTCTCGTCAGCGCCGAGATCCTCGCACTTGTCGGCTCGCAGACCCGACTGCGCAATGCAGGCAAGGAAGGCTTCGGCCCGTCAGTGACCCAAACCGACATCAACGCGATGATCGTCGAGGAAGCTCTGACCGGCGCGCGTGTCGTTCGCCTCAAATCCGGGGACCCGACCGTTTTTGGCCGTCTGGACGAAGAGCTGGATGCGGTAATCTTGGCGGGCCTCGACTATACCATCGTGCCGGGGCTCACCTCCGCCTCCGCCGCTGTCGCAGCCCTCGGCCAGTCGCTCACCAAACGTGGGCGCAACACCGCCGTGCGGCTGATCACCGGGCATGACATGCAGGGTTACGCCGATCACGACTGGCGCGCGCTGGCCCGCGAGGACGGGGTCGCCGCGATCTACATGGCCAAGAAAGCCGCGCGGTTCATTCAGGGCCGCCTGCTCATGCACGGCGCAACCCCGTCCACGCCCGTCACCATCGTCGAAAACGCCTCGCGCCCGGACCAGCGCATAGTCAGCGCCACACTGGCGACACTGCCGGCGGTTCTGGCGGAGTCCGGGTTCACCGGCCCCGCTTTGCTCATGTACGGGCTTGAACCGCGCGATGCGGTCGCCCATGCCCTGCCCCAAGTTCAGGAGTTGATCTGATGCCCGCGATCTTCACGCCGAAAGTCATCACCGCCAACGCGCTGCTCGAAGGCGATGTGGTGTACCTGACCCAGGACGATACATGGTCGCGGCACCTGAAGGATGCCGACGTCCTGACCGACGAGGCCGACGCGCAGATCCGCCTGATCGACGCCAGCGCCCGCACCTCCGAAGTGGTCGGCGTCTATCTGGCCGATGTGTCCGCTGACGCGAAAGGTCCTAAACCCACCCATTTCCGCGAGGCGTTCCGCATGCGCGGCCCCTCCAACTATCCCCACGGCAAACAGTCCGAGGTGTTCTGATGTACCGCTATACCGATTTCGACGCCGCCTTCGTGGCCGAGCGCAACGCCCAGTTCCGCGCACAGGTCGAACGCCGCATCGACGGCAGCCTGACCGAAGACGAATTCAAGCCGCTGCGCCTGATGAACGGGCTTTATCTGCAACTGCACGCCTACATGCTGCGCGTGGCGATCCCCTATGGCACGCTGTCGAGCGCCCAGATGCGGCAACTGGCCTATATCGCCGAGCGGTGGGACAAGGGCTACGGCCATTTCACCACCCGCCAGAACATCCAGTTCAACTGGCCGCAACTGCGTGATGTGCCCGATATGCTCGACGCGCTGGCCGAGGTGCAGATGCACGCGATCCAGACCTCCGGCAACACGATCCGCAACGTGACCGCCGACCATTTCGCCGGCGCTGCGGCGGACGAGATCGCCGATCCCCGTCCGGTGGCCGAGCTGATCCGGCAGTGGTCCACCGACCACCCGGAATTCCAGTTCCTGCCGCGCAAGTTCAAGATCGCCGTCACTGGATCCCCCAATGATCGCGCCGTGACCAAGGCTCACGACATCGGCCTGCGCATGGTGCGCAACGATGCGGGCGAACCGGGGTTCGAAGTGATCGTCGGCGGGGGCCTTGGCCGTACCCCGATGATCGGCAAGGTCGTCCGTGACTTCCTGCCCGAAGCGGACCTGCTGCCCTATCTCGAAGCCGTCGTCAGCGTCTGGAACCTGCTGGGCCGTCGCGACAACAAGTACAAGAGCCGCATCAAGATCACCGTGCATGAGCATGGCATCGACGACATCCGCGCGCGGGTCGAAGAGCGGTTCGCGCTTCTGCGCCCCGCCTTCATCGGTGTGGATCAGCAGCTTTTTGCGCAGATCAAACCCGACTTCGCGCCGCCCGCATTCAAGGATCGCGACACAGCGCCTTTCGATCAGGCCTATTCCAATGACCCCGTGTTCCGGTCCTGGGCCGACACCAATCTCAGCGCCCACCGCGCGCCGGGCCATGCCATCGCACAGATCAGCCTCAAGGCGCATGGCGCAACACCGGGTGACGCCACCGCTGATCAAATGCGCGTGATGGCCGATCTGGCCGAGCGCTACGGCTATGACGAATTGCGCATCAGCCACGAACAGAACGTCGTGCTGCCTCATGTGCACAAGGCCGACCTGCCCGCGATCCATGCGGCATTGAAGGCGGCGGGCCTCGCCACCGCCAATATCGGCAAAATCAGCGACATCATCGCCTGCCCCGGCATGGATTACTGCGCGCTCGCCACTGCGCGCTCGATCCCCATCGCGCAGGAGATCGCCACGCGGTTCGACCAGCTTAAGCTGGAACACGAGGTCGGCGACCTGAAGATCAAGATCTCGGGCTGCATCAACGCCTGCGGGCATCACCATGTCGGCCATATCGGTATCCTCGGCCTCGACCGTGCTGGGGTGGAGAACTACCAGATCACGCTGGGTGGCGATCACACGGAAACCGCAGCCATCGGTCAGCGGACCGGTCCCGGCTTTTCGGCCGACGAGATCGTGCCCGCCATCGAACGGATCGTGGATACCTACCTGTCCGAACGCGACAGCGCGGACGAGGCGTTCATAGACACGTTCCGCCGCGTTGGCATGACGCCGTTCAAGACCGCGCTCTATGGCGAAAGCGACAAGAAGCAAAAGGCTGCCTGATGCTGGACCTGTCACATCCCAGCCGCGCCACTGGCACGGTCCCGCTTGACGAGCGGATGGACGCGCAGGATCGCGTCGCCGATCTGAACGCGCGCTACCGGCATTTCGGCACGTCCTACCTGCTCGAAGCCGTTCTGACGCGCGGCCACTTCGACCGTGTTGCAATGGTATCGAGCTTTGGCGCGGATTCGGCGGTCCTTCTGCACCTCATCGCGCAGATCGACCGCACCCTGCCCGTGCTCTTCATCGACACGGCGCTTCTGTTTGAAGAAACGCTGGCCTACCAGCAGGACCTGGCCGACCATCTGGGCCTGACCAATGTTCAGGTGATCCGCGCGCCCAAGCGTACGGTTGACGCGGTCGATCCGTACGGTGCGCTGCGCTTCAGCAACCCGGACGCCTGCTGCGACCTGCGCAAGACACAGCCGCTCAACGCGGCGCTCACCGGCTATGACGCGTGGATCACCGGACGCAAACGGCATCAGGCGCAGACCCGTCAGGGATTGCGGTATTTCGACCTCGACGAAGGCACCGCCCGGATCAAGATCAACCCGCTGATCGACTGGAAACCCGCCCGCATCGCGGCGCATCTCGACATACACAACCTGCCCCGCCACCCGCTGGTGGCAAAGGGCTACCCGTCCATCGGCTGCGCTCCCTGCACCACCCGCGTGGCCGAAGGTGAAGATGCCCGCGCAGGCCGTTGGCGCGGAATGGAAAAAACCGAATGCGGCCTGCACCAGTCAGCCGCCAAAGGAGAGGCAGAATGACCGTACTCATCGACGACACCGGCTTTCTGACCGATGATCCGGCCCGCTGGGTCGATCCTGAGGCGCGCATCGACCTGCCCTCCGACACCGATCCAGTGCGGCTCAAATGCCTGCTGATCGGCAAGGAACTTGTGCGCATCGACTTCCCCAGCTTTGCCGACGGCCGCGGCTTCACCCTCGCCCGCCTGATCCGACAGCTGGGCTTCAAAGGCCGCCTGCGCGCTCAGGGACACGTCATTGCCGACCAGTACGCCATGGCCCGCCGCTCGGGCTTCGACGACGTGGAAATCAGTGACGACCTCGCGGCACGTCAGCCCGAAGACCAATGGTTGGCCCGTGCCGACTGGCGCGCGCATGACTACCAGTCGCGCCTGCGCGGCCTCGCCGCCTGACCAAAACTGCGACCGCAAGACCACCCGCCCGGTCCGTGCGACCATGGGCGGGTTTCGTCTGATGTAAATCAAAGATAAATGTAAGGGACCGGTTTACAAGAACCGGTAAGCAAAAGATGACAGAGTTGACACCCGTGACCGAAGCCACAGCCACCAAAGCGCCCGCCAAGACCCTTGCCGTACCCGACGCGCAGACCGTGACATCGGTCAAGCACTGGACAGACCGCCTGTTCTCGTTCCGCGTCACCCGGCCTGCATCGCTGCGGTTCCGCTCGGGCGAGTTTGTGATGATCGGTCTCATGCAGACGGACGAAAAGACGGGCAAGGAAAAGCCCTTGCTGCGCGCCTACTCCATCGCCTCGCCTGCCTGGGACGAGGAACTCGAATTCTATTCGATCAAGGTTCAGGACGGTCCTCTCACCAGCCGTCTCCAGCACATCCAGCCAGGCGATCAGATCATCCTGCGGCCAAAACCTGTGGGCACGCTGGTGCATGACGCGCTGCTTCCGGGCAAGCGGCTCTGGCTCTTTGCCACCGGCACCGGCATCGCGCCCTTCGCGTCGCTCCTGCGCGAGCCTCAGACCTACGAGGATTACGATGAGGTGATCCTCACCCACACCTGCCGCGAAGTCGGCGAACTGCAGTACGGCAAGGAGTTGATCGACACCATTCGGTCGGATGAATTGCTCGCCGAACTCATGGGCGAAGGGTTCCACGAAAAGCTGCGCTATTACCCGACCACAACCCGCGAAGAGAGTCCCAAGATGGGCCGGATCACCGACTTGATGCGCTCGGGCGACGTGTTCCGCGACCTCGGCGTGCCGGAGCTGTCCCCTGAAACCGACCGCGCGATGGTTTGCGGCAACCTCGCCTTCAACCTTGAAATCAAGGACATGCTCGAAGGCTACGGGCTCGAAGAAGGTGCGAACTCCGATCCTAAACAATACGTCGTGGAAAAGGCATTCCTCGACTGACCTTATCCCAACGTCAAAGACATCATCTTGGGGCTCTGGCCACGTAGCCGGACGGCCCCATTCTGACGATGCTGACAACCACAGGTTCGATGCGGTTTTCTTCGAATACCTGCCCCAGGCACCGTGCGGATGTCCATCCAGCGACAGCGGAGCGGGCGTCTGCACCGCACATGTAACCGCTGCAGCGCGGCAACACGGGGGAAACACACGATATTAGGCATCGTAGCGCTGAAATGCGGGTTGAAGCGAAACGGTATCGCGTTTACTTTACACGCCTGATTTGAACTGCATCAAAGGAGCAAAACCATAGCCCGCAGACCTCACAACGCGCCTCCAACGCGCGATACCGGCCCCCGTGTCAACGACCGCATTCGTTCCGCAGAAATCCGTCTGATCGGTCCGGACGGCGAAAATGTCGGGGTAGTCACACCAGAACGCGGCATGATGCTCGCCGAAGAAGCTGGCCTTGATCTTGTTGAGATTTCGCCCAACGCAAACCCGCCGGTTTGCAAGATCATGGATTTCGGCAAATTCAAATACGAACAGCAAAAGCGCGAATCCGAAGCGCGCAAGAAGCAGAAAATCATCGAGGTGAAAGAGGTCAAATTCCGGCCCAACACCGACACGCACGACTATGACGTCAAGATGCGCAACGTGTTCAAATTCCTCGAGAACGGCGACAAGGTAAAAGTGACCTTGCGCTTCCGCGGACGCGAAATGGCGCACCAGAACCTTGGTCGCGAACTGCTCGAACGCGTGGCCAATGACGTCCAGAACATCGGCAAGGTGGAAAACATGCCAAAGATGGAAGGCCGTCAGATGGTGATGATGATTGGACCCGTGTCCAAGTAAACCGGCGCCCTTTGCGGATACACGAAAGCGGCCTTTTGGGCCGCTTTCTTTTTTTCGTCAGGCTTTCCTGACCGGGATCGACTTTGCCGACCCGGTATCGGGCTTCTTGCGCGGAACCGAGATTTCCAGAACCCCGTCCTTCATATGCGCAACGATGCCGCCGTCATCGGCATCCGCAGGAAGCCGAAATGACCGCCGAAATGACCCGTACTGACGTTCCGAGAAGTACCAGGTGTCGCCCTTGTCTTCCCGTTCGGAAGACTTTTCTCCCGAAACGACGAGCGTACCCGCTTCTGCGGTCACGTTGATATCGGTCTCCGACACCCCCGGCAGTTCCATGGAAATCCGGTAGGCATCCTCGTCCGACGAAGCATCCGACGCCGGGGACAGCCAATCCGCGATGCGGCTGCCAACCCCGCGCAGCGGAGCGTAAAGGCTGGGCCAGAAGCCCGATGTCTGGTTCGTTTCCACCATGTCAACTCCTCCTGTTGCTGTAAGGCAGGAACAGAGCGACTCTAGGCGCAGAAAGTGATCAGCGCCTTGATACATCTCAAATCTGGCATTTGTTACGTCAGGATTCCCGGGGTCGCGGACGGCTGGGCGGTTCTTTCAGCAAACCGCCAACGCCCATTCCCATGATGTCTCCGGGGGACACGGGCACGTCGCACAGCATCCGCTCAAGCACCCAATCCGCACCGTTCATCGCCGGCGAGCGGGCACATCCCGGAAGTCCGATCACGGGTACGCCGTCCAGATGCCCCCAGAACAGCAGGTTTCCCGGATCCACAGGCATCCCGTAATGCACCACCTCCCCACCCGCAGCACGCAACGCCTGCGGCGCAACGTCGTACAGGTCAGAGGTGGCCGACCCAGTCAGGATGCACAGGATGTCATGATCCGGGCGGGCGGCAGCCAACGCATCACGCAACGCCTCAATCCGATGCGGGACAACAGTTTGATCATTCAGCGTGACACCCATGCGGTCAAACCGCATCGACATAGCCCGCACGCCCTTGTCTCCGACATCCTGCCCTCCCACGCTGGTCTGAATAAGAACCGTGCGTTTGCGCGTGACAGGGCGCAGGGCCAGCGCGTTCTGACCGACAGAGAAGGTCTGTTCGAGCGCTTCGCCCGGTGCCGCATAGGAAATGATCTTGACCGTGGCGACCATCCCGCGCGCGGCCATCCGTTGCCATTCCGGAACGGTGGCCACCGTGATCATCGGATGAACGGCATTGACCGCGTTGATCTTGTCTGCGTCGATTTCCGCAACACCATTGCCCGTGGAATATATATTGACCCGTCCGGTGCTGGCCGGGGCCACGCGAAGATTGACCGCCTTGGGATCCGGCACCAACGCTTGCGCCAGCCGTTCCGCCGCGCGGTCTTCATGCACGTCGCCGGGTTCCAGCCGTGCAACGGTGATTTCCTCGACCCCGGCCTTGCGCAGCTTCTCAAGTGCAGCTGCATCCAAAGCCAGCCCCTTGCGCAACCGCCCCTTGGGAAGTGCGACCGAATGCGCAAGGATCGCGCCTTCTGCCGCATCGAGTGTGACCGGCCCGAACTTCATGCGCCCTTCCGCAGAATGCGGGTCATTTCGGCAAGGATCGAAACGGCAATCTCTGCCGGACCAGAGGCGCCGATGTCGAGCCCAATGGGTCCATGGATCCTGGCGATCTCGCCTTCGGTGAAGCCGGACGCCGTAAGCCTGTCCACCCGTTTTGCATGGGTGCGGGTCGAGCCGAGTGCTCCGATGTAGAAACAGTTCGCCCGCAGCGCCTGTTCGAGCGCGGGATCGTCCAGTTTCGGGTCATGGGTCAGCAGCACCAGTGCAGTCCGCGTGTCCAGCCCCAGCTTCTGAACCGCTTCATCAGGCCAGTCATGCAGGATGGTTTCTCCGGGAAAGCGGCTGTCCGAGCCGAACGCTTCACGCGGATCGATCAGGGTCGGATCATAACCTGCGATCCGTGCCATCGGTACCAGCGCCTGCGCGATATGCACCGCCCCGACGATGATCAGGCGCAGGGGGGGATTGTGGATGGCCACAAAAGTCCGGCTGTCCTCCTTGAACCCCGAGCGGTCCATGCGAAAGGCATGCTCATGGCCGCTCTGATCAAGACGGCGTTCCCCGCTGTCGAGATCGACGACATAGGCAGCCGGGGTCCGCGCCATCCGAAATTTTACCAATTGGTCCAAAATGTCTTCCGACAGGACGGACCCAACCGGTTCGACCAGAATCCGGATCGTACCGCCGCAAGCCAGACCGACTGCAAACGCATCCTGATCGCTGACCCCGAATTCCAGCTCGCGCGGTTTTCCATCGGCCAGCGCGTCCATCGCTTCGACCACCACAGCGCCTTCGACACAGCCACCCGAGACCGAGCCTTCGATTTCGCCCTCGCCCGAAATGGCCAACTGCGATCCGACACGCCGCGGCGCGCTGCCCCAGGTTTCTATCACCGTCGCAAGGACCGCGCCCTTGCCGGCACGGTGCCAGTCGAGCGCTGTTTCAGGACACCTGTCGAACCGCTCCATAGTGATGACCTCCTCCCATCCTCGGGGCAACTCTAGCACGCGCGGCAGCGGTGTCGCCCCCTGCGATGGTGCTACATCTCAGACGGCCGCGGCGGCCGTCACATCATGACCATAAAGCCAGTCGAACCGCCGCAGCATCTGCCCCGGCGATACGCGGCTGAGCAGACCCAATGCGGTATGGGCGACAAACCGGAATGGACCCGGGGACAGGTGGTAATTCCGCGCGTTTTTGCTGGCCGCGTCGATCACGCGCGTCACGCGCGCCCGTCGCCGCTGCTGGTAGCTGGCCAATCCAGTCTGCAGGTCTGGCGCGGAAGCAAGGGAATCGGCCAGCACCCACGCATCCTCCATGGCCATGTTGGCCCCCTGCGCCAGAAACGGCAGCGTCGGGTGGGCCGAATCCCCAAGGATCGCGAGCCCCGGCCCGTGCCATGTCGCAGCGACCGGATGGCGGAACAGGCCCCAGACGCCCGGTGACTCGGCCTGCGACAGGATCTGATGAACCTCGGCATCGAATCCGGCAAAAGCCTTCCGCAGATTGTCGGCATCGTCGGTCTGGGACCAGCTTTCTGCCGCCCACTCAGAGCGCTCTTCGACGGCAACCACATTCAACACCGATCCATCACGCAGAGGATAGGTCACCATGTGCCGACCCGGCCCCATATGCACCCGGGCATGGGCAGGATGGCCCGTGACGTTCGGAACGATGCAGCGCCACGCGACCTGCCCGGTAAAGAAAGGTTTTTGCGCGGCATTGAGGACAGGGCGTACTGCAGAATGAATCCCATCGGCTCCGATGGCGAGGTCCGTGTCCCGGAAATCGCCTGTCGCCAACCGGATGCGCGGACGCTCGTTCGGCGTGACGGTGTCAACCCGCTGAAGCAGTCGGATGCACACACCCTGCGCACGTGCCGTCGCTGACAGAAGATCAACGAGATCGGCGCGATGAACGAAGAAATAGCGTTGCTCGGAAGACAGACGTGTGAGGTCCAGCCGCGCCACTTCGGCGCCGGTGCTGCCATTGCGCAAGGAAACCGCCCGCGCCTGGACCGACGCTGCGGCCAGTCCATCACCCAGCCCCAGCGCTTCAATGACCCGCAATCCGTTCGGGGACACCTGTATTCCGGCGCCAACCTCGGTGATGGCTTCGGCCTGTTCCAGTACCGTCACCTGCGCGCCGCGCTGCCGCAAGGCAAGAGCGCAGGTCAAACCGCCGATCCCGCCACCGATTACCGTAATGTCCAGAGCACCCAGGTCCACAGCCACCCCCTCAAAACAAACGCGCCAGAGCTGTTGCCCCGGCGCGTCCTGTCTTTTCGATACCTCGCGCGTCAGTCGTCGCGATGCACCTTTTCGCGCCGCTCATGGCGCTCCTGCGCCTCGAGGCTCAGCGTGGTCGTGGGACGCGCTACCAGCCGCTTGAGGGAGATCGGTTCACCCGTCGCCTGGCAGTAGCCGAACTCTCCTTCGTCGATCCGGCGCAGCGCCGCGTCGATCTTGGCCACGAGCTTGCGCTGCCGGTCACGGATTCGCAGCTCAAGCGCCCGATCTGTTTCCTCGGACGCGCGGTCGGCCACATCCGGAATGTTGCGTGTGCCGTCCTGCAGACCTGCGATTGTGGATTTACTGTCATTCAGAAGTTCGCTGCGCTGCTCAAGCAGTTCCCGACGGAACCACTCCAGCTGGCGTTCGTTCATGAAGGGCTCATCCTCAGCGGGCCTGTAATCATCGGGCAGGAAAGTTTCAGCTTTCATCTTGGTCCCCTTGTCTACGCCAGTATCTGTCATAGAAATTCCTTTAGATATCTGGCACCCCTACGCGCAGCACTTAACTGAAGGCCCAAGGGTTGTCACTACCGAATAGCAGCACAAAACAGTGATTTCCTTGCGTTGGAACAAAGACAGACGAAAGCAGGACACATATGAAATTTGAAGGCACGGACAGCTATGTGGCGACCGACGATCTGACGATTGCGGTGAACGCCGCCGTGACCCTTGAACGCCCCCTTCTGGTGAAAGGCGAACCCGGAACCGGAAAGACGGAACTGGCCCGTCAGGTGGCCGCCGGTCTGGGCCTGCGGATGATCGAATGGAACATCAAGTCCACCACCAAGGCGCAGCAGGGTCTCTATGAATATGACGCCGTGAGCCGCTTGCGGGACAGCCAGCTGGGCGACGAGCGTGTCAATGACGTGAAGAATTACATCCGCAAGGGCAAGCTGTGGCAGGCGTTCGAGGCGGATGAGAAAGTGGTGCTGCTGATCGACGAGATCGACAAGGCGGATATCGAGTTCCCGAACGACCTGTTGCAGGAGCTCGATAAGATGGAGTTCCATGTCTACGAGACCGGCGAGACCATTCGCGCCCGCCAGCGTCCCATCGTGATCATCACATCGAACAACGAAAAAGAGCTGCCCGACGCGTTCCTGCGGCGGTGTTTCTTCCACTACATCCGCTTCCCCGACCCGGACACGCTGCGCCAGATCGTCGAGGTGCATCATCCCGGCCTGAAAGAGGCGCTGCTGACCACCGCTCTGACCCAATTCTACGAGCTGCGCGAACAACCCGGGTTGAAGAAGAAGCCGTCGACATCCGAAGTGCTGGATTGGCTGAAGCTTTTGCTGGCCGAGGATATGACCGCAGACGACCTGAAGCGTGACGGAGTGAATGCCCTGCCGAAGCTGCATGGCGCACTGCTCAAGAACGAGCAGGATGTGCACCTGTTTGAACGGCTGGCCTTTATGGCGCGGCGCGAACGGCGGTAGATTTGGGCGTCAGATGCGTCGACGCATCTGCCCTTTTCCGTTGACGGAAGCGGTTATTTCAGCGGGTCGGTCTGGAACAGCTGAACCTTGAGCCCGCCATGGGGAATCGGCGCGCTGACATTTCGGAAGTGCAGCCCGGTGGCGCGGGCCAGCCCCTTGTCGGAGGTGACGATGCCCACGCGCCAGCCCTTGAACCGTTCCTTCATCACCGTGCCGAACGCCCCGTGAAGCGCAAAGAGCAGTTTCCGGTTGCCGATCCGCGCGCCATAGGGCGGGTTGACGATGACAAGACCCGGAGGGCCATCGGGCGGCGTCAGATCGGCCACCGCCTGATGGGTGAACGTCGTCATCTCTGCCACCCCAGCCCGTTCGGCGTTTGCTGTGGCATTGGCAACGGCACCGGCGTCGCGATCCGAGCCGAAAAAGCGCAGGCCGGTCTGGTTTGGTTCTGGCAGGTCGGACTTGAGAGCCGCCCAGGCATCCGCATCAAAGGAGGCGAGATCCTCGAACCCGAAGCGGCGGGCGCGACCGGGGGCGAGGCCAAGCGCCATCTCGGCAGCTTCGATCACGAAAGTTCCGGAGCCGCACATCGGATCGAGCACCGGCTCTGACCCGTCATAGCTGCACGCCCGCAGAAACAGCGCGGCCAAGGTTTCGCGCATTGGGGCCTTGCCGATGGCCTGTTTGTGGCCGCGTTTGTGCAGCCCCTCGCCGGAGGTGTCGAGGCTGATCTCGCACAGGTCATCTTCGATCCGCACACGCACCGTCAGACCGGCCTTGTCGCTGGGTTTGACCCCGAGCGCATCGGCGATGGCCGTCTCGACCCGTTCGGTGGCGGCACCGGCGTGATAGATGCGGGATTTGCGGCAGGTCGCCTCGACCCGGTAGGGAACATCGGCGCGCAGGAGTGCGGGCCAGTCGACTTTGCGCGCGCGCTTGTCGAGTTGCGCCAGGTGCATGGCCCGGAAGCGGGCCACCCGCGCCAGGACGCGCCCTGCCCCGCGCAGCATCAGGTTGGCGCGCCAGACCTCGGGCCAATCGCCGGTGCAGATCACTCCGCCCGGCACGGTGGTGGCATCGGCAAAGCCAAGCGCGGCGGCCTCGTCGCGCAGCAGGTGTTCAAGACCGGGCGTGCCGGAAAGAAAGATTTCGAGGGGCGCGGTGTCTGTCATGCTGTGGCCATAACGTGATTTCCCGGTCTCTGACAGACAAAGCTGCGCCCTGGCCGGAGCTTATGTGCGACCGCGTACCGGAGCGGTCGGGCCTGTTGCTTCTTTGCACTGGTTAACCATCTGAAATTAAATGATTCTCCGGTTACCGATTCGCAGAGTCGAAAAAATGATTCGCCCGATTCGTTCTGCCTAGGCAAAAAACACCGTTTCACCGTAAGCTGTTCGCACAGAGGACAAAAAAACCGCGGAGCAACAAGCATCCGCAACGAGCAGGCAGGCTTCATACGTGTCCCAAACCGAACTGACCGTGCGCTTTCTGCGCGCGACCGATTATGACTCGTGGTGCGCGTTGTGGCGCGGATATCTGACGTTTTACGAAACGTCGGTGCCGGAGGCCGTATTTGAAACGACCTTTGCGCGGCTGCTGGGAGATGATCCGCAGGATTACAGCGGACTGGTGGCCGAGCGGGATGGCACGCCGATCGGCCTCGCGCACTACCTGTTCCACAGACATTGCTGGAAGATCGAAAACGTCTGCTATCTGCAGGACCTGTATGCCGATCCGTCTGCGCGCGGCATGGGTGTGGGACGGGCTCTGATCGAAGCGGTTTACGCGCAGGCTGACGCGGCCGGCGCGCCGTCGGTCTATTGGACCACGCAGGAGTTCAACCACACCGCACGCCAGCTTTATGACCGCATCGGGCAACTGACCCCGTTCATCAAGTACCAGCGAGGCTGAAGGATGCGTCGTTTCCTGTTGCCGCTCTACCTGCTTCTGGGGGCCTGTATGCCGGTGTCGCAGAGCGAACCTGCGACGCGGGCCGCCTTTGTCGACACGAGCCTGCCGCCGATGAAAGTGTTCTCGGTGCCGCGCCCGCAGCCTGCGGCGACCTCGAATGCGGATCTTTCGCGCGATTTTATGGACCTCGCCATGGGTCTGGAGTCGGGTCGGGCGCTGGATGTGTTCACGCGGTTCGAAGGGCCGATCACCGTGCGCCTGATCGGCAGCGTGCAGAACACCGTCCCGAGCGATCTGGACCGCCTGCTGCACCGTTTGCGCAACGAGGCCGGGATCGACATCCGGTCGACCGCCGCGCCGGACGCAAACATCACCATCAATGCGGTGAGCCGCGCCGAGATTCAGCGTTTCCTGCCGCACGCGGCTTGCTTTGTCGTGCCCAACGTTTCGACCCTGTCTGAGTACCGGCAGGCCCGACGGTCGAACCGGGTGAACTGGGGCAAGATCACCAGCCGCACACGGCTCGCCATCTTCCTCCCCAACGACTCCAGCCCGCAAGAGGCCCGTGACTGTCTGCACGAAGAGTTGGCGCAGGCGCTGGGGCCACTCAACGATCTTTATCGCTTGCCGAATTCCGTGTTCAACGATGACAATGTCCACACGGTTCTGACCGGCTATGACATGCTGATCCTCCGGGCCTATTACGATCCCGCCCTGCACAATGGCATGTCCAGATCCGAAGTGATGAACCGGATCCCGGGCATTTTTGCGCGGCTCAATCCACAAGGGGAATACCTGCCCGCCCGCCGCCCTGCCCGGACACCACGCCCATGGATCGAAGCGATCCAGACGGCACTTGGACCCGGGGCGTCGCCGATCACACGTCGCAACGCGGCCACCGAGGCCCTGAGCATCGCGTCGGCCATGGGATGGCAGGACCACCGGCGCGGGTTCACCCATTTCGCCATGGGCCGCATCCTTCAGGCGACAGATCCAGCGGCCGCCCGTGAACAGTTCCTGGCCGCGGACAGGTATTTCGCAGCCACACCGCAAACCAGCCTGCATCGCGCCTATGTGGCCTCGCAGCTTGCAGCCTTCGCACTGACCGAAAACAATCCCGACGCCGCGATGACACTGACAGGTCTGTCGGTCGATCTGGCCGTCCAGCACGAAAATGCGGCGCTGCTCTCGACCCTCCTGATGTTGCGCGCCGAGGCACTTGATCTGGCAGGCCGCGCGTCCGCCGGGGCGGAGGTTCGTCTGGACAGTCTGGGATGGGCACGGTACGGGTTCGGCTCGGACTGGTCGGTGCGGGCGAAACTTCGCGAGATCGGTTCACTGAACCCACTCAACAGGGCCAGAGACAGGTTATGATCGTAATTGCAGGCGCGATTCTGGGGGCGATCCTCGGAGCGATGACGGCTAAGAAACGCAAGGGCAACCGTGCCGATATGTGGCAGTACGGGACTGTCTACGCCATCGCGTTTTCGCTGGCCGGGCTTATTCTGACGATCATCATCGAAAAGATCATCACCTGATCACAGGCGACGTCTGGTCAGACGCCACCGCTCTTGCTAGATCGGGACTATGTTCGTCCCGTTTTTCGAAACCCTGCGTACTACCGGCGTTCCCGTTTCGCTGCGGGAATATCTGAGTTTTCTCGAAGCGATGCGCGCGGGTCTGGCGACCTATGACCCCGAGGCGTTCTATTATCTGGCGCGCAGCGCGATGGTGAAGGACGAGCGCCATCTTGACAGGTTCGACCGGGCTTTTTCCGAAGCGTTCAAGGGTCTTGAGAATATCAGCGCAGACGGCGTGCTTGACGCCCTTGACCTGCCCGAGGACTGGCTGCGCAAGATGGCCGAAAAGCACCTGAGCGAAGAGGAAAAGGCCGAGATCGAGGCGCTTGGCGGGTTCGACAAGCTGATGGAAACGCTCAAGGAGCGCCTTAAGGAACAGAAGGGCCGGCATCAGGGCGGCAGCAAATGGATCGGCACAGCGGGCACCTCCCCTTTTGGCGCTTATGGCTACAACCCCGAAGGCGTCCGCATCGGGCAGGACGAGTCGCGGCACCAGCGTGCAGTCAAGGTCTGGGACAAACGCGAGTTCCGCAATCTGGATGACAGCGTTGAACTGGGTACGCGCAACATCAAGGTGGCGCTCAAGCGTCTGCGCCGCTGGGCGCGCGATGGCGCGGCAGAGGAGCTTGATCTGGATGGCACGATCCGGGC
This sequence comes from Marivita geojedonensis, assembly GCF_002115805.1. Lineage (GTDB taxonomy): Bacteria > Pseudomonadota > Alphaproteobacteria > Rhodobacterales > Rhodobacteraceae > Marivita > Marivita geojedonensis. Next base: position 198,358 of record NZ_JFKC01000003.1, on the reverse strand, counting down.
CACCGCAGAACATGGTTACCTTGATGTTCAGACCCGGCCGGAAAAGCGCAACGCGGTCAAGGTGATCCTGTTTCTGGATGTGGGCGGATCAATGGACCCGCATGTGAAAGTGGTGGAAGAGCTGTTTTCCGCAGCACGCGCCGAGTTCAAGCATCTTGAACATTATTACTTCCACAATTGCCTTTATGAAGGTGTGTGGAAGGACAACCGTCGCCGTTGGGACGCGCAGACGCCTACCATGGAGGTGCTCAACACCTACGGGCCGGACTACAAGTGCATCTTTGTAGGCGATGCGAGCATGTCGCCTTACGAAATCGCCTATGCGGGTGGTGCAAACGAGCACTGGAACGCAGAGGCCGGACAGGTCTGGCTGCAGCGCGCACGGCAGCAATGGCCGTCGAACCTTTGGATCAACCCGACGCCCGAGCGCCATTGGCAGTATACCCAATCGATCCAGATGATCCGCGAGATCTTTGAGAATGCCATGGTCCCGATGACGCTCGAAGGGATCGGGCGCGGTATCAAGGCATTGGCGAAATGACGGCCGGCCTCAGAGCGGTGTGGCGGGATCACAAGCTCTTGCTTGCCGGGTTTGTTCTGGCCGTGGCGGTGATGCTGTTCTTTGCCGTGCGCTCGGTGATGTTCTGGATCTACTGGGCCGACCCTGCGCATCGGGAAGAACCCATCGCGGGCTGGATGACGCCACGCTATGTTGCCCATTCTTGGGCCATTCCCCCCGAAGTGCTCCGCGATGCGCTGGCGGTTCCACCGGATACGCGGCGCATGACCATCAATGCGCTGGCCGAAAGTCGCGGGGTAACACCCGAAGAGATCATCCGACAGATCGAAGCGGTCATCGCAGAGCATCGGTCGAATGGAACGGTGACGCGACCTTGACCGACGCGCTGTTTGGACTTGTCGCTGATTACGGTGTCTGGGTTCTGGCGGCCTCGTGCTACCTGTCCTGCCTTCTGGTTCCCATTCCCACCTCGCTTCTTATGCTTGCCGGCGGAGCCTTTGTCGCCGCTGGCGATCTTGACGGAAGCACCGCATTTGCGGGTGCGTGGCTTGGGGCGGTGCTGGGCGATCAGACCGGATATGCAGTCGGGCGTCGGTTCGGACCGCTTTTGGAACGCTTTGCTGACCAGAGAGCATCACGGCAAAAACTGTATCGCCGGGCGACGGAAACCGTGCGCCACAAGGGCGAGATCGGCGTGTTCTTCAGCACATGGCTGTTTGCGCCACTGGGGCCGTGGGTCAACATGGCAGCAGGCGCTTCTGGTCTGGCGTGGCACCGGTTTTCGCTCTGGGATGCCGCCGGAGAGGCGATCTGGGTCTTTGGCTATATCGCCCTCGGCTACAGTTTCGCAGGTCAACTGACCCTGATCGGAGACCTCACGTCGAGCCTGTCCGGCTTTCTTGCTGCCGCCGCGATCACCGCCCTGCTGGGTTGGATGCTGCTCAGAAGGATGCGCAAGCAAGGCCGTTAAGCGGTCCGGGATTGGAACCCACCTGCCCCGCGTTTCGTTTGTCCTGACATCACAAGCGAATACGGGAGACACGCATGATCACCAAGACGGCAACCGCTCATTGGACCGGGGGATTGAAGGACGGCAAAGGCCAGATCTCAACACAGTCCGGCGCATTGAAGGATCAACCCTATGGCTTCAACACCCGGTACGAGGACAAGCCCGGAACAAACCCGGAGGAGCTGATCGGCGCCGCACATGCCGGATGTTTTTCCATGGCGCTGTCGATGATCCTTGGCACCTACGACGCCGAGGCCGATGACATCGACACGAAGGCGACCGTGGGTCTGGAAGACGCAGACGGCGGGTTTGCGATTACCAAAATCCACCTTGATCTGACAGCAAAGGTTCCCGGGATCAGCGAAAACGATTTTCTTGAAGCAGCGAACACGGCCAAGGAGAACTGCCCGGTGTCAAAGGTGCTTGTGGCTGCGGAAATCACACTGGATGCCAAACTGGTTGGCTGAGCTTCGTCGCGGACAGGCCTTTAGGGCGCGACCCGCGTCGTGTCCTGCTTGCCCTTGGAAGAAGGACAACCCATATCCCCTGATATGCTGAAGTTTACGCCCATCCTTCTCGCCATCCTTTACGCGCTTGCCATGTACCATTTTTCGGTCTGGCGGACGAAGCGCGAGTTGGACGCGCGGTCAACCGAGCTGGCGGACCCACGCCTGAAAGCGCTGACGGACAGGCTGGCAGCGGCGTTGGATCTGGAGCGGATCCGCGTCCACATCTACGAGATCGACCCGGTGAACGGGCTGGCTGCGCCCGACGGGCGTATCTTCATCACCCGCGGCTTCTATCGCAAATATCAGAACGGCGAAGTTACAGGCGAGGAACTCGCCAGCGTCATCGCGCACGAGTTGGGCCATGTCGCCCTTGGCCACACGCGCCGGCGGATGATCGATTTCTCGGGCCAGAATGCGCTGCGCACGGCTCTGGCAATGGTTCTGTCGCGGTTTCTGCCGGGCGTGGGCGTCTGGATCGCCAACATGCTGGCAACTCTGCTTGCTGCGCGCCTGTCCCGTGGAGACGAGTACGAAGCCGACGCCTATGCGGCAGCGCTGCTGCACAAGGCGGGGATCGGTATTGAGGCGCAGAAATCGCTCTTTGCCAAACTTGATGCCCTGACCCAGTCGCGCGCCGGCGTTATGCCAGCGTGGCTCATGTCGCATCCTAAAACGACCGAGCGGATTGCCGCTCTGGAAAAGCTGGAAACGCGCTGGACGGATGGGGTGAGCTGAACCAAGCAGCGCACGAAACCGAGCGCCGCCAACCTTTGCCCTACGTCAAAGGAACTCCACCACACGATCCGCCCGATCCTGACCATTGACCTGCACGACGATCCGATGCGGTCCGGGGTGGAGGGTAAAGGTCGAGGCTGAAGCTTTCAGTCTGTGGCTCTTGGACACCGTCACCGGCGTTCCGGCACGCAGTTTCACTGATTTGAGCTTGAAGACCTTTTCGCTGCTCCGGCCGTTCGGTCGATGAAATGCAATCCGGTAGTCGATCATCGCATCCAGATCCTCGTCCGCTTTCAGCGTCACCGCAACATCCAGCACATCGCCGATGGCCACGGGATCGGGAGACAGATCCAGCGCGACGGTCATCGGACGATCCTGCGCATACCCAAGCAAGGCCAGCGCGGCGGGCTCTCCGCGTTTGACTGCCGTGCGCAGCGCATGGCGGGTCATCCAGTTCAGTTCTCTTGGTTCCTGCTTTCCTGCCGACGCCCAGCCCCGAAGCTGATTCACAACCCTATCCGGCGCATGTCGGGTCAGATCGTTCATGTGATTGGCGACCGAACGGGTCACATAGCGCGTGGGATCGGCGTGCAGCGCGTCAAGGAACCTGAGCGGAACAAGGGGATCGAGGTTGATATTCGCAGCCCAGGGCAGACGTGGCCGGGTGCCTTCACTCACCAGCCGCCGCACATGGTAGTTTTGATGCTCAACCCAGCGATCCAGACGCTTTAGCGTTTCTTCGGGCCATCGGTTGAGAAATGGCCGGATGTAGAATTCCATCGAGAACCGTTGCGTCGCCTCTTCCAGCAGATCGAGCGCCCGGTCTCGGTGGTTCTCAAGCCCGTGCCGCACAGCGAGTATTCCTGGCACCGCATGGATGAAGCGCCCGAAATCATCGTCGGTTCTGTTCTGGTCCAGCTTGGGCGGCATCGCGGCTTCGAGAGCGTCGGCCATGTCTGGGAAACGCGTCGGAAGCTGCGCCTCTATGCAATCCGCCAACCAGTACAAACGCTCCAGAAGCCCCCGCGAGGACAGACCCGCGACGGCTTTGGTCTGAAAATGCGCGGCATCGAAACCCGGCAGTACCGAATACTCTGCCGCCAGGTCCCCGATGGTGCGGGCATTGAACAATTCGTCCTTCAGGGAAAACCCCTGAGCCTGCCCTTTGCCATCGGGTCCGCGTGCCATGAATCAGATCGTGGCGTTGGTGCCGCCACCGTCGATCAGGATGTTCTGACCCACGATGAAGCCCGCGTGCTGCGAACAGAGATAGGCGCAGGTCGCGCCGAATTCCTGTCGTGTTCCGTAGCGCCGCGCGGGAATTGTTGCCTCGCGGTTCTTGCGGGCCTCTTCCATCGTGATCCCCTGCGCTTTGGACACACCTCCATCAAGCTGCTGCGCACGATCGGTGTCGTGGATGCCCGGCAACAGGTTGTTGACGATCACGCCGCTGGCTGCCACCTGACGTGCCGTGCCTGCGACATACCCCGTCAGACCCGTGCGCGCAGCGTTCGACAGACCCAGTGCAGGAATGGGTGCCTTGACGGATTGCGAGGTGATGTTGACCACCCTGCCCCAACCCTTGTCGATCATACCCGGCATGAGCGCCGTCATGAGTGCAATCGGCGTCAGCATGTTGGCGTCCAGTGCCTTGATGAAGTCTTCGCGACCCCAGTCCGACCACAGCCCCGGCGGTGGGCCGCCCGCATTGGTCACGAGGATATCGACATGCCCGGCGACATCGAGGACCTTCGCGCGGCCTTCTTCGCTCACGATGTCTGCTGCGACGGTCACAACCTCAACGCCATAAGCCGATCTGATCTCTTCGGCGGTGGCCTCAAGCGCCTCGGACCCGCGCGCGTTCATGACGAGGGAAACACCGGCTTCGGCCAGTGCTTCGGCACAACCACGCCCCAAACCTTTACTCGACGCGCAGACAAGCGCACGCTTACCGCTGATCCCCAGATCCATTAGCTCACTCCCCATTTTGCCTAAATTCGTCCGTGAAAAGACACGGACCATCCAAAGAAGTGCCACATTTGAGTTCGATCTTAAAGCCAAGCTGCAAATGTATTTTCCGGCGAAGTCTGCCAAACGAGTTCACGAGTTATGATCAACGCGAAACGAATTGCCAAATTCAAAGCCTGCTCAGCGGATGATGTCCGAACAGAGTTTGGCGTCGGCCACGGCACCCCACTGCGGCACATAGAAGACTTTGTTAACGGGGATGTCTACCTTGCAAAACGCGACATCAACTGGCTGTCGGTCTGCTCTGCGGATGATCACAATTCAGACTTCACCCTGTCCATGGCGGCAAACCTGCCGGACGAGACCCTGACCACACTTGCACAGTTCGTGTTCATGACAACGACCGGACGCCGCTTCGACATGTTTGCGGCCTCGTGCAACGGAGAATTGTTCCTGGTTGCAGAGGACATGCTTCAGCAGGGTCAGGAATACGTGCTTATCGACGTGATAGAGCGTGATGTCGACTTCGTTCCGCGCGCTGTTCCGGCGGCTCCGGCTCCGGCGTTGCCAGCCGCAGCGACACCGCATGTCACCGCGCTTCGCCTCTTTGGCTGATCCCTGTCACATGGGCGTCTGATCGCAAGTCTTATGGACAAGGCTTCGCGCTGCACCTATATGCGCGGCCATGCTGGACACCGTTTCAAATCGCCCTGAATTGCCCCCGGAAATTGCACGGAGGCGCACCTTTGCCATCATCTCGCATCCGGATGCGGGCAAGACCACGCTGACCGAAAAGTTCCTGCTCTACGGCGGCGCGATCCAGATGGCCGGACAGGTGCGTGCCAAGGGTGAAGCGCGCCGTACGCGGTCGGATTTCATGAAGATGGAACAGGATCGGGGTATCTCGGTCTCGGCCTCGGCCATGTCCTTCGATTTCAAGAACTACCGGTTCAATCTGGTCGACACACCGGGCCACTCGGACTTTTCCGAAGACACCTACCGCACGCTGACGGCGGTGGATGCGGCCGTGATGGTGATTGACGGCGCGAAGGGTGTGGAAAGCCAGACGCAAAAGCTGTTCGAAGTGTGCCGTCTGCGCGATCTGCCGATCCTGACCTTCTGCAACAAGATGGATCGGGAAAGCCGTGATACATTTGATATCATTGACGAAATTCAGGAAAACCTCGCCATCGACGTGACGCCGGCAAGCTGGCCCATCGGCATGGGTCGGGATTTCCTTGGCTGTTACGATCTTCTGCGCGACCGGCTTGAGTTGATGGACCGCGCAGACCGCAACAAGGTTGCGGAAAGCATCGAAATCAACGGGCTGGATGACCCCAAGCTGGCCGAACACGTCCCGGCCGCGCTTCTTGAACAGTTGCGCGAAGAAGTCGAGATGGCGCGCGAACTGCTGCCAGCACTCGATCCTCAGGCCGTGCTCGAGGGGCATATGACCCCGATCTGGTTCGGCTCGGCCATCAACTCGTTTGGCGTCAAGGAACTGATGAATGGCATCGGCACCTATGGCCCGGAACCGCAGCCGCAATCAGCGTCACCAAGGCAGATTTCCCCCGAAGAAACAAAGGTTTCCGGGTTTGTCTTCAAAGTGCAGGCCAATATGGACCCCAAACACCGAGACCGCGTGGCGTTTGTGCGTCTGGCATCCGGGCACTTCAACCGTGGTATGAAGCTGACCCATGTCCGGTCGAAAAAGCCGATGTCGATCACGAACCCGGTGCTTTTCCTCGCCTCCGACCGCGAATTGGCGGAAGAGGCCTGGGCAGGTGATATCATCGGCATCCCGAACCACGGACAATTGCGGATCGGAGACACCCTGACCGAAGGCGAGGCGCTCAAGGTGACGGGTATCCCGTCCTTTGCGCCGGAACTGCTTCAGACCGTGCGTGCGGGAGATCCGCTTAAGGCGAAACACCTCGAAAAAGCGCTGATGCAGTTTGCCGAGGAAGGCGCGGCCAAAGTGTTCAAGCCGATGATCGGGTCCGGTTTCATCGTCGGCGTCGTCGGCGCGCTGCAATTCGAAGTGCTGGGCAGCCGGATCGAGTTGGAATACGGCCTGCCCGTGCGCTTCGAGGCGTCGCAATTCACATCGGCCCGTTGGGTGCATGGCAACAAAGCCGCTGTGGACAAACTGGTCAACGCCAACAAGCAGCATATGGCGGAAGACAATGACGGCGACATGGTCTACCTGACCCGCCTTCAATGGGATATTGACCGCGTCATTCGGGACTACCCCGATGTGACACTGTCCGCGACCAAGGAAATGATGGTGTAAGACAGGCCCACCGCAGAGGGCTTGTCAGCAACGCATGAAATGCCGTGTTGATCGTCTGGCGGCAACACGGCACTCTGCGCGCATGAGCAGTGAAACCAAGCCGCATAATCCCGCCTATCCGAGGGGGATGATTGGCATACTCGAGCAGATGAACGCACGTCGCGATCCGCTTGGCTTTGCCAAGGACGAAGCATTGCCGCCGCTCGACTGCGATCTCGATGCGCTGTCGAAAACCAAAGTTGCCGTTCCTGACGCTGAGACCAAATCCCGCTCGGAAAACAGCCGCAAGAGTTGGGAAATTGCAAATGAACTCAAGGGACAAAACGGCCTTCTTCATCTGAACGCTCTGCTTATTGCGCATCTGCGCAAACGCAGTCAGCCCAAGCATACCGCCGATCTTTTCATTCGCTTGTGGACGGAACACGCTGATCTCTTGGTCGAGGAAATGGACCTCCGCTGGAAAGTCTCCAGTTTGACCACGTTTGGCGATCACGGCAAAACGCATGAACAACGCAGCGCAGGCCTCGGACTTTCCACACTTTTCGGTGCGATGAAGCTCTATGAGAGCGAACGTCTCTATTCCGAGCGGGAACCCGATCGCCCCTTCACGCTCGATGGTCGCGCGTCCGGCCCGCTGGCGCTCGATATGAATGCCTTTACGCTCGTCGATGGCGGTTTGGACGCCAACATGATCGGGCGGTTGTGGGAAGAAGCCGACAAAGACCCAGTCATCCGGCCACTGGCCCATGACATGCTGCAACGACTGATCGATGATCCACGCACCGTGTTTCGGCGCCTCCACCGACTGCGCGCACGCAAGTTGCGCCGGAAGGAACAGACGGACCCTGACAGCGGCGATGCGGGCATTGTTGTCCCCGTCCCCAAGCCTGCCCGGGCAACGCCAAAATGGGGTGTCGTCTGCACCACAAATGCGCCAGTTCACGAGATCGCCCGCTTCGTGGCACATCACCTCGAAATCGGAGCAAGCCGCATCTACCTCTACCTCGACGCGCCTGACGACAGCGCCCAGGAGTTGCTTTCGGACCATCCCAAAGTCGACCTAACACTGTGCGATGCCGAATATTGGCAATCGGTCGGCAAAGACCGCCCGGACGCTCACCAACTGCGGCAGACATTCAATGCGACACGGGCATTGCGGCTTGCGGCCGACGATCTGGACTGGCTGGGACATATCGACACCGACGAATTCATTCTGAGCGAGAGGAAGCTCTCGACTGCTCTGAAATCGGTTCCTGCCGACATGGCCGGCGCCCGCCTTTTCCCGGCTGAGGCTCTTGCCAGCACCAGTTCTGACAAGACGCCAAAGCACTTCAAGCTGCGCACGACCTCGGATGGCGTTCCATCCGAAGCGATCACCGAGATCTACCCTACCTTCGGATCCTACGTGCGCGGCGGCTTCCTGAGCCACCTGGCCGGCAAAGTCTTTGCCCGCACGGGTCTGGGCGATCTGCGCCTCGCCATTCACCGACTGCGGGTCAAGGGCGAAGATGTGCTGAACACGGCCATTCTGGACGATGTGTTTATCGGCCATCTTCACGCCCCCGACTGGGACAGCTTCGTCGGTAAGCTCGAATTTCGGCAAAACAAGGGATCCTACCGGATCAAGTCCGACGACGAGCTCAAGTCCATCGGACGCCTGTTGCAGTATCTCAAGGACGAGGAAGGCGAAGCCGGGCTGCGCGCCTTTTTCGAGGAACTGTGTCTCGACAGTGCCGATCTGCGCAAAAGGCTGAAGGCGCATGATCTTCTGCTCACACCCCGGTTCGACCCGGACGCAGCCGTGCAGCGCGTGTTCGGACGAAAGATCGCGCCCTAGACTGCGGAAACAATACTCGATCCATCAGTATTATTGTTGCCGGTCCGACACCATATGTGCCCTCACAGACGCGTATCCGCGCAGTCCGCCGCCTGCAGATTGACCCCACAGCCATTGAGGAGTAAACACGCGCGCAGATCGAGACTGTGGATAACCACAACAGGGCCATACGGGCCGGATCGCAACAGACGCACGGGCGCAGTCAGTCCGTGAATAACGGATACACATGACAAAATTCTCTGAGTTGAACCTCAACCCGAAAGTCCTGAAAGCTATTGAAGAGGCGGGATACGACACGCCTACCCCCATTCAGGCAGGCGCCATTCCCCCGGCACTCGAAGGACGCGATGTCCTTGGCATCGCCCAGACCGGAACAGGCAAGACAGCAAGCTTTACGCTTCCCATGATCACGCTTCTGGCTCGTGGCCGCGCCCGCGCCCGGATGCCGCGCAGCCTTGTGCTCTGCCCGACCCGCGAATTGGCGGCACAGGTGGCCGAGAACTTCGACATCTACGCCAAGAACGTGAAGCTGACGAAAGCGCTGCTGATCGGTGGCGTGAGCTTCAAGGAACAGGACGCGCTGATCGACAAGGGTGTGGACGTTCTGATCGCCACGCCGGGCCGGCTGCTCGACCATTTCGAGCGCGGCAAGCTGTTGCTTACTGGCGTTCAGGTCATGGTGGTCGACGAGGCGGACCGTATGCTCGACATGGGGTTCATCCCCGATATCGAGCGCATTTTCTCGCTTACGCCCTTTACGCGGCAGACACTGTTCTTCTCGGCCACGATGGCACCCGAGATCGAACGCATCACAAACACCTTCCTGTCGGCCCCGGCGCGGATCGAAGTGGCCCGTCAGGCCACGGCCTCCGAGACCATCACGCAAGGCGTCGTGATGTTCAAAGCCTCGCGCCGCGACCGCGAAGGCACCGAAAAGCGTGCGCTTCTGCGCAAACTGATCGAACTGGAAGGCGATGCCTGTTCGAACGCGATCATCTTCTGCAACCGCAAGTCCGACGTGGATATCGTTGCGAAGTCGCTCAAGAAATACGGCTTTGACGCCGCGCCGATCCATGGCGATCTGGACCAATCGCAGCGGATGAAGACGCTGGACGGGTTCCGCGAAGGTACATTGCGGTTCCTCGTGGCCTCGGATGTGGCCGCGCGCGGGCTCGACGTGCCGGCGGTGAGCCATGTGTTCAACTTCGACGTCCCCAGCCATGCCGAGGATTACGTGCACCGCATCGGCCGTACCGGCCGCGCCGGGCGCAAAGGCAAGGCGATGATGATCTGCGGACCGAAGGACGAAAAGAACTTCGACGCGATCGAAAAGCTGATCCAGAAAGAAATCCCCCGCGTCGAGAACCCGCTGGGCCATGTCGAAACCGAAGCGACGACAGACGCATCGGACGAGAAAAAAGAGAACAAATCGCGCCGGTCGCGTGGCGGACGGGGTCGCTCCAAGTCCTCTGACAAGCCGCAGGAGACCAAGGTCGAAGCGCAGGAGCAGGTTCAGACAGAGGCCCCGAAAGAGACCTCAAAGCGTGACGACGACCAGAAGCCGGAGCAGGACCGATCCCGCAACCGCCGCAACGATCGCGGTGGGCGCAATGATCGTGGTGGGCGCGACAGCAATGTCGTGGGCATGGGCGATCACATGCCGTCCTTCATCGCGCTCAGCTTCGACGAACGCCGCGCAGGCTGATCAAAGGTCCGCGTTTCCGTCAATGGAAACGCGGCGCATCGCCCGGCTCTAGAGCGGGCGCAGAATCTCCCGACAAATTGACGGCAGGTCTTCGAACCGTTCAAAAGCCCGGTCATGCGGGATTTCTTCGATCGGTTTGGTTCGGATGCCTTCGGTGAAGAACGCAAACGCCACCCCTGCCCGCTGTGCGGTCTCTGCATCCACGTCGCTGTCTCCGACATACACACCCTGCGTGGCCTCCATCCGCTCGAATGCAAGACGCAGCGGGGCGGGATCGGGTTTGCGCACCGGCAGAGTATCTCCGGCAATGATCACGTCGAACCATTTGGCAAGATCAATCGCCTCCAGCACCGCCGCCAAGGGCCCGCCGGGTTTGTTGGTGCAGATGCCAAGTTTGTAGCCCTCGGCTTTCAAAGCTTGAATCACCTCAAGAACACGCGGGAACACAGTGGTCAGCCCAGTGCTGGCTTTGTAATGGGTGATGAATTCCACCATCAGCGCGTCATAGTCAGCCGCATCGAGCGCCGTTGCCGCGATCAGACGGTCGAGGAACACCCGCTCCCCCATCCCGACAAAGCTGCCAATCTGTTTTTGCGGCAACGGATCAAGCCCATGATCCGCCAACAGCGCATTTGCCGCCGCCGCGATGTCCGGCAGGCTGTCGATCAGCGTACCGTCCAGATCGAACACGACGCCCCGTGTCATGCGAGCCTGCTGATCACGACAGTGACTTCGGGTTTTTTGCCGATCTCATTCTGCGTGGTCTGACGGGCAATCCGGCGCAGCCCTTCTTCCAGCTTGTCGTCGTCGGTGATCGTCTTGTCCCCGGCCCGCCCGATGAATTGCGACAGGTCTTCTTCCAGCGCATCGACCAGCGGCGCATTGTTTCGGCCCATCTCGGGCAGGCCCATGATCTCGCACCACGGTTCGCCCAGCAGTTCGTCTTCCTCGTCCAGAATGACGGTGACGATCACGTGCCCGTTCAGCGCCATGCGGATACGATCGCGCACAATGCCGTCCAGCGCGCCGATCTTGACGGAGCCGTCCAGATAGGTGCGCCCGGTCTCTACATATTCGACCACGGTCGGCTCGTTTCCGCTGAGGTCCATCATCATGCCGTTGACGGCCAGCACACCCTTGCGGCCTGCCGCACCGGCCACTTTCACATGTTCGCGCAGATGGCGGTGTTCGCCGTGCATCGGTACCAACAGTTGCGGATTGACAAGCGCGTGCATGGTTTCCAGATCAGGGCGGTTTGCGTGACCGGACACGTGGTATTTGCCCGAACTGTCATCGACAACATCCACCCCCTGTTCGGAGAATGCGTTCATGATCTGGATGACACCGCGCTCATTGCCCGGAATGGTCTTCGACGAAAAGAGGAACAGATCGCCCTCGGCCATGGTCAGCCCCTGATACTTGCCACGGGCAAGCTGGGCCGAGGCGGCACGCCGCTCGCCCTGGCTTCCGGTGACGATCAGCATCAGGTTCTCACGCGGAATCTGCGTCGCCTCCTCCGGGCTGACCACTGTCGGGAAATCCGCCAACACGCCGGTCTTGATCGAGGCCTCGATCATCCGCCGCATCGCGCGCCCCAACAGACAGACAGACCGCCCGGCCCGCACCGCCGCTTCGGCCAGTGTCTTCACCCGTGCCACATTGGAGGCAAAGGTGGTTGCCACCACCATACCGGTGGCCTCTCGCACCAGCGTTTCGATTTCGGGGCCCACTGTTGCTTCGGACCGGCCAGCATGCCCCGAGAAGACGTTGGTGGAATCGCAGATCAACGCTTTGACGCCGGGTTTGCCAACCTCTTCCCAGAGGGCTCGGTCGAACGGTTCACCCACAACGGGGGTTTCGTCGATTTTGAAATCGCCGGAATGAACCACCCGCCCCTTGGGCGTGTCGATGACCAGACCCGAACTTTCCGGGATGGAATGCGAAATCGGCACGAACCCGATTTTGAACGGCCCCACCTCTACCGTTTCCGGCCAGGGCGACACGGTGCGCACGATTTCCGGCGACAGTCCCGCATCCTCCATTTTCAACCGGGCGATATGAGCGGTGAAGGCCCGCGCATAGACCGGCGCACCAAGCTCTTCCCAGCAATGACCAATCGCGCCGACATGGTCCTCATGCGCATGGGTGATGAAAATCGCGTCCAGCCGGTTGCGCCGTTCCTTCAGCCAACTGATGTCCGGCAGGATCAGATCCACCCCCGGCGTTCCGTCCATATCCGGGAAGGTAACGCCCAAATCGACAAGGATCAGCCGCTCTTCCCCCGGTTTGCCGTAGCCATAGACGTAGGCATTCATGCCAATTTCGCCGGCCCCGCCAAGAGGCAGGTAGATGATCCGTTCACCGCTCATGATTTATCCGTTTTCTTTGTTATAGGCGTGGATGACCGTCAGACCGTGCATGGTGAGATCATCCTCAATCGTGTCAAATAGCAGCTCACCCTGTGCGAACAAGGGCGCGAGCCCGCCAGTGCCGATAACCTTCATCGGCTTGCCGTATTCTGCCTTGATCCGGTCGGTGATCCCTTGGATCAGCCCGACATAGCCCCAGAACACACCCGACTGGATACAGGCCACCGTGTTGGTACCGATCACCCGCTCCGGCTGCGAAATGTCCACATGCGGCAGCGCGGCAGCACCTTGATGGAGTGCTTCGAGGCTCAGGTTGACCCCCGGTGCGATCACGCCACCGACATAGGCGCCATCCTCGGCCACCACATCGAAATTGGTCGCCGTGCCGAAATCGACCACAACACAATCGCCGCCGTGGCGATTGAATGCGCCTGCCGCATTGGCGAGACGGTCCGGCCCCACGCCGGTGCCGACATCGACCCGAGGAGGGTGTGGCAGCTTGCATTCCGGCTTGCCCACGACGATCGGACGAACGCCAAAGAACCGGTCCGAGAACACCCGCAGGTTCCAGACCACCCGTGGTACCGTGGACGAGATGATCACATCCGTGATGTTGGGGTCGATCCTGTAATGCGCAATCAGCGTTGAAAACCATGTGAAATAGGCATCCGCCGTACGCCCATGATGGGTCGACGTGCGCAGGGTGCACAGGAAACGCTCCCCGTCCCAGATCGAGAACACGGTGTTGGTATTGCCGCAGTCGATACACAGAAGCATGGCCCTGCCCCTCAGAAGAAGATATCCGCCGCCGCAATGGCTTGGCGGCCTGATGCGGTGTTTAGGACGATCCGCCCCTCGGCGTCCACCGTCTCGAAGCTGCCCGTCACTTCACGATCCCCCATCCGCGCCGTAACAACCTCGCCAAGCCGCGCCGCGCGCGTAAGCCAGGCCTCTCGGATCGGCGCGAAGCCGTAGGTGGCGAATTGCGCTTCGTGCCGGGCATAGGCTTCAGCGAGAATGTCGAGAAAAACCTCCGGCCCAACCTCGACGCCCAGAGCAGACAGGACAGAGACCGGCGCGACTGCGCGCTCTTCCACCTCGGAAGACGCTGGCGCCGCGATCAGATTGACCCCGATTCCGATTGCCAGATGCGCCCCGATGCTCTCCAGCAGGATACCGGCGACCTTGCCCCCGGTCAGCAGCACATCGTTCGGCCACTTGAGCGTCAACCCGTCAACCCTGCCCGACACCGCGACAAGCGCATCGAACAGCGCCAGCGCGGCCACGAAACTGCGCAAAGCGCGTTTCTCGGACGCGTCAGACGTTGGCAACACCAAAGTGGCGGCGAAATTCCCTTCCGGGTTCACCCAGGCACGCCCGCGCCGCCCCCGTGCTGCCGTCTGGCGCAGCGCACAGATCCAGGTCGGCCCCGCCAGACCCTTGGCCTGCCGTGCGGCCTCGGCCATGGTGCTGTCCACTTCGGTAAGCACCTGCCGCCCATATCCCATCGGCCACTCAGACAAAACGACAGGCTCCTTCATCTTGCCGGATAAACTCCCGCCGGAGGCATCGCGCCCCGCGCAGCTGGGTGCACAAAACAAAGCGACGCGCCATTGGCGCGTCACGATGTTTCAACGGTGTGGACCGCTTAGTTGACAAGGGTCGCCGCCGCGGCTGCTGCTGCCCCTTCGATGCCGAAGAGGTTGACGACACCAACCACCATGATGATGGCGCTTGCCATGAGCATCCCCCAGAGAACCGGGGACCGGCTCTTGTCCAGCGCGTCGTCCCGCTCCTGCCCGAAATACATGTAGAAGACGATCCGCAGGTAGTAGAACGCACCGATCACCGACGCGATCACACCGGCGATCGCCAGCCATGCCAGACCAGCCTCATAGGCGGCGCGCAGCACGTAGAGTTTGCCGAAGAAGCCGACCAACGGCGGCACACCTGCGAGCGAGAAGAGCAGCACCAGCATCGCCAGCGCCTTGCCCGGTTCACGCTTGGAATACATGTTCAGGGACGCGATGTTCGACACGGGCTGACCATCGCGGCTCATCGACAGGATGAAGGCGAATGTGCCGACGTTCATCGTTACGTAGATCGCCATGTAGATCAGCATCGCCTGCACGCCGAACGCAGTCCCCGCTGCGAGCCCCATCAGGGCATAGCCCATATGCGCGATCGACGAGAACGCCATAAGACGTTTGATGTCGGTCTGGCCGATGGCCGCGATGGCGCCAAGGAACATCGACAGCACGGACAGGAGTGCGATCACCTGGCTCCAGTCGCTGACGGCGGCGCCGAATGCGTCGTGCATCACGCGGGCGAACAGGCCCATCGCCGCCACTTTCGGCGCGGTGGCGAAGAACGCGGTCACCGGAGTGGGCGATCCTTCGTAAACGTCCGGCGTCCACATGTGAAACGGCACGGCCGAGACCTTGAACGCGAGGCCCGAGATCAGGAACACAAGACCGAAAAGCAGGCCCAGCGACAGGTCGCCGTGCACCGCCGTCTGGATGATGCCCGAGAAAAGCGTGGTGCCGGCATAGCCATAAACCAGCGACGTACCGTAGAGCAGCAGACCCGAGGACAGCGCGCCCAGCACGAAGTACTTCAGACCCGCTTCGGTCGATTTCAGGCTATCACGGCGCAGCGAGGCCACCACGTAAAGCGACAGCGACTGCAACTCGAGGCCCATATAGAGCGCCATCAGGTCGCCAGCGGACACCATCATCATCATGCCGACCACGGCCAGCGCGATCAGCAGCGGATATTCGAACCGCAACAGACCGCGGCGGGTCATGTAGGCTTCGGACATCAGCAGAACGGCGGCAGCCGAGACAAGGATCACGATCTTGGCGAAGCGCGCGAACCCGTCATCGACGAACATGCCGTTGAAGGCGACATTGGTCCCTGCCCCGTTCAGCCCGATCCACACCGCGATGGCGAGGAAGAGACCGCTTGTCGCCCAGACCAGCAGCGACGCAGCCCCGTCCTTTACGGTATAGACCGCGCCAAGAAGCGCCAGCATCGCATAGATGGCCAGGATGATTTCGGGAAGGATGATACTCAGATCAGCCGAGAGCATAGCCTCGCCCCCTTAATGGTTCACGGCGACTTGCGTGGCGGTTTCCGCCGCAGCAAGTGCAGTTTGGTAATTGGTCACAAGCGCCTCCACCGACGGCCCGATCGTGTCGAGGATCGGGGCCGGATAGACACCAAAGAGGATCGTCGCGATCACCAGCGGGGCAAAGATTGCCCGCTCGCGGCGTGTCATGTCGGTGATGGTCTTGAGGCTTTCCTTGATCAGGTCGCCCATCACCACCCGGCGATAGAGCCAGAGCGCATAGGCGGCCGACAGGATCACACCAGATGTGGCCACCGCCGCAATCCATGTGTTGACCTGGAAGATGCCCATCAGCGTCAGGAATTCCCCGATGAAGCCCGAGGTACCCGGCAGGCCGACATTGGCCATGGTGAAGAGCATGAAGATCAGCGCATAGGCCGGCATCCGGTTCACCAGACCGCCATAGGCGTCGATGTCACGGGTGTGCATCCGGTCATAGATCACGCCGACGCACAGGAAGAGCGCGCCCGAGATGAAGCCGTGGCTGATCATCTGGAAGATCGCGCCGTCGATCCCCTGCTGGTTGCCCGCGAAGATGCCCATGGTCACATAGCCCATGTGGGCGACCGACGAATAGGCGATCAGCTTTTTCATGTCTTCCTGCACCAGCGCCACCAGCGAGGTGTACACGATGGCGATGGCGGACATCCAAAGCACCAGCGGCGTCAGCACGTCTGCCCCCACCGGGAACATCGGCAGGCTGAACCGCAGGAAGCCGTAGCCACCCATCTTCAGCAGGATCGCCGCCAGAACAACCGAACCTGCGGTCGGCGCCTGAACGTGCGCGTCGGGCAACCAGGTGTGCACCGGCCACATCGGCATCTTCACCGCAAAAGAGGCGAAGAAGGCAAGGAACAGCAGTGTCTGCATACCGCCGACGATATGAACACCCAGAACGCTGAAGGTCTCGGACCCGAACTGGTGTGTCAGCAGCTGCTCGATATCGGTTGTGCCCGCATCGGCGAACATTCCGACCATCGCGACCAGCATGAGAACCGAGCCGAGGAAGGTGTAGAGGAAGAACTTGAAGGACGCATAGATGCGGTTCTTACCGCCCCAGATGCCGATGATGAGGAACATCGGAATGAGGCCCGCTTCGAAGAAGAGGTAGAACAGCACCAGGTCCAGCGCCATGAACACGCCAAGCATCAGCGTTTCCAGAAGCAGGAACGCGATCATGTATTCCTTGACGCGGTGGCTCACATCCCAGCTCGCCGCAATGACCAGCGGCATCATGAAGGTGGTCAGCATCACGAAGAGAACCGAGATGCCGTCCACACCCATCTTGTACTGAAGGCCAAGCAGCCACTCACCCTGCTCCACCATCTGGAAGCCAGTGTTCTGAGAGTCGAACTGCGCCAGAATGAACAGCGAGATCAGGAAGGTGGCCGATGTCGCGATCAGCGACAGCCACTTTGCGTTCCGGCTCGCCGCTTCATCCTCGCCCCGGAGGAAGACCAGCAGGATCAGCGCTGCCAGCGCGGGCAGGAACGTGACAATGGAAAGAAGGTTATCCATCAGTGTGCTCCTCCGCTCAGCGTCATCCAGGTGATAAGGGCTGCAATGCCGATCACCATGAAGAAGGCATATGTGAAGATGTATCCGGACTGTGCCTTACCAGCGAGGCGCGTCAGCATCGGGATGAAACCCATGGCCACGCCGTTGATCGACCCGTCGATGACATTGCCATCGCCACGCTTCCACAACAGACGCCCCAGCGCCTTTGCGGGTTGTACGAAGAGGAAGTCGTAAATCTCGTCGAAATACCACTTATTCAGAAGGAAGAGGTACAGCGGACGCTGGCTCTCGGCCAGACGCTTGGGCAGCTTCGGGTTCACGATATAGAACCAGTAAGCGGTACCCAGACCCAACAGCATCGCGATGAACGGGCTAACCTTGACCCATTTCGGAACTTCATGCGCCTCGTTCAGGATGTCGTTGTCGGGACCCACATAGATGGCACCCTCGCCCGGCTGACCTGCAAAGACATAGTGGTGCTCACCACCCTTGGCTTCTTCACCATGAGCTGCGTCTTCACCATGACCCGCATCAGCCGCCTCACCATGTGCGGCCTCTTCGCCGTGGCCGTCACCTTCGGCAGAGTGTTCACCCGCCTCGGCATAGGGCACGCCGAAGAACTTGGCGACGCTGTCCGTGTGACCGAAGAAGCTGTTGTACCAGATGGCACCAGCAAAGACCGCGCCGAGGCTCAGCACTCCGAGCGGGATCAGCATGACCATCGGGCTTTCATGCGCGTGTTCATGCGTGTGCTTGTCGCCGCGCGGCTTGCCGTAGAACGTCAGGAACATCAGACGCCAGGAATAGAAACTGGTGAACAGTGCCGCGATGACCAGCATCCAGAAGGCATAGCCCATCGGGCCAGCGGCATAGGCGCTTTCGATCACCGCGTCCTTTGAGGCAAAGCCAGCAAAGCCGATCCAGCCGGTCAGCGGGATACCAACACCGGTGATTGCCAGAGTGCCGATCATCATCGCGCCAAAGGTATAGGGGATCTTCTTCCGCAGGCCGCCATAGCTCCGCATGTCCTGCTCGTGGTGCATCGCATGGATGACCGAACCGGCGCCAAGGAACAGCATTGCCTTGAAGAACGCGTGTGTGAAGAGATGGAACATCGCCACCGAGTAGACACCGACGCCCGCGGCCACGAACATGTAGCCCAACTGCGAACAGGTCGAATACGCGATCACGCGCTTGATGTCGTTCTGCACGAGGCCGACCGTGGCCGCGAAGAACGCGGTGGTCGCACCAAGGAAGACGATGAAGGACTGCGCTTCGGGCGCGAATTCCATCAGCGGCGACATGCGGCAGACAAGGTAAACGCCTGCGGTCACCATGGTTGCCGCGTGGATCAGAGCTGACACCGGGGTCGGACCTTCCATCGCGTCCGGCAACCACGTGTGCAGGATCAGCTGCGCCGATTTCCCCATCGCCCCGATGAACAGAAGGAAGGCGATCAGGTTGGCCGCGTTCCATTCGATCCAGAGGAAGGTCAGCTGCGTTTCTGCCAGCGTCGGCGCGGCTGCGAAGATGTCATCAAAGCGGATGCTGTCCACGAGGAAGAACAGCGCAAAGATGCCCAGTGCGAAGCCGAAGTCGCCCACACGGTTGACCACGAAGGCCTTGATGGCTGCGGCGTTGGCGGACGGCTTGCGATAGTAGAAGCCGATCAGCAGGTAGGACGCGACGCCCACGCCTTCCCAGCCAAAGAACATCTGAACAAGGTTGTCCGATGTCACCAGCATGAGCATGGCGAAGGTGAAGAACGACAGGTAGGCAAAGAAGCGCGGCTTATAGCTTTCGCCTTCTTTCCACTGCGGGTCGTGATCCATGTAGCCGAAGGAATACAGGTGCACGAGCGCCGAAACCGTGGTCACGACGATCAGCATCGTCGCGGTCAGGCGGTCCAGACGGATCGCCCATTCGGTGCTGAGCGTGCCGGATTCGATCCAGCGCAGGATGTTGATGGTCTCGGTGACGCCGTCTTGGCTCAGGAAGACGATCCAGGAGAGCGCACAGGCGAAGAACAAAAGGCCCGTGGCGATCCATTGCGCGGCGGTCTCACCGATGAACTTCCAGCCAAAGCCACACAGAATGGCACCGACCAGCGGGGAAAACAGGATAAGCGTTTCCATGATCGTCAGCCCTTCATCACGTTGACGTCTTCAACCGCGATGGAGCCACGGTTGCGGAAGAAACAGACGAGGATGGCAAGGCCAATCGCGGCTTCGGCGGCGGCGACGGTGAGAACGAACAAGGTGAACACCTGCCCCACCAGATCGCCAAGGAAGCTCGAGAACGCGACAAGGTTGATGTTCACCGCCAACAGCATCAGTTCGATGCTCATCAGCAGGATGATCACGTTCTTGCGGTTCAGGAACAGTCCGAAAATCCCGATCACGAACAGCACCGCTGCCACTGTCAGGTAATGCTCAAGTCCTATCATCACGTCCCTCCGGGGTGTGCCCCGTCGTTTTCTTTGTCAAAGCGCCCCAATTGGATCGGGGCTGCGAATCTTTACAGGCCCTGTCCGGGCTTCACGTCTTTCAGTTCCATCGCCTTGGCCGGATCGCGGTACATCTGCGCCAGCACGTTCTGGCGCTTGATGTCCGAGCGGTGCCGCAGCGTGAGGACAATCGCGCCGATCATGGCGACCAGCAGGATCAGCCCGGCAAGCTGGAAGAGCAGGAAATACTGGTCATACAGGATCAGGCCCAAGGCTTCGGTATTGTGCCGGTCGACCGGCATCACCTGGGCGCGCAGCCCTTCGGCTGCCGCGTTGCTTTCCCACGCGCCGAAGGCCAGCGCGAATTGCATCAGGATGACCACGCCGATAAGCAGCGCCAGCGGCATGTAGCGGGCCATTTCAGCCTTCAGTTCCGAGAAATCCACGTCGAGCATCATCACGACGAAGAGGAACAGAACCGCCACTGCGCCCACGTAGACGATCACCAGAAGCATCGCCACGAATTCCGCGCCCAGAAGCACGAACAGGCCCGCCGAGGACAGGAAGGCGAGGATCAGCCACAGGACCGAATGCACCGGGTTGCGGCTCACCACCGTGAACAGACCGCCCGCGATCACCGACAGGGCAAAGAGGTAGAAGGCAAAGACAGTCATGTCTCGTCATCCTTTTTCTCGTCTTCCATCACCTCGCGCGCAAGTTCCATGGCGCGGGTCATGGCAGGGATACCGGCGAACATCGACATCTGGGCGATGGTCTCGGCAATTTCGTCTTTCGTGGCACCGGCCTCAGTCGCGTGGCGCACGGTCATGCGGAACGGCGTTTCCGCCTGCGCGCCCTGCATGGTCATGCCTGCGAGGGTCAGCAGCAGCCGCGTCTTGGCGTCCAGACCGTCCTTGCTGATGCCCTTGCCGAACCACATCTCCATGGCGTCCTTCGGCATGGTCGGCCACAGCTTTTCGAACCCCTTGGGGTCGAACGACGAGAGCGCAGGATTGAAGGCACGCGCCATCTCCTGCGCCTGCTGCATCATCAACTCGAAAGGGGTTTTCGTATCGCTCATCGGTACGGCGCATCCAGTTCGAGGTTGCGCGCGATCTCGGCTTCCCAGCGTTCGCCGTTGTCCAAGAGCTTGGCCTTGTCGTAGTAAAGCTCTTCGCGGGTCTCGGTCGAAAACTCGAAGTTCGGACCTTCGACAATTGCATCCACCGGGCAGGCTTCCTGGCAGAAGCCGCAGTAGATGCACTTGGTCATGTCGATGTCATAGCGCGTGGTGCGGCGCGAGCCGTCGTCGCGGGGTTCCGCGTCGATGGTGATCGCCTGCGCCGGGCAGATCGCCTCGCACAGTTTGCAGGCGATGCAGCGCTCTTCACCGTTCGGGTAGCGGCGCAGCGCATGTTCACCGCGGAAGCGCGGGGACAGCGGGCCTTTTTCGTGCGGGTAGTTCACGGTTGCCTTGGGCGCAAAGAAGTACTTGAAGCCCAGTTTCATGCCGACCCAGAAATCCTGAAGAAGGAAGTACTTGGCAGCGCGTCCGTAGTCGATATTCGCCATCTTGACCTCTCCTTATACCCAGCGCGCGAAAGCGCCCCAGAACCAGTCGAACTTTGCCGCGAAGGCCACGAAGACCACCCAGATCAGCGAGAACGGCAGGAACACTTTCCAACCGATCCGCATCAGCTGGTCATAGCGGTAGCGGGGGGTGATCGCCTTCACCATCGCGAAGATGAAGAAGAAGAATGCCATCTTGCCGACCATCCACAGCGCGCCGTCCGGGATACCCGGAATGGGCGACAGCCAGCCGCCAAAGAACAGCAGCGAGGTCAGCGCGCACATCAGGAAGATCGCGATGTATTCGCCCGCCATGAACAGCAGGAACGGTGTCGACGAGTATTCCACCTGGTAGCCTGCCACGAGTTCCGATTCCGCTTCGGGAAGGTCGAAGGGTGGGCGGTTGGTTTCGGCCAGCGCCGAGATGAAGAACAGGAACACCATCGGGAAGTGCGGCAGCCAGTACCACGAGAAGAATCCGAAATCGCCGTCCTGTGCCCGGACGATGTCGCCAAAGTTCATTGATCCGGTCGAAATGATGATGCCGATGATGATCAGGCCCAGCGACACTTCGTAGGAAATCATCTGCGCGGCAGAGCGCAGCGAGCCAAGGAACGGGTATTTCGAGTTCGACGCCCAGCCACCCATGATCACGCCGTAAACCTCGAGCGAGGAGACGGCGAAGACATAGAGGATCGCGACGTTGATATCCGACAGAACCCAAGTGTCGTTGAAGGGGATCACCGCCCAGGCGATCATCGCAAGAACAAAGCTGGTCATCGGCGCCAGCATGAACACCGGCTTGTCGGCGCCGGCCGGCACGACCACTTCCTTGACAACGTATTTCAGCGCATCAGCTACGGTCTGAAGCAGTCCGTAAGCGCCCACGACGTTCGGACCTCGCCGCATCTGGACCGCGGCCCAGATTTTCCGGTCACCATAGACGAGGAACAGAAGGCTCACCATCACAAAGCCCAGTACCGCAAGACACTGTGCGACGATGATCACGCCGATCCCTAGGGGGGTGGTAAAGAAGTCAGCCATCACGTCCTCAAACCATCGGTATTCCGTTTTCTACGCATGAGGCGGTCACGACTTCGGCGTCGATGGTCCGCACCCCACGGGGCAGCGCCGGCGAGATGGTGTAAACCGCATCTCCTCGCCAGAGGCCAGCCTCTTCGTATACATTTGTGCGCAAATGCCGCGCAAAACCGTAGCCACGGATCAACGCATACTGCGCTGCGGCGCATTCGGCGTAGTTTTCCACGTCCACAGGGCCGCGCGCACCCTGCATGGCCACGTCAAACTTGACCAGATCACCGTCAAGCAACGTGGTCTCCACGCCTTGGTAGTCCGGAGCAAAGCGCGAGTCGGTCGGTTGTGCCGCATCGCATCCCGACAAACCGCCCACCATCACCATCGCAACGGGTGCTATGACCGCCATTTGGCGCATCAGGCTTACTCCGCTGCGATCTTTGTGTCCTTGCGGGCTTTCACACCCGCAGAAAGCTCGGCCATCAAGGTACTGGCACGCGCAATCGGGTTGGTCAGGTAGAAATCCTGGATCGCATTGCGGAAATCCGCATTGCCCAGCTTGCCCGCCGCTTCCGCCTGCCACTCGTTTTCCGGCACCTGATCGATCATCGCCAGATGCGGCACGTCCTTGACCAAAGCCTGACGCAGCTGCGCAAGGCTGTCGAAGGGCAATGTCGCGCCCAGTTCCGCAGACAGCGCCCGCAGGATCGCCCAGTTTTCCTTGGCCTCGCCCGGTGCGAACCCGGCACGCAGCGCCAGTTGCGGACGGCCCTCGGTGTTGACGAAGAGCCCCTGCTCTTCCGTATAGGCTGCACCCGGCAGGATGATGTCGGCGCGGTGTGCGCCCCGGTCGCCATGGCTGCCCTGATAGATCACGAAAGGCCCGGCGGCGATTTCGACTTCGTCTGCACCAAGGTTGTAAATCACCTCTGCGCCGTCGATGGCTTTTTCCATGCCGCCTTCGGTCGTGCAGCCCGCGTCCATCGCACCCACGCGGCCTGCAGCCGTGTGCAGGACAAGGAACTTCGACTGGCCCGCCTCTGCGGTTTTCATCGCGGTCCCGAGAACAGCCGCGCCATCGGCCTCGCGCAGTGCGCCCTGCCCGATGATCATGACGCCCGGCACGCCGTGTTTGTCGGAATGATCCATCTCAGTCAGCTTGGCCAGCGCGTCGCGGCCCGTACCAAGGTGGATGTAATCATAGGTCAGATCGACCGGTTCCCCTATAAGCGCAACCTTGGCGCCTGCGGCCCAGGCCTTGCGAATCCGTGCGTTCAGCACCGGCGCTTCGTCGCGCGGGTTGGTGCCGATCAGCAGGATCATCTTAGCGGTGTCGATATCTTCGATGGCGGCATTGCCAACATAGCCAGACCGGTTGCCCGCCGGCAGTTTGGCGCCATCGGTGCGGCATTCGACGCTGCCGCCCTGCCCCTCGATCAACTGCTTCAGCGCATAGGCCGCTTCGGTCGGAGCGAGATCGCCCACAAGACCGGCAACCTTCTTGCCCTTCATGGCTTCGGCGGCTTTGCTCAGGGCTTCGCCCCAGCTTGCCGGCCGCAGCTTGCCGTTCTCACGGATATACGGCCTGTCCAGACGTTGACGGCGCAGGCCATCCCAGACAAAGCGTGTCTTGTCGGAAATCCACTCTTCGTTCACGCCGTCATGGTTGCGCGGCAGGAAGCGCATGACTTCGCGGCCCTTGGTATCGACGCGGATGTTCGAGCCAAGCGCATCCATCACGTCGATGGATTCGGTCTTGGTCAATTCCCACGGACGGGCGGTGAAGGCGTAGGGCTTCGACACCAGCGCACCCACCGGGCACAGGTCGATGATATTGCCCTGCATGTTGGAATTGAGCGTTTCGCCCAGATAGGACGTGATCTCGGCATCCTCACCCCGGCCTGTCTGGCCCATCTGGGTGATTCCGGCCACTTCGGTGGTGAAGCGCACGCAGCGGGTGCAGGAGATGCAGCGCGTCATGTGGGTTTCGACAAGCGGACCCAGGTCCAGATCCTCGACCGCGCGCTTGGGTTCGCGGAAACGGCTGAAATCGACGCCGTAGGCCATGGCCTGATCCTGAAGGTCGCACTCGCCGCCCTGGTCGCAGATCGGACAATCCAGCGGGTGGTTGATGAGCAAGAACTCCATCACCCCTTCGCGGGCCTTCTTGACCATCGGGCTGTTGGTCTTGACCACAGGCGGCTGGCCTTCCGGTCCGGGGCGCAAATCGCGAACCTGCATCGCGCAGGAGGCTGCCGGTTTGGGCGGGCCACCGACCACTTCGACAAGACACATCCGGCAGTTGCCGGCGATGGAAAGACGTTCGTGATAACAGAAGCGCGGCACTTCGATCCCGGCCTGTTCACAGGCCTGGATCAGTGTCATCGCACCGTCCACTTCAATCTCGTTCCCATCAATGATGATTTTGCGCAAGTCAGACATGCCCGAGCCCTTTGTTCCCATTTGGCTGGCGCAGTCGATGCCGCGGCAAACGGCGATCGGCTGACGTCGCCCGCCTTCTAGCGCGGCTCTCCCAAATAGGCCAGATGTTCAGGCAAAAAGAAAACGGGAAATATCGACGCGGGTACGGTAACTTGCGGGTTTTTGAATATGACGGAAAGTCCGCCCGAATTGGCGCTTATTTCAGCAGTTCGCCGATCTCGGTCTGTGCCTGGATCTGCATCTTGCCGAAGCGACACAGCGCCGCGCGGTCGTCTGCCCGAACACCGTTGGCCAGCAGGAACGACTCGGCTTTTTCGCGCATCCGCGCTTTTTCGTCTTTCGACGTCACATACCGCTCGATCTCTTCGTCGCTGTAGCCCTTTTCTCGGGCCAGCGCCTTGAGACCGTTCAGAGTGGAATAGGCTCGTATCAATCGCGCGCCGATGTCGTCGCAGGACTTGCGGATTTCATCCGCAATCGCGACCACCATGACCATATCATCGATCTCGGCGACCTCGCGCAGCGGTGGCTTTGCTGATGCAACTGTTCCGGTGATGGCCAAAACGGCCACCAAAGATGTCAGGATCCGCATAACTCGCCTCAATGCATCGTCTGGCTTCAATATGGGTTCTGCGCCAGGTGTTATTCAATATCCAAAGGAAAATCGGCCGACATTCAGCAGCTTATGGCTCAGAACAGCGACCTGTGAGAACAACTTCATCGTCGATGATCGTTAATTGGTCATCGGCGACATCCGGACCGTTGATCCAAGCGATGTCGGAACTGCCGAGATAGCCAATGCAGTGCTGAACTGCCTGATACGCCGCCGCCTGCCGTGAACCTTCGAGGCTGACCGACGCAGGGCCCCCGGTCGCCACAAACGCCTCGCGGTCGCTGCGCTCTGAGCGCAGATCGCCCGAAAAGCGCGCGCCGTCTAAGGTGATGGTGTCCATATCCCCATCGCCACATGCTGCAAGTACCAGAAGAAGCGTGCCCGAGACCCATGCTGATTTCATGGTTGTATTCCTATTAAACTCTTGAGGGCACAATGCGCTCAGACGCGGCAGGCTTGCAACCCCCGAGCGGGTCGATGACGCCTGAATCGAAAAAAGGCGCCTTAAGGCGCCTTTATCAAAGGCCGGTTCACCGGCCTTGGAAAAAGGTTTCCAAACCGCGTGGAGAAGGCGTTTCGAAACGGCTTCCGGCCTACTCTGCCGCGACGGCGCTGACCCGACCGGTTTTCTGCGCCTTGATGCGGTCCTCGATCTCGTCGCGGAAGTTCTTGATAAGACCCTGGATCGGCCAGGCCGCTGCATCACCAAGCGCGCAGATGGTGTGGCCTTCAACCTGCTTGGTGACGTCGAACAGCATGTCGATTTCCTCGACCTCGGCTTCGCCGCGCACCAGACGGTCCATCACGCGCATCATCCAGCCGGTGCCTTCGCGGCACGGCGTGCACTGGCCGCAGCTTTCGTGCTTGTAGAACTTGGACAGACGCCAGATCGCTTTAATGATGTCGGTCGACTGATCCATCACGATCACAGCCGCCGTGCCGAGGCCCGAACCCAGTTCACCGCGCAGGTAATCGAAATCCATGATCGCATCGCGCATGTTTTCGCCACGCACACATGGCACGGAGGACCCACCTGGGATCACCGCCTTGAGGTTGTCCCAACCGCCGCGAATGCCGCCGCAATGCTTTTCGATCAGTTCCTCGAACGAGATCGACATCGCCTCTTCAACCACACAGGGGTTGTTCACATGGCCCGAGATGGCAAACAGCTTGGTGCCCGCGTTGTTCTGACGGCCAAAGCCCGAGAACCATTCCCCGCCACGCCGCAGGATCGTCGGCACAACAGCGATGGATTCCACATTGTTTACCGTCGTCGGGCAGCCATAAAGACCCGCCCCCGCCGGGAATGGCGGCTTCATGCGCGGCATGCCCTTCTTGCCTTCAAGGCTTTCGAGCAGCGCGGTTTCCTCACCGCAGATATAGGCGCCCGCGCCATGATGCAGGTAGAGATCGAAATCCCAGCCCGATCCGGCGGCGTTCTTGCCCAGAAGGCCCGCGTCATAGGCCTCGTCGATGGCGTTCTGAAGCGCCTCTTTCTCGCGGATGTATTCGCCGCGAATGTAGATGTAGCAGGCATGTGCCTGCATTGCGAAGGACGCGATCAGGCAGCCTTCGATCAGCGTATGCGGATCGTGGCGCATGATTTCGCGGTCTTTACAGGTGCCCGGCTCGGATTCGTCGGCGTTCACGACAAGGTAGCTGGGACGCCCGTCGCTTTCCTTGGGCATGAACGACCACTTGAGACCCGTCGGAAAGCCCGCACCGCCCCGACCACGCAGACCCGAGGCTTTCATCTCGTCGATGATCCAGTCACGGCCTTTCTTGATGATGTCTGCCGTGCCATCCCAATGGCCGCGCGCCTGCGCCCCTTTGAGGGTCCGGTCATGCATCCCGTAGATATTGGTAAAGATCCGGTCCTGATCGCTCAGCATTGCTCAATCCTTGTCAGCCTGGCGCACACGCCAGAGTTGGTATGTCATCCATAACCCTGCCCCGAACCCCGCCAAAGCGGCGAGGTCGAACAGAGCCCGGGTCCGTTGGCTCCAGCCATATTCAGACCCGATGGCCGTCACCAGGATCCAGAAGAGGCCAACTGCGGCGATGAACAGCGCAATCCGCCGTCCTTTTCGCGCCTCGTCTGAATCCCGGCTCATGGTGTGGTCTCAACCCCCGTCAGTACACGTCGCCCTTGTCAACGCGCTTGGAGAATTCGGTTTCCCCGCCGGAGGCGAGGATTTTAGCCTGCTCCACCCAGTTGTCTCGCGACACGCGGCCCTTGAACCCCACGAGGTTGGCATTGACCCATGCCACCTCGTCTGCCGTCCAGTTCGCGATCTGGTCGAAATGGTAGAACCCCATCGAGTGCAGCAGCTTTTCAAGCTTCGGACCAACCCCTTTGATCTCCTTGAGGTTGTCCGGACCACCTTCGCGCGCCTCGGCCAGCGTTGCAGGCTTGGACCCTTCTTCGGCCCCTTCGTTCTTGCCGTCACCATCGTAGTCCGGGGTCGCGGCCGCAGGCGCAGCTTTGGCGGATGTGCCGCTGCCACCTTCGTATTTCCATTCGCCCTTGCGTGATGCGAGGTCTTCCTGACCTGCCAGACGCGCGGACGGCTTGACCGCGGGACCGCTCTCGGCTGCGGGTTTGGCCGCAGCTGCCGGCGCTTCGGTCTTTGCTTTCTCGGTCGGTTTGGCCTCAGTCGCTGCGGCAGCGGCTGCCGGTGCAGCAACACCGACGGGTGCGGCTTTGGCAGGGCTGGTCGCTTCATCTGCTGTGGGCGCAGGCGGAACGGACGGCGGCGGCGCGTTGGGCGACGCAGCTTTCGGCGCAGACGCCTTGGGCGCAGGTGCGGACGTGTTTGCAACGCCCGACGTATCGATATTTCCCGGACCACGCGCCTCAGGAAGGCTGCGGCAGAAGATCCAGCTGAAGGCGAGCCCCAACACGACAAATGCAAGCCCGCCCATGAAGATCGAGCCAATCACGCCCCATCCACCGACGACCAGCAGCAGGATAACGACAAGTAAACCAACCCCTGCAGCCAAGGCCCATGACCAAAGCGCGCAGCTTATCCCGGAATTCTGTTGTTGCATTCGTACTCTCCCTGTCCGTGTTCAGATGTTACTTGTCGTAAACATCACCTTTCTTGACACGTGCAGAAAACTCTGTCTCGCCGCCTGAGGCAAGTGTCTTGGCCTGTTCAACCCAATTATCGCGGGTCACACGACCCTTGAAACCTTCAAGGTTCTGATCAACCCAAGCGACCTCGTCGGCCGTCCAGTTGGCGATCTGATCGAAGTGGAAAAATCCAAGACGATTACAGAGCGCGGCCAGTTTCGGACCGATGCCTTTTATGCGCTTCAGGTCGTCGCCTTTACCATCCCGCGCCTCGCTAAGGGTCTCGGGCTTGGTTCCCGGTCCTTCGGCAACCGGCGCTGCGGAGGCGGCGTCTTCTTTTTCGACCTGCTGTGCAGTGGTCGCCTTGGCGTATTTCCACGTCCCCTTCCGGGCTGCGAGTTCCGCCTCTCCCGCCAACTCCGTCGACGGTTTGATCACGGAGGTGTCTTCCGGCTTCGGCGCGTCTGCGGGTTTGGGGGCGGCCTCGGCTGCGGCGCGCGACGGCGCCACGGCCTCGTTGGCGGCCTTCGCCTGACTCTGCGGACGCCCACCGGCGTCCCCCCAGGGATGCAGCAGCGGCACTTCGGTGCCGTCGATCCGCTTCACCGTATCGCCGATATCGGTCGCCAGTTGCACCGATGCATTGTACTCATGCCGCCCGCTTTCGAAATCGGTCAGGCTGGTCAGGCCGGATTTCGGCTCTGCCGCATAGCGTCCATTCTGCGGGCCGGGCACCGGGACCTTGCCAGCGACCAACTCGTCGAGGATTTCACCAAACCGTTCTGCGGTCAGATCTTCGTAGTAATCCTTGCCGATCTGGGCCATCGGCGCGTTGGCACAGGCCCCGAGGCACTCGACCTCTTCCCAGCTGAGCTTACCATCGGCGGACAGAGTGTGCGGCTTCGCAGCGATCTTTTCCTTGCAGACAGCAACCAGATCCTCGGCGCCGCAGATCATGCAGGACGTGGTGCCGCAAATCTGGATATGCGCAACAGAACCAACCGGTTGCAGCTGAAACATGAAGTAGAACGACGCCACTTCAAGCGCCCGCATATAGGCCATCCCCAGCATATCGGCGACCGCCTCGATCGCAGGACGGGTCAGCCAGCCTTCCTGCTCCTGCGCGCGCCACAACAGCGGAATGATCGCGCTGGCCTGGCGACCTTCCGGGTACTTGGTGATCTGCGCTTCCGCCCACGCTTGGTTGTCCGGCGTGAAGGCAAAACTTGCGGGTTGTTCGGAATGAAGGCGTCGTAGCATATCGTATCCTATTGCGTCATCATGCAGACAACGGGAAAAGTCTTGGACGAGTGGTCGCGGCCCATCAGGCGCATATCCAACCCCGTCCGGATCATTCCGGTGCGCAGCTCCCTGTGATCAGGCGAACGCCACCATTCTCAAGCTTGACGGCTTGCTCGGATGCCACACGGAACGAAGCCGTTTGAATGACCTGTTCACGGGTCAGTCCAGTTTGAAGCTCAACCGGCAAGTAGTCGCTTTCGCCCACAAGATCGCATCCGATCGAGGCCACCGCCTCATCGAATGCCACAAGATCCTCCTGCGACACGCCTTCAGGCGGCATGGCACAGGCGGTCAGCAGGCCAAGACCTGCCAGCGGAGCGAAAACACGCGCACTCATCTGTCGATTTCTCCAAACACAACATCCATCGTACCGATGATGGCGGCCACATCGGCAAGCTGGTGCCCGCTCGCCACGTGGTCCATCGCCTGCAGGTGCAGGTATCCCGGCGCGCGCAGTTTGGCGCGGTAGGGTTTGTTGCTGCCATCGGCCACGAGGTAGACGCCGAATTCGCCCTTGGGCGCTTCGACAGCGGCGTAAACCTCACCGGCCGGAACGTGGAAACCCTCGGTATAGAGCTTGAAGTGATGGATCAGCGCTTCCATCGAGGTCTTCATCTCGGACCGCTTCGGCGGCGTGACCTTGCCGCGGGCAAGGATGTCGCCCTGCCCTTCGGGTGCACGCAGCTTCTCGATCGCCTGCTTGATGATCTTCAGCGACTGGCGCATCTCCTCCATGCGGACAAGGTAGCGGTCATAGCAGTCGCCGTTCTTGCCGACGGGGATCTGGAAGTCGAATTCATCGTAGCACTCATAAGGCTGTGCACGACGCAAATCCCACGCAAGACCAGAGCCGCGCACCATGACGCCCGAGAACCCCCAGTCGAGGATTTCTTCTTCGGTCACGACACCAATATCGGCGTTCCGCTGTTTGAAGATGCGGTTTTCCGTCAGAAGTCCGTCAATGTCCGCGATCACACGCGGGAACTCGTCGGCCCACTGGTCGATATCGTCGATCAGATCACCGGGCAGGTCCTGATGTACCCCGCCGGGGCGGAAATAGGCGGCGTGCAGACGCGCGCCGCAGGCACGCTCGTAGAACACCATCAGCTTTTCGCGCTCTTCAAAGCCCCAGAGCGGCGGCGTCAGCGCGCCCACGTCCATCGCCTGCGTCGTGATGTTCAGCAGGTGGTTCAGGATGCGGCCGATTTCGGAATAAAGGACCCGGATCAGCGATGCGCGACGCGGCACTTCCACGCCTGTCAGCTTTTCGATCGCCAGACACCACGCATGTTCCTGGTTCATCGGCGCCACGTAGTCGAGGCGGTCGAAATACGGCAGGTTCTGCAGGTAGGTGCGGCTTTCCATCAGCTTTTCGGTGCCACGGTGCAGCAGGCCGATATGCGGGTCGCAGCGTTCCACGATCTCGCCATCCAACTCAAGCACAAGCCGCAAAACGCCATGTGCCGCAGGGTGTTGCGGGCCGAAGTTAATGTTGAAGTTGCGGATCTTCTGCTCACCAGAGATCGCGTCAACACTTCCGTCGTCAAACTTGGAGCCGTCCATCATGACCGTCCTCCGCCACCGTTGTCCTTGAACGCCATGATCCAGAGAAAGACCAATGCGACCAGCGGGAAAATTGTCAAAAGTGCTGCCCAACTGGGCAAACCATAGCGTGGCAGGAGCTTCCAGAATGGAACGACGATCAACACGCCGATGATCAGAAACCAAATAAGGCCTCCGCCGCCCATGCCGTAGCCACCCATCACGCCTTCTCTTCCGTCTTTTCATCCCCCGGCAGCACGTATTGCGCGCCTTCCCAAGGGGACATGAAATCGAACTGCCGGTATTCCTGAACAAGGCTCACCGGCTCATAGACCACGCGCTTCTTTTCTTCGTCGTAGCGCACTTCGGTATAGCCCGTGGTCGGGAAGTCCTTGCGCAGCGGATAGCCGCGGAAACCGTAATCCGTGAGGATGCGGCGCAAGTCCGGATGCCCGGAGAACAGGATGCCGAACATGTCGAAAACTTCGCGCTCGAACCAGTTGGCGCTCGGATGCACACCGGTGATCGACGGAACCATCTCGTCTTCTCGGATGCTGACCCGCAGACGGATGCGGTGGTTCTGGTACATCGACAGGAAGTGGTAGACCACGTCAAACCGCTTGGGGCGATCCGGGTAATCCACAGCCGTAATGTCCACCAGAGATGAGAACTTGCAGGTCTGGTCAGACTTGAGGAAGTCGACGAAGCCGGCAATGTTCGACGGAGCCACGTCAACGTTCAGTTCGCCATGGGTCACATCCCAGGCAAGCACACAATCAGTACGCTTCAGCTCAATATGCTGGCCAAGTTCCTTGAGGGCTTCGCTCATCGTACAATTGTCCCTGTCCGGCGAATCTTCCGTTGCAGCGCCATGATGCCATAAAGCAGCGCTTCGGCTGTCGGCGGGCAGCCCGGCACGTAGACGTCAACCGGAACGATCCGGTCGCAGCCCCGCACCACGGAATAGCTGTAATGGTAGTACCCGCCCCCGTTGGCGCAGGACCCCATCGAGATCACGTAGCGCGGTTCGGGCATCTGGTCGTAAACCTTGCGCAGCGCCGGGGCCATCTTGTTCGTCAGCGTGCCCGCGACGATCATCAGATCCGACTGACGCGGGCTCGCGCGCGGCGCGGTGCCGAACCGCTCAAGGTCATAGCGCGGCATCGAGGTGTGCATCATCTCGACCGCACAACAGGCCAGACCGAAGGTCATCCAGTGCAGCGACCCGGTACGCGCCCAGTTGATGATGTCCTCGGTCGAGGTCAGCAGAAAGCCCTTGTCCGCAAGCTCGGAATTCAGCGCCTGCGTCGCGTATTCCTTGTCCGCACCAGCGGTATTGGCTCCGGTCATCACTCCCATTCGAGTGCTCCCTTCTTCCATTCATAGGCAAAGCCGATGGTCAGGACCGCAAGGAACACCATCATCGACCAGAAGCCCACCATGCTCACATCCTGGAACGCCACCGCCCAGGGGAAGAGGAACGCGATTTCGAGGTCGAAGATGATGAACAGGATCGACACGAGATAGAACCGAACATCGAACTTCATCCGGGCATCGTCAAAAGCATTAAAGCCACATTCGTAGGCCGACACTTTTTCCGGGTCCGGGTTGCGCACCGCGATGATCACGGCAGCGAGGATCAGGACGAGCCCCAATCCGATTGCAATGGCCAAAAATACGAGGATTGGCAGGTATTCCCGCAGCATGTCTTCCAAGACGAGGCTCCTTTTCCCATCGCGCACCGACACGCGCCGTCAAGTGGCGAGGTTGACTTGAGGCTGATCTACTCCCGTCTCTTCCGGGGGTCAACCGCAGGGCGACATCTTACCGAACTCTGCTATCCGCTTGAAAACAAGGCGCTTACCATGAAAATACCCCCTGTTTTGAACAACATGCGTCAATCGGTCGGAGCTTGGCCACCACCGATTCCGCACGGGTCCGCCGCAAAAGCGGCTCATCAAGTGTGCAATTGTATACCTTGATAGGCTTTGCACCTATTTCCGATACACCTCATGGCAGGCTTTACAGGCCGCGCCGATCCGACCCAGACCCGCGCGCAACTGCTCTTCGGTCTCGATGCTCGCCGCCAAAGCATCCGCTACCGCTTCCAAAGCCAGCGACTTTTCGGTGAAATCGTCGAAACGATCCCAGATCACCGGCAAAGCTTCGGAATTCGGATCGGTTTCCTGAACTTCAAACAAAGCAGGTGTCTGCCCGGCCAGCCTTGCTATCTCAGCCGCAGCGGCGCGGGCCGTGTCTGCATCGAAGCTGCGTTCGCCCTTGGCCATGGCCCCAAGCACCTTTGTGCTCTCCTGGGTCTCTTTCATTGCCTCCATCCGCGCCAATACGGTCGGGTTCTTGACCCCAGTATGCGCCACGGCCAGCGTTGCGAAACACAGCGACACAATTGTGACGGGTAAAATGATGCGAGTCATCCGCACTCCTTTCGTTCGGCTTTGGTATGCGCAGGGCGCGTCAGGCCGCCCCTTCATATCTTGTGAATACGTCTGTTGTGCCATCGCGACGGATCAGATGCACATCATAGGCTTCACGCTGGTTTTCCGGCCCCATCCCGGGAGATCCGAATGGCATCCCCGGAACGGCCAACCCGATCGCATCCGGACGTTCGCTCAACAGCCTGCGAATGTCGCGGGCCGGAACGTGACCTTCAATCACATACCCGTCCACATCAGCCGTATGGCACGACGCCATGTTTGCCGGAATGCCGCGCTTGATCTTCTCCTGCACAAGCGCACCGTTTGTGCGGGCTTCGGTGGTGATCTGGAAACCATCCTCTTCAAGAATATCGATCCAGGCCGAGCAGCATCCGCAATTCGGGTCCTTGAACACATGCATCCGGGGAGCGGTCTGCGCCATTGCGCCCATCGGCATCGCAATCACCGTCGCTGCACCACCTAGAAAAGCTCTGCGAGTGAATGTCGTCATCTTGTCCTGCATCCCTTTCGATACCTTTCCTTGGGGGACTAGGCCTTCCAGTGGGGGCAAGGTCAACAGCCACAGACACGTTTATTCACGCCAAAGCACCCGCAATCCTTCACGTCATCGCGAGCGTCGGACAGTGCTTGTGAGAGCTTAAACACTCCTCCGATCGAGAAATAGCGTTGTGCGGATGCGCGAACAGCCTCTCAGCAGAACCATGTCTTTTCGCAGTCTGAACTGCTGCAACGATGATGGTGCCGCATTCCTCCACCCTGTTATCCTGCCGCCTGCAACAAAGACCGAGGTCGTTTTTGGCCGCGACAGAGGGCCCGGAGCGCGCTGACAGTGGGTACGCCGATACCTGAAAGCCAGATCATGCAGCACCCCCTCTCCGACTTTCTCCATGATACGACCTACTCGGACATTCCCGAGGATGCCCGCCGTCTCGCCCGTCAATGGATGCTCGACCTGATCGGTGTGGCCGCCGGAGGTCAGCAGACGTCCCTGTCTCGCATCATACGCAACCACGCAGCACGGCAATTCGGGGGATCGGGCGCACAGATGCTCTTCGACGGGCGCGAGGTCAGCCCGGCAGGCGCGGCCCTCGCAGGAGGCATGACAATCGATGCTCTCGATGGCCATGACGGGCACAAGCTGACCAAGGGTCACGTCGGCTGCGGCATCTTCCCGTCACTGCTCGCCCTGTGCCAAGCAGAAAAGGACACAGAAGCGCAGCATTTTCTGACCTCCCTCGTGATCGGCTACGAGATCGGCACCCGCGCCGGGATCGCCCTGCACCGGACAGCACCGGACTACCACACGTCAGGGGCGTGGATCGCGGTGGCGGTGGCAGCCCTTGGCGCCCGTGTGCTGCGCTTGGATGCCGCGAGGACCCGCGAGGCAATGGGCATCGCCGAATACCACGGACCACGCAGCCAGATGATGCGCACAATAGATCATCCGACAATGGTCAAAGACGGATCGGGCTGGGGCGCGATGTCGGGGGTCTCTGCGGTCTATCTGGCAAAAGACGGGTTCACCGGTGCACCGGCTGTAACGGTCGAGCACGGCGACGTGGCGGACCTTTGGTCAGACCTTGGTCAGACATGGCGGATCCGCGAGCAGTATTTCAAACACTTTCCCGTCTGCCGCTGGGCGCAGCCCGCCCTTCAGGCCGTTCTCAACCTGCGCGCAGATCACGACCTGACATCGCATGATGTTGACCGTATCGAAATCACGACCTTCCACGAATCCCGCCGCCTTGCCGTGACAGACCCACGCACAACCGAAGAGGCGCAGTATTCCACCGCCTTCCCGACCGCTGTCGGTATGGTGCGTGGCACCTGTGGCCCGAAAGATATGCAGGAAAGCAGTTTTGCCGAGCCGGAAATCCAACGCCTCGCCCACTCAATGGACATCCGCGAAAGCGACACCCTTAACGCGGCCTTTCCTGCCCGCCGGATCGCCGAAGTGACGCTTGTTCTCAAAGATGGCCGGGAACTGAACTCCGGTCCGACCGAGGCCCTCGGCGATCCGGAAGACCCCGCAACCCTCGACACGGTGGTTGCCAAATTCCACGCCTATGCCGACCCGCTCCTTGGCGCAGAACGGGCAAATACCATTGAAGACCACGTTCTCAATCTGGGGACAGATTCCGGGGACGACATGTCGTTGCTTCTGTCCCTGCTAACCGCGCCTGTCTGAAGCGTCAGGCCGTCAGCACAACAAGCGCCATCGCCGACATGACCAGCGTGATCGGCCCCCAAACCGCCCGTTCCGGTTTGGACGGGGTAATCCAATTCAATACGGTTGTCACAACCTGCACCACAAATGCGACCCAGCCCGTCCATGCAGGCCAGCCCAGCCCCGGGAAGCCCGCCGCAGACAAGATGGCCAATCCCTGAAACAGCACCACCGGAATCGACACGGCCGCGATAATCCGCCCCGAGATCGGCAAGGCGCCCTCGTTCTGGCCACCCTGCGTATACCGGCCCAATGGCGCACCAAGGATCAGCGCAACCTGAAAAAACGCAATCGCCAGCGCGGCAGTGGCATAGAGATGTGCAATCTGTACCGTCATTGCCAGCTTGGGCTGCGCTTGTCGAAGAAAGCCCCGACCCCTTCGCGCGCCTCGTCCGATTGCCAGCGCCGCGCCAGAGCGTCGATGGCCAAGTCCACCTGCTCCTGCACCACCCGTCCAGCCAGATCGCGCATCAGCGCCTTGGCCTCGGCCACCGCCCCCGGCGCACAGGACAGGTAAGGCAGAACTTCAGCGTCAATGGCCGCATCCAGATCGTCGTGCTCAACCGTTCGGCTCAACAGGTTCAACCGCACGGCCTCTTCTGCCCCAAAGATCCGCGCCGACATAAAGACCTCCGACGCCCGCGTCGCCCCCATCCGAGCCAGCACATACGGCCCGATATTTGCCGGGATCAACCCAAGCCGCGTTTCGGTAAAGCCCAGCTTGGCCCCGGAAACCCCGATTGCCACATCGCAGACCGACACAAGGCCCACACCGCCACCCAGCGCATTGCCCTGCACCCGCCCGATCAGCGGCTGCGGCAGATCGTACAGCGCACCCAGCACGGTTGCGATCCGACGGCTTTCCACCCGGCGCGTCTCCGCATCCATGTCGAACTGCTCACGCATCCACGCCAGATCGCCACCGGCGCAGAAGGTCTTGCCGTCTGCTGCCAGCACCACAACCCGAACCTTCGTGTCTTTGGCCAAGCCCCGGGCCGCGTCCTCCAATTCGGTCATCATCTGCGCTGACAACGCGTTGTGCTTCTCGGCCCGCGCCAGGGTCAGTGTCGCAACGCCGCGTGCATCGGTCTCCACCCGGATCAAACTCATCCCCGCATCCTCCGCGCCATGTCGGCCGCCTCGGCCACCACATCCATGTCGAGCCCATGCTCATACCCCAAGGCAGCCACCCGTGCCGCCACCGCTTCTGTCGCCACATTGCCCGCAGCACCCGGCGCGTAAGGGCACCCTCCAAGGCCGCCGACGGCCGCATCGAACACCCGCAGCCCGAGGCCCAGCGATGCCTCGACATTGTCACAGGCCAGACCACCCGTGTCGTGGTAATGCCCGGCCAGTCTCTCGGCTGGCATCTCGCCCAAGACCGCTTTCAGCATCGCGACAATCCCCTCGGGCGTGGCGCGACCGATCGTGTCACCCAAAGACACCTCGTAGCAGCCCATATCGCGCAACGCCGCCACCACGCGCGCCACTGAGGCGGGCGCAACAGGGCCATCATAGGGACACTCCACCACGCAGGACACGTATCCCCGCACCGGCAGCCCCCGCTCAATCGCGGCCGCTGCCACCGGGCGGAACCGCTCCAGACTCTCTTCGATCGTCGCGTTGATATTGGCCTTGGAAAACCCTTCGGAGGCCGATCCGAAAATCGCCACCTCGTCAGCCCCCGCCGCCACCGCATCCTCAAACCCGCGCATGTTCGGGGTCAGCGCCGCATAGGACACGCCCGGCATCCGCGTGATCCCCGCCAGCACAGCACCCGAATCCGCCATCTGCGGCACCCATTTGGGGCTGACGAAACTGGCGCATTCGATCCGCCGGAACCCGGCACGTGACAGACAGTCGACCAGTGCGATTTTTTCCTCGACCGGGATCAGCCGCGCCTCATTCTGCAACCCGTCGCGCGGCCCCACTTCAAAGATCTCGACCCGTTCAGCCACAGTGCCACGCCCCTGCTTCTTCTTTTTCAAAATATGCACGGCGCGCCATCAGCCCGCCGCCTCCCACGCCGGGTAGAAGTCCTGCGTATAAAGCCGCGCCCCGCCCTCTGCCGGCAGGGATTTCTGAAACTCCGGCCGCTCGGTGATCCGGTCGTACCAGTCGGACACTGCCGGATGACCGTCCAGCGCCGCGAAATGACGCGCCATGTAGACCGCCTGCCCGACCGACACATCCGCTGCGGAAAACCCCGAGGTCAGAAGGTAATCGCGATTCTCCACCGGGGTGGACAGCCGCGCCTCAATCGCATCGTAGCATTTCTTCAATCGGGCCGCCTCGAGCTTCATCACGACGGGCGAGCGCATCGCATCCTCGTAGAGCATGATATGCTGCTGCGTCAGCGCCGCGGCATGCTGACTGATCGTCTCGGCGAAATGCACCCAGACGAGCCAGGCCATCCGGTCCGGATCCTCCGGCCCGCGCCCCATGTTCGCATCAGGAAACCGTTCACAAAGATATTCGGTGATCGCACCCGTCTCGAACATCCGTTCGCCATCGATTTCCAGCGCCGGAACGCGCCCGGCCGGCGACAGCGACAGGTATTCCGGGCTGCGCAGCGACTTGTCGAAGGCATGCAGAACAACCTCGAACTCGACCTCAAGCTCGTTAAGCAGCCAGAGCGTGCGCATCGACCGTGTCTGCGGGCAATGATGCAAACGGATCATGTCTCTTCCTCTTCCAGCCGGATCAGAACGGCCCCTGCCTCGACCTGCGATCCCGCCTCGGCCATCACTTCGGCCACAGTACCATCTCGCGCCGCAAGCAGGCTGTGCTCCATCTTCATCGCCTCGAGGATGGCCAGCCGATCGCCTTTGGAAACGCTCTGCCCGGCAGAGACGAAAACCTGCCGCACCAGCCCCGGCATCGGTGCTTCGATCAGATCGCTTGACGCCCCCGCGCCCGCTTCGACATCCAGCGGATCGACATGGCGCACCACCCGCGTCGGATCGCCAAACACCGTGGTAACGCCGCTTTCGACAAACACCGCCCGCGCGGGCTGACCGTCAAAGCGCCAGCCATTGGCCCCGTGCCGCGCCTGTACCAGAGTGTCATCCACGGTCACGTCAATCTCACCCGGCCCATGGGTCACAACACGGCAGGTCAGGACCTGCTCATCACAGGACACGACCACATCCTGCGCAATCGGAGCCCAAAGAGCAAACCCGTCCAGCGGCTGCGGCTCCCTGTTCAGACCGACAAGCGCCAGCGCCGCCTGCGCGATGCCCGCAGCACCGGCTTGCCCAACCGAAACGAGCGTCTCCAGATCGCGCCCGATCAAGCCGGTATCCACGATGCCGTTTGAAAAGCCCTCGTGCCGCGCCAGCGCTCCAAGGAAAGCGAGGTTCGTCACCGTTCCGGCAACCTGAGTTTCCGCCAAGGCCTGGCGCAGCTTGCGCAAGGCCACCGCGCGCGACGGACCGTGCACGATCACCTTGGCGATCATCGGGTCATAATGCGGGCTGATCACGTCGCCCGTCCGCACCCCGGTATCGGCCCGCGCGCCCTTGGGAAAGGCCAGATGCGCCAACCGCCCGGTCGCCGGCAGGAACCCGGCCGGCACGTCCTCGGCATAGAGCCGCGCCTCGAAGCTGTGGCCGCTGATCGACAGATCACCTTGAGCACGAGGCAACGGCTCACCCGCCGCCACCCGCAACTGCCACTCCACCAGATCGACACCGGTGATGGCCTCGGTCACGGGATGCTCCACCTGCAACCGCGTGTTCATCTCCATGAACCAGAACCCGTCGGGGCGCAGCCCGTCCGAACCATCGACGATGAACTCCACCGTGCCTGCGCCCTTGTAGCCGATGGCCTCGGCCGCGCGCACCGCCGCCTGTCCCATCGCCTCGCGCATCTCGGGCGTCATTCCGGGCGCGGGTGCTTCCTCGATCACCTTCTGGTGCCGCCGCTGAAGCGAGCAATCCCGCTCAAAGAGATGCACCGCTTTTTCACCATCGCCGAAAACCTGCACCTCGATGTGGCGCGGACTGGTGACGTATTTCTCGATCAGAACAGCGTCATTTCCAAACGCGCCCCGTGCTTCGGCCTTGGCGCTTTCCAGACCGTTGACGAAATCCTCGGCGCGCTCGACCAGACGCATCCCCTTGCCGCCGCCTCCGGCCACCGCCTTGATCAGCACCGGATACCCGATGGCCGCAGCCTCGACCTCCAGATGACCGGGATCCTGATCGGTACCGTGATAGCCCGGCACGACCGGTACGCCCGCCTTTGCCATCAGCGCCTTCGCGGCATCCTTCAGCCCCATCGCCCGGATCGCCTTGGCCGACGGGCCAATGAACACCAGCCCCGCCGCCTCGACCGCCTCGACGAAATCCGGGTTCTCCGACAGGAAGCCATAACCCGGATGGATCGCCTGCGCGCCTGTCGCCTGCGCCGCCGCAATAATCGCTTCCCCGCGCAGGTAACTCTCGCCGGGCGACGCGCCGCCAAGCGACACCGCCACATCCGCCATCTCCACATGACGCGCCTGCGCATCGACGTCGGAATGCACCGCCACGGTGCGCACCCCAAGGCGTCGGCACGTGTCGATCACCCGGCAGGCAATCTCGCCCCGGTTGGCTATCAGGATCGTGTCAAACATCTCGCACCACCGCTTCTCTTCATCTTGCCCGTAAACTCCGGGGGTTTGGGGGCTGGCCCCCAATGTGACCTGAGGTTTGGGGGTCGGCCCCCCAATTACATGCGGAACACGCCGAAACGCGTGTCCTCAATCGGTGCATTCAACGCCGCCTCCAGCGACAGCGACAGCACCGCGCGCGTCTTGCGCGGGTCGACGACCCCGTCATCCCACAGCCGGGCCGAGGCATAGAGCGGATGCGCCTGTTCCTCGAACATCTCGATGGTCGGGCGCTTGAATTCCGCTTCTTCCTCGGCCGACCACGAACCGCCGCCGCGTTCGATGGCGTCGCGCTTCACGGTCGCCAGAACGCCCGCTGCCTGTTCGCCGCCCATCACGCTGATGCGCGAGTTTGGCCAGGTCCACAGGAAGCGCGGCTGATAGGCCCGACCGGACATGCCGTAGTTGCCCGCACCGAAAGACCCGCCGACCAGCATGGTGATCTTCGGCACCGAGGTGCAGGCCACAGCCGTCACCATCTTCGCCCCATGCCGCGCGATGCCTTCGTTCTCGTATTTCCGACCCACCATGAACCCGGTGATGTTCTGCAGGAACACCAACGGGATCTTGCGCTGCGAACAGAGCTCGACGAAATGCGCACCCTTCTGTGCGGCCTCGGAAAACAGCACGCCGTTGTTCGCGATGATCCCCATGGGCCAGCCGTCGACATGGGCAAAGCCCGTCACCAAAGTCTCGCCAAAGCGCGGTTTGAA
The DNA here is from genome assembly GCF_002115805.1 of Marivita geojedonensis. Classification (GTDB taxonomy): domain Bacteria; phylum Pseudomonadota; class Alphaproteobacteria; order Rhodobacterales; family Rhodobacteraceae; genus Marivita; species Marivita geojedonensis. The sequence goes on along the minus strand of NZ_JFKC01000003.1, from coordinate 156,690 downwards.
CTCGTCGAAATAAGACCCATCGACCACACGCGCGATGACCTCGCGGATGTCATAAGGCGTGCGCAGATCGCCGGGGACAACGCCGAAAATCTCGTCAGGATCATATGCGGGATCTTCCGATGCTTGCCGCAGACCGGATTTCGGCGCTCCGCCCAATGACCCAACCGCCCGCCTTGCCAGCGCCAAGGCGTGTGCGTCATCCTCGGCCAGGTAATCCGCCACACCCGAGAGCCGCGTGTGCACATCACCGCCGCCCAGATCCTCGGCCGTGACAACCTCGCCTGTCGCCGCCTTCACCAAAGGCGGACCGGCGAGGAAGATCGTGCCCTGCTCTTTCACGATGATCGTCACATCCGACATCGCGGGCACATAGGCGCCGCCCGCCGTACAGGACCCCATCACCACCGCAATCTGCGCGATACCCTTCGCGCTCATCCGCGCCTGATTGTAGAAAATCCGCCCGAAATGGTCGCGGTCGGGGAAGACTTCGTCCTGATTGGGCAGGTTCGCGCCGCCCGAGTCGACCAGATAGATGCAGGGAAGATGGTTCTCTTCCGCGATCTCCTGCGCGCGCAGGTGTTTCTTGACGGTCATCGGGTAATAGGTGCCGCCCTTCACCGTGGCGTCGTTGCACACGACCATGACCTGACGGCCCATGACCCGGCCCACACCCGCGATCACACCGGCACAGGGCGCGGCCCCGTCGTAAAGCCCATGCGCAGCTGTGGCACCGACCTCCAGAAACGGCGATCCGGGATCGAGCAGGTTCGCCACACGGTCGCGGGGCAGCATCTTTCCGCGCGAGACGTGCCGTTCCCGTGCGCGGTCGCCCCCACCCGCAGCGGCCAGCTCTGCCGCCTCGCGCACCACGCGCAACGCCTCTTGGTGGGCAGCGATATTCGCCTTGAACTGTTCAGACGAGGCAATCGCCTGTGATCGAAGTTTCATCTTAGTGTCCCCGCATGTCGCGCAGCTCGATCGCGCGTCCGGCTGTCATGGTCAGGTGGCAGTTGGCCGCCACGATGGAACGGATGGTTCCATCCTGCCACATCGCGTAACGCGCGGCGCAATCGGCATCGCGAAAGGCAATCCACGCCCGTTGCGCATCGCGCAGGGCATCCGTCCGGTCCATGACCTGCGACAGCCCCTGTTCGTCGGCGGTTTCATTCGCCATCTGCGTCCACTTGTATTCCTCGTTCAGGATCACATCCCACATCGCGGTTTCGGCCTGGATGCACTCGGTGATCCCGATGGTGGTCGATCCGCCAGGCCGCTCCTGACATTGGCCCGATGCCTGCCCCAGACAGAGCGGATACAGCGCCCCGATCTCGGTGTTTTCAAAGCAATCCCGAACGAACTGTTGGTCGATTTTCAAGTCCCGCGCTCCGCCCATCTGCGGGGCGCACACCAGCGCCACGATCATCACTATGCGCTTCACGCCTGACCCTCCCGACTGGCCCGCGCCTTGAGCTCTTTGCGGATCACCTTGCCGGTGACGGTCATCGGCAACTCGTCCAGAAATTCGATTTCCCTTGGATAAGAATAACTTGCAAGGCGAACCTTAACCCAATCCTGAAGATCCGTTACCGAAGCGTTAACGCCGTCCTTGAGCACCACATAGGCCTTGACGATCTCTGTCCGCAGCGCGTCGGGTTTGCCCACTACACCACAGGTTGCGACCGCTGGATGGGTCAGCAGGCAATCCTCGATCTCTGCAGGTCCGATGCGATACCCGGCTGAGGTGATCACGTCATCCTCGCGCCCCAGAAAGGTAATCGTGTCGCCCTCCATGACCCCACGATCCCCGGTGACCAACCAATCGCCGCGATACTTCTCAGCGGTCTCTTCGGGCTTGCGCCAGTATTCCAGCATCATCGACGCCGATCCGCGCCGCACGGCGATGTCGCCCTCTCCGTCGCAGGGCACCCCATCCGGCCCGATCACCGCCACCTGATGCCCCGGCACAGCGCGACCCATCGACCCCGGCACAGCGTCAAAAGACGCGCCACAGGACGACACGATCATGTTGCATTCGGTCTGACCGTAGAATTCGTTGATCGTCACGCCAAACGCGTCGCGTCCCCAGGCCAGCATCTCGGCCCCGAGCGGTTCGCCGCCACTGGCGACCGAACGCAGACCGTCGATCCGGGCATCCGCCGCCTTGAGCATCCGCAGGGCGGTTGGTGGGAAAAACACATTGCGCACAGTGCCTTCCCGGCAAATCCTCGCGCACTCCTCGACCGAAAACTTCGGCATCCGCGCCGCAACCACCGGAACCCCAAGCGCCAGACCCGGCATGAGCACGTCGAACAGACCGCCGATCCACGCCCAATCGGCGGGCGTCCAGATCACGTCGCCGTCCTGCCCCAGGAAGTCGTGGCTCATCTCGACACCGGGCAAGTGCCCGGTCAGCACCCGATGCCCATGCAGCGCGCCTTTGGGCGCCCCCGTCGTGCCACTTGTGTAGATCAGCACCGCCGCGTCATCCGGTCCGGTCTCGACCATCGCGCGGGTGCCGGATGATGCGCCCAGATCGCTTCGGGTGACTGTTGCAACGCCCAGCCCGGTCAGTTGGACAACGCCTTCGAGGTCGGTCACGACAACGCCGAGCCCCGCATCTTCAATCCGCGTGCGCAGCGCTTCGGTCTTGAACAGTTTGAAAAGCGGGACCGAGATGGCGCCAAGCCGCCACGCCGCGATATGGGCCGCGGCGCACAAGGGGGATTGCGACAGCAAGACGCCCACCCGGTCGCCCTTCATCACGCCGCGCTCGATCAGCGCCACTTCAACCTGCCGTGACCGATACCAAAGATCGCCATAGGTCACGGGGCGCACACGCTCCGGCGTCACCTCGATGATCGCAACGCGCCCCGGATCGGTGGCGGCCCAACCATCACAAACCTGATGCGCCATGTTCAGCGATGCTGGCAGGTCCCAGTCGAAGCCTTTGCACAGCGCATCATATGGCGCGGGTTTGAGCATCGGGCGCGCGGTCATATCGATGGCCCCTCCGGCAAAGTCTGCCCCTCGGTGGACATCAGACGACCAAATCGGGTGACGTGATAGACCAGATCATTGCATTTCACGGTAATCCACGCCCCCTCGACCTGCCCGGCAAGCCCGACGCAATCGCCGACCTGCGCGGTGGAGCCGCCGTCCTGTGTGACATAGCGCGTGGCAATGGCGTTGATCACATCGGTCTCCGTTATCGTTGCCGCGATCCAACCATAGCGGAACGCAAGCAATGCGCCCACCAGCGTGGCAAGTCCCAGAGGCACGAACCACACCCAGCCTGGCATGGTCAGCTCATCGCCGCCATCATTTCGCGACCCACCAGCATACGCCGGATCTCGGACGTGCCCGCCCCGATCTCCATCAGCTTGGCATCGCGGAAGATGCGCGCAACCGGCGCGTCGGACAGGAAGCCCGCGCCGCCCATCGCCTGAACCGCCTGATGCGCCTGCACCATTGCCTGTTCGCTGGCATAGAGACAGCAGGCGGCCGCGTCCTGACGGGTCACATCCCCCCGGTCGCAGGCTTTGGCGACTTCGTAAACATAGGCGCGGGCCGAATTCATCGCCGTGTACATATCGGCCATCTTGCCCTGCATCAGTTGGAAATTGCCAATCGGCTGGCCGAACTGCTTGCGCTCGGCCATGTAGGGCATGATCTCGTCCAGACAGGCGGCCATGATGCCGAGGCCGATGCCTGCAAGGACCACGCGCTCGTAATCAAGGCCGGACATCAGCACGCGCACGCCCTTGCCCTCTTCGCCCAGCACGTTTTCGAAGGGCACTTCGACGTCGTCAAAGATCAGCTCGGCGGTGTTCGACCCACGCATCCCCAGCTTGTCGAAATGCGGGGAGGTGCTGAACCCTTTCATCGACTTTTCGATCAGGAAGGCGGTGATCCCCTTGGACCCGGCATCGGGATCGGTCTTGGCGTAGACAACCAGCGTGTCGGCATCCGGACCGTTGGTGATCCAGTACTTGTTGCCATTCAGCCGGTAGTGGTCGTTGCGCTTTTCGGCGCGCAGTTTCATCGACACCACGTCCGACCCTGCCCCGGGTTCGGACATCGCCAACGCGCCGACATGCTCACCGGAGATCAGCTTTGGCAGGCACTTTGCCTTTTGATCGGCGGTGCCGTTCAGCTTGATCTGGTTCACGCACAGGTTGGAATGTGCGCCATATGACAGCGAGACCGAGGCCGATGCCCGCGCCACCTCTTCCACGGCGACGGTATGTGCAAGATAGCCCATGCCGGCACCGCCGTATTCCTCGTCCACGGTGATGCCCAAAAGGCCAAGTTCGCCCATCTCGGTCCAAAGCTCTGCCGGGAAGTTGTTGGATCGGTCGATTTCGGCCGCCATCGGCTTGACGCGTTCCTGCGCCCAGCGATGCACCATCTCGCGGAGGCTGTTGACGTCTTCTCCCAGATCGAACTGCATGGTGGCATTGAACATACGCTGTCTCCCCCGACGCGATTTATTGAACGCTTGTTCAAATACTAATCGCAACCTAAGCCTTCGGTCAAGCGTTGGCTTCGTGTAGCCTCTGCACGTCTGCACGGCAGGCCCTCAGATCAAGGATTGTCCCATGCGAATTCTTCTCACCGCTGCCCTCCTCACTTGCGCCGCTCCCGTTTTTGCCGAGGAAGTCGGACAGGTTGGGGTCGACTGGGTCGGCAATGACATCATCATCGAAGCCATCAACGACCCGGATGTGGCTGGCGTGACGTGCCACATTGCCTATTTCGAGCGCGGCCTGATTGACCGGCTCAGCAAGGGCAACTGGTTCGAAGACCCGTCGAACGCGTCGATCTCATGCCGCCAGACCGGACCAATCACGATTGGTGATATCGACCGGAGTGACAGCGGCGAAGACGTGTTCCGCGCCTCGCGGTCGATCATCCTCAAATCGCTGCGGGTGAAGCGCATCTTCGACGAGAAGAATCAGACGCTGATCTACGTCGCCCACGCGGCGGAATTGACCGACGGGTCGGCCAAGGTGTCGATGTCCACCGTGCCGCTTTACGGGTCAGATTGAGCAGCCATCCTTGGGTTCGACCCGAAGGTGACTTCGTTTACCTACCCCAGCAGCCGCACCACGACCTCGGGCAGCTCGTCGAAGTGCTGGATGATCGCGTCCGGTTCCAGCGCGGCCATGTCCCCACCCGCAGGGCCGAATCCGACCAGCACACAGGCAACCCCCACAGCGCGTGCGGTGTCGCGATCCGTGACCGTGTCCCCGATCAGACAGCTTTGTCCGACAACGCCCCCCGCCCATTCGACCGCAGCGATGTAAGGCGCTGCATCCGGCTTGCGGGTGGGCAGCGTGTCAGCCCCGATCAACGAGCTGAACGCATCCCGCACCCCAAGGCGCGTCATCAGCGTTTCCGCCAGACCTTCGGGCTTGTTGGTGCAGATCCCTACAGCCATTCCATGTGACTTGAGCGCCTCAACCGCCTCCATCGCACCGGGATAGAGAACGGTATGCGTGTCAATCGCATCGCCATACGCTGACAGAAGCACCGGGTAATACTGGTCGATCAGATCAGCGGAATACTGCCCAGAGCGTTCCAACCCGAGCGTCAGCATCGCTTTTGCTCCACGCAGCGCCGTACCGGCATCCCCCATGGGGTCAAGCCGCGAGTCGAAACCCATACGCTCAAAGCAATGATTGGCTGCCGCAATCAAATCCCCACTGGTGTCGGCCAGCGTTCCATCGAGGTCAAAAATCACCGTCCGCACCGCATCTCTCCTGTCACATCTCGCAACCACAAGTGAAATAAGCCGCCTTGCGGCACTCGGCCAGAGCGATAAAAGGAGCAGAGGCAAAAGACAAAGAGAAACTCGATGAGCACAGCCCTAGTCATTCTAGCGGCGGGCAAAGGCACCCGCATGGAATCGGACCTTCCGAAAGTCCTGCACAAGATCGGCGGCGCGCCGCTCCTGCACCACGCGATGCTGTCCGCCTCGGCCTTGGAGCCGGAGCGCACAATCGTCGTGACCGGGCATGGAGCCGAGCTTGTCGATGCCGCCGCACAGGAGTTCGACCCAGACGCGATTGCCGTCCGCCAGGAAGAACAGTTGGGTACAGCCCATGCCGTCGCCCAGGCACGCGACGCGCTGGACGGCTTTGATGGCGACGTGATCGTACTTTACGGCGACACACCTTTCATCACCACGGATACGCTGGAACAGATGATCGCTGCGCGCGCGGCACATGATATCGTTGTGCTTGGGTTCGAGGCTGCTGATCCCGGTCGTTATGGCCGGTTGATCATGGATGGAACAACGCTGGATCGGATCGTCGAATTCAAGGACGCAACCGATGAAGAACGCGCCATAACACTCTGTAACTCTGGTGTTATCTGTGCCGATGCCCGCACGCTCTTTGATCTGGTGGCAGACGTGGGCAACGACAATGCCTCTGGCGAATACTACCTGACTGACATCATCGGTCTCGCCAACGCGCGCGGCCTCAAGGCCACCGCCGTCACCTGTGACGAGGCGGAAACACTTGGCATCAATTCCCGTCTGGAACTGGCCAATGCCGAAGCGCTTTTCCAACGGAACAAACGCCGCGCTTTGATCGAAGATGGCGTGGTGATGCAGGCCCCCGACACGGTGTTCCTGTCCTTTGACACGATCATCGGCCGCGACGCGGAAATCGAGCCCAACGTGGTCTTCGCCCCCGGCGTCACTGTCGAATCCGGCGCCCGCATCCGCGCCTTCAGCCATCTCGAAGGCGCGCATGTCAGCCGCGGTGCCACCGTCGGCCCGTTCGCCCGCCTGCGCCCCGGTGCCGAACTGGCGGAAGACGTGCATATCGGCAACTTCGTCGAGATCAAGAACGCTGCAATTGATGAAGGCGCAAAGGTCAATCACCTCACCTATATCGGCGATGCCGAGGTTGGCGCGCGGTCGAACATCGGAGCAGGCACCATTACCTGCAACTATGACGGCGTGATGAAGCACCGCACCACCATCGGACGCGACACGTTCATCGGATCGAACACCATGCTGGTCGCCCCGGTGGCCGTCGGCAACGAAGCGATGACCGCGACCGCCACCGTGGTGACCAAAGACGTCCCGGACGGCGCAATGGCCATCGCCCGAACGGAGCAGACCAACAAGGACGGTTTCGCGCGCAAGCTTTTCAGCATCCTGCGCGCCAAGAAAGCCAAGCAGGCAAAGGGTTAAGCGTATGTGTGGAATTGTGGGCGTTCTCGGAGAACACGAGGCAGCACCGCTGCTTGTCGAAGCGCTGAAACGGCTGGAATACCGCGGTTATGACAGCGCAGGGATCGCGACAGTCAACGAAGGCACACTGGATCGCCGCCGCGCCGTCGGCAAGCTGGTGAACCTGTCGGATCTGCTGGTCCATGACCCGCTGCCCGGCAAATCCGGCATCGGCCACACTCGCTGGGCCACCCATGGAGAGCCCAACACCAAGAACGCCCACCCGCACCAGTCCGGCCCGGTGGCGGTTGTCCACAATGGGATCATCGAGAACTACAAGGAACTGCGCGCCGAACTGGCGAGACACCAGATCACCCCGGAGACCGACACGGACACCGAAACCGTTGCCCTGCTGACCCATCACTACATGAAGCAGGGGATGAGCCATGTGGACGCGGCCCGTGCCTGTCTTGCACGACTGGACGGCGCTTTTGCGCTGGCGTTCCTGTTCGATGGCGAAGACGACCTGATCGTTGCCGCCCGCAAGGGCAGCCCCCTGGCCATCGGCCATGGTGAGGGCGAAATGTTCGTTGGATCGGACGCCATTGCGCTGGCTCCTCTGACGGATACGATCACCTATCTCGAAGAAGGCGATTGTGCCGTTCTGACCCGGCAAACGGTTGATATCTTTGATGAAAGTGGCGCCCGCGTGACCCGCCCAAGCCGCAAGATCAACACGGATGCGACCCGTGTGGACAAAGCCGGCTACAAACACTTCATGGCCAAGGAAATCGCCGAGCAACCCACGGTGCTTGCCGATGCGCTCCGAGCCTACCTGGACGGCAATCAGATCGTGATGCCCGACGCGCTGCCCGATTTCACCAAGATCGACCGGATCACAATGGTGGCCTGCGGCACGGCTTTCTATGCCTGCCTGACAGCGAAATACTGGTTCGAACAGCTGGCCAGACTTCCTGTCGAAGTCGATATCGCGTCCGAGTTCCGTTACCGCGAACCTCCGGTCACACCGGGCACGATTGCGCTCTTTGTATCGCAGTCGGGCGAAACCGCCGACACTCTGGCCGCGCTGAGGTACTGCGCCGGGAAGGCTGACAGCATCCTGTCCGTCGTCAATGTATCGGAAAGCTCCATCGCACGTGAAAGCGACATCGCCCTGCCCATCCACGCAGGGGTCGAGGTGGGCGTCGCCTCGACCAAGGCGTTTACATGCCAGCTCAACACGCTGCTGCTTCTCGCGCTGAAAGCGGCCGTCGAACGAGGCGCAATGTCTGCTGGCGACTGCGCTGAAAAACTGACCCAGCTGCGCGCTCTGCCGGGGCTGTTCAACGCCACGCTGGATCGTGACCCTACAATCGCCGACGCGGCGCGGCAGATCGCAGAGGCTCGCGATGTCCTGTTCCTCGGGCGCGGCCTGATGCACCCCCTCGCCCTTGAAGGCGCCCTTAAACTCAAAGAAATCAGCTATATACATGCCGAAGCTTACGCATCAGGCGAACTCAAGCATGGCCCCATTGCGCTGATCGACAAATCTGTACCCGTGATCGTCATGGCCCCGCGCGACGCACTGTTTGAAAAGACCGTGTCCAACATGCAGGAAGTCATGGCCCGTGGCGGGAAAGTCTGCCTCATCACAGATGCCGCTGGCGCAGAAGCCACCGGATCAGACGTTTGGCGTACCATTACCCTGCCCGAAGTCGATCCGGTCCTGTCGCCTCTGCTGTACGCATTGCCTGCGCAGCTTCTCGCCTATCATGCAGCAATCGCCAAAGGCACAGACGTGGATCAGCCCCGCAACCTCGCCAAATCCGTTACCGTGGAATGACACTGGACGAGGCTCTGTCGGAACTGCGCGCCCGGGCGCAAACGGGGCGCGCAGAACAGATGGCCGCCTATCACAAGGTCGACCGCCCCTATCTGGGCGTCGCCAACCCTGACACCGACGCACTTGTCCGGGACTGGCGCCAGCAGATTGACCTCGACACACGGCTGCGGTTGGCGGCGGATCTCTGGAACACCAATATCTTTGAAGCGCGCGTGGCCGCCTCCAAACTGCTGACACAGGCCCGGATCAAACCATCCGACGAGGCCGCATGGCAGCTGATCCAAAGCTGGGTGCCAGATTTCGACAGCTGGGCCATTGCCGATCACGCCTGCATGGCCGGTCAACGCCGTCTGACCGCTGATCCCTCCCGCCTCGATACAGTGGATACATGGACAGCCAGCGATCATATGTGGACCCGGCGCGCCGCGTTGGTCATCACCCTGCCGTGGACCAAGCAAAACCACCCCACCGCCGATGAAACCGCAGCCCGCGACCGCATCCTTGGGTGGGCCGCAGGCTATCTCGATGACACCGACTGGTTCATTCAGAAAGCCGTGGCGTGGTGGCTCCGGGACCTCTCACGCCACGACCCTGATCGCGCCCGAGCGTTCCTCTCCAAACACGGTGACCGGATGAAACCCTTCGCCCGCAAGGAAGCGGCGCGGCATTTATCCGCCTGAAAACAGCACAACCTCCGCCAAACCCGTCAAGGGCACACCGATCAACCGCATCGCGGCAAGTGACATCCGGCTTCCGGTGCCGTCAGCGGGAAGCAGATCGACCTGGGCAGATTGCCCGGTATCGGGATTAACAACGCGCCCCTTGCCCGGCGCGGAGACAAGCGAGGTCTCGACCCAGAACCCCGGTCGCGTCGGATCGCCCAGCGACACGATTGTTGACCCGAGTGCGCGCTCGGCACTTACCGGTGCGCTGGCAGCTGCTTCGCGTTCGTCGCGGGTGGTGGTGTCGAACTCTTCAACCGTCCGCGCTGTCGGGGGCGGTCGACGGGCAGATGTATCGAGCGTTTCGGGCCGCGACTGGGGACGCATCTGCCCATCAGCAACCGCTTGGACAGGCGGTGCATCCTGTGTTTCTTTTGGCAGAATCCCGCATCCTGCCAGAACGGCACAAAGCCCCAGAATTCCAAGTTTCTTCTGCACCGATACCTCCGACCATCGTCCCACAAAACCATATCGTCCCATACTTGCCCAGCCCCGAACGAAAGGCTAGGCTCTGCGGCATGACACCGCTTATTGATCCCTTTCAGCGCGCGATCTCCTACCTTCGCGTCTCCGTGACCGACCGCTGCGATTTCCGCTGCGTCTATTGCATGTCGGAAAACATGACGTTCCTTCCAAAGAAGGAACTGCTGACGCTGGAAGAGCTGGACCGTATGTGTTCGACCTTCATCCGCCTCGGCGTGGAGAAGCTCCGGATTACCGGGGGTGAACCGCTGGTCCGGCGGGACATCATGACGTTCTTCCGGGCGATGACCCGGCATCTGGATGCGGGCGCGCTCAAGGAACTGACGCTGACGACAAACGGCTCGCAGCTCGACCGCTTTGCTGGTGACCTTTTCGATGCCGGTGTACGCCGGATCAATATCTCGCTCGACACGCTGGACGAACAGAAATTCGCGGACATCACCCGTTGGGGCCGCCTGCCCCAGGTTATCAAGGGGATTGATGCCGCTCAAAAGGCCGGCATGCGGGTCAAGATCAACACGGTGGCCCTCAAGGGCTTCAACGAGGATGAGTTGTTCACCCTCACCGAATGGTGCAAGAGCCGGGACATGGATCTGACCTTCATCGAGGTCATGCCGATGGGCGATATCGGCAACGAGGACCGCTTGGGCCAGTACTGGAAACTCAGCGACCTGCGCGACGAACTGCGCAAGGAATACACACTGACCGACCTGCCCGAACGCACCGGCGGCCCCGCGCGGTATGTCCGTGTCGAGGAAACGGGACAGAAGATCGGCTTCATCACGCCGCTCACGCATAATTTCTGCGAAAGCTGCAACCGCGTCCGACTGACCTGCACCGGCGAACTGTTCATGTGTCTGGGGCAGGAAGACAATGCCGACCTGCGCTCGGCCCTGCGCAACCACCCCAACAGCGATGCCCCACTGGAACAGGCGATCCGCGACGCGATTGCGCTGAAACCCAAGGGGCATGACTTTGATTATTCCCGCCAGACCGTCGATGGACGCGTCTCGCGACACATGAGCCACACCGGCGGTTGAATTGCGGTGCATGCGAGGGGCCAGCCCCTCGCGCTCCCCGAGGTATTTTCAGCCCAAAGAAACCCATACATCGCAAGAACGCCCGCCACGAGCAGATCGCGGCGGGCGTTGAAGCAATCCGACATGTCAGTCGCTTCTTCGGGCACGGTCATCGGCGCCTCCGCCTGTACCGTATCTCAGAAATAGCCCGACAGCCTTAACAATTGGTTTCTTCGGGCCCAAAATACCTCGGGGTTTGGGGCAGCGCCCCAATCGCTTGGCGCGCAAGAAGCGCGGCAAGCTGATACTGTGCGCCGCAGGCGCGCATTTGATCACACCCGCGAAATCTGCCCGCCGCCAACTGGCGCCCGCACACCTGTCGTACCTGGTGCCGAGGTCGGAAGCCCACGCAGCACCCGCACAGCGAGATAGGCGAAGGCCTGCGCTTCAAGCATATCGCCGTCCAATCCCACCGTTTCGACCGGCAGCACCGGACAGTCGAGCGCGCTTTCCAGCATTGCCATCATCACCGGGTTGCGCCGCCCGCCTCCCGTGACCAGCACCCGCTCCGGCGGAACCGGACAATGCTCCATACCCTGCATAACCGACGCCGCCGCCATCGCCGTCATGGTCGCCGCTGCATCCGCATCGCCCAGTTCCCTCACGAGATCGAGCATGAGGGAAAAATCATTTCGATCCAGAGACTTGGGCGGCATCTTGCGGAAGTACCCTTCCTCAAGGAACAACTCCAGAGCACCATCGACCACTTCGCCCTGCGATGCCAACGCGCCGTCTTGGTCGAACGACAAACCGCGTCGTTCCATCAGCAGATCGTTGATCGGCGCATTGGCCGGCCCGGTGTCAAACGCGAGAAGAGCGCCCTCCTCCTCCGGCGCGCGCGACAATGGATCAACCCAGGTCAGATTACCCACGCCGCCGAGGTTCAGAAAGGCCAGAGGCGCCTCCGCCCCGATCCATTTCGCACAGGCCCAGTGGAAAAACGGTGCAAGCGGCGCGCCCTCGCCTCCCAACTCGACATCGTTCGAGCGGAAATCCCACACAACCGTGCGCGCCAGCGCCTCGGCCAGGGCCGCTCCATCGCCCAGTTGATGTGTACCGCGCCCACGCGGCTCGTGCGCCAGCGTCTGGCCGTGGAAGCCGACAACATCCGCATCGAACCCTTTGAGCGCGGCTATATGCGCCCGCAGCACGACATCCGCCGCCGCATCAAGGTCGTCGCCCGGCCATTTGCCCAACGCCGCACGCAGAACCACCTGTTCGTCAATCGAATAGGCGCGGTAACCCGACGCGCCGAACTCGGAAATCGTCACCCCATCTGTCCGCACCAGCGCCGCATCGACCCCGTCCAGAGACGTGCCCGACATTGCGCCCAAGGCCCAGATCGGTTCTGCCAACTTGCCCTTCACCTTTTGCCCTGCCCTGCGTATAGCTGCCCCCACCATTCTATAACGAGGCAACCCCATGACCTACCATCCCAAATCGGACTTCATGCGCGTCATGATGGAGCGTGGCTTTCTGGCCGACTGCACCGATTATCAGGGCCTTGACGAGGCACTGATCAAAGGGGTGGTGCCGGGCTATATCGGGTTCGACGCCACGGCGAAATCGCTGCATGTGGGCAGTCTCATCCAGATCATGATGCTGCGCTGGCTGCAGAAAACCGGGCACAAGCCGATCACGCTCATGGGCGGCGGCACCACCAAGGTGGGCGACCCGTCCTTTCGTGCGGACGAACGCCCGCTTCTGACGCCGGAACAGATCGACGACAATATCGACGGCATCAAGCAGGTCTTCGCCAAGTACATCTCATACGATGACGGCCCCACTGGCGCGCTGATGCTCAACAACGCCGAATGGCTGGACGGGTTGAACTACCTCGATTTCCTGCGCGATATCGGGCGGCATTTCAGCGTCAACCGCATGCTGTCGTTCGAGAGCGTGAAATCGCGCCTCGACCGCGAACAGTCGCTGTCCTTCCTCGAATTCAACTACATGATCCTGCAGGCCTACGACTTCCTCGAACTGAACCGCCGTTACGGCTGCCTGGTGCAGTTCGGCGGCTCGGACCAGTGGGGCAATATCGTCAACGGCATCGACCTGACCCGCCGCGTGCTGGATCACGAGATCTACGGCCTCACCTCGCCGCTGCTGACCACGAGCGACGGCAAGAAGATGGGCAAATCCGCCGATGGCGCGGTCTGGCTCAATGCCGACATGCGCTCGCCCTATGAATTCTGGCAGTTCTGGCGCAACACCACCGATGCCGATGTGGGCCGCTTCCTCAAGCTCTATACTGAGCTGCCGATCGAGGAATGCAACCGCCTTGGCGCGCTGGCCGGGTCCGAGATCAACGACGCCAAGATCATCCTCGCCAACGAGGTGACAATGCTCTGCCATGGCGCCGAGGCCGCTGCGGCAGCCGAGGCCACCGCGCGCGAAGTGTTCGAGAAAGGCGGCATCGGGGATGACCTGCCGACCGTCGCCCTGACTTCGGACGAGATCGGTGACGGCATTTCCATCGTGCAACTGATCGTCAAGACAGGCCTCGCCAAATCCGGCAAGGAGGCCAAGCGCCTGATCGCCGAAAACGGTGCGCGGCTTGATGACGAACCACTCACCGATGCGGGACTGATGATCGACGCGGCGGCCCTTGCCAACCCGATCAAGCTCAGCGCCGGCAAGAAGCGCCACGCTCTGGTGAAGATGGGCTGAACAAAAAAACAGCGCCCGGCGTCTTTGAGGATGCCGGGCGCGCGTTAACAAAACGGCAACCTTCCCGCGCGATGTTGCGCACATGTTGCCCAATCCGCTCCCGCAATCAGATGCTTACGCCAACACCCTGCGCGCCCTTGGGACGCGGGTGCGCACCGACGCGATTGGTCATCAGGGGCGCTGCCTGATCCAAACCCGTCACATCCCGCTCATTGGACCCGTCAACCTCATCTCTCGCGGTCCGGTCGGGCTTGCCGCCGCAGATGAGGCCGCGTACCTGCACAGTCTTGACCTGCGCGGACCGCTGATCGTGAACACCAACAGCCCGGAAACACCAACCGACGGGTTGATCAGGCTGTCCAGACCGAAATCCGTGGCTTTGCTTCCGCTCTGCGAACCACGCCGAATGCGGAAGACCTTGCACCCTTCCTGGCGCGGTGCCCTGAACAAGGCGGAAAAGGGCGATCTGCGTATCACCAACACGGCATATCACCCGACGCACCACGCCTGGCTCATCCAAGCCGAACGCGCCCAGCAAAAATCACAAGGCTACCGCAACTGGCCCATACGCCTGCTCGACACGTTTGCCCGGGAAAACCCCGGTCAGGCCCGCGTCATCACCGCGCAGAACAGCGACGGACCGATCGCCGGAATGCTGATCCTCTGCCATCGACCGTGGTCGACCTATCACATCGCCGTCACGACGAAGGCCGGTCGCGCGGCAAATGCGCATACTCTCATGCTGTGGAAGACGATGATCTGGCTGCAGGCCCGAGGCTACAGCACTTTGGATCTCGGTCTGCTCACCGGACCGGACGGTCTTGACCGGTTCAAGCTCCGCACCGGCGCACACAGACATCACCTGGGCGGCACATGGCTGCGCCTCCTGCCTGCGTTTCGCCGTCAGTTCCCAAGCATCCAGATGCCCTCCGGCCAGAAGGCGTGATAGGCAAAGGCGAACATCACGTCATGCGGCACATCCCGGCCCTGCCCGTCGCGCACCCGGATCGACCCGACATCGCGGCCATCCCCGATCCGGCCCGTATCCAGCGCCGAGGCTTGCCCCGAGCGCCAAGAGATCACAACACCGGCCTCGCGGACTTCGCCCTCGCGCGCCAGCCGCTCCATGGGCCAGGCCCGGTCCCCCACCCGGATCACCCGCGCAAGCGCATCAATCCCATGCGGCGGCAAGTCTCCTGAATAAAGGAACGGACGCGCCGAACTGTCATAGCCCCGATACGGATTGCGCCCATAGTCACGGTTGTGGCCCGGCTCCGCCATCACCAACCCGTTGGGATGACGCTCCAGAAACTCGGCCCAGCTTTCCATCCAGCTTGGCAGCGTCCTCAACTCGGCCCCGGTCAGGTCGCCGACAATCGCTTCACCAATCGCCTGCTGCCACCAGCTTTCCGTCTCCCGGTCATACATGATCATGTCGGAATGGCGCAGCTTGCCGGATACGCCAAAGCTCAACACCCGGCCATCGATCCGCCGGTCAAAAGTCAGTGCCGAATTGCAGAGCGGGCAGAAGGTCACCGCCACGGGCACACCACCCACCACATCGTTCACGATCTCATGCCAAGTCAGATAGCGGATCGGATAGGCCCGCGCCTGTCCACCCATCTCAAGCGTGATCACCGGCTCCGTCGGGTCAATCCCGGCCTTGTCCGAGGCGGGCACGAAATCCGGATTGTCCAACGCCGGGATGCCATCCTTGGGTGGCCCACCGGACAGGATCTCCACCCAATTGGATACAGAGGTCTTTTCGAAATTCGTGTCCGGCCATTCATACCGCCAGAACTCGGGGCTCGCCCAGACCGATGAGGCCAGAACAAGTGCCAGCAGAACCGAAACAAATGGCAGACGCATCAGACATCCTCCCCCTGATGCGATCAGTTTGCCGTAAAACCCGCGACGTGCACAGTCCGCCACACGCGTCTGTGACAGGGCGCGATCCGCTGCTTCTTCTTTTTACAAATATGCAAATGCGACTTTGCAAATCTTCAAACCCCCATGTCAGAGGCGAGACTTTGCAAACTTCAGCCGCCGCCGATGCCGCCCAAGGGCGGCAGCGGCTCAAACAGAGCGTGGCCCGATAGGGGCCACGCGCCGTAAAATCACTCGATCACCGTCACATCGGCCATCACATCGGGGCGGCCCATGACTTCGCCATTGCGACCTTCGCCGCGTTTGATCGCATCGACCACATCCATGCCTTCGGTCACAGTTCCGACAACGGTGTATTGACCGTTCAGGAAATAGCCTTCCTGGAACATGATGAAAAACTGGGAATTGGCCGAGTTCGGGTTCTGCGACCGCGCCATACCGACGACACCGCGATCAAACGGAAGATCGGAGAATTCCGCAGGCAGGTCGGGTCGGTCAGAACCACCGCGTCCCGCCATGCGCATGTCGCCACCTTCCAGCTTGCCGAACTGCACGTCGCCGGTCTGCGCCATGAACCCGTCGATCACCCGGTGAAAGACGATGCCGTCATAGGCACCCTCTTCCGCAAGTGCGGTGATCTGAGCCACGTGCTGCGGCGCCACGTCCTCGAAGAGGTCAATCACGACGGTTCCATTGGCCTCGCCCGCAATCTCGATCTGCAGACCTGTGGCCAGCGCCGGGGACGCCAGCAGCGAAAAGGCCAGCGCCAGCTTACGCATCTGCAGCCACCTTGACCGAGATCATCCGGTCCGGGTTCGCAGGCGGCTCACCACGGGTGATCGCGTCCACGTGTTCCATGCCGGAAATCACGCGGCCATAAACCGTGTACTGACCGTTCAGGAAATGGTTGTCCTTGAAGTTGATGAAGAACTGCGAATTGGCCGAGTTCGGGTTCTGCGACCGCGCCGCGCCCAGCGTGCCCCGGTCGTGCGGCAGTTTGGAGAACTCCGCCGGCAGGTCCGGCAGGTCCGACCCACCCGTGCCCGCGCGGCGCAGGTTGAAACCGTCTTCCATGTCGCCATGCTCCACGTCGCCGGTCTGCGCCATGAAGCCGTCGATCACCCGGTGGAAACACACGTTGTCATAGGCGCCGGAGCGGGCCAGTTCCTTCATGCGTTCGGAATGCTTCGGTGCCACATCCGGCAGCAGTTCGATGGTGACGGTGCCGTCCTTCAGTTCGATGAGGATCGTGTTCTCGGGGTCTTTGATCTCGGCCATGCCGCGCTCCTTCAGATGTAAAGTTGCGGCAACACTTAAGCCGCAGCATGCCGATTGCCAAGGACCGCATTGACCTCCGGCCCGCTCCCGGCCATCACGGGGCAAAGTGATCAGGAGGGGCATATGGCCTGGAAAACGCTCGACGACATGGATCTCGCTGGCAAGCGCGTGCTGACACGGGTGGACATCAACGTTCCGCTGGAAAACGGACGGGTGACGGATGCCACGCGCATCACCCGGATCGTCCCGACGATCACCGACATTCTGGCCAAGGGCGGAACGCCGATCCTGCTGGCGCATTTCGGGCGCCCAAAGGGCAAACCGAACCCCGAAATGAGCCTGCGCCTTGTCCAGCCGGCATTGGAAGAGGCGCTTGGCCGCGACGTGACCTTCATGGAACGACCGTCGCGCGACGAGATCGACGCCCTGCCCGCTGACGCGGTGGTGCTGGTGGAAAACACCCGGTTCACCCCGATGGAAGAGGCGAACGACCCCAAAATGGCGCAGTTCCTGGCCTCTCTTGGCGATGTCTATTGCAACGACGCTTTCTCGGCCGCGCATCGCGCCCATGCCTCGACCGAGGGTGTGGCGCATCTGCTGCCGTCCTGTGCCGGTCGTCTGATGGAGGCCGAATTGCGCGCATTGGAGGCGGCGCTGAGCAATCCGCAACGCCCCGTCGTGGCCGTGGTCGGCGGCGCGAAGGTGTCCACCAAGCTCGACCTGCTGTCGAATCTCATTGAAAAGGTGGACATCCTCGTGATCGGCGGCGGCATGGCCAACACCTTCCTCGCGGCACAGGGCGTGGATGTGGGCAAGTCGCTCTGCGAACACGATCTGGCCGACACTGCCCGCGCGATTGCTGAAAAAGCCACCCAGACCGGCTGCGAACTGCTGTTGCCGCGTGACGTGGTTGTGGCGCGTGAATTCAAGGCGGGGGCCGAGGCGCAGACCGTCAAGACCGAAGACTGCCCCTCGGATGCGATGATCCTCGACGCCGGCCCCGACAGCGTGGCGCATATCTGCCAGGCGTTTGACCGCGCGAAGACCCTGATCTGGAACGGCCCGCTGGGCGCGTTTGAAATCCCGCCCTTCGATGCGGCTACCAATGCAGCGGCGGCGTATGCGGCGGGGCTCAGCCGGTCGGGCAAGCTGATTTCGGTCGCGGGCGGGGGTGACACTGTCGCGGCGCTGAACAAGGCGGATGCGGCAGAGAGCTTCACCTACATTTCGACCGCAGGCGGGGCGTTCCTTGAATGGATGGAAGGCAAAACCCTGCCGGGTGTCGCCGCCTTGGGCTGATCCTGGCCCAAGGGCGAGTCCTGAAAGCAACAGCCGCAGGCTTCCTGAAGGTTTTGATGAAAAAAACATGACAGGGGAATTCCCTCGCGGAGTCCCCTGTGCAATTGTGACGCCACGCGCCCGGAAAGAGGTGCGATCAGAGGCAGATGATGACGCAACACCGCACACGACCAGCCCTTGGGGGACTTGTGTTTTTCGCAGGCTCGTTCTGCGTGGGTGCCTATTTCATCTTTGCTGCCGTTCAGGGCGATTACGGCGTGTTCCGCCGCGCCGAGATACTCGTCGAAACGCGAGAGCTGGAGGCCGAACTCGAGGCGCTCGAAATCGAAGTGGCGCGGATGGAAAACCTCACCCGGCGCCTCTCGGACACCTATCTTGATCTGGACCTGCTGGATGAACGCGCCCGTGACATGCTGGGCATGATCCGCACGGACGAAATCGTGGTGCGCTGACCCAGACGTTCCGCTGGCGGGATTTGCAGTCAGATGAACAGTACCAGCAGTCCGAGGAAGGGCAGCGCGGCGACCAGATCGGCCATGCCGTCATCGCTGTCATCCTCAGCCTCATCAAGCGCCTCCGCCTCTTCCATCGCGAGGAATTCATCGGGCGCTGCAGTGGCGGCGACTGTGGGAAAATCAATCACGCTGTCGTCGGTTTCGACCGCCGCTTCTTCTGTGAACGGGTCGATCATCGGTTCCGGCAGGGCTTCGGGTGCTTCGTTCGAAATCACGTCCTGAAATTCCTGCGACGGGGTAAAGCCGAACATTCGGACCTGCATGATCTCACCCTGATCCATCTGCACGGACAGCGTTGTACCCGCCATCACACTGGCCGGATCAAGCGCCTCGATTTCAACGGTTGAGGTGTTCGCCCCGATCGGATCGCCCTCGGTGACACCAAGAACCGTAATTTCGACGCGGCCGGCTTCGGACACCAGCCCCGAGAAATCCACCGACGTATCGGCCCCACCCTCTTCGGTGGCGGCGACGTAGAACAACAATTCATCCGGTTCCCAGAAACCGTGCAGCGCGATGCCGTCTTCCTCGACCTCGGTATCCGCACCGCTTTCCGGCGTGAGGTCGATCGCGGTTTTGCCGGGCAGCGCCTCTTGCATCATGCTGAAGATCGCCCCGCCCGGCGTCAGGTCGGCCTGACCGTCATCAACGCTCAATGTGTTGGGCGTGTTCTGAATGAGCGGCCAGACATGCGCCGTTTCAACATCATACCGGAGGAATTCCTCCATGATGTTGATCATCTCGTGGGACTGGTGCAGCCCGTAATCGCTGTTGCGGTCCAGCGACCCGGTGTTACCGGCAGTGTTCCATTCCGTCACCGCAATCTGCGCCTCGGGGATCTGTTCGCCCCATGTTTCGTCAGTATTGTTGAGGAAGAAGCTGCGCTGGCTTTCGGTCACCTGCCCGCGCGAGTAAACATGCACCGCGACCTGATCGACAGCGCTGCGCTCCGCCTCGGTGTCGAATTCGGACAGGATCATTTCGTTGGCGACGTTGGTCCAGTTGACCTCACCCGAACTGTAAAGACTGTCCGCGTCGAGGTTCAGGCCATGGCTGGCATTGAGGGCGGCAAGGATGTCTGCACCGGTCATATCGCCGCTGAACTGTTCATTCAGACGCGCATAGTCGAAGTTCGCGCCGGACTGCACGATGATGTCCGCGTCCGAATTCAGAGCGTTGAGTTCATCGTTGACGATGACCGCCATTTCACTCGCAAGGCGGCCATACTCGACCGAGGTCATCTGGCCGCTGCCCCAGTATTCGTTGCCCAGTTCGAACGCCTCGATCTCGGCCGATCCGTGTACGCCGCTGACCACATCACGCACGAAGCCGCGCAGCGCATCCTCGTCGATGGCCGCGAACCGGTCCCCGTTTGCATCCGCCGTTGTCGAGAGCAGATTGCGGGTCGGAATCACGACGGTCACCGACAGCCCCTCGGCCCCGGCGTATGACAGCGCTTCGTTGAGCGGAATGAAATCGCGCATTTCGCCGGTATCGCGGTCGGTGACGAGCGACGCATTGGGATTGGTGATGTCGAAATACCGTTCCGTCAGGGAACCGCCGGGGTAACGGAAGGATCCAACGCCCAGTTCCTCGATCAGGCGGTCATAGTCGCCGCCCTGCTCCAGTGAAGACCGTGTCGCAAGCACATTTGCGCCGAACAGCCCCTGAGAGGCTTCAGATCCCATAAATCCATACGCAGAGATTTCTGGCATAATTGTGGTCCCGAACTGAGCAGAGGCCTTAATCTCTCCTTATTTCAGCCACGATGTCTCTAGATTTGGTTAAATCAGCCCAATTTTGGCCATCATTGTCCGTCGGTCTTGAACAGTCCCCAGAGCGCTCCTGCCATTGTTCTGCCACATCTCGATTGCGGACAAAGGCCCTGCCCCGAATCAATGCAAAGCACGCGCGGCAAGACGGGCGCTTACGACCAAGTCGGCACTTGCGTTCGCCGAAGGGATGATCGTAGGCTGCCAAAAAAGGTTTAACGCTAAACAGTTTCGCAGGGAGGCGCCCATGGCGGCACGCAAAACATCGGCCAAGGCAGCAAGCCAGCCGAATGTCTCGGCAGAGGAACTCACCGCCTATTACCGCGACATGCTGCTGATCCGGCGGTTCGAGGAAAAGGCCGGCCAGCTCTATGGCATGGGTCTCATCGGCGGGTTCTGTCACCTTTACATCGGTCAGGAAGCCGTGGTTGTCGGGCTTGAGGCCGCCGCCGACGAAGGCGACAAGCGTATCACCTCCTACCGCGATCACGGTCACATGCTGGCCTGCGGCATGGACCCGAACGGCGTGATGGCCGAACTGACGGGACGCGAGGGCGGCTATTCCAAGGGCAAAGGCGGCTCCATGCACATGTTCTCCAAGGAAAAAGATTTCTACGGCGGACATGGTATCGTTGGCGCGCAGGTGCCGCTGGGCGCGGGCCTGGCCTTTGCGGACAAATACAAGGGCACCGACCGTGTAACCTTCACCTATTTCGGCGATGGCGCCGCCAACCAGGGCCAGGTCTACGAGACCTTCAACATGGCCGCGCTCTGGCAGCTTCCTGTGATTTTCGTCATTGAAAACAACCAGTACGCCATGGGCACCGCACAGCGCCGTTCAACCTCGACCCCAGATCTGCACACCCGCGGCGAAGCCTTCGGCATCCCCGGCGAGGCGGTCGACGGGATGGACGTTCTGGCGGTCAAGGCGGCTGGCGACAAGGCCGTCAAACACTGCCGCTCTGGCAAAGGCCCCTACATTCTCGAGGTCAAAACCTACCGCTATCGCGGCCACTCCATGTCGGACCCGGCCAAGTACCGCACCCGTGAAGAGGTGCAGAAAATGCGTGAGGAACGCGACGCCATCGAACATGTCCGCGAGATGCTGCTGACCGGCAAACACGCGACCGAAGACGACCTCAAAGCCATCGACAAAGAGATCAAGGCCATCGTCAACGCCAGCGCCGATTTCGCCCGCGAAAGCCCGGAACCGAGCCTCGATGAACTCTGGACAGATATTTACGCAGAGGAGGCCGTGTGATGGCGACCGAAGTACTCATGCCCGCCCTCTCGCCCACCATGGAAGAAGGCACGCTGGCCAAATGGCTGGTCAAGGAAGGCGACACCGTCAGCGCCGGTGACATCCTGGCCGAGATCGAAACCGATAAGGCGACGATGGAATTCGAAGCGGTGGACGAAGGCATCGTCGGCAAGATCCTGATCGCCGAAGGCACCGAAGGTGTGCGCGTCAACACCCCTATCGCGGTGCTGGTCGAAGACGGCGAAAGCGTCGCAGACGCGACACCGTCAGCCCCTGCGGCGACCGCTGCACCGGTTGCGGCCACGGCTAGCGCCCCTGCCAAACCTGCGGAAGCGGAACCCGCCTTGGCAGCACCCAAGGCTGAAGCCCCCTGGCCGGAAGGCACCAAGACCAAACAGACAACCGTCCGCGAAGCGCTCCGCGACGCGATGGCCGAAGAAATGCGCCGCGACGAGGACGTGTTCCTCATGGGCGAAGAAGTCGGCGAATACCAGGGTGCCTACAAGATCAGCCAGGGACTGCTGGACGAATTCGGCGCGCGCCGGGTGATGGACACGCCGATCACCGAACACGGCTTCACCGGCATCGCCGTTGGCGCCGCCTTTGGTGGCCTGCGTCCGATCGTCGAGTTCATGACGTTCAACTTCGCCATGCAAGCCATTGATCAGATTATCAATTCCGCCGCAAAGACGCTTTATATGTCGGGTGGGCAGATGGGCGCTCCGATGGTGTTCCGGGGCCCCAATGGCGCAGCCGCCCGTGTGGCCGCGCAGCACAGCCAGGACTACGCCGCGTGGTACGCGCACATCCCCGGTCTGAAGGTGGTGATGCCCTACTCAGCCTCCGACGCCAAAGGCCTGCTGAAGACCGCGATCCGCGACCCGAACCCGGTGATCTTCCTCGAAAACGAAATCCTCTATGGCAAGAGCTTCGAGGTGCCCGAGATCGACGATTACACCGTCCCCTTCGGCAAGGCGCGCGTCTGGCGCGAAGGCTCGGACCTGACCATCGTCAGCTTCGGCATCGGCATGACCTACGCCCTGGACGCCGCGGAAAAGCTTGCACAAGACGGGATCGAGGCCGAGGTGATCGACCTGCGCACCCTGCGCCCGATCGACTATGACACCGTGCTGGCCTCGGTGCAGAAAACCAACCGCTGCATCACGGTCGAAGAAGGCTTCCCCGTCGGTGCCATCGGCAACCACCTTTCCGCCGTCATCATGGAACGCGCGTTTGATTATCTCGACGCACCGGTGCTGAACCTGACCGGCAAGGACGTGCCCATGCCCTATGCCGCGAACCTCGAAAAACACGCGCTGGTGACAACGGCCGAAGTGATCGAGGCGGCGAAAAAGGTCTGCTACCGATGAATGGTGACTTGACCGTCCGCACCCGCGACGTCGCCCGCGAGGCCTATCACGTGGTCACACCCGAAGGCGCGGCTTTGGTTCCGGAATGCCTGATGGACAGATTCCCGAACGAGGCCCGCCCGTCGCATCAGTCGGCCTACGAATGGATCGGCGCGCACAAGCGTCAGATCACGCGAGCCGTAGCGACGCTGAAAGCCGGGAAAACACCCAAAGACCCTTATGACCTCATCACCCTGATCGAGGAGACCTGACATGCCAATCGAAATCCTCATGCCCGCCCTCTCCCCCACGATGGAGGAAGGCACGCTGGCAAAATGGCTGGTCAAGGAAGGCGACGCGGTGTCATCCGGCGATGTGATCGCCGAGATCGAAACCGACAAGGCGACGATGGAAGTCGAAGCCGTCGATGAAGGTGTGATCGGCAAGATCCTCGTTGCCGAAGGTACCGCAGACGTAAAGGTCAACACCCCCATCGCGATGCTGCTCGAAGACGGCGAAAGCGCCGACGATCTCGACGCTGCACCGGCCCCCACTCCACAAGCGGCCCCGGCCAAACCCGCCGAAGACGCATCCACACCCACTGCCGCGCCCCCTGCGCCGGCCAAAAGCGGTGACCGCGTCTTCGCCTCCCCCCTCGCCCGCCGCATCGCCGCCGAGAAAGGGCTCGATCTGAGCCAGATCACAGGCTCCGGCCCGCGCGGACGCATTGTCAAAGCCGATGTCGAAGGCGCCAGCGCGCAACCCTCCGCCGCCCCGGCCCAAGCCGCCGCACCTGCCGCCGCCGATCCGACGCCGGCCGCAAAACCGGTCGATGCCAACGCCATCGCCCGCATGTACGAAGGCCGCGCCTATAACGAACTGCCGCTCGACGGCATGCGCAAGACCATCGCCGCACGTCTGTCCGAGGCCAAACAGACCATCCCGCATTTCTACCTGCGCCGGTCCGTCACCCTCGACCCTCTCATGGCTTTCCGTGCCCAGCTCAACGCACAGCTCGAAAAGCGCGGCGTCAAACTCAGCGTGAATGACTTCATCATCAAAGCCTGCGCGCTGGCTCTGCAACAGGTACCCGCCGCCAATGCCGTCTGGGCGGGCGACCGCATTCTGCAACTCGAACCCTCGGATGTGGCTGTGGCCGTCGCCATCGAAGGCGGTCTCTTCACACCCGTTCTGAAAGACGCGCACCAGAAATCCCTTTCTGCGCTCTCGTCTGAAATGAAAGACCTCGCCACCCGCGCCCGCGACCGCAAACTCGCGCCGCATGAATACCAGGGCGGCAGCTTTGCCATCTCCAACCTCGGGATGTTCGGCATCGAAAACTTCGACGCTGTCATCAACCCGCCGCATGGCGCCATCCTCGCAGTCGGGGCAGGCCTGAAAAAACCGGTGGTTGGCGAAGACGGCACCGTCAAAGTCGCAACGGTCATGTCCATGACACTGTCCGTGGATCACCGCGTGATCGACGGCGCCCTCGGCGCAGAACTGCTGCAAGTCATTGTCGACAATCTGGAAAACCCGATGGCCATGCTGGCCTGACCCTGGCTTCTTTGGGCTGAAAATATCTCGGGGGAGTCACCCGAAGGGTGGCGGGGGCAGCGCCCCCTGTTTCCGTCACCGGAAACAGGCGATGCGTCACCGCATCGCCTTCGCTCGTATCACGCGCCAGAGCGCAGAATCTGATCCATGCTGATTGCAGGCTGCGAACACCCGGCCTCGCCCACGATCCGCGCCGGCACACCCGCCACGGTCTTGCAGGGCGGCACTTCCTCCAGCACCACGGACCCGGCCGCGACGCGCGAGCAATTGCCAACCTTGATATTGCCAAGCACCTTCGCCCCAGCCCCAATGAGCACACCGTCACCGATCTTCGGATGCCGGTCTTCCTCTTCCTTGCCGGTCCCGCCCAGCGTCACGGAATGCAGCATCGACACGTTGTCGCCCACGACAGCCGTTTCGCCGATCACGATGGAATGGGCATGGTCGATCATGATCCCCTGCCCGATCTTCGCGGCCGGGTGGATATCGACACCAAACGCCTCCGAGCAGCGCATCTGCACGAAATAGGCCAGATCCGTCCGTCCCTGCCGCCAGAGCCAATTGCCCACACGGTAGCACTGGATCGCCTGGAATCCTTTGAAAAACAGCAACGGTTGCAGGAACCGATGGCAGGCCGGGTCGCGCTCATAAACCGCTACGATATCCGCGCGCGCTGCCATGGCGAGACTGGGATCGGACGCAAAGGCTTCATCACAGATTTCGCGCAGAATCTGCTCGGTCATCTCGCCATTGGCCAGTTTCAGCGAAATCCGGTAGCTCAGTGCCCGCTCGAGGCTGGGGTGGTGCAGCACCGAGTAATGGATCATGCCCCCAAGCAGCGGTTCCTTGGCCACCGCTTCGTCCGCTTCCTTGACGATGCGGGCCCAGACCGGATCGACCGATGCGAGTTTTGCGCGTGTTTCAGCCATGCCATCTCTCCTTTGACGTGCCGGGTATAGCAGATAGGATCGAATATCGAAAACGCAAAGCCGTGATGGCAGGGATCAACATTTTGAATGATGCAGACCGCAGCAGGTTTCGGGCCTTGATCAAAGACCGTCTGACCGATCTCGATGCCGAAGACGGCCTTGGCCGCGACGGGCAATCGGTTGTCACGCTGGATCAACAGGCCGTAGGCCGCCTCTCCCGGCAGGATGCGCTGCTCAGCCAGTCGATGGCGAAAGCCACTCAGGCGCGGCGGGACGGTCTTCGCAAAGCCCTGCACGCGGCGCTCACCCGGATCGATGATGGCGATTTCGGTTATTGCGAGGACTGCGGAGACAACATCGCCCCAAAACGGCTGGAACTGGACCCCACAGCCCGCCGCTGTATTAGCTGCGCGTCGGGCTGATCCAACCGGGCGCACAGAGCATCGATCACGCAGCGCCACGCCGCCAGGCCTTCGCGATCCTGAAACGACGCCGATCCGCGCCGTTGGTAGCGCAGAGCCGCAGCCATCAGACTGCCGTCCCCAAACACAGGATGGGCAGCCCCGTGGATGAGACGATGACTTTCGGCAAGATCAGCTTCTCGCAGCAAGCGTGCGACAACGGCGGCGCGCTGCTCGGCCGAGACCGCAGCAACAACCGAAACCGCGGCCAGCACGTCGTTATAGATCACCGGCGTCACAGGCTTACGGCAATGCGCGCAGCAGGTCCGGGTCCAAAGCGGTCGGACAGCTGCGCCACTTCGACCTCAATCTGCCCTGCGACAGCATCCTCGGACTGCATCGCTGCCGTGTATATCCATTCCGCAGCCGACAGCTCCACTGTCCTGACCGGGACGCCTCCGGCAAGAACCCGCAGCACATAGGCTTCCCGATCTTCCCCCAGCGGAATATCAGGCAAGTCCCAACCGTCCGCATCGATCCGCCCTCTGCGAATCCAGGATATGGACAGATCAGCACCGCCCATCGACGCCGACAGATGGACAGGGCTGTAAGGGCGCAACCCCACGCCTTCAAAGGCATGAACCTCGTGCCGGTACACCGCATGATCAACCGGTTTGTCCGCTGGTCCGATCCTGTAGTGTCTGTCCTGTCCTCTTTGCGCAGCTGCGAGGGCAATCTGTCGTGGTGAGCCATCAAGCAGTACGAAATACGCCCCCGCACCCAGCACGTCCGACACCAGCGCATCGGTGCCATACTGTCCCCGCAGGAGATTGGACAACCTCCAAACGTCGGGTGCAATCAACTGCGCCGTCTGGAACTGGATCACCTCCCAGGCCCCTGGCTCTCCGGTTCCAAGCGCCGCAAGGTTTGCACCCCCCAGCAACCCCGCCTCGCTGACCGACGACAGGCTGCCCGATGTCAGCGTGACATCAATCTGCGTCGCATGATCCAGCAGCCCCGAAGGCCCACGCGCAACCGGATCGACCGTCACCCCGACGGTCGATGCCACAGCAACCAGCCCGTTCAGAGAATAGCCCGCATCCTCGGCCGCATCGTAGACCGCCACATCCCCCGGCCACGGGTCGGCCGTCACCGCCAGATGCGGCGCATGGGGCACCTCATCGCCGGTGATCAGCGGCAGATCGAGGAAGAGCGGCAGCACCGGCCCGGAGGCAACATACCGCTGCGACGGCGTAGGATCGTCCGGGAAATCTGCCGGATGGTAAACCTCAGGCTCGATCCGCACCGCATCAATCAGTTGATGCGTCGTCTGTTCCACCCGGTCGATGCGCACGGTCATGTCTCCGGCCTCGGCCGGCAACCGCACCACATCCCCCGCGCCCAGCGCCTGCTGTGACAATGGCAGCGCAAAGCGCACCGCATCCCGCGACACCCGCGCCTCGCTCAGCCAGCGTTCCACCGCCTGCCGCCCCTCTGGCCGCGTCAGGAGCAGCGGCACCTCGCTTTCGGCCACCGCATGCGTGCTTTCGTCCGGCAGCGCCGATTCCTCCGCGATATTGCGATAGTCCCCATCCGCTTCGACGAAGTTCAGCCGCACTCTTCCCGACATCTCGGCCTCCGAGCTGCGGCTCTGCACCACGTCGGCACCCAGATCGACATGCGCCGCAAGCTGGTCGTCGGCCAAGGACACGGCCTGCGCTCCATTGCGATTGCGGAAAACAAGAACCCCGTCGCGTTCAATGGCATCGAACCCATAGGCCATCATCAACGGCTGCAACGCACGCCGCGCGTCAGACACGTTCGGCGCAAGGTAGCCGCGCACAAAGCCGTAAAGCGCACTCACATCATAGTCATGCAGCCCCGAGCGCTCGCAAATCTCAGAAACAACCGAGGCCAGAGTCCGCCCCGACACCCGCCCATTGATCCAGTGGCCACGTCGATAATTCGGTCCGTCCGACCACATCTCGTCCGTATTCGGAAACCACGGATAGGGCCGCGCGTCCCACGCCCAGACAAACACCCGCCCCATGTCGATCATCGGCTCACCGGTAACGCCGGATACGGGGTTGTTCGCCGGATCGCCCCAATAGCTCAGCATTGCCCGCAGATACTGATGCTGGATCAACTCATCGCGCAACCCGTTCGCATAGGCCGGCAACGTGCTCTCCGAACTCTTCGGATCCAGAAACTTGTTCGGCTCATTCGTCGCCTTATTCACCGCCGCACACCCGATCTCATCCACCCAGGCGCCGTCAAACTGCGGCCCGCGCAAACTCTCCGGATCATGCGCCGAACAGGCCACCGCCTCAGCCCCGTTGGGCCAGCGCAGCATCCGCCGCGTCGCAAGCCATTCGGGCCGCCGATCAGGCGGCGAACAGGCCATGATCCCGCTGTCGCCAAAGATCATCACCTCGCGCACCTGATCCAATGTCTCGCCCACCAGCGCCAGACGCCGCGCGCGCCCGGCATCCTTCGGCCGCGACCCCTCGACCACCTGTCGCACCCATTCGGCACCGGCGCGGGTTTTCCCCGCGCCGCGCCCACCAAGGATCACCCATGACCGCCAGTCCCCCTCGGGGGGCAACTGGTGCGGATGCGCCCAGAACTCGAACAGATAGCGCAGCGCCAACAGCGCCCCGTCCACCTCTTCAAGACTGCTCAGAAACGCGTCCTTCTCGGCAACACTGGCGGAGGCGATCAAGTCGGCACCCGACCGCAACCCGCGCCGCATCGAGGTCAAGCCCGTAAGCTCCGTCAATGGCGGCATGTTCTCGGCGATGTCTTTCAATCTGAACCTCCGTTTCCTTGGCGTGTTTCAGCCAGACACGAAGATCGGCAAGCGCCTTGGCTGCCTCGCTGGCCGTGCCTGTTTCTCCGGCCTCCACTTTCCTGCGCAGAGCCGCCACCATCTCGCGGATGGCCCGCAATTCCTGCGCAATGGCCTCGCGCTCGGTCTCAAGCGCGCGGCCCGTTTCTTCTGCAGTGATCAGAACCATGCGATCCCTGCCTCCTGTGCTGAATGGATCTCCGTCCATCGACGCACCGGCAGGTCCCGGGTCGCCCCGTAACCTGTTGATGCCTAGCAGGCACCGGGCACTAGACTGCACATCAGGAAAGAAGCGCCTAACGCGGCGCGCGGCGGGTTTACACCCTGGAAAGACTTCGCCCCCGAGGCCACAAGACCCATGAGCCCGCCACAAATTGAAGTGATTCAGGTTTCCTTAACCACACCACGCGCGGTTCAGAAAATCCCCCGCCGCAGCAGGTTCAGGCCAAGGATCAGGAAGACGTACAGCACCAGCTTGCGGAAACCCTCATTCGAAAACCGCTTCCGCAACTTGGCCCCCAGTGAGAACCCCAGCAGGGTCGGCAGGATCAACAGCAGCGACACAAGGCCCAGTTCCTGTGTCACCAGCCCCTGCTGCACATAGGCCACCGAAAAAGGTACGCCGCCCACGAACAGCAAAAGACCCGTCGCCCGCACAAACTCGTCCTTGGGCACCTGCCGTGCGCTCATATACATGATGATGGGGGCAATCCAGACGCCCGACAGCCCGCCCAGAATGCCCGCAAAACTGCCAAAGGCCACCTGCGCCAGCCTGTCAAACCGGTCGGGAATACGCGGCATGGCAAAGCGCAGATTCAACACCGCGAAAGACACGATGGACAGACCGAGGGCCAGAAAAATCACCCGGTCCGACACCTCGGCAGACAGCAGAACGGTCAGGAACACGCTCACGCCAAGCAAAATCGCAAAGACCCAATACCGCGAGATCGCCCCGCGCAGATCTCCCATCGTCCAGATCTGCCATGCGTTCGAAGCGATGATCGGCCCAAGCCCCATCGCAATCGCCGTTCTGGGATCGATGACCATGGTCAACATGCTGATCGCGGCTGTGGGCAGTCCGATGCCCACCAGCCCCTTGACCGACCCGGCAACGACGAACACCACCGCGCCGATCAACAGCAGTTCGATCAGGCCCATGACGCGCCCACCGGATCAATCACGCGACGGGTCAATTCTCCCGTTGCGCCTCAAGCGCCCGGTATGCCGCAACATTCTCGTTATGCTCCGCCAGAGTTTCCGCGAAATTGTGTCCATCTGCCGGATCAAGCGTCTTGGCAACGAAGAAGATGTAACCGGTGTCATCCGGATTCAGAGCCGCCTCGATGCTGGCCCGTCCTGGATTGGCAATCGGGGTCGGTGGCAGCCCGTCGATCACATAGGTGTTCCACGGCGTTTCCGCCCGCAATTCGCTCTGCCGGATCCCACGCCCCAGCACGCCCTGACCACGGGTGATTCCGTAAATCACGGTCGGGTCAGTCTGAAGCCGCATACCCTGCTCCAGACGGTTGACGAAGACGCTCGACACAAGGAACCGCTCGTCCGGTGTGCCGGTCTCCTTCTCGATGATCGACGCCATGATCAGCGCCTCCTCGGGGCTGTCATACGGCAGACCGTCCTGCCGGTTTGCCCAGGCTTCCGCCAGAATCCGGTCCTGCGCCGACACCATCCGCTCCAGCAGCTCAGCCCGCGTGTCGCCGGGGCTGATTTCATAACTGTCAGGGGCCAGAGACCCCTCTGCCGGGATCTCTTCGATCTCGCCCTCCAGAACGTCGATCTGGTTCAGCTCCTGCACGATCTGCCAGCTGGTCACACCTTCCGCCAGAGCCACCCGATACCGCGTATCGGCTTCGGCCTTCACCTCGGTATACTCTTCCGGAACCGCATCCTCAGCCGGATCGAACTCTGCAATTTCAACAAAGCGTCCGGTCGCCGGGTCAAGCTCCCGAACCTGCACCGTGGCGCGCGTGATGCCCACGCGATAGACCACTTCAGTACCGCAGGTGCTCGCCCCGCCCCGCGTCACGATATCGACGATCTGCGCCATCGACGCGCCTTCGGGCACAAGGTACGACCCCGCCTTCAACTGCGAGGTCTTTCCCGCATAATCCGCACCGATCCTGAACAGCGCCGCGCTGGACACAGCGCCATCCTCTGCAAGGGACTCGGACACCCGACGAAAATTGCTCCCGCGTTCGACCTGCACGCAGATTGCCTGCTCCAACGGCCCTTCCGAGACGTAACTGTTCTGCGCCCAGATCAGGACGCCGCCGAACAGAAAGAACAGAACGACGAGAAAAGTCAGTGCGTTAGACGCAATGTGACGCCACATGATTTAGCGATCCACCCGCCCGAAAACGACGCTGGCATTGGTGCCGCCAAAGCCGAACGAGTTCGACAGTGCATAGGTGATCTCGCGCTCCCGCTTGACCTTCGGAGCCAGATCGACAGCCGTCTCGACAGCAGGCGTGTCGAGGTTCAGCGTCGGCGGCGCAACCTGATCCCGGATCGCAAGGATCGAGAAGATCGCCTCGATTGCCCCGGCCGCGCCCAGAAGGTGTCCTGTCGCGGATTTGGTCGATGACATCGTCACCTTGCCCGCCGCATCCCCCATCATCCGCTCGACCGCGCCCAATTCGATCACATCCGCCATGGTCGAGGTGCCATGCGCGTTGATGTAGTCGATATCCGCGGGCTCGATCCCTGCGTGCTTCAACGCCGCGCGCATCGAGCGCTCACCACCTTCACCATCCTCGGACGGCGCAGTGATGTGATAGGCATCCCCCGACAGGCCATAACCACAAACCTCGGCGTAAATCTTGGCGCCACGCGCCTTGGCGTGTTCGTATTCTTCAAGCACCACGACGCCCGCACCCTCTCCCATGACAAACCCGTCACGGTCCGCATCGTAAGGACGGCTCGCCGCCTTCGGATCATCGCCACGCTTGGTGGACAGCGCCTTGCACGCGTTGAAGCCCGCGATCCCGATTTCGGAAATCGCCGCCTCGGCGCCACCGGCCACCATCACATCCGCATCTCCGAACATGATCAGCCGCGCCGCATCACCAATCGCATGGGCACCCGTCGAACACGCCGTCACAACCGCGTGGTTCGGCCCCTTGAAGCCGTATTTGATCGACACATTGCCCGAAATCAGGTTGATCAGCGCGCCCGGGATAAAGAACGGCGACACCCGGCGCGGGCCCTTGTCACGGATCAAGAGCGCGGTTTCGGCGATGGAATTAAGACCACCGATCCCCGACCCAATCATCACACCGGTGCGCAACCGGCTTTCCTCGTCCTCAGGCATCCAGCCCGCATCCGTCACCGCCTGCTGCGCAGCCGCCATACCGAACAGGATGAACTCGTCGACTTTACGCTGTTCTTTCTTCTCCAGATAGGCATCGGGATTGAACGTCCCATCCGAGCCATCACCATAGGGCACTTCGCAGGCATAGGTCGTCGCCAGATGGCTCGCGTCGAATTTCGAAATCGTTCCTGCGCCGGACTGCCCGTCCAGGAGGCGCGACCAACTCGCCTCGACCCCGTCTGCCAACGGTGTCACCAATCCCAAGCCCGTCACAACTACTCGACGCATCGCGTTGCCCTTCCCTCGAATGCTCTTGTCCGCTCTTACCCCGTTCGCGCAAGCGCCCGCAAGAGTCCAGCCGCCCATCAGGGTATTCTTGCCGGTCTGTCTCCGTTCCGCGCGCCAGTTTCCGTCAACGGAAACAGGCGATGCGTCAACGCATCGTCCACCTAGCCCCAGCGCTCACCAAGATCCGCCTTGGCCCGGTCAATCCAATGCTCCTGCAACCACGGCGTCGGCCTGGCGTATCGGATCAGCGACCCGCGATACCCCGCAACCGCCTCAGGCATCTTGGGCCGCCCGTGGAAACACACGACCCGCGCATCGCCCGGCAGACGCGCCGGATGCAGGTAATTGCCTGGAAACGGATTGCAATCATACTTGAAGCTCACCACCCAATTCCCCGGAATATAGGTAAAAACTCCGTTCTCCATTGCCTTGTGTGAGGTATAGCGCTGCTCTGACCCGCGCGCGATTTCAACCTCGCGATACGCGTCTGCCGCCAGATCCTCGTACAGAAACCCATGCACCGCCGGATCATAGCGAAACACCGACCCGTGCCCGGTGGGCCGCCCCTTGCGCGCCTCGGTCCAGTCGTGGCGCATCACCACATGGCCCGGGGCCAGGGTCAGCAGATCGTCCAGCGATCCGGTGATGACCACGTCCAGATCGAACCCCAGAACCGGACCCTCCAGATCAGGGATCAACCCCGGCTTGAACAGCGATACCTTGCGCATCGCCCCCTGTCGGTTCGCCACCTTCAGCGCCGCCGCCATCGGCTCGGCAAAAGGCTCCACCGGCAGGTCCAGAACCTCGATCTCGGGATGCAGCCCCTCGGCATGTTCCGTCATGCACAGGAACCGCACCGGGCAGGACAGGTTGCGCCGCACCCCGGAATAAAGCCGGTTGACATATTCCGGTCCGAACAGCGTGCCCCATTTGATGCAGGCGACAGTGGCATGAGATGGCATGGTCATGCGTCCGCTTAGCAACGGTTTGGCCGAATGACCAGATGCCGCTTGGCGTCCCGCAGCACCGCAGGTATAATGGCGCTATCCGAAGCTGAGATGCAGGAGGACATGATGGAGATTGTGCGCACCCTGCGGGTGTCAGGCTGATCGCCGCACCTGGTCTGAACAATTGCCCCACCGGGGCAGGCTTCTCAGCGACAGGAATACTCCCTTGACCACATATACCCTGACCGATCTCGGATGGTCGGACCACTTTGCGCGTCAGCTCTCCGAAGATGACGCTGCCCTCACCCCTGCCCGCATCTCAGAGGTGCATCGCAGCCAGCTCATCGCGCTGTCCGAAGCGGGCGATCTGCGCCTCATCCCCACCGACAGCGCCGGGGCCTATGCCGTGGGCGACTGGGTGCTGACCGACGGCACCAGCGCGCTCCGCAGGCTTGACCCCGTCACCGACCTGCACCGCCGCGCGGCGGGTCATGCCGTGGGCGCGCAGCGCATCGCGGCCAATGTCGACACCGTGGGCCTTGTCACCTCGTGCAACGCCGATTTCAACGTCGCGCGGCTGGAGCGGTACCTGGCCCTCGCCCTCGCATCGAACGCTCTGCCGCTGGTGATCCTCACCAAGGCCGATCTCTGCGATGATCCCGACAGCTACAAGCGGAAAGCCGAGAGGATGTCACCGCTGGTCACGGCGATCACCGTCAACGCCAAGGATCCAGAGGACGTGAAACGCCTCACCCCGTGGTGCCGCAATGCGCAGACCTTGGCGCTGCTCGGCTCCTCCGGTGTCGGCAAGACAACCCTGCGCAACGCCCTAACGGGCGAGACCGAAGCCACCCAGGGCATCCGCGAGGACGACGCCAAGGGCCGCCACACCACCACCCATCGCGCCCTGCGTCCGACACTGGCGGGCGGCTGGCTGATCGACACGCCGGGGATGCGCGAACTGCAACTCTCGGGCACCAGCGGCGGGTTGGAAGAGCTGTTCGACGACATCGAGACTCTTGCGGCAGAGTGCAAATTCTCGAACTGCGCACATGACACCGAACCCGGATGTGCGGTCAAAGCGGCTCTGGAGAATGGGTCGCTCGAACAAGCCCGGTTCGATCGCTGGCAGAAACTGCGGCGCGAGGATCAGTACAACTCCGAAACCATCGCCGCCGCCCGCGCCCGGCAGAAATCCTTTGGCCGGGTGGTGAAAGAGGCGATGAGCACGAAAAGCCGCTACAAGCGCGGGTATGAGGATTGAAACGCAAGAACGGCGGGCTGAAAGGCCCGCCTTTTTCATGAAATGGCGCGGATGGGTGATCTTCGTGACGCCAACGCGGGATGGCCGGTCCGTCACCGGAGCGTTGACGCCGCACAGCGGATAACTGTCCAGCGCTCGCTCTTTTACATACTGGCGTCAGATTGCCAGTGTGAGCCTCGTGAGCCAGTCCTGCAACATGGCTTTGAAAAGAGCCGGGCGCTCCCAACTCAGCGAATGTCCTGCCATGTCGAGCAGCCCGTAGGTGGCCCGCGGATAGCTTTCCAGCATCGCCATCGTGTCGACATAGCCGGAGATCGAATCCTGCCGTCCGGACACGATCAACGAAGGCTTGTCGAAACGCGATGCCAGCATGTCATCGTGGTAAGTGAAAAGAAAATGATCTGCCACGCGCGCCTCGAGATCACTGTCATGCATCTCAGCAGCCGGCACCTTGGTGCGGCGGATTTTCTCAATGATCTCGGCGTTCTGGATCACCAGTCTTTCGGCCCGGCCCGTCACCGCAGATGGCTGGCCTTCAAGCAGGTGTGGTTCGGCAATCATGGGCCGGGCTGCAGGCTTTGGCGGCGGCGGGTCCGTGGGAAATCCCCCCGGCACGATAAGACACAAGCCTGCAATGAATTCCGGATGGGAATACCCCAAACCCTGAGCGATGTAGCTACCACGCGATTCACCAATCACGGCGACACCGTTGCCATCTGAAATGGAACGCGCAAAATCAAGGACGCAACTAGCAACATCGTTCTGTGACCGGACCTCCTGAAAACCGGATGATTGTCCGCATCCGGGCAAGTCCACGTACACCCTGCGCCACCCGTCCAGCCCTGGAAAGCAGGGTTCAATGGCATCAACCATGTGTCGATGGTCCAGCTTGCCTCCGTGAAGGACAAGCAACGGAAACCCAGAGCCGTGTTCAACGAAATTCAATTTGGGCATGGTGCAACTCCTGACCCTACGTAAGTAACCTCAACCGTCTTTGATGTCACTTGGCCGATCCAAGTGTTGAAACGGATGCACGATGCGTCCGAGAGCTGCGCCCGCACTGTTTGTCCAAATCTGAGTGCGCGGCATCCAATCTGATCCTGGCGCGCGCGCACCCCAATGGCGCTTTTCTGCACGATTGGCCTTTGGCTGTCGCGATGCCGCACCCATGCTCAGCCAATGGGCTTCGTCGCGACGCCCTCGCAAACACGTTGACCTTCGCGAAGGTGGCCGGATAGCAAAACGGCGGACCACCACAGCCCGCCGTTCCAATTACACTGACGCGAGGACTTACGCCGCAGGCATCCGGCGTTCGACGATCTCGGCCCACCACGAACAGCCCGCCGGAATCGCCTCGTCGTTGAAGTTGTATTCCGGGTGATGCACAGCCGCGCTGTCGCCATTGCCGACAAGGATGTAGGCACCGGGGCGTTCTTCGAGCATGAAGGCGAAATCCTCGCCGCCCATCACCAGCGGAGCCTCTTCGCAGTCACCCGAGACCGCCTTGGCAACCTCGGCGGCGAAATCCGTCTGTTCCTCGTGATTCACCATCACCGGATAACCGCGGTGGTATGTGACGTCCACGGTCCCGCCGAATGTCGCGGCGATCCCGGCGCAGATATCCTTGATCCGCGTCTCGGCCAGGTCGCGCATATCCTTGGACATGGTGCGCACAGTGCCTTTGAGCTGAACCCGCTGAGGGATCACGTTGAACGCCTTGGACGAGGTCTCGAAAGAGGTCACCGACACCACGACCTGATCAATCGGATCGGCGTTCCGGCTTGCGATGGTCTGCAACGCCAGCACCGCCTGCGCCGCCATCACGGTGGTGTCCACCGTTTCCTGTGGCTTGGCCGCATGTCCCCCGCGCCCCTCGAAGGTGATGTCGAACTGGTCCGTTGCGGCAAAGAACGCGCCGGGACGGATGGCAAAGCTGCCAACCGGCTTTCCGGGCCAGTTGTGCATCCCGTACACCTCCTGGATGCCCCAGCGCTCCATCATGCCATCTTCGCACATCTCACGGCCACCGCCGCCGCCCTCTTCTGCGGGCTGGAAGATCACCACAACCGTGCCGTCGAAATTGCGGGTCTCGGACAGGTACTTGGCTGCACCCAAGAGCATCGCGGTATGGCCGTCGTGACCACAGGCATGCATCGCGCCATCGGTCTTGGATTTGTACTCCAACCCCGTCTGTTCGTGGATCGGCAGCGCATCCATGTCGGCGCGCAGGCCAATGACCTTGCCGGACGTATCGCTCTTGCCCTTGATGACACCGACGACCCCGGTACGCCCAATGCCGGTGACGATCTCATCGCAGCCAAACTCCTTGAGCCGCTCGGCCACAAGCGCGCTTGTGCGGTGCGTTTCGAACAGAATTTCCGGGTTTTCATGGAAATCCCGTCGCCATGCGGTGATTTCATCCTGCAATTCGGCAAAGCGGTTCTTGACCGGCATATGGGTCATCCTCGTGTCTGGTGAATGGGGTGTCTCGCCATGAAGGTGGCGCAGACTGCGCCCGGCTTCAAGGGGGGCTAAAGCGCCGGTCCCAATTCCATGCGACTGCCATCGCTGAAACGACCGTACCGGAAACGGCGCAGGTCATGCCCCGGCGCATCGCCGCAGACCAGATCGGCCAGCACCCGGCCCATGCCCGG
This sequence comes from Marivita geojedonensis, assembly GCF_002115805.1. Classification (GTDB taxonomy): domain Bacteria; phylum Pseudomonadota; class Alphaproteobacteria; order Rhodobacterales; family Rhodobacteraceae; genus Marivita; species Marivita geojedonensis. Next base: position 119,127 of record NZ_JFKC01000003.1, on the reverse strand, counting down.
ACCGATGCCGAACCCATGCCCGCTCATCCCCGTTCCGATCGTCAGACCGGGAATCGCATCCACCCGGTCCACCACCGGAACAACGTCTGGCATTGTGTCGATCATCCCTGCCCACATCGCGCGGTAGCGGATCGGTCCCACCTCGGGAAACAGCTTTTCCACCTCCGCTGCCACCTTGCGCAGCTTGCCGGCGTGCGGCGTCGGGTTCAGCACGCGGATGCCCTCGAAGGGCGACACCTCGTCCTCGGCCCATTGGCGCTTGGTGCCCCAACCATCCGGGTAGCCCTTGGGGGCCATCGGCAAAAAGCGCGTGCCGAACGGATCGGCCATCAGCTGCGCGCGGAACTTCGGCAGTGCGCGGAACGCGTCCGGCCCCACGAAAAGCTCGTGAAAGCCGCCTGCCGCCAGCGACGCCCCACCATCCGCACGCGTGCGGAAGGCGAACTTGCCCCCCGCCGCAGCACCCTGATGCGGCAGATGCACCGGCTCGCTCGCACCCACACTGGCGCGCACGGAAAGCTGTGGGATTGCCACCCCATGCGCCCGCAGGAACAGCGAAGACCACGCGCCCCCCGCGACCACCACGTCGGAACAGGCGATCCGCCCAGCCTCGCTGAACACTCCGATGATACGCCCCGCCGCGATGTCCAGCTTGCGCGCGGCACAGCCCTCTACGATCACCGCGCCTTCGCGCACCGCGATCCCGGCCAGCGCAGGCACCGCAACCCAAGGCTCGGCCCGCATGTCCGAGGGAGTGGTCAGCGCACCGGTGAATTCACCCCCGGCCAGTTCCGGGAACCGCACTTTGAGCGCGGCGCGGTCCAACACCTCGGTATCCACGCCCTGTGCGGTGGCATAGGGCAGCCAATCGGCAAAGCCCTGCAGCTCTTTCTCGCTCTCCGCGAGATAGGACACACCGGTCCGTTTGAGGCCGATATCCACATTCGTCTGGCTGGCCAACTCGGTCCAGAGGCGGTTCGCCTCGACCATGATCGGCAATTCGTCAGGGTCGCGCCCCTGCTGCCGGATCCAGCCCCAGTTGCGCGAGGATTGCTCTCCCGCGATGCGCCCCTTTTCGAGCAGCACCACCCGCCGCCCCTTGCGGGCGAGGTACAGCGCCGTGCAAACACCGATCACCCCGCCACCAATAACCACCACATCGGTCTCGGATGGCGGTGGTCCGGGAAAGGCCACCGGGCTCGCTTCGGAAATCGGGAAAGGCATCATGCCGAGAGATGCTCCAGCAGCCGTTCCATGAACGCCTGTCCTTCGTTGAACTGTGCGACGGTGATGTATTCGTCCGGCTGATGCGCCACCGCAATGTCACCGGGGCCGCAGACCACAACCGAATAGCCCGCGCTCTGGAAATGGCTCGCCTCGGTGCCGTAGGACACGTACTGCGTGCCGTTGTCGCCGGTCAGCTGCCGCACAAGCGTTTCCGCGGCGCCACCATCTTCGGGCTTGAAGGGTGGCAGGGAAAACACGGGCGTGATCTCGATCCACGCCTCGGGGCGCACAGCTTTCATTTCCGCCTCGATCTCAGCAGCCGCCTCGCGCAGCTTGGACTCCCATTGTTCGAGCGTTTCGCCCGGCACGACGCGGAAGCCCAGACCGAACTCGCAATCCTTGGCGGTGATGTTGTGTGCCGTGCCGCCTTTGATTTGGCCGACATGCACATTGGTGTAAGGCGGGTTGAACTGCGCCGCGATCGGCCCCGGTTCGGCAGCGGCACTTTCCGCGTTCATGCGGTTCGCCCACTCGATCAGCTTGGCCCCGTACATGATGGCGCTGACGCCGGTGTGCATGATCGAGGAATGAACCTCGAACCCATGCATATGCACCCAGAATGTGTTGCCGCCTTTATGCCCGGTCACAGCCTTGAGCATCGTCGGTTCTCCCACGATCACCGTCTCGGCTTTGGGCACCACGCCCTGCATCGCCTCGATCAGGGGTGGCGCGCCGGTGCAGCCGATTTCCTCGTCATAGCTGAGCGCAACCTGCACAGGCCGTGACACGCCGCGATGCTGTGCCTCGACCAGTGCCCAGATGGCCAACGCGTCAAAGCCCTTCATGTCTGTCGTGCCGCGCCCGAACAGTTTGCCGTCCTTTTCGATCACGGTGAAAGGATCGGTGCTCCATGGCTGACCATCAGTAGGCACCACGTCGGTGTGACCGGACAGAACCACCCCGCCGCCGACCTCTGGCCCGACATGCGCAAACAGCGCGGCCTTGGTCGGATCGTCAGATTTCACATGCCGGTGGCTCTGCACCCCGTGTTCCGACAGGTATTCCTCGACCCAGTCGATCAGCGGCAGGTTGGTGTCACGGCTGACGGTTGGAAATTTTACCAGTTGGTCAAGAATCTGGCGCGGTGTCAGGCGATTGGGCATGGTCTCACTTCTGGGCTGAGGGCAGCAGGTAATCTGCGTAAACCGGATGATGGTCCGATGGCCATTCGCCGTCAAACTTCTCTTGCAGAACAACTGGTCCGGCGGCGAGATCAACATCCGGTGTGCGGCTTAAATGGTCAATGGCTCCAATAAGATGCACGCCTCTGTTCAAGTAGTACGTCGCGCCGGGCGTCTGATCGAATCGGACACCAGACTCTTCGAGTATGTCCATCGTGCGCGACCCGTGCAGCGCATTGAGATCGCCAACCAGAAACACGGTCTCTCCGGCCTCGGTCCACGGCGTCAGACGATCCCGCACCAATTCTGCCGACAGCCGGCGGTTCGAGCGGCTGGAATATTCGAAATGCACATTCACCACACGGAACCGATCCCCCGTGTCGCGGTCCTCAAACCGCGCCCAGGACGCAAAGGCCGGGTAAGACCCGTTGAAGGTCCGTGAATAGATCACATCCGGCGTTTCGGAAAAGAAAAACCATCCCTGTTCAAGTGGTTGCAGACGTTTCTTCAAATAGAAGAAAGGCTGTGTCGATGGAAATTCGCGCCAGTCTCCGGTGGCCGTCACACTGTATTCCGAATTCTGATCCAACAGGTAGTCGCGGGCCAGATTGACCGAGCCATCGCTGCCGCGCTGAAAGCTTTCCATCTCCTGAAACGCAACAATATCGGCCCGTAACGCCTTGAAAGCCTTGTCCAATGGCGCTTTCCGACGATCCCAGTCACCGACGGACCAAGCCCCGGTCTCCTGCCCGAGGATGATGTAGTGCACGTTGTAGCTGGCGATCCGAAGTGCGTCGCCTTCGGGGGCCTGTACCGACACGTCAGAGTCGCTGTTGGTGACATGCAGCGCGCAGGCAACCAGGGTCACCAGCGCAAACACCGCCATACCCCCACGCAAAAGACGCAACAGAAACCGTTTCATGGGTTGAGCCTACAGGCCAAACCGCATGTGGTCAGTAGCCGCTGTCGGTGATCAGCACTTTGTGACCGGGTTCGACTTCGCGGTACTCCGAGGGAGCCGGATCGTAGTCAAGACCGTGGATCGGCGAGGGAATCGGTTTGAAATTCAGATCTTTCTCTGACTTGCGCTTGCGCGGATCGGCAATCGGCACCGCTTTCATAAGTGCCTGCGTATAGGGATGCTGCGGGTTCTCAAACACTGCCCGACGTGGGCCAAGCTCCACAATCCGTCCCAGATACATCACCCCGACATAATGGCTCACTCGTTCGACCACGGCCATGTCGTGACTGATGAAAAGATAGGACAGTCCCAGTTCTGCCTGAAGTTCCAGCATCAGGTTCAACACCTGCGCCTGCACCGACACATCGAGCGCCGATACCGCCTCGTCCGCAACGATGAGCTTGGGGTTCAGCGCCAGTGCGCGGGCAATCGCGATCCGCTGACGCTGTCCACCGGACAATTCATGCGGATAGCGCTGCATGAAACTGCGCGGCAGTTCGACCCGGTCGAACAGCATTTCGACCCGTTTGCGCATCTCCGCACTGGATCCCATACCGAAATTGCGCATCGGCTCCGAGACCTGATCGGCCAGCTGCATCTGCGGATTGAGCGAGGCAAACGGATCCTGGAACACCATCTGCATGTCGCGCCGCGCATTGCGCAGTTCGGGCTGACTGAGCGCCATGATGTCCTTACCATCAAGGAAGATGCTGCCCGTCTGCGGCTCCACCAGCCTCAGAATGGACCGCCCCGCCGTCGATTTCCCGCAGCCGGATTCGCCCACAAGACTGAGCGTCTGCCCCTTGTTTACGGAAAAGGACACGTCCTCGACCGCGTGCACATTCGCAACGGTGCGACGGAAGAAGCCCCCCTTGACCGGAAACCGCGTCGTGAGGTGTTTGACCTCCAGCAGAACCTCGTCCGATCCGGTGATCGGCGGCACGTCAGACCCGTCCCGCCCAAGCAGACGCATCGGGCGCGGCAGATCGGTGCCTGTCATTTCGCCCAGCTTGGGAACTGCTGCCAGCAACGCCTGCGTGTAGGGGTGCTGCGGGTTTTCGAAAATCTCTTCGACCGTGCCTTCTTCAACCTTGTTCCCGCGGAACATCACCACAACGCGGTCAGCCATCTGCGCGACCACGGCCATGTCATGCGTGATGAACATCACGGCCGTGCCGGTCTCACGCTTGAGCCGGTCCATCAGAGCCAGAATCTCGGCCTGGATTGTCACGTCCAGCGCTGTCGTCGGCTCGTCCGCGATCAGCAGACGCGGTTCACAGGCGAGCGCCATCGCGATGACCACGCGCTGCCGCATCCCGCCGGACAGTTCGTGCGGATACTGTTTCAGCCGCCGTTCCGGTTCCGGGATGCGCACCTGACGCAGAAGCTCCAGTGCCCGCGCTTCGGCCTGTGCCCGCGACATGCCCTTGTGCAGCCGCAACCCTTCGGTCAGCTGCCGCCCCACCGTGAACACCGGGTTGAGCGCGGTCATCGGCTCCTGGAAAATCATACCGATCTCGTTGCCCCGGATCGTGCGCATCAGATCCTGATCGGTTTCCGACAGATCGACCTTGCCCTGATCCTTGCGATCGAAAAGCAGGCGCCCGCCCGCAATGTCGCCGCCGCCGAACTCGATAAGCCGCATTAGAGCCAGCGAGGACACCGATTTGCCCGACCCGGATTCGCCCACCACGCAAACGGTTTCGCCGGGATTGATCTCGAACGAGACGTCTTCAACCCCCACCACGGTTCCGGACTTTGTCTGGAATTCAACGCGAAGATTCTGAATCTGGGCAATGCTGCCGTCCGGCATGGGCGCGGTCCTTATTCTGACGTTGCCCAAACGCTAACCACAGTTCCGCCAGAGTCAAACGCTGTCTCCACGTCGCCTCTGTTATCGCTCCCAGAGGACTTGCATTTTGCTCAAAAGCTGTTTCGATGCGCAATCAGGGGGAAAAAGACCTGCGTTTTGTCAAACGTGAACCTGTGTGATCCGCATGGCGCCGCGACGGAGCAAATCCCGGAGTTTCCCACCACAACGAGAACGACACGGAAAAACTGTGTCCAACAAGGAGAGACGAATGAAACTCAAATCCCTACTCATGGGTGCTGCGGCTGCCGTTGCACTTGCGCCTGCCGCGTTTGCCGAGCGTGGCGCCGACGGCGAGGTCAAGATCATCTACTGGCAGGCTCCGTCGATTCTGAACCCGTTCCTGTCGGGCGGGACGAAAGACGTGGAATCCGCGTCGATGATCATCGAACCGCTGGCGCGCTATAACGAAAAAGGCGAGCTGGTTCCGTGGCTCGTCGAAGAGATCCCGACGGTCGCCAATGGCGGCGTCAGCGAAGACCTGACCTCGATCACGTGGAAAATCACCCCCGGACTGACATGGTCGGATGGCAGCGCGTTCACTTCTGCGGACGTGGCCTTCACCCACGCGTACTGCACGCATCCCGAAGGCGGCTGCGCACAGATCACCAAATTCGAAGGCGTCACCAGCGTCGAGACCCCGGACGACCTGACCGTCGTCGTGAATTTCGGCGGCCCGACCCCGAACCCCTATGGCCCGTTTGTGGGTGGCGAAAGCCCGATCCTGCAGAAAGCGCAGTTCGAAAGCTGCATGGGCGCGGCGGCCTCCACCTGCACCGAGCAGAACTTCAACCCGATCGGCACCGGCCCGTTTGTCGTCACCGAGTTCAAGCCGAACGACGTGATCACCATGGCCGCAAACGAAAACTACCGTGATCCGGCGAAGCCCGCCTTCGCAAGCGTGACCTTCAAAGGCGGCGGCGATGCCCGCGCAGCAGGTCAGGCCGTGATGGAAACCGGTGAATTCGACTACGCCTGGAACCTCCAGCTGGCACCCGACGTGATTGCGCAGATGCAGGAAGGCGGCAAAGGCGTTCCGATCGCAGGCTTCGGCCCGCTGCTCGAGCGCATCATGATCAACCAGACCAACCCTGATCCGAACCTGCCCGAAGGCGAGCGTTCCACCGCGGCGCACCCGCATCCGTTCCTGCAGGAACCGGCGGTCTACAAGGCGATGTCGATGGCAATCGACCGCCCGCTGCTGGTGGAAATCGGCTATGGTCAAGCCGGCAAGATCGGCTGCTCGTGGGTTCCGGCCCCCGAAGCGTTTGCGTCCACATTCGACGGCTGTGACGTGCAGGACCTCGACGGCGCGAAAGCGCTTCTCGATGGCGCAGGCATCGTCGACAGCGACGGCGACGGCGTGCGCGAGCACAACGGCGTGCCGCTTTCGATCCTTTACCAGACCTCGACCAACGCCGTCCGTCAGGACTTCCAGGCGCTGATCAAGGAATGGTGGGAACAGATCGGCTTTGAAGTCGAACTGCGCAACATCGATGCGTCGGTCTTCTTCGGTGGTGACCCGGGTTCGCCCGACACGTTCCAGAAGTTCTACGCAGACGTGGAAATGTACGCGAACACCTTCAACGGCACCGACCCGCAGACCTATCTCGGCAACGGCCTGTGCGACAAGGCTCCGCGCCCGGAAACACAGTGGCAGGGTGAAAACATCAGCCGCTTCTGCATGGAAGAGTTCGACGCGCTGCATGCAGAGCTGACCAAGACCGCAGACATGGCAGAGCGTCAGCGCATCGGCCGTGAGCTGAGCGGGATGATGGTCGACAACGGCGGGATGATCCCGCTGGTGCACCGTGGTCGTCTTTCGGCACACGCAACCACCCTTGGCGGTGTCGTGCTGAACGTTTGGGACAGCGAACTGTGGAACGTTGCGGACTGGTACCGCATCAAGTCCAAATGATCGCACGCCTGTGATCGCAGGGTGGGCACCATGCCCACCCTGCTTTTCGTTTCCCGTAAAAGACTAATGACCCGAGGCGCCACACGATGCTGACCTTCGCCGTCCGACGACTTGTTCTTGCCGTTCCGACGCTTCTGTTCATCAGTTTTGTCATATTCATGCTGCTCCAGCTCGCCCCCGGTGACCCGATGGCGCAGGTACCCCTGACGGTACCGCCCGAGGTGAAGCAGAAGATGCGCGAGGCGCTTGGGGTGGGTGAACCACCGCTGGTGCAATACTGGAAATGGCTGGTGCAGGTCTTCTGGCTGGAGCCAAAGGTCTTTATCGACTGGCTGACCAATTCAAGCACCCTTCTGGGCTGGCTGCCGGACACCCAGCTTTACCAGGGCGAACTGCGCGTCATCTCCTGGCAGACCCGTTCGCCGGTGATGGACATCGTGATCCAGCGCATCCCGCAAACGCTCTGGGTCGTTGGCATGGCCTACGTGGTGGGCATCCTGATCGCCCTGCCCATCGGCATCTATTCGGCCTACCGGCAGTATTCGGTCTTCGACCAGTCCGGGACGTTCATCACGATGATCGGCTTTTCGATCCCGCCGTTCTTCACCGGCCCGCTGCTGATCGTGATCTTCTCCGTACAGCTGGGCTGGTTCCCGTCGATTTATGACACAACCCATGTGGTGAACGACTGGGCCAGCTTCAAATACCAGCTTCAGCAGATGATCCTGCCGGTGATGGTACTGGCCCTTCAGACCACGGCGCAGATCAGCCGCTACATGCGCGCGTCGATGCTGGACAACCTGAATCAGGACTACGTGCGCACCGCCCGGGCAAAAGGTCTGAGCGAGGCTGTCGTTGTGACCGTGCACGTGCTGCGCAATTCGATGATCCCGGTCATCACCGTCATCGCACTCAACGTGCCGTCGATCTTCGGCGGCGCGATCATCACCGAGAACGTGTTCAAGGTGAATGGCATCGGGCAGCTTCTGATCACGGCGCTCTTTGCCAATGACCTGCCGATGGTGATGACGCTGACCTTCATCTTTGCCGTGCTGATCGTTCTCTTCAACCTGATTGCCGATATCCTCTACGGCCTTCTCGACCCGAGGATCCGCTATGACTGAGCCCGTCCAAGCCACTCCGACCCCGATCGAAGCGCTGGCCGACAAAGGCCCGCTGGAGCCGCCGCGCAGCCAATGGCTCGATGTCTGGGACCAGTTCCGCAAGCACAAGGGCGCCATGTTCGGCGGCGGGTTTCTGCTGTTCATCACTCTGGCCGTCCTGCTTGGCCCGTATCTCTGGCAGGTGGACGCGCAGAAGCTCGACATCCGCAACAAGGACCTGCGCCCGATCTGGAACCTTCTGTGGGACAGCGGGGCCAAGGTCGCCTGGAACCGCCCGTTCGGCACGGATCAGCTGGGCCGCGATCAGCTCGCGCAGATCATCCAGGGCGGGCGGACATCCATGGCCGTCGGTTGGGCCGCAATGGTTCTGAGCCTGATCATCGGCACCACGGTCGGTGTTCTGGCGGGGTTCGTGCGCAAGGCCGACGGGCTGCTCATGCGTCTCACAGACCTGTTCCTGTCGCTGCCGATCCTGCCCCTGCTGCTGGTGGCTGTGACGCTCTTCCGCCAGCCCCTGCGCGAGGCATTCGGTCCCGAAGGCGGGATGTTCGTGCTGATCGTCGGCATCATCGCCATAACAAGCTGGATGCCCACCGCCCGCATCGTGCGCGGCGATATCCTCGCGCTCAAGGAACGTGAGTTCATTCTGGCTGCGCGCTCCATTGGCACCACGCCCTTCCGCATCGTGCAGCGTCACCTGCTGCCCAACGTGCTGTCACCGATCATGGTCTCGGCCACGCTTGGCCTCGCCACCGCGATCATCACCGAAAGCGCGCTCAGCTTCCTTGGCGTCGGTTTCCCGTCCGACTTCCCGACATGGGGCAAGATGCTCGCCGACGCGGTACAGCGGATGCAGCAGTTCCCCGAACGGGTCTACCTGCCGGGCATCGCGATCTCGCTGACGGTGCTGAGCGTGAACTATCTGGGTGACGGCCTGCGCGACGCGCTGGACCCCCGCATCCGGGGCCGGTGACAGGCGTACAAGTGAAATAAGATTGATCGGCTTGAGGAGCACGCCCGCCGCCGAACGCCGGACCCGATTTTTCTTGAAAAATCGGAACAGCGTTCTGGCCTGAAGCGAAATCCCAAGACCCAATCCCCCAGGGAGCGCCTCAAAGGCGCTGCCCCACCCTTGCCGCAGGAATATATTCCCTCCATCTGGCCTCAAGGCAAATGGAAGGAGCGACCCATGTTCGAATCCCTGGGCTTTGAGAATTACACCGCGCCGCAAGTGGCGGTGGGTCTGGCGCTGGTCCTTGGCGCCGTGTTCGGTCTGCTGGCCGAGCGCACGAAATTCTGCTTCCGCCGCGGGCTCGTCGGGGACGACCGCAAACAGGCGCTCGGCGTCTGGTTGACCGCGCTGGCCGTGGCCGTGCTTGGCACTCAGGCCGCAGTTCTGTCCGGCTTCATCACCTTCGACGACCACCGCTTCATGTCCGGAGAGTTGCCGATCCTCGCCATCGTGCTCGGCGGGTTGATGTTCGGCGCCGGGATGGTGCTGACGCGTGGCTGTGTCTCGCGGCTGACCGTGCTGTCTGCCAGCGGCAACCTGCGCGCCGTCTTTGTGCTGCTGGTCTTCGCCATCACCGCCCATGCAACGCTGAAAGGCATACTGGCCCCGGTCCGCACGACACTGGGTTCCGTCACCGTTTCGTTGGGCGACACTGTCTCTCTGGCCGCGCTGCCCGGCGGCGCGTTGGTCTGGTCCGTGATCATCGCCGCTGTCGCACTGGCCATTGCAGCCCGCTCAGGAAACCGGGTCATCACACTGGTAATGGCTGCACTTCTGGGGGCCTTGGTGCCGGCAGGGTGGGTTGGAACGGGCTTCGTCCTCTATGACGATTTCGACCCGGTGGCGCTGGAAAGCCTGTCGTTCACCGCACCCTTTGCCGACACGCTCTTCTGGACCGTCGCCTCTACCTCGATCCCCGCCAATTTCGGTGTGGGCCTGATCGGCGGCGTGGTGATCGGGGCGCTGGTGTCCTCGCTGATCTTCGGCAGCTTCCAGTGGCAATCCTTCCACGCACCGGCAGAAACCGGTCGCTATGCGGGTGGTGCGGTTCTTATGGGTGTCGGTGGCGTTCTGGCCGGCGGCTGCACCGTGGGCGCGGGTCTCGCTGGCGTGCCGACCCTTTCCTTCGCGGCACTGCTCGCCATTCTGTCGATCGCCGGGGGCGCGCTGCTCACCAACGCGGCGCTGAAGCCCGCGCGCCAGACAGCCTACGCACAGCCCGCTGAGTAAGGGTCAGATGTCGATCTCGCCGTCCTCGGGCGGCGGGAGATCATCAAGCGGCGGCGCGTCCTGCTTGCGTTTGAGAAGAATGTCCCCGTTGGGCAATACCACCGGCGGCTCATAGGCGGACCAATCCTCGACCTGCGCCATCAGCTCCCGCAGAGCCGGTCCCATCTCCTCGGCAAAACTGCGCAGCGCCGGTTCAATGTCTTCGGCCAGCCCTTCGAGTTCACGCAGGGCGGGTTCCATTTCTTCCATCAATCCCCGGAAAAACAGCTTAGCCCCCTCTTCCATGAGGCTGGTGCCGTTTTCCTCGGCGGATGCGCCCGTCGCAAGAAGGGCCGCCGCAAGCGCATATGCAGAAATCTGTTTCATGCGGCCAATATAAGCGATCCCGGCGCGGATTTCACCTCAGAGATCAAGATCCAGCGTCACCGGGAAGTGATCCGACGCGGTCAGCAAGGCCTCGCGCAGTTCGACCGTCTTCCAGCAGGCCGGATCGTCGAACGGGTGCCAGATGCGCCACCGGACCGCCTTTTCCCGCAGATCAGGAGACACCATCACGTAGTCCAGCAGCGCCTGAAGATACCGCTCTTCCTGAGACAGGTAGAACCGTGCCGTGGTGGGCTGGGGGCCGAACTTGCGGGACAGAGCCTGCGCCGCGTTGGGATCGAAGAGCACATGATCTCCGTGCCCCATGACAATCTCGACCGAGCTGCGCCCGAACAGATGCTCATACTCATCAAGCCCCGGACCGTCGTTCAGATCGCCCATGACGATCAGCGGCTCTGCGGCGTCCAGATGTTCGGCCACCCGGGTCCGCAACCAGATCGCCTGCGCAAGCTGCTTGCGGCGGTTGGCAATCGACAGGCGCATCACCTCGTCTCGGTTGGTTGCGCCATGGGGGGCCTTGGATTTCAGATGCGCACCGATCAGGCGGATCGTTTCCCCTGTGGCCCGCACCGTCATTGCCACTTCCAGCGGCGGCTTGGAGAACACCACCCGGTCCTCGGTCGCGTCGATATCGAGGTCGATGCGGAAAGTGCCGTCAAAGCGGGGCGCACCATCGACCTGCGGCGCGCCCGGCACCGGAGCCTGCCCTCTCGGATCATGCCGGGCCGACACGATGTCCGGATCGTACAGCAATGCAATCTCCTGCTGGGTGTCATTGCTGAAGCCCATGACCGCCCTGCGGGCCCGAAGACTGAACGCCTCGGCAAAGCCCTCGAGCGCGCGCACCGTGTCGCGCTGCCGGTTTGTGTCGGGCGCTTCGACCACCATCACCGCGTCCGCGTCCATGGCGGTAAAGACGATGCCCAAGGCCTCGATCTGCATGGCCCGGGTCACGTTGTGGCGGGCGGACCATGCGTCGTCCACGAGAAGCTGCCCGCTATCGTCGAACAGCGCGTCGAACCATTCGACATTGTAGGTGGCAAGTCTCATCCGTGCCGCTTCAGGCGTGCTCCCGCGCCGCGATTTCCTCCCAGGCGCGGTTGATATCGATGAGACGACGCTCCGACAGCTTGACCGCCTCCTCCGGCACCCCACGGGCGATCATCCGGTCCGGATGGCTGTCGCGCACCAGTTGACGCCACGCAGAGCGGATTTCCGAAAGCGGCATATCCGGCGAGACCCCAAGCACGTCATAGGGGTCGGGTGCGGCATCGGGCACAAAGCGCGTTCTGAGGCGGCGGAACGAACTTTCCGGCAGTTCGAAGATTTCAGCCACCCGCAGCAGGAACGCATCTTCGCCCGGATGATAGGTGCCATCAGCCATCGCGATATGAAACAGACCTTCCATCAGATCGCAAAGCGTACCCTGATCCTGTCCGAACATCGCGCGAATGCGTTTGGCATAATCCTCGAATCCGGCCACGTCCTGACGCGCAAGGTTGAACACGCGTGCCGCACCCGCCTCGTCCTCGGGCGGAATGTGAAACACCTCGCGAAAGGCCATGACCTCGTCACGGGTCACAAGCCCGTCAGCCTTCGCCATCTTGGCCGACAGGGCGATCACGGCAATGGTAAACGCCACGGTCTTTTCCGGTGGCGTCCGCAGCCGGTCGAACACCGCAGCCAGGCCCTCGCCCGAGGCAAGGGCCGAAACGGCGTCCGCAATGCGTGTCCAGATCGACATGCCTTCAGTCTATGGCAGAGCACGCAAATTGTCAGTGCGGCATCAGAGCTTTTTCTGCATCAGCACAAGGTCGATCCAGCGCCCGAACTTGAACCCCACCTCGGGCAGAGTGGCGACTTCGACAAATCCGATTGCCACATGAAACGCGCGGCCGGACGGGTTTTCGCCACTGACACCGGCGATGAGGGAATGCACCCCCTCCCCGCGCGCAACCTCTTCCAGAGCCGTCATCAGGGCTCGTCCGGCACCCTGACCCCGCGCACCCTGCCCCAGCGCTATGGAATGTTCTTTCGTCCAAGCATACCCAGGACCGCTGCGAAACGGGAAGAAACTCGCGTAGCCCGCGGCAACGCCATCGATCTCGACAACCTGATAGGCCGGGCCACGCGACGCGATGTCGTCACGGACCATCGCTTCGGTCTTCCGGTCCGAGGTAAAGGTGATGGTCGTGTTGTCGATCACATCGTTCAGGATCGCCGTCAGTGGCGCCGCATCCTCGGGTCGCCCCGGACGGATGATCATCTGAGCACCAGCGACGTGCCGTCCGGCGCGGTGAACTCCGCAACCAATTCCCGGTCGTCTGCCGTTTCGAACCGAACACGCGCGTCCCGAAACGCAGGAGAAAGCCGTTCAGCCAGAGCATGTGCATCCGGACCCGACACCGTCAGGCTGCGCAGGCGCAGCCCGGACGAGGACAGAGTCTGCCCCGGAGGGGTATCGGTATGCCATTGAATGATCGCCGGAAACTGCCCGCCAAACGGCAAGCGGCCATCGCGCGGCACAAGCATCGTCCAGCTCAGATGGCCCCGAGACAGCCGAACCGGCGCTCCGGCTTCGGGAAACGCATCCTGCGCTGCTGCGATGTCCGAACAGCGGATGATCCATTTGTCGAGTCGCGCCGCACCCCGGAACTCATCCAGCCCGAACCAGCGCGGGAACGCTGGCGTCGGCTGCGACGGGTCGATGGCGATGGCCTCGAAATAAAGTCCGTCCTCGAGCCCGAGAAGCTGGTTGTGGGTGGCGAAATGGCTGTGCTGCCCGCCGGGAAGAAGCGGCACACCCAGCACCGCTTCGGAGTGTTCAACGGCATCGGCCAGCGTCTCGCCAGCCACCGCGATATGATCGAGTTCGAAGTCCATACGTACATCGACACATGCCACGGATTTTCCGTCAACGGAAAATCGCAGACGCGTGGACGCGTCCGCGCGCCTTCAGATCAGCCGCGTGCTTCGCGGATGAGCCGCAGGATGTCCTGCGCCGCCTCCGGAATGTTGGTGCCCGGACCGAAGATCGCCTTGACCCCGGCATCATAGAGGAACTGGTAGTCCTGCTGCGGAATGACCCCGCCGCAGATCACCAGAATGTCGCCTGCACCCTGCGCCTTCAGCTCCTGCACCAGCTGCGGCGCCAGCGTCTTGTGCCCTGCGGCCTGGCTTGAGATCCCGATCACATGCACATCGTTGTCGATGGCGTCCTGCGCCGCTTCGGCCGGTGTCTGGAACAGCGGGCCCACATCGACGTCAAAGCCGATATCGGCAAAGGCCGTCGCGATGACCTTCGCGCCCCGGTCATGGCCGTCCTGCCCCATCTTGACCACAAGCATCCGCGGGCGGCGGCCCTCATCCTCGGCGAACGCCTCGACCGAACGCTGGATCGCCGCAAAGCCTTCGTCGCCCTCGTATGCCGCGCCATAGACGCCGGCCAATGTCTTCACCTCGGCCCGGTGACGGCCGAACACCTTTTCCATCGCCATGCTGATTTCTCCTACTGTGGCGCGGGCGCGGGATGCTTCTACCGCCGCCTCCAACAGATTGCCGCCTTCGGCCGCACGTTTCTCAAGTTCGGCCAGAGCCGCATCGCAGGCCGCCTGATCGCGGGTCGCACGGATCTTCTCGAGGCGGTCGATCTGGCTCTGCCGAACCTTGACGTTGTCCACGTCCAGAATGTCGAGCGGATCTTCCTTGGCGAGCCGGTACTTGTTCACACCCACGATCACATCGGTGCCCCGGTCGATATCCGCCTGCCGCTGCGCCGCCGTTTCCTCGATCCGCAGCTTCGGCATCCCAGAGGCAACGGCCTTGGTCATGCCGCCCATCTCGTCGACCTCTTCGATCAGCTTCCACGCCGCTTCAGCCAGATCATGGGTCAGTTTTTCAACGTAGTAAGACCCGGCAAGCGGATCGACCACCTTGGTCACGCCGGTTTCTTCCTGAAGGATCAACTGCGTGTTCCGCGCGATGCGGGCACTGAACTCGGTCGGCAGTGCAATGGCTTCGTCCAGCGCGTTGGTGTGCAGCGACTGTGTACCGCCCAGAACCGCGCTCATCGCCTCATAGGCGGTGCGGATCACGTTGTTGTATGGATCCTGCTCGGCCAGCGACACACCCGAGGTCTGGCAGTGTGTTCGCAGCATCTTGGAGCGGTCATTCTTTGCGCCCAGATCGGTCATGATCCGGTGCCAAAGCAGACGCGCCGCGCGCAGCTTGGCCGCTTCCATGAAGAAGTTCTTGCCGATGGCAAAGAAGAACGACAGACGTCCGGCGAACTTGTCCACATCCATGCCCCGCGCCATCGCGGTCTGCACGTATTCCTTGCCGTCCGCCAATGTGTAGGCCAACTCCTGAACGAGGTTCGCGCCCGCTTCCTGCATGTGGTAGCCCGAGATCGAGATCGAGTTGAACTTCGGCATCTCGTTCGAGGTGTATTCGATGATGTCTGCGATGATCCGCATCGACGGCTCGGGAGGGTAGACATAGGTGTTGCGGACCATGAACTCCTTGAGGATGTCGTTCTGGATGGTGCCGGACAGCACAGCGCGGTCATGCCCCTGCTCTTCGCCTGCAACGATGAAACTGGCGAGGATCGGAATGACCGCACCGTTCATCGTCATCGAGACGCTGACCTGATCGAGCGGTATGCCGTCAAAGAGGATCTTCATGTCCTCGACGCTGTCGATGGCAACGCCGGCCTTTCCCACGTCCCCCACCACACGCTCGTGGTCGCTGTCATAGCCGCGGTGCGTGGCAAGGTCGAAGGCGACGGACACGCCCTGCTGACCGGCAGCAAGGTTCTTGCGGTAGAACGCGTTCGACTCTTCGGCGGTGGAAAAGCCCGCATATTGCCGGATCGTCCAGGGACGGCCCGCATACATGGTGGCCTTTACACCGCGCGTGAACGGCGCTTCGCCGGGGATCGTGCCCAGATGCGGCAGGTCCTTGATGTCGTCTTCCGTGTAAAGCGGTTGTACCTCGATGCCTTCCAGCGTCTTCCAGGTCAGCGCATCCAGCGGCTTGCCCCGGAGTTCTTTTTCCGCAAGAGCGCGCCATGTGTCTTTCTTGGCTGTCATCGTGATGTGGTCCTCTGGTTCTCGTCAAAGCCGGATCCGCATGTGCAGCGGATCGCGGCATGGTGTGTTCGTAGCGGTGCCGGCCCATGCACGGCCCCGATGGGCAGCCCCCTGCGGCTGCCCGGTTGATCGGTATGCGTCTGTTCCTGCATCACGCCCTCTTCGTACGGTCGCCCGGCTGAATGCCGAAATTTTGTACGTGGCTGTGCAGCGGCCCCTTCGCATTGGAAGAAGCCCGCACTATGTTTTGGAATATGAAGACATTCAGACCACTCATTCTGGCGCTTGCCGCAGCGATCCTACCTCTGTCCGCAAACGCTGCGGACACCTCCGTGCAGGCGGAAGCGGAAGAGGTGCAGGTGATTTTCGATGCCAAAGACGTCAATCTTGATGAATATCTCTGGATCGCCCGCCCTGTGCTGGTCTTTGCAAATTCCCCGGCGGACCCGCTCTTCATCCAACAGATGCAATACCTGACCCGCGAACTGGACGAATTGCGCGAACGCGATGTCGTGGTCATCACGGACACCGATCCGGCCGCACAGACCGATGTGCGCACGAAGCTGCGCCCCCGGGGCTTCATGCTGGCGCTGATCGGCAAGGATGGGCAGGTCAAACTGCGCAAACCCCTGCCGTGGAGCGTGCGAGAGCTGACCCGTTCCATCGACAAGATGCCGATCCGGCAGCAGGAAATCCGCGACCGCCGGGCATCGGGCCTCTGAGTCCTGATCCCGCAGCCGGACAGCCTGCCCGACATCCCCATGGGAGCACCAGTCGAACCGGTGCCCATGTGGCGTGATATCGCGCAGGCAAGGGTCATTGATTATTCGAACTCCATGATCACGTCGTCCACGGCAAGACTGTCGCCAGCCGCCGCGTTGATCTTGGAGACGACGCCTTTGCGTTCGGCGCGCAGGATGTTTTCCATCTTCATCGCCTCGACAGTGCACAGCGCCTGACCTTCCTGCACTTCCTGTCCCTCTTCCACGTCGACCTTCACGATCAGACCCGGCATCGGACAGAGAAGCATCTTGGAGGTGTCCGGTGGAACCTTCTCGGGCATCTTGCGGGCAAGTTCCGCCTGACGCGGCGTACGGACATGGACCTTCAACTCGGCCCCGCGCGACCGGATACGGAACCCGCCCGGTATTTTGCCGACCTTCATCACCAAAGGCGCACCGTTGACCGTCATGCGGGCAAGCTGATCCCCTGGCGTCCAGTCACCGCTCACGCGGATCTCCGACCCATCGGTGAACGTGACGGTCGACCCGCCATGATCCGCCGCGATGGTCACGTCGAAATCCTGCCCCTGCAGTGCGACGTTCCAGTCTTCACCGACATGGCGCTCGTGGTTGTCGAGCGTTCCGGTGATACGGGTCCGCCGGATTTCGGCAACCCGGTTCATCGCCGCACAGGCCGCCGCGATACCGCGCAGAGCGTCGTCGTCCAGCGTAACGCCCTCAAATCCGTCGGGGTATTCCTCGGCGATAAAGGCCGTGGTCATGTCACCCGAGATGAATTTCGGGTGGTCCATCACCGCTGACAGGAACGGCAGGTTGTGTCCGATGCCCTCGACCTCGAAACTGTCGAGCGCCGTGCGCATCACCTCGATGGCCTCGCCCCGGCTCGGCGCCCAGGTGCAGAGCTTGGCGATCATGGGGTCGTAATACATGCTGATCTCACCGCCTTCGTAGACGCCGGTGTCATTGCGCACCAAACCCGCACCGAGTTCCCCCTCTGCCGGCGGGCGGTACCGGGTCAGACGACCGATCGACGGCAGGAAGCCGCGATACGGGTCTTCGGCGTAAAGGCGGTTCTCGATGGCCCAGCCGTTGATTTTCACATCGTCCTGCGTGATCGTCAGCGGCTCACCATTGGCAACGCGGATCATCTGTTCGACCAGATCGACACCGGTGATCAGTTCTGTCACCGGGTGTTCCACCTGAAGACGGGTGTTCATCTCGAGGAAGTAGAAGTTCTTCTCGCCATCGACGATGAATTCCACCGTGCCCGCGCTGGCGTATCCCACCGCCTTGGCCAGAGCGACCGACTGTTCGCCCATCGCCTTGCGGGTGGCCTCGTCAAGGAAGGGCGACGGCGCTTCTTCAACCACCTTCTGGTTGCGGCGCTGGATCGAACATTCCCGCTCGTTCAGGTAGATCCCGTTGCCATGCGCATCGCACAGCACCTGGATCTCGATGTGACGCGGCTGGGTGACGAACTTTTCGATGAAGATCCGGTCATCGCCAAAGCTGTTTGCAGCCTCGTTCTTGGACGACTGGAAGCCCTCGCGCGCCTCGGTGTCGTTCCACGCGATCCGCATGCCCTTGCCGCCACCGCCGGCGGAGGCCTTGATCATCACCGGGTAGCCGATCTCGTTCGAGATCTTCACCGCCTCTTCGGCATCCTCGATCAGACCCATGTAGCCCGGCACGGTGGACACCTTGGCCTCCTGCGCAATCTTCTTGGAGGTGATCTTGTCCCCCATCGCCTCGATCGCCCCTTTCGGCGGTCCGATGAAGGCAACGCCCGCAGCCTCAAGCGCCTCGGCAAACTTCGGGTTCTCCGACAGGAAGCCGTAGCCCGGATGCACCGCCTGTGCGCCCGTCTGCTTGATCGCGTCCATCACCTTGTCGATGACGATATAGGACTGGTTCGCCGGCGGCGGGCCGATATGTACCGCCTCGTCTGCCATTTCGACATGCAGCGCGTGCTTGTCGGCGTCCGAATAAATCGCCACGGTCTTGATGCCCATCTTGCGGGCGGTCTTGATCACCCGGCAGGCAATCTCGCCTCGGTTGGCAATCAGGATCTTGTCGAACATGTCTGTCCCTTTCCGTCAGTCTTTTCTTGGCCCGGGACATGTCCCGCAGCGATGGCATGAAAAAGACCGCCCGGGCGGCAAGCCCGGACGGTCGCATTTCGAATGGAAGAGTGGTGGCCCGATGCGTCAGCAGCGTTCCGGATAGGTTTGGCAATAGGCGACATTGGCCGCAGCTCCGACAGCTGCCCCCGTGAGCGGGTCGCCTCCGGCTGCCGCGGCTGTCCCGCCGCCCGCCGCGCCGCCAAGCAGCACCTGTTCCCCAAGAGTGTCGCCACAGGCCGCGAGGCCCAGCAGCGCAACGAGGGCAAAAGCCGATGCCGGTTTGATGTTGTGAGTGTCCATCTGTCTGCTCCTTTGCAGGTCGTTGCCTGAAGAGCAGTAACACCCCGGATCGCGGCCCGGTTCCAGCCCTCAGCGGAAAACCCGCGCGATTGGGCAAAACCTTGCCTTAAACTGTAACATCCTGTTTCAGAACGCAAAAAGTCGGGCGCTTGGCATGGGGTATGACCAAGACGCCCGACAGGGGAAGGGTAACGGTGAACAACTGGCGCAATCTGCCAACGCCATGTCACTAGGAACATGTCCACAGTGTCAGAACCGCGTAACGCGTCAATCTTGGATGTTGCACAACCCAAGGTATCGGCCTTTTCCCGCGCATTCCTCAGCACCGTCAGCAACATCACGCCCATTCCCCATCGTCGAAGGCTTCGGGGAACGACGCCCGCGCCACGGGCTCGTTGATGATCAGCAGAGCTTCATAGCTGACAGGATCGAACGGGTCGTCATAGGGCAGCACTTCGCGCCCGAAGAGCCAGCTCAGTCGCCCGGCATCGAGATTGCCCCGCTCAAAGGGTTCATCCCCGAAATGCGCCCAAAGTGCCGCCATGAAAGCCGTGTCGGCCTTGCGATCCACGGCCTTGCGGTCGCGGTACCGCTCGCGCTTGATCAGCGGCGTCACCCCCTTGGGGTTCGGTCTGCGAATGACGAACTGGAAATCCGTACCGGGAAGCCGCCCCGGAAAGCCGCGATGCTTCAGCATGGGACACCCCCGCGAAGCGATCGGGAAAAGGGGGCGGACGCCTCTGCCCGCCCCGTTTCAAGGTTACTTGTACTTGCCTGTGTACGCGGGCTCGTGGCTGATCGGCTCAGGGTCGATAACCACAAACTCTTCTTCGGCCTGCTTCTGTCCGCACGCGGACAGGACTGCAAAAAGACCGACTGCGGCAAGAAGCTTGATGCTCTTGGACATCTTGTTCTCCTGTCAGGTTCAAAGGACCCAACAAGACCTGCTGGTCCTGCCTGTCCTCGGTTCGAGGTAATGACTGCTTGGGTGCAGTCGGCCTCAGAATACCCTGAAACGGGGGCGAAAAGATATCCACAGCCCGCAACATCGCGCCCCTGTGACGCAAAAGACTCAAACCGGTTCGGGCTTGAACTGTGTGCCGCAACATATTGTGGACGCATCAGAAAAACTCCAAGATGCAGGTTCCGTCTTCGACGCGATACGCCTCGAAAAACTGGATGACGTCTTCGTTGGCGACGCCGAATTCGGTCTCTTCCTGACCAAAGGAAATCACGATCTGACTGGGCTTCGGCCCGGTCTCGGCAAGGCGCGGTATGGCGAAGGTTTCGCACAGATGATGCATGTCGACTTCCACATCCTCGTATTCCCGGCCATCCTGCCCGATCTCGGGCGCAACAAACCGGAAGCGGTAGATCAGCCCCCCGCCGGGCCGGTCCCAGAGCATTTCCTGGAAGCTGACCGGCTGGCCGGACGGAACAGGAAGCAGGTCATCGGCGGCGAACGCAGCTGTCCCGCCAAGCGCCAGAGCGCCCGCTGTCAGATGCTGCCAAGCTCCACCTCTCGCCACAGATGACCTCCTCCCGTAGGGTGCGTGCGCACACGCACCTCAGTTCCGATCACAACGGAATGTTGTCGTGCTTCTTCCACGGCATCGACTGCTGCTTCGACCGCAGCGCGGCGAACGCACGGGCCACCCGCTTGCGCGTGCTGCGCGGCTGGATCACCTCGTCGATGAAGCCACGCTCTGCCGCCACGAACGGGTTGGCAAAGCGGTCCTCGTATTCCTGGGTGTGCGCCGCGATCTTCTCCGGATTGCCCGCATCGGCACGGTGAATGATCTCGGTGGCACCCTTGGCCCCCATCACCGCAATCTCCGAGGTCGGCCACGCATAGTTCACATCCGCACGCAGGTGCTTGGACGCCATAACCACGTAAGCGCCGCCATAGCTTTTGCGGGTAATCACCGTCACCTTCGGCACTGTCGCTTCGCCATAGGCAAAGAGCAGTTTCGCGCCGTGCTTGATGACGCCGTTGTATTCCTGGCTGGTGCCCGGCAGGAAGCCCGGCACGTCCACCAGCGTCAGGATCGGAATCCCGAAGCAGTCGCAGAAGCGCACGAACCGTGCAGCCTTGCGGGCGCTGTCGATGTCCAGAACACCGGCCAGCACCATCGGCTGGTTCGCCACCACACCCACGGTCTGCCCTTCGAGGCGGACAAAGCCGGTGATGATGTTCTTGGCGAAGTCTTCCTGAATTTCGTAGAAATCGCCCTCGTCCGCGATCTTGAGGATCAATTCCTTCATGTCGTAAGGCGTGTTGGCGTTCTCCGGCACCAGCGTGTCGAGCGAATCCTCCACCCGGTCCACATCGTCGAAGAACGGCCGCGTCGGGCTGGGTTGACGGTTGTTCAGCGGAAGGAAGTCCACCAGTCGGCGCACTTCGGCAAGTGCTTCCACATCGTTTTCGAACGCACCATCGGCGACGGACGACTTGCGCGTGTGCGTTGTCGCGCCGCCCAGTTCCTCGGCAGTGACATGCTCGTTGGTCACGGTCTTGACCACGTCCGGACCTGTCACGAACATGTAAGAGCTGTCCTTCACCATGAAGATGAAGTCGGTCATCGCGGGCGAATACACGGCACCACCGGCGCACGGTCCCATGATCACGCTGATCTGCGGCACCACACCCGACGCCATGATGTTGCGCTGGAACACCTCGCCGTAGCCCGCAAGGCTGTCGACGCCTTCCTGAATCCGCGCACCACCCGAGTCGTTGATCCCGATCACCGGCGCGCCGTTCTGCATCGCCATATCCATGATTTTGCAGATCTTCATCGCATGTGTGGCCGACACCGATCCACCCAGAACAGTGAAGTCCTGGCTGAACACATAGACCATCCGGCCATTGATCGTACCCCAGCCGGTGACCACGCCATCGCCTGCGGGGCGGTTCTTCTCCATCCCGAAATCGGTACAGCGATGGGTCACGAACATATCGTATTCTTCAAAGCTGCCCTCATCGAGCAGCAGTTCGACCCGCTCGCGCGCTGTCAGCTTGCCCCGCGCGTGCTGCGCATCGATGCGTTTCTGTCCGCCGCCCATACGGGCATCGGCGCGGCGCGTTTCCAACTCTTGCAGAATGTCTTTCATGGACCGTCCCTTTTCGCTTTGTGGCGAACATACTGAGGCGCGGTAGCGTCTCAAGCGTAAATGAGCAAATTTGCAAACTATGGAAATGAGGTCAGTTGCAATTTGCAAAACTGCAAATTGTATCGTTACGCCTGCAAATATGGACAATCCCGAAGCCCGGGCGTAGCGATAGGTAATGAGTTACGCCTCACGGGTCCGATTTCTCGACCGTTCCACACCGCCGCATATTGTCACACTGATCCTGCTCGCAGGACTTTCGGCGTTGGTCATGAACATTTTCCTGCCGTCCCTGCCCAACATGACCGCGTATTTCAACACCGAATACCGCCTGATGCAACTGTCGGTCGCGGTCTATCTGGGTGTGAATGCGGTGCTTCAGGTTCTGATCGGTCCGATCTCCGACAAGCTGGGCCGCCGACCGGTCATCCTGTGGGGAATCGGCGGGTTCTGCCTGGCGACGCTCGGCTGCATCTATGCGCCCGACATCTATACCTTCCTCGGCTTCCGCATGGCGCAGGCGGTGATCGTGACCGCGATGGTGCTCAGCCGCGCGGTGGTACGCGACTGCGTGCCGCAGGATCAGGCAGCCTCGATGATCGGCTATGTCACCATGGGCATGGCCGTGGTTCCGATGATCGGCCCGGCCTTCGGCGGCGTGCTGGATCAGTATTTCGGCTGGCAGGCGAATTTCTGGCTTCTCCTGATCCTCGGCCTTGGCCTGTTCTGGCTGACATGGAGCGATCTCGGCGAAACCGCCGCGACAAGCGGGCTGAGTCTCGGCCAGCAGTTCGCCCAGTACCCCGAGCTTCTGACCAGCCCACGCTTCTGGGGCTATGCGATTGCCTCGGGCATGTCGTCAGGCGCGTTCTTTGCCTATCTGGGTGGCGCCCCCTTTGTCGGAACCGAAGTCTTCGGCATGTCGCCAGCTGTTCTGGGCTTCTTCTTCGGCGCACCCGCGATCGGCTATTTCCTCGGGAACTTCGTGTCCGGCCGGTTCTCGGCCCGGATCGGGGTGAACCGCATGGTCTTTGTCGGAACGCTGATCAACTGCACCGGGATCGTCCTGTCCATGCTCGTTTTCTGGCTTGGCCTTGGCTCGGAATGGACCTTCTTCGGCTTCATGACCTTTGTCGGCCTCGGAAACGGCATGACCATCCCCAACGCAACCGCGGGCATGCTGTCGGTGCGGCCGCATCTGGCGGGCACGGCATCGGGCCTTGGCGGCGCGATCATGCTTGGCGGAGGCGCGGGCCTGTCAGCGCTGGCGGGCGCGCTTCTGGTGCCCGGGTCCGGCCCATGGCCGCTGCTGTGGATCATGCTGGCCACCGCGATCTGCGCCATCATCGCGATCCAGCTTGTGATCTGGCGCTCTGCGCGGCTGGCGGGGCTGGACAGCGCAGAGTGAATTTGCAAACTCGGTTCTGACAGTCTGCAAAGCTGCAAAGCCCCGAGGATGCCATGGCGACACAGAAACTCTATGCCGGAGCCAAGCTGCGCGAGATCCGCACCCGGCTGGGCATCACCCAGCGCGATTTCGCGGCCAAGCTGGGCGTGTCCCTGCCCTATCTGAACCAGATGGAGAACAACAAGCGCCCGCTCTCCACCACGGTGGTGCTGGCGCTGGCGCAGGAATTCGGCGTCGATGTCACCGAGTTGGGACAGGGCGATGCAGAGCGCATGATCTCGGACATGCGCGAGGCGCTGGCCGATCCGGTCTTTGCCGACGCCGCACCCCCTGTGGCCGACCTGCGCCTGACCGCCTCCAACGCGCCGGGGCTGGCCCGCGCCTTTCTGGAACTGCACCGCGCCTATCGCCAGACCCATGAGCGGCTGGCATCCCTGGATGAGGCGCTGGGGCGCGAAGGCGCGCAGTTGCAACCCTCGCCCTGGGAAGAAGTGCGGGACTTTTTCCACTACTGCGACAACTACATCGACGCCGTGGACAAGGCCGCAGAACATGTGGCGACCAAGCTGACCGGCAGCGACCGCGTCCGCGCCGCCATTCGCGGGCTGGAGGCCGAAGGACTGCATGTGCGCTTTGCCAATATGCCGGAACTGCGCCGCTTTGATGAGTTGCGGCAGGAGGTGACGCTGTCATCGCTTGCCGCCCCCGAGACCCAGACCTTCCAGATGATGCTGCAACTTGCGCTGACGCGGCACGGCAAGCTTTTGGATGCAACACTTGATCTGGGTCGGTTCCAATCCGACGCCGCGCGCGCCATCGCGCGGCTGGGATTGGCGAACTATTTTGCCGGGGCTGCCGTGATGCCCTACGGCCAATTCCTTCAGGCAGCCCACGACACGCGGCACGATCTTGAACTGATGGCACGCCGCTTTGGCGCGTCCATCGAACAGGTGGCGCATCGCCTTTCGACTCTGCAAAGGCCCGGCGCGAAGGGCATCCCGTTCTTCTTTGTCCGGGTCGATCAGGCGGGCACCATCACCAAGCGCCACTCGGCCACACGGTTGCAATTCGCCCGCTTCGGGGGCGCCTGTCCGTTGTGGAACGTACATCGTGCGTTCGAGACACCCGGCCGGTTCCTGCGACAGCTTGCGGAAACCCCGGACGGTGTGCGGTATATTTCATTGGCGCGGGATGTGTCCAAGACGGGCGGGCATTTCGGCGCGCCGGTCCGGCGCTATGCGATTGCTTTGGGATGCGAGGTCAAACACGCGGGCGCGCTGGTCTATGCGGATGGGCTCGACCTGAATCGCGACGGCGCGTTTGAGCCGATCGGGATTTCCTGCCGGATCTGCGAACGGGCAAATTGCCACCAGCGTTCGGTCCCGCCGCTGGAACGGAAGCTGACGATCCAGCCGCATCGGCGGGGGATCCTGCCCTACGAATTGAGTTGAGCGCACGAGCGATGCGACGACGCATCGCGTGTTTCCGTCGACGGAAACACTGGGGGGGGGCGTTCATTTGTGCGCCATTGGTTCAAGCCCAATGGACGACCCCCAGACCCCCGAGGTATTTGGAAAACAGAGAAGATCAGGACGCGGCGACCGGCCAGCGCTGTGCAAGATTGGCCATGATCGCGCGGTCTGTGTCGTCGAGCGGACCTGTTATGCCCGGACGGAAGCGCAGGCGGAAGCTGTGCAGCAGCGTGTCGAGAGGGACCTCGGCGGTGTAGCCGAAACGGCGTGCGTTTTCGGTGAAATCGCCTTCTCCCCGTGCATCCGGCCAGATGGCGAGGCGCTGACGCGCCAGTCTTTGCCAGTCGAAACGCGGGCCGGGATCGATCTTGCGGCCCGGTGCCATGTCGGAATGGCCGATCACCCGTTCCGGCGGAATGGCGTGCCGGTCCATGATCCCGGCCACCAGAGTGTCGAGCGCGTCCATCTGCTTTGCTGCAAAGGGCGTGCTGCCGGTATTCGAGATCTCGATTCCGATGGAGCGCGAATTCACATCCGTGACCGGCCCCCAGGCCCCTGCCCCGGCATGCCACGCGCGGTCGGCTTCGTCGACCAGTTGCCAAACCGTGCCATTTGGCGCGACCACGTAATGTGCCGACACCTGCGCGTCGGCATGGCAGAGCCAGTCGCGCGCCTTTTCGGCGCAGTCCATTGCCGTGTAGTGCAGAACAATCAGGTCAGGCCGCGCGCCATCCCGCCGCGGCCCGCAATTTGGCGAGGGATGCCAGTGCGCCGTCAGTTGCGCACCGCCCGGAACGGGGCCGGATCCCATGTGCATGCGAAACCGTCGCCATCGGGGTCGAGGTTCTGACGGTCCCGCTCGGGCCCGCCATTGGCGAGGAACTCCTCCTGCGCCAGATCTGCCGACGCGAAGGCCGCGCAGTTGCGCAGATGACGGCTTTCGGAAGCAAAGGACGAGCGGCGATAGATCGGCGCGCCCTTCGGATTGGTGGTTTGCAGCGCGTAGGCCACGATATTGGGACGATCTGTGCCGGGCCGCGTGGGCAAGGCCTCGGGCTGGATGATCTGGTACCGCGCGCGGTTCTGCGCGATCAGCGCCGCGTCCCCTTCGATGCTGCGGGTGTTCGAGACGGCGTTGAAATCGTTTTCGTCCGAAATCCCGACCGCGTTTTCGACGATCTGAGGGGCCGGGTTGCCAGGAGAAGCCTGCACCGGATCGACGCCGGAATTGGCCCGGCGCGCATCGAGTGCGGCCTGATCCAGCGGGCCGGTGGCGGAAAGCGGTGCGCCGGTGACCTGCGGCGGCGCACCGATTGTCGTCGGTGCCGCGCGTCCTTCCAGCACCGCATCGCGGCGCTGCTGGTAGGTGTCGTAATCATCAAAGCCGACGCCACGGGCGCTGTCCGGCACCTCGCTGGTGCAGGCGGTCAGCACCAGGAGCGCAACGCTCCCGGCAAACACGCGAAAAAAGCCTTGTTTCTGGGTCATATCCTGCCTCATTCGGCGCGTTTTACCACCATTGGGTGGGCTTCGCCACAAAGCCCGCCGCCTGCTCGAGCGCGTAGGCGGTATTCAGCAGATCACCCTCTTCCCACGGGCGGCCGATCAGTTGCAGGCCCAGCGGAAGCCCCTGCTTGTCGAGACCTGCAGGCACCGAGATGCCCGGCAGGCCAGCGAGGTTCACGGTCACGGTGAATACGTCGTTGAGATACATCTCGACCGGATCGGTGTGCTCTTTGCCCAACTCGAACGCGGAGGACGGCGTGGCTGGTGTCAGGATCGCATCCACACCTTGGGCGAAGACGTCCTCGAAGTCCTTTTTGATCAGGGTGCGGACCTTGCGCGCGCGGTTGTAGTACGCGTCGTAGAAGCCTGCGGAGAGCACATAGGTGCCGACCATCACGCGGCGCTGGACTTCGGGACCGAAGCCTTCGGCGCGGGTTTTCTCGTACATTTCGGTGATGCCGTCGCCCTGCGCCAGCTTCGCGCGGTGACCGTAGCGCACGCCGTCATAGCGTGCGAGGTTCGAGGACGCCTCGGCCGGCGCGATCACGTAGTAGGCCGGCAGCGCGTATTTGGTGTGCGGGAGCGAGATGTCCTTGATCACCGCGCCTGCGTCTTCGAGCATCTTGCGGCCTTCGGCCCAGAGCGCCTCGATCTCGTCCGGCATACCGTCCATGCGGTATTCGCGCGGAATGCCGATGGTCTTGCCTTTGATGTCGCCGGTCAGCATGGCCTCGAAATTCGGCACGGCCAGATCAGCGCTTGTGCTGTCCTTCGGGTCGTGGCCGCACATCGCTTCAAGCATGATGGCCGCATCGCGCACGTCTTTGGTCATCGGGCCCGCCTGATCCAGCGAGGAGGCAAAGGCGACGATGCCCCAGCGCGAGCAGCGGCCGTAAGTCGGCTTGATGCCGGTGATGCCGGTAAAGGCGGCGGGCTGGCGGATCGAGCCGCCGGTGTCGGTTCCGGTCGCGCCAAGGCAGAGGTCTGCGGCAACGGCGGAGGCAGAGCCACCGGAGGAGCCGCCCGGTGTCAGCGCGGTGTCGTCATTGCCACGGCGCCACGGGTTGATCGCGTTGCCGTAGGTCGAGGTTTCGTTCGACGAGCCCATGGCGAATTCGTCCATGTTGAGCTTGCCCAGCATGACCGAGCCGGCATCGAAAAGCTGGCTGGTGACGGTGCTTTCATATTCCGGCTTGAAGCCGTTGAGGATCGCGCTGGCGGCCTGAGACGGCACACCTTTGGTGCAGAAGAGATCCTTGATGCCGAGCGGGATGCCGCAGAGGTCGGGAGCGCCCCCGGCCTTGATCCGGTCATCGGCGGATTTTGCCTGATCCATCGCCACGTCGGGTGTCTTGTGCACAAACGCGCCCAAGGCGTCGGCCTTGTCGATCGCGGCAAGGCAGGCTTCGGTCAGTTCGACGGAGGACACGTCGCCCTTGCGCAGCGCGTCGCGGGCCTCGGAGATTTTGAGCTTGGTCAGATCGGTCATTATTCCACCACCTTCGGCACGGCGAAAAAGCCCTCGCGGGCGTCAGGCGCGTTGGACAGAATCTTGTCCTGCATACCGCCGTCGGTCACGCCGTCCTTGCGGCGCTTGAGGCGCATCGGCTCGACGCTGACCATCGGCTCCACACCCTCGACATCGACCTCGTTCAGCTGCTCGATAAAGCCGAGAATATTGCTGAATTCCTGGGCCAGCGCGGGCAGAGCGTCGTCTTCGACGCGGATGCGCGCGAGCTTGGCCACACGGGCGGCGGTTTCGATATCAATGGACATGAGGCGAGGTCCCTCTGGTTCTATGGCACGCTGATCTTTGGCAGCGTTTAGCGATAGGCGCAGGGGGGTTCAAGTGCGCAGCCGGGGCTTCACCACGCCGTGACGGGTTTGCCCGGGTTTCGCGCCCTTCAGGATGCCGATGGATCGACCTTCGGCGCAATCACGGTGCGCGGCACGGTCAGGCAATGGACGACCCCCGATCTGTGCCACGTGGTCTCAAGCCCGCCGTTCATCTGACGCACGATCGTCAACTCGATGAGGCGACTGCCGAAACCGGTTTCCGATGGGGCCTCGGGGATATCGGGACCACCCGCTTCCCGCCAGATCACCTCAAGCGTCGTTTCGTCCAGCGTGCCGGAAACATCCACCCGCCCCTCCGGACCCGACAGCGCGCCGTATTTGGCGGCGTTGGTGGCCAGTTCATGGATCACCAGAGCCAGATCGGTAACCACACGGCCGGACAGTTCCAGATCCGGCACGTCGATGCCGAGCCTGTCGGCCCCGCTGGTCAGATGCGGTTGCACCAGACGCTCGACCAGCGCACGAAGGTCTATGCTGCGCGTTGCCAGATCGCCCTCGCTCAGCGCCGGGCTGATCATCGAATGGGCCCAGTCCAGCGCGGAAAGACGCCCTTGCAGCACCTGCGCCATTTCGGAGGGCGTTTCGGACGACCGCGCCGTGAGGGTGACCATGCCTCCGACGATCGAAAAGAGGTTCTTGACCCGGTGATTGAGTTCGCGCGCCAGAGTCTCCATCGCGTCGCGCTCGTGGCGCAGCTGAAGCTCTGTTTCGACCATTCCGGCCAGATCGGTCATGACCTCCACATCACGTTCGGACCATGTCCGCGGCTTGTCGTCGATGGCGCAGAACGATCCGATACTCTGTCCACCCGGCGCGTGGATCGGAACACCCAAATAGGCGATCACATCCATGTCGGACACGGCACCATTCGACCTGAGCAGAGGGTGGTCGCGCGCGTCCGACACCGCAAGCGTGCGGTCATGTGCAACGACATACTGGCAGAAGGAATGGCTCAGCGGCGTTTCCCGTTTTGCGGCCTCTGCCTCGGGCAGCCCGCACTGAGCCTTGAAGAACTGGCGGCGGTCGTCGACGAAAGACGCAAGGCCCAACGGCACGCCCAGCGCGGTCGTGGCCAGACGCGCTGCGCGGTCGAACACGTCCTCGGGGGGCGAATCCATGATCTCGGTTTCGGCCAGCGCCAAAAGTCGCTCGGGATCGGACAGCCGCTCTTCATGGTCTGCACTCGGCGCAGAGGGAAACTCGGTAATATCTTGTGACTTCTGGATATTCACCCGCGCAGCCCCCCGATAACGCGATGTCTTTGAAACCTGACGTGCAGGACGCCTGCGCCCACCCCTGAGCACGGACATGTTGACACTTTGACCGCAATCCCGGCGGGATCACTGAAGCTATGTCGCAGATACACCATAGCTGCGCAACCCAAGCCACAAAAGCGGAAAAACGCCGTGCGGGTCGCGATGGCGCGGATCAGCTCCGCGCGAGTGTCAATTCAAACTGACAGGACGAGTTCGGGGACATCGCACAGCAAGACACCTCGCGGCAGGTGACATTCGGATGCACCAGAACACGGTACAGGTGTTCGAACACCGCCGCGTGCCACTGGCACAGCGGGCTTTCGCTGTGTTCACCGTGAACGATGGGGTTGTCCGCGATTTCGAACCGCCACGGCCCGCGTGCAACGAACCGGCCGGAGCCTGCGAACGTCCAGGCATGTTTGGAAATAGCCCGCGCAAGGCTGCGCGCCGCCAGAGGGGCCGGAAGCGCCTTGAGCAGCCATTGGGCCGGACGTGGAATCCGGTGCGCGAGGATATATTCGGCCGTCCCCCTGCCCGCCTCGGCGGCCAGTTCCGGGGCCAGAACCGGCTCATCGCGCCGCAGAA
Organism: Marivita geojedonensis; assembly: GCF_002115805.1. GTDB lineage: Bacteria > Pseudomonadota > Alphaproteobacteria > Rhodobacterales > Rhodobacteraceae > Marivita > Marivita geojedonensis. Next base: position 88,772 of record NZ_JFKC01000003.1, on the reverse strand, counting down.
CCTGATGCAGACGCGCCGCATCGCCTTCGGGGATCATGTGAAGTCCGTCGGGCACCTCGAACACGCCAGCCTCTGCCAGCATTTGCGCCACGCGCGCCTCTCCGCCGATGCGTTCGATCTGCGGCAGAAGCTGAAGGATCGCGTTCGGCCCGATCAGGGCGCCGCGATGGGCATCCTCAGACGTCCTCCATTTGCTGAGTGCCGCCTCCACAGGCCTTCACCTCGGCCCCGTTGGGCATCCTGAAGTCCTGCGACCGTTCGGCAGCGCGTTCCTTCATCTGTGCCTTGACCGCCTCGCGCCGTTCCCTGGCTGCTGCGGCCTTGTCGGCCGAGGCTTCCCAGTCCTCAAGCTGGGCTTCGGCCAGTTGGCGGGTTTCGTCGAAATGGAAATCCACCGACTTCTTGGTCTGCGGCCCCCAGTAGCCCGCCTTGCCCAGATCGTAGAAGGTGCGTCCAACCCCGGCCTTGAGGAAGGCGTAAAGACAGCCAAGCAGATAGCGCCGTCTGAATCCGGTGCCGCGCCACGGGTAATGGAAGAGCGCCTTCTTCATGTAGAAACGCCGATAGTTGTTCATCACCCCGTCAAGCAATTCCCCCCGCTCCATCGCGGCCGGTTTCATGATCGGCGTTACGAAATTGTATTTGGAGAAGTCATAGATCTCGACCTGGTCCTTCAACTCCTGAAACAGCGGCGTGAAGGGCCACGGTGTGTACATCGACCAGTTCGCCAGATCAGGCTGCCAGTCCCACGCCATCTGGTAGGTCTCTTCCAGAGTTTCCGGCGTTTCGTTGTCCAGCCCGACGATGAACTGTGCCTCGACCAGGATATCGGCTTCGCGCAGAAGTCGGATCGCGGTCTTGTTCTCGTCGACCTTGGTTTCCTTGTTGAACACGTCCAGCTTCATCTGCGCCGCGGCCTCGGTGCCAAGGCTCACATGAACCAGCCCCGCCTTGCGGTAAAACTTGAGCAGATCGCGGTCGCGGTAGATGTCGGTCACGCGGGTGTTGATGCCCCACTTGACCTTGTCCGGCAGCTCCCGGTCGATCAGCTCCTGACAGAAGGCGACGAATTTCTTCTTGTTGATGGTGGGTTCTTCGTCGGCAAGGATGAAGAACCCGACACCGTGGTTTTCGACCAGATCTTCGATCTCGTCGACCACATCCTTCGGATCGCGCACGCGGTAGTCGCGCCAGAATTTCCACTGGGAACAGAACGAACAGGTGAACGGACAGCCGCGCGCAAGGTTCGGGATCGCCACGCGCGTGCCCAGCGGGATGTAGATGTATTTCGACCACTCCAGAACGGTCCAGTCCGGCTTGATCTTCGACAGGTCCTTGACCGTGCTCGCCGCCGGGGTCGCGACGATCTGGTCACCGTCCTTGAACGCTAGACCCCTGATCCTGTGCCTGTCGGCGGGCCAGCGACCGTCCTCGATGGCGAGCATCAGTTCGGTGCAGATCTCTTCGCCCTCGCCCCGCACGATGACATCGACCCAGGGCGCTTCCGAAAGAACCTGTTTGAACATGAAGGTCGCGTGCACCCCGCCCAGCATCCGCACGGCATCGGGTACCACCTCGCTGGCGACCTTCAGCACATCTTCCGCGCGGTAGATGGACGGGGTGATTGCGGTCACACCCACAACATCCGGGTCCAGCGCCTCCATACGCCGGGCCAGTTCGGCATCCGAGACATCATCGGTCATCGCGTCGATGAAATGAATGTCGTCAAAGCCGGCCTGTCGCAGATGACCTGACAGATACGCCACCCATGCCGGAGGCCATGTGCCCGCGATCTCGGCGCCGCCGGATCGGTAGTTCGGATGGACAAACAGTATGCGCATGGCGACTCTCCCCGTATGTGTAAACTTATCCTGACAGTATTGGCGTCATTTTAAATTGACATAGATCAAAATACGCCGCCCTCTTTCACCTCGCGCGCGCTGTGCTAGCCTGCGATGCACAGGGAGTCAGGAGGACAGGACATGAACATCATTTGGCTTGGACACGGATCGTTCCGGATCGAGATTGGCGACCAGATTCTGCTGGTCGATCCGTGGCTGAACGGCAATCCGATGATGGAAGGGCAGGATCACGAGGCCGCCATCGCCGGGGCGACGCAGATCCTCGTCACACACGGGCATTTCGATCACACGACCGATGTGGTGGAAATTTCGAAAAAGACCGGCGCGCCGGTCAGCGCAATCTACGAACTGGCGAACTACCTTTTCGGACAGGGAGCTGTCGAAGGGGCCGGCTTCAACAAGGGCGGCACACTGAGCTTTGGCAACGTGACCGTGAGCATGGTCCCCGCATCTCATTCTTCATCCATGGTTGTCGATGAACGCCCCGTCTACATGGGGATGGAGACCGGGTTCATCATCAACGGGGATGGGCACACGATCTACCTGTCCGGCGATACGGCGATCATGGCCGATATGGACTGGATCGGGGATTACTACCAACCGGACATCGGCATCCTGTCCGCAGGGGGTCACTTCACCATGGACATGGCAGGCGCGGCCTATGCGGCCAAGCGGTACTTCAATTTCAAAACGGTCATCCCCTGCCACTACCGCACATTCCCGCTGCTGGAGCAGACTGCGGACGTTCTGAAGGCCAGCCTGCCGGATGTGGAGGTCATCGAGCCTGAGGTGATGCAGCCGATCAGCCTTTGAGGCTGAGTTGCAAGCCCGTTCGAACGGGCTTGCCGCACTTTCGAAACTGTGGGAAAGGCCCCTAGAAGGGCCTTCCGCCTTACCTGGCTGCGTTCAGCGCCTGATTCAAATCCGCGATCAGGTCAGCCGGGTCTTCGATGCCGATGGAAATCCGCACGACGCTGGGGCCTGCGCCCGCCGCTTCCTGCTGCTCTGGCGTCAGCTGACGGTGTGTGGTGGAGGCCGAGTGGATCACAAGGCTCCGCGTATCGCCAAGATTGGCCACATGGCTGAAGATCTCGAGCGAGTCGACGAACTTCACACAGGCGTCATAGCCACCTTTCAGTTTGACCGTGAACAGGCCGCCTGCCCCTTTCGGGCAGATGCGCGCCACGCGGTCATTGTAAGGCGACGATGGCAGACCCGCATAGGTCACAGCTTCGACCGCGTCATGAGTTTCAAGCCAGCCTGCCACTTCCATCGCGTTCTCGACGTGCTTCTGCATCCGCAGCGACAGGGTCTCGATCCCCATCAGCGTGTAATGCGCCGCCTGCGGGTTCAGCGTCATGCCGAGGTCGCGCAGACCGATGGCGATGCCGTGGAAGGTGAAGGCGAGCGGACCGAAGGTCTCGTGGAATTTGAGCCCGTGATAGGCCGGTTCCGGCGCGCTGAGCGACGGAAACTTGTCAGAGGCGGACCAGTCGAACTTGCCGCTGTCCACCACGACGCCACCTGTGACCGTGCCGTTGCCGGTCAGGTACTTGGTCATCGAATGCACCACCAGTGTGGCGCCATGTTCGATCGGGCGACAGAGATACGGCGTGGCCGAGGTGTTGTCGACGATGAGCGGGATGCCAGCCGCGTCGGAGATGGCCGAGATCGCATCGAGATCGGTGATGTAGCCGCCGGGGTTGGCGATGGATTCGCAGAACACCGCGCGGGTGTCGTCGTTGATTGCCGCTTTCACCGCATCAAGATCGTCGAAATCGACAAAGGTCGCGGACCAGCCGAAGCGTTTGATCGTCTGGCTGAACTGCGTGACCGTACCGCCGTAAAGACGGGTCGAAGCGACGATGTTCTTGCCCGGACCCATCAGCGGGAACAGCGCCATGATCTGTGCCGCGTGACCCGAAGAACAGCAGACCGCGCCCACACCGCCTTCCAGCGTTGCGAGCCGCTCCTGCAGCGCTGCGACGGTCGGGTTGGTCAGACGGGAGTAGATGTAGCCCACTTCCTGAAGGTTGAAGAGCGCCGCCGCGTGATCGGCATCGCGGAACACGTAAGCGGTTGTCTGGTAGATCGGCACCTGCCGAGCGCCGGTGGCCGGATCGGGCCGCGCGCCGGCGTGGATTTGAAGCGTGTCGAAACCGTAGCTCGGTCCGTCAGTCATGGTTCTCTCCCCTTGGAACTGTTTGGTTGCGCACAGGATTAGGGCATCGCGGAGCACCTCACAACTGTTGGTGTATGTGAAAGAACGTTCGCACGCGGTTCGCCGTCCTTCCGAAGAACAGCATTTCGGTTTCAGCGGACTGACGGAAACTCTGTTCCGTGGACTTGCAGAGCGCCCGCAATCTGCGACACAAGGAAGGCCAACAGACAGGAGCCCGTACCGCCATGACGCTTCCCACCTCCATGACCGCTGTCGAGATCACCACCCATGGCGGGCCTGAGGTCTTGCAGCCTGTGACAGTTCCCGTGCCCGTCCCCAAGGCGGGTGAGATCCTGATCAAGGTCGCCTATGCCGGGGTCAATCGGCCCGATGCGCTGCAACGCGCGGGACTCTACAACCCTCCGCCCGATGCCTCGCCCCTGCCCGGGCTTGAGGCCGCTGGCATCGTGGCGGCGGTTGGACCGGATGTGGCGCGCTGGACCGTGGGGGACGCGGTGACGGCGCTGCTTCCCGGGGGCGGCTATGCGGAATACGTCACCACCGATGCCGATCACGCGCTGCCGGTGCCCGAGAGCATGCCGATGGATCAGGCGGCGGCACTCTGCGAGACATATTTTACCGTTTGGTCAAATGTGTTCCGGCGCGGTGCGCTGCAGGCGGGCGAGCGGTTCTTGGTGCATGGTGGATCGTCCGGAATCGGCACCACCGCGATCCAACTGGCGGCCCTGCGCGGCGCGCGGGTGTTCACCACCGCCGGATCTGCGGACAAGTGCAACGCCTGTCTGGCGCTGGGGGCCGAGGCGGCGTGGAACTACCGAGAGGTGGATTTCGTCGATGCGATGCGCGCGATGGGCGGTGCGGATGTGATCCTCGACATGGTGGGCGGGGATTACCTGCCGCGCAACGTCAAGGCGCTGGCCGATGATGGGCGGCTGGTGCAGATCGCGTTCCTGCAAGGGCCGAAGGTCGAAATGAATTTCGTGCAGATGATGACCCGAAGGCTGACACTGACCGGATCGACCCTGCGCCCGCAGTCGGTCGCCGCCAAAGCCGCCATCGCCCACGACCTTGAGAAAGAAGTCTGGCCGCATCTGGCCTCAGGCCGCATTGCGCCGGTGATGGACAGCGAGTTTGCCCTCGCGGATGCCGCGAAGGCCCATGCGCGGATGGAAGGGTCGACCCATATCGGGAAGATTGTGCTGAAGGTGGGGTGAGCGAGGGACGCGGCCCGGCGTACCGCCAGGCTGGCCGGATTGGACCGAGCGCCCTACCCCGCAAACCCGATGGTCGCGTCAATCGCGCGCTTCCACGCGCCGTATTTCCGCTCGCGCACATCGGCCGCCATGTCCGGCTCAAACCGGCCGTCGACCGCCCATTGCGCGGCAAAGGCCTCCATGTCGGGCAATACACCGGCCTTGTAGCCCGCGAGCCACGCCGCGCCCATCGCGGTGGTTTCCAGCACCTTGGGGCGCTCCACGGGGGCGTCGATGATGTCGGACAGGAACTGCATGGTCCAATCGGACGCGCTCATTCCGCCATCAACACGCAAAGCGGTTTCTGACTGGCCGGACCAATCGGCCTTCATCGCCTCCAGCAGATCGCGGGTCTGGTAGCCGACGCTTTCCAGCGCGGCACGGGCGAATTCCTCTGGCCCGGAATTGCGGGTCAGGCCAAAGATCGCGCCACGGCATTCGGCGTTCCAATAGGGTGCGCCGAGGCCGGTGAACGCGGGCACAAGCACCACGTCCTGCGTGTCGTCGGCTTTTTCGGCAAGTGGCTGGGTCTCTTTTGCCTCGCGGATGATCTTGAGCCCGTCGCGCAGCCATTGCACGACCGCCCCCGCGATGAAGATCGACCCTTCAAGCGCGTAGGTGGGTTTGCCATCCAACTGATACGCGATCGTCGTCAGCAGTCGGTTGGTCGAGGTCACAGGCGTGTCGCCCGTGTTGAGCAGCGCGAAGCAGCCGGTGCCGTAGGTAGATTTCAGCATCCCCGGCTTGAAACAGGCCTGCCCCACGGTTGCTGCCTGCTGATCGCCCGCGATGCCGCAGATCGGGATGGCGCGGCCGAAAAGATCGGGACGGGTTTCGCCGAAATCGGCGGCGCAATCCTTGACCTCGGGCAACAGCGACATCGGGATGCCCAGCTTGTCGCAGATGGTTCTCGACCAGCGGCCTTTGCGGATATCGTAGAGCATCGTGCGGGCGGCGTTGGTGGCGTCGGTGACATGGACCTTGCCCCCCGTCAGGTTCCACACAAGCCAGGTATCGACGGTGCCAAAGGCCAGTTCGCCTGCTTCGGCGCGTGCGCGCACGCCGTCCACATTGTCGAGAATCCAGGCCAGTTTTGTGCCGCTGAAATAGGGGTCGAGCAGCAGGCCGGTGCGGTCGGTTACGACCCCTTCGAACCCTTCGGCCTTGAGCCCCTTGCATAACTCGGAGGTCCGGCGGTCCTGCCAGACGATGGCGTTGAACACCGGCTTCCCGGTCTTGCGATCCCAGACCAGCGTGGTTTCCCGCTGGTTCGTAATCCCGATGGCCGCGATATCTGCGGTGCCGCCGCCCGCCTTTTCGATGGCCGCACGGCAGGTGGCGGCGGTGGTCGACCACAGGTCCGAGGGGTCATGCTCGACCCAACCGCTTTGCGGATAGTGCTGGGTGAATTCTTCCTGCGCCGAAGCAACGACGCTGAGGGTCTCATCAAACAGGATGGCGCGCGTCGAGGTCGTGCCCTGGTCGATGGCAAGGATATGGGTCATGTGCGGCGGGCCTCCCTTTTTGGCTCAAAGGACCACCCGATGCTACCGGATGGCCCAATTTGTTTTGTGGTCGTCACCGGGCGTGTCCCGATGATCTCTACGGTCCGAGGTCCTAGGGTCAAGCCCAAGAGCCATCCTGTCCTTAGCCGACTGCCGAGACCGGATCAGCGCATCCTCCAAAGCTGCCATCCATCCCGGTGGTCATGGTGTCTCGTCAAACCGGTTTCCCTATTCTGCGGCTTTGGACAGCGTGCGCAGGTGCTTGGCCATCCAAATGTCCAGTGCCTGGATCTGTTCCGTGCTTAGTCTGAGACCGAGCTTGTTGCGACGCCAGACCACATCCTCTGCGGTATGGGCGTATTCGTTCTCCATGAGCCAGCGGACCTCGGTTTCCGTCAGAGTCGCACCGAAGTCCTGACCCAGATCCGCCGCTTCGCGCGCGGAGCCGAGCATCCCGACAGCCTCGGTTCCGTAGGCACGCACAAGCCGGCGCGCCCAGAACCGGTCAAGGAAAGGGAAGCGGTTCTGCACATCCGCGACCAGCGCATCGAACCCATCGACAGCAAAGTCGCCACCGGGCAGCGGCACTCCGGCAGTCCACGGCCCTTTCACGTTGGGCAGATGCTCTGCGATCTTCTCAAGTGCGCTTTCGGCCAGACGGCGATAGGTCGTGATCTTGCCACCGAAGATATTCAGCACAGGCGCACCGCCATCGGCATCGACCTTGAGCGTGTAATCGCGCGTCGCCGCCGTCGCGCTGCTGGCCCCGTCGTCATAAAGCGGACGGACGCCGGAATAGGTCCAGACCACATCGGCGTCAGACAGATTCTGCTTGAAATACTGATTTGCGAAATTCAGCAGGTAGCCTTGCTCCTGCGGTGTGCAGACCGGTTTGTTCGACGGATCGTCATGCTCTGCGTCAGTGGTGCCGATCAGGGTGAAATCGGTCTCATAGGGAATGGCAAAGATGATCCGGCCATCGGTGCCCTGGAAAAAGTAGCACTTGTCGTGATCATAGAGCCTGCGGGTCACAATGTGCGACCCGCGCACAAGGCGCACACCCTCTTTCGAATTCAGCCGCACCTTGGTCTGGATGATGTCACCGACCCACGGACCACCGGCATTCACCAGCATCTTCGCATGATGCACATGGGTTTGATTGCTTTCGGAATTTTGCGTTTCTATGCGCCAGAGACCGCCCTCCCGCGCCGCTGAGACAACCTTGGTGCGCGGCAGAATGGTGGCTCCCCGTGCTTCGGCATCGCGGGCGTTCAGAACCACAAGGCGGGAATCCTCGACCCAGCAATCAGAATATTCGTAGGCCTTGGCAAAGCGATCCTCCAACGGTGCGCCTTCCGGACGGCCATGCAGGTCGAGGGTAGATGTTCCCGGCAGAATTCTGCGTCCACCCAGATGATCATAAAGGAACAACCCCAGACGGATCAGCCACGTCGGTCGACGCCCCTTCATCCACGGCATGGCATAGCTCAGAAGGCGCGACGTAGGCGTATCGGACTCGAACCGCATATCCTTATGATAAGGCAGAACAAATCTCATCGGCCAGCTGATATGCGGCATGGCCCGCAGCAGAACTTCGCGTTCCACCAACGCTTCGCGCACCAGACGGAATTCAAAGTATTCGAGATAGCGCAGACCGCCATGAAACAGCTTGGTCGACGCAGAAGACGTCGCAGACGCGAGATCGTTCATTTCAGCCAGCGTCACGGACAATCCTCGACCAGCCGCATCGCGCGCAATACCGCAGCCGTTGATGCCGCCTCCGATGATGAAAAGATCCGTTGGCTCGACATTCCGGTCGATCACCGCACCACCTCCCAAGGCTCCGAAACCGCGCCCAGTTTATGCGCGCCAGCACGGAGCCATGCAAGGCGATTTTTTTCGCTTTTGTTCGCTTTTGCGCATCCATTTGAATACAAACGGAATTTGACATTAGGTTTTCAGGGCAAATGCCCGCTATGATCGGAAAACCGGCGTCTGCCGCAGGTATCATACCGGACCCGCCGCAGCGACAGCCCCAAAAGACCAGACCGAGACTGCCCATGTCCCATGCCTTTCGCCACCGAGATATCCTTGAAATCGCGCGGAAGGATGGAAAGGTCACGGTCGAAGGACTGGCCCAGCATTTCGGCGTCACGCTGCAGACGATCCGACGGGATCTCTCCGATCTGGCCGAGGAAGGCCGGTTGGAACGGGTGCATGGCGGGGCGATGCTGCCGTCAAGCACCAGCAATATCGGATACGAGGAACGCCGAGTTCTGAATGCGCGGGCCAAGACGGCGATGGCCAAAGCCTGCGCGGCGCGGATACCAAACAATATCTCGCTGTTCCTGAATATTGGCACCAGCACGGAGGCCGTGGCGCGGGAACTGCGCAATCACCGGAACCTGCTTGTGATCACCAACAACATGAACGTGGCCAACATCCTTGCCGAAACGCAGGATTGCGAAGTGGTGGTGACGGGCGGAAACCTGAGACGCACGGATGGCGGACTGGTCGGCAAACTGGCGACCGACACGATCCTGCAGTTCAAGTTCGATCTGGCGATCATCGGCTGTTCGGCGCTCGATCCGGATGGGGATCTGCTCGATTTCGACATTCAGGAGGTGGGCGTCAGCCAGGCCATCCTGCAGCAGTCGCGCAAAACCTATCTGGTGGCAGATGCGTCGAAGCTCAAACGAAATGCCCCGGCCCGGATCGCGTCTCTGTCCGAGATCGACACGGTGTTCACCGATGCCCCCCTGCCCGCCGACCTGCCCGAGAAATGCGCGGTCTGGGACACCGAAGTGGTGGTCGCACGGCCTTAAGCCCGGATCGGGCGCGCCGCTGCCAACAGTCCGTCAATGTCGAGATGCGCCTCCATATGCGCCGCAAGGTCGTTCAGCGTCCGTTCGACCGTACGCATGTAATCCGCCCCACCCGAGGCGTGCCCCATCTGCTGAAGGAAGGCCTGCCGGAAGCCGCCATTGGCGAAAAGCCCATGAAGGTAGGTACCCATCACCCGGCCATTGCCGGACACGGCCCCGTCGGGCGCATCTCCGATCCGGGCGAACGGACGCACGCTGTCCGGGCCGCTGGTCTGGCCGATATGAATTTCATAGCCGTCAAAGCCTGCCCCCGTCGGAACATGCACCGCGTCCACGCGGGTCAGCGTCTTGCGCGGCTGCATCTCGGTGATGACGTCCAGCAGACCCAGCCCCTGCGTTGTGCCCGCCTCGCCTTCCAACCCGTCGGGATCGTCGATACGGGTGCCAAGCATCTGGTACCCGCCGCAAATCCCCAAGACCCGACCACCGCGCCGCAGATGGGCGACGATATCGATGTCCCAGCCCTGCGCCCGGAGAAACGCCAGATCGGCGCGGGTGGATTTGGTGCCGGGCAAGACGATCAGATCGGCATCTCCGGGCAGCGCCTGTCCCGGCGGTACCATCGTCAGCCGGATGTTCGGTTCGGCCTTGAGCGGGTCGAGGTCGTCAAAATTGGCGATCCGAGACAGCATCGGACAGGCGATGTGGAACCCCTGCCCGCCCCCGGTCTCGGCCAGTTCGACTGCATCCTCGGCTGGCAACAGATGCGCGGCGTCAAACCACGGCAGCACGCCATAGCCGGTCCAGCCGGTGTGATCCTCGATCGCGCGATAGCCGTCGTCGAACAGGGATACGTCCCCCCGAAACTTGTTCACCAGAAACCCGGCAACCTGCGCCACATCTTCGTCGGTCATCACCCTATGCGTGCCGACGATCTGCGCAATCACCCCACCTCGATCGATGTCCCCGGCCAGGATCACCGGCACATCCGCCGCACAGGCAAAGCCCATATTCGCAATGTCACCGCGCCGGAGGTTCACCTCGGCCGGGCTGCCGGCGCCTTCGACAAGGATCAGATCCGCAGTTTTGGCCAAAGCGTGGAAACTGTCCAGAACCACGTCCAGAAGCACACCCCGATCCTCGCGAAAGCGGCGCGCCTCCAGCCAGCCGCGCACCTGTCCCTGCACGATGACCTGCGAGCCCCGGTCGCTTTCGGGTTTGAGCAGAACGGGATTCATATGCACCGACAGGTCGCGCCCGCAAGCAATCGCCTGCAACGCCTGCGCGCGACCGATCTCGCCCCCATCGGCGGTCACGGCAGCATTGTTCGACATGTTCTGCGGCTTGAACGGCGCGACCGAGAGACCACGCAGATGCGCCGCCCGGCACAGCCCTGCGACCAGCATCGACTTGCCGACATTCGACCCGGTGCCCTGGATCATCAGGGCGCGCGCATGTCCCGTCCCGTTCTGCGTGACCATCCCGCACTCTGCCATTGACTACAGGCTGCGGGCGTACTGCGTTCATACGGGCTTGTCGATGGTCGAGATCAGCGCGTCAGGTCCCGCAGGGAGTCGCGGATCTGCAGCGTGCTTTTCAGTTCAACCGACGCGCCGGTGCTGCGCTTTTCCACCATGTCGATCAGCGCCTGGGCGGCTTTGCGTCCCATCTCGCGATGCGGAACGTGCACGGTCGTGATCTGCGGCGTGACGATGCGGGCCAGTTCGATGTCGTCAAAACCGGTAATCGACACGTCGTCCGGCACCGAGAGCCCCATATCGCGCGCGCCGCGCAGCGCACCCACGGCCAGAACATCGTTGCCGCACATGACCACGCTGGGCGGGTCATCCGATGCCATCAGAGACTGAAGCGCCACCGCGCCGTTCTCGATCTCGTAGGGCGTTTCGATCAATGGCATTGCCTCTGGATCGAGCCCGTTCGCCGCCAGTGCATCGCGCAGCCCGGCAAGACGGGCCGCCGCCCGGTCATTGCCCTTGGTCACCCCGGAAATCATGCCGATGCGACGATGGCCGAAATCGATGACCTTCTGCGCCAGCGCCCGCATCGACTGCCGGTTGTCGAACCCGACCGTGGGCTGGTCACTCTCCGGAAGATAGACCCAGGCGGACAGTACGGGGATCGCACGGCTTTGAAGATAGCTGTAAACCGAGGGATCGCGATCATGGCCGATCAGAAGCAGTCCATCGGCACCCCGCGCCACCAGCGACCGGATCTGTTCGTCCTCGACCTCGGGCTGGTAGAGCGAACTGGAAACAAGCAAAGTGTATCCGCGTGCGTGAAGCTCTTCCTGGAAGGCCTGAAGGCCCCGCGCGAAGATCGCGTTTTCCATGGTCGGGATGATTGCACCGATTGTGAATGTGCGTTTCGCGGCCATGGCGCGGGCGCCGAAATTCGGTGTGTATCCAAGCTGTTCCACCGCAGACATGACGCGTTTGCGGGTTTGTTCGACAACGCGCTCTGGCGAATTCAGACAGCGCGACACGGTTGCCGTCGAGACCCCGGCGGTCCGGGCGACATCGTCCAGCGTTGGCACCGATCGCAACTCGGTCATCAATGGCCCTTTCAAAACAACACACAGCCGATTTCGCCGCCTTTATTAGCATAATATCTGACACCGCAAAATGTAAGCGCTTGCATGAATCGAATGTAAGCGCTTACACTAAGGTCAGAATCAAGCCACACCGGGGGCCGCACCGTGTTTCTTTCTGCATCCATCGCCGTCTTTGTCGTCTACTTCGCCAATGTCGCGCTGGGTGCAGCTTCGAACGCTGCGTTCCTCTCGGACGTTGGGGAGATGTTGGTTCTGTTCGCGGCGTCGATCCTGTTCGTCGTTGCCATTCTCAAAAAAGAGGCTGACCGAAAGAACAAAAACGGCAGCTGAGGTCCAATGGGAGGAGACCAGATGACCGATGAACGCAAGGAGCTCGCATCCGCCGAGCGTCGCAATTTCCTGAAACTGGTGGGCACCGGCAGCTTTACCGCTGCAATGGTGGCCGGCGCGGCTGGCACGCTTTGGTCCTCGGAAGCGGCCGCACAGACCGCAAACGAAGAGCGCGAGCGTGAAAACGCGGCAGAGCACACGATGGTTGTGGCTACAGCCTATGTGCTGGGCGCGTCGCGCAGCTATCCGATCATGCAGCTCGACCTGAAGGAAAACATCCAGAACGCCACCAACGGCAAGGTCTATGTCAAACTGGCCCCCGGTGGTCAGCTGGGCGCCGGCGGCGCACTGGTTCAGGCGGTTCAGGGCGGCACCATTCAGGCCGCGCAGCACTCGCTGTCCAACTTCGCGCCGTTCGCATCGACGGTCGACCTGATCAACATGCCGTATCTCTGCGGCTCGAACCAGCGTTTCACCAACCTCGTGAATTCGGATTTCTGGAACGCAGAAGTCCACCCGAAGGTCGAAGCCAACGGCTTCAAGGCGCTGTTCTATGTCAATATCGACCCGCGTGTTGTCGCGGTGCGCAAAGGTGGTGCCGGTGCCGTTCTCAGCCCAAGCGACCTGAGCGGCGTCAAGTTCCGCGTGCCGGGGTCCAAGATGCTCCAGCAGTACTACCGTATGGTTGGCGCAAACCCGACGCCGGTGGCCTGGGGCGAAACCCCGTCCGCTATCAAACAGGGTGTGGCCGATGCTCTCGACCCGTCCGTGGGCGCGCTTTACGTATTCGGCTTCAAAGACATCCTGAGCCACGTGACCTTCACACAGGCGGTGCCGGACAGTCAGGTCTATTCCTGTAACCTCGAATGGTTCAACTCCATGCCCGCCGACGTTCAGGACGGCATCATGTGGGGTTCGGAAATGACCGCGCACCAGAACCTTGCCAAGGTTCCGTCTGCCCGCGCCTATGCGATGGCAGAACTGGCCAAGGCCGGTGTCGAATTCCACTCGCTGAGCGACGACCAACTGGCCGAATGGAAAGAAGCCGGTGGCTACCAGCGTTCCGAATGGGACGAGTTCAAGACAGAGCTTGCCGGCTCCATGGACGCCTTCGCCAAACTGGAAGAAGCCGCCGGAACCCAGGGCAAATACTACGTCCACGACGCGTAATGTCGTCGGCGGGCGCCCGATCCGGCGCCCGCCCCCACTCTACTTTCCAGGCACCGTACCGGAGCATCCGCGCCCTTCGCGCGAACAGCCGGTCTGTGCCCATCGAAAGGCCACCACATGTCTGTCTGGCGACAAATCGATCGCGATGCCGAACGCTGGTTGCTTCTGGTCTTCTACGTGATGCTGGTCATCACGATGGCCATCGAGGTGCTGCGGCGCGAAATCTTCTCATTCTCCTCGATCTGGGGCGAAGAAATCGTTCGGTATTCCTTTATCTACCTTGCGTGGATCGGGGCCGCTGCGGCGGTCAAGGAACGCGCGCATATCCGCATCGACGTGATCATGCATTACCTCGGGCCGCGCCCGAAGGCGGTTCTTTATATCTTCGGTGATCTGGTGATGTTCGGGGTGGCCATCATCGCGCTCTACTGGTCGCTGGAAACCGTGCATGTGTCGATGAAGTTCGGATCGGTGACAGACGGGCTGCGCATTTCCAAAGTCTGGTTTCTGATGGCTGTGCCAGTCGGTTTTGCCCTGATGATCTGGCGGCTTCTGCAATCCTTTGTTCGTGACTGGCGGTCACTTCGGGACGGAACACCCGTCTACGAAGGCGACAAGCTGTTTGATTGAGGAGCCTGACACATGCTGTGGCAAACCATGAATCAAACGGTGGAACTGGGCTGGGATTTCTACCTGCCGGTGATCATCTTCGTCGGCCTCATCGCGCTGGCCGTGCCTGTCTGGGCCGCCATCGGTACCGCCGCCATCGCCATGCTGGTGATGTCGGGCGACCTGCCGCTGAGCCTTGTGGGCGAAAAGCTCTTCACCGGCATCGACGCCTTCGCGCTGACAGCGGTGCCGCTCTTCATCCTGACGGGCGACGTGCTGGTGCGCACCGGGCTGTCGCGGAAATTCCTCGATGTGGCCGAGGCTCTGACCTGCTTTGCCAAGGGCGGGTTCGGATCTGCGACCGTTCTTGTCTGCGGGATGTTCGCAGCCATCTCGGGTTCCGATGCCGCCGGTGCTGCCGCCGTCGGGCGGATGACCATCGCGCGGCTGGTGGAATCCGGCTATCCCCGTCCCTATGCCTGTGCGCTGGTCGCGGCGGGCGCGTGTACCGGCATCCTGATCCCGCCGTCGATCGCCTATATCATCATCGGTCTCGTTCTGGGCATCTCTGCGTCGACCCTGTTCCTTGCGGCGCTGATCCCCGGTCTTGCGATCCTCGTGTCGATCCTGATCACCAACCTGATCATGAACCGCATCTACGCCTATGAAGGTGGCGGCAACATGAGCATGGGCGAATGGGCAGGCAACCTGGGCCGGTCGCTCAAGTCCGGCTGGTACGCCTTCATCGTGCCGGGGATCATTTTCTACGGTATTTTCTCGGGTCGTCTGACCCCGACCGAGGCCGGTGCCACGGCGGTTGTGGTGACCATCATCATGGGGTTCATCCTGCGCACGCTCACGCTCGCGGATTTCCCGGCAATGCTGGTCAGTTCCGCGAAGGTCAACGGTGTGATCCTGCCGATCATCGCCTTCTCCGCCCCGCTGGCGGAAGCGCTGGCGATCATGGGTGTGCCGCAGGGCTTCGTGACATCGGTCACCGGCCTGACCAACGAACCGTGGCTGCTCATCCTGCTGATGATCGGTATTCTGATTGCAGCCGGTTGCGTGATGGAAACCACGCCCAACATCGTGATCCTCGCGCCCATCCTGAAGCCGCTGGCCGACAATATCGGCATGAACGAAATCCAGTTCTGCATCATGATGATCACCGCGCTCGGTGTGGGCTTCATTACGCCGCCACTTGGGCTTAACCTTTTCGTCGTGTCGGGGATCACCGGGGAATCCATCCTCAAGATCGCCGCCCGCGCCGTTCCTTTCGTGCTGTGCATGTTCGTCGTGGTACTTCTGATCGCCTATGTTCCCGCGATTTCCACAACGCTCCTGCCGGACATCTACAAGTAGGACCTCCTGACTATGACACGTGAATATCTGAAAAAGGCGACCCTGACGGCAAAATCGGATGCGTCCGAGGTGCACGAAACGGTGAAATCCATTCTGGATGATATCGAGGCCGGAGGAGACGCGACTGCGCTGGACTATGCCAAGAAGTTCGACAAGTACGAGGGCAACATCCTTCTTACCGAGGACGACATTGCTGCCGCCGCAGCCTTGGTCCCTGAGAAGCTCAAGCGCGACATCGAGTTTGCCCACAGCAACGTCAAACGGTTTGCCGAAGCCCAGAAAGGCACGGTGTCCGATGTCGAAGTGGAGATCGTGCCGGGCATGATCGCCGGTCAGAAGGCGATCCCGGTGGATGCGGCGGGTTGCTATGTGCCGGGTGGGCGCTACAGCCACATCGCGTCGGCCATCATGACTGTGACAACCGCCAAGGTTGCGGGATGCCGTCATATCACCGCCTGCTCTCCGCCCCGTCCCGGTGTCGGTGTTGCCCCTGCCATCGTCTACGCTGCGCATATCTGCGGGGCCGACAAGATCATGGCGATGGGCGGCGTGCAGGGCGTGGCTGCAATGACGTTCGGCCTGTTCGGCCTGCCCAAGGCCAACATCCTTGTCGGCCCCGGCAACCAGTTCGTTGCCGAAGCCAAGCGCATCCTCTTTGGCCGCGTTGGCATCGACATGATCGCAGGCCCGACCGACAGCCTGATCCTCGCCGACAGCACAGCCGACGCGCATATCGTGGCGACCGACCTCGTGAGCCAGGCCGAGCACGGCTACAACTCGCCGGTCTGGCTGGTGACGGACAACCGCGCGCTCGCGGAAAAGGTGATGGAGCTGGTCCCCGGTCTGATCGCTGACCTGCCGGAAGTGAACAGCCAGAACGCCGCCGCCGCATGGCGCGACTACGCCGAGGTGATCCTCTGTTCGGATCGCGAGGAAATGGCCGCCTGTTCCGACGACTACGCGCCCGAACACCTGACGGTGCAGGCCGACGATCTGGATTGGTGGCTCAACCGCCTGACCTGCTACGGCTCGCTCTTCCTTGGTGAGGAAACCACCGTGTCCTATGGCGACAAGGCGACCGGCACCAACCACGTTCTGCCGACGTCCGGAGCGGCCAGCTACACGGGCGGTCTGTCAGTGCACAAGTACATGAAGATCGTCACCTGGCAGCGCGCCACACGCGAAGGCTCCAAGGCGATTGCCGAAGCCACTGCGCGCATCTCGCGTCTGGAAGGCATGGAAGGCCACGCCCGCGCGGCGGATGTGCGTCTGGCCAAGTACTTCCCAGGCGTGAATTTCGACCTGACCGCAGATGGCTGACATCGCAGACCTGTTCCACCTTGGCGGCAAGGTGGCTGTCGTCACCGGGGCCAGTTCCGGCCTCGGGCGGCGGGCGGCAATCAAGCTGGCGGCGGCCGGCGCGATGGTCGTCGGGGTCGCGCGGCGGCAGAACGAGCTGGAGAGCCTCTGCAAGGAGATCGGCTTTGCAGCCGCCGGTGTGGTCGGCGACGTGACCGACCGCGATGGACTGCCCGCGCTGGTCGAGGCGATCTCGGCCCCGTTCGGCGCACCCGACATCGTGGTCCACGCCGCGGGGATCAACACCCGTGAGGCAGCAGATGACGTGACCCCCGACGGCTGGGACGTGACGCTGGCGCTGAACCTGTCGGCCCCGTTCTTTCTGTCACAGGCTCTGGTGCCCGCGATGAAGGCGAAAGGCTGGGGCCGCATCGTCAACTTCGCCTCGCTCCAATCCACACGCGCCTTTCCGGGCGGCATCGCCTATGGCGCGACCAAGGGCGGCATTGCCCAACTGACCCGCGCCATGGCCGAAGCGTGGTCGCCCCATGGCATCACCGCCAATGCCATCGGTCCGGGGTTCTTTCCAACCGAACTCACACAGGCGGTGTTTTCCGACCCAGACCGCGCCGCCCGCAACGCGGCACAGACCTGCATCGGGCGCAATGGCACGATGGAGGATATCGACGGCCCGATCCTGTTCCTCTGCTCGGACGCATCGGCCTATGTGACGGGTCAGGTTCTCATGGTAGACGGAGGGTTTACCGCGAAATGAAGGCGCTCATTTACGAAGGTGTCGAAACGCTGGCCTATCGGGAGGTGCCCGACATCACCGCTCGCGAGGGTGAGCACCTGATCCGCATTGCAGCGGTGGGCATCTGCGGGTCCGACATGCACGCCTATCTAGGCCATGACGCCCGCCGCCCCGCCCCGCTGATCCTTGGTCACGAGGCAGCAGGCGTGGTTCAGGGCGGGCCGATGGATGGCACCCGCGTGACGATCAATCCGCTGGTGACCTGCGGCACCTGCCCCGCCTGCACAAGCGCGCGGGAGAACCTCTGCCCCACGCGCCAGATCATCTCGATGGAGCCGCGACCAGGAGCCTTTGCCCAATACGTGTCGATGCCCGCGTCGAACCTTGTCACCGTGCCGGACGATGTTCCGCTGGACAAAGCGTCATTGGCCGAACCCCTGGCGGTGAGCTGGCACGCGGCGCGGCTGGCCATGGCGGCGCTGCATCCGTCGATGGAGCGCAAGGCCCTCGTCCTCGGCGGCGGGGCCATCGGTCTCGCGGCATTGCTCGCGCTCAAGGCGATGGGAATCGAAACTGTCACCGTGGTCGAACCCAACCCGACGCGACGCGCGTTCCTGACCGACACCTGCGGGGAAACCGCATTGGCCGAACCGGATGGCATGTACCCCCTCATCATCGACGCGGTGGGTTATGCCGCCACCCGCGCGGCGGCCTCGGCCCATGCGCGGCCCGGTGGCGTGATCGCCCATGTGGGCCTTGGCGAAGACACAGGCGGTCTGGATGTGCGCCGCATGACGCTACAGGAGATCACGTTCATCGGCACCTACACCTATACCGCGCAGGACTTCCGCGACACGGCCGCCGCGATCTTTGACGGGCGGCTTGGCCCTCTTGACTGGTTCCAGACCCGCCCGCTGGCCGAAGGGGCCGCCGCGTTTCACGATCTGCGCAACGGCGCGGTCGCCACACCGAAAATCGTTCTCGACCCCTGGGCCTGACCCTTTTCCGACAGGAGACCCGACATGTACAACAAGATCCTCGTTCCCATGGCTCTCGATCACGGCATTTCGCCCCAGACGCTTGAAGTGGCACGGGTGCTGTGCTCCGAGGGCGGAGAGATTGTCGCCCTTCACGTCTACGAAGCGCCGCAGGGAACCGTCAGCGCATATCTGGACGAAGACGTCGTCAAGGCCGGGTATGAACGCGCCCGGGAACGGCTGCACGAAAAGATCGCCGGTATGGACGGCGTGAAACCCGCTCTGGTCAAAGGCCATTCCGCGCGTACGATTATCGACTATGCCGAGGAGCACGGGTTCGACTGCATCGTGATCGGTTCGCACAAACCGGGGTTGAGCGACTTCTTCCTAGGCTCGACAGCTGCGCGGGTGGTGCGCCACGCACCATGCGCCGTGCATGTCCACCGCGACACCGACTGACCCCGTCCACAAATGGCCCCAGCCGACCACATTCATTCCGCCGAGGATGCCCGGCGGCTGGCCAGACGCCGTCTGCCGTGGATGGTTTTCGACTATATTGACGGGGCAGCCGGGCGTGAAACCGGGCTCACCCGCAACCGCGCGGCACTGGATGCGCTGACCCTGCGACCCCGTATCCTGCGGGATGTGAGCCAACGGTCCTTGGCGACCACGCTATTCGGCGCAACCGCAGACCGCCCTTTCGGCATTGCGCCAATGGGCATGTGCAACCTCTCCTGCCCCGGTGCAGACCTGATGCTGGCGCGGCTCGCGCGGGATTTCAAAGTGCCTCATGGCGTGTCGACTGTGGCCTCCACCCCGCTTGAGACGATCATCGAGGTCGCCGAGGGACACGCCTGGTTCCAGATCTATTTCAGTGGCGATGGCAGCGGTACGTTCAAACTGGTCGAACGCGCCCGCGATGCTGGGTACGAAACGCTGGTGGTAACCGTGGATGTACCCGAGGTGGGCCGCCGCCCGCGTGAGCTGCGGCGCGGGTTCAAGATGCCCTTCCGCATCGGCCCCAGCCAGTTCGTCGATTTCGCCCTGCACCCGCGCTGGTCGATCTCCACCCTGCTGCATGGCCGCCCCGAAATGGCGAATTTCCAGATGCCCGGCTACAGCTTTGACCGCACCGAAAGCCGCGCCAAGGCGGATTGGGATACGCTGGCGCGAATGCGCGACATGTGGCCCGGCAAGCTGGTGGTCAAAGGCGTGCTGGATGCCGAAGACGCTCTGCGCCTCAAGAACAGCGGCGCGGATGCCATTCAGGTCTCAAGCCACGGCGCAAGGCAGTTGGAAAGCGCCCCGACGCCGGTCGAGGCGCTGCTGGCCATCCGCGAGGCGGTTGGCCCTGACTATCCGCTTTTCTTCGACAGCGGCCTGCGGTCCGGCGAGGACGCGCTCAAACTGCTCGTCCACGGTGCGGATTTCTGTTTCTTCGGACGTATCCTGCAATTCGCCATGGCAGCGGGTGGCGAAGTGGGGCTGCGCCAGATGTGGTCCGTCCTCAGTGACGAGATGAGCATCGCCATGGCGCAGACCGGCATGACCGGACTGCAGACCGCCTGACGGTCACTGCACCGCGATCGGCTTGGCCTTGCTCTTCTGTTCGGCCTCGTCACGCTGCATGACAAGCGTCCGCGTCGGGAACGGAATATCGACACCCGCCTTGTCCAGCGCCTCTTTCACCTTGCGCTTCATATCGGCCTGATACTGGAAATAGACCGACGCATCGCACCAGACGCGCACAAGGAAATCCACGCTGCTGCTGTTGAGGTTGTTGACCTGAATGAACGGCTCCGGGTCCGTGTGCGACCGGGGATCGGACATGATCGTGTCACGGATCACCCGCTCCGCATCTGCCAGATTGGCGCCATAGTCCACACCGAATTCCCATTCCGCGCGACGGGTTTTGTAGCCGGAATAGTTCTTGATCGTGTTGCCCCAGACCTCGGAGTTCGGGACAACCACCTTCACGTTTCCGACATCCGCGATCTCGGTGTAGTTCAGCGTGATTTCCTTGACCGTGCCGACCACGTCATTGACCTGCACGAAATCGCCGTTCTTCAACGGCCGGAACAGGATCAGCATCACCCCCGCCGCGACGTTGGACAGCGTTCCCTGCAACGCCAGACCAATTGCCAGACCGGCAGCACCAATGACGGCCACCACAGAGGTCGTCCGCACCCCGAATGTGTTGAGCACGAACAGCGCGGTGAAGGCCAGAACCGTGTATCGCGCGATGTTGCCGAAGAAGACGAAGAGCGTGTCATCCAGGCTTGCATGCATCTGCCCGATCCGCGTGATGCGGCGGCTCAGAATGCCGGAGATAATGAAGCCCGCACACAGGATCAGAATGGCTGCAATCGTATTGCCCAGCAGCGACAGCATGGCTTCCAGTGTCAGCAGGTCGGCAAAGGATTTGCCGTTGTAGATCTCCATCGTGAAGATCGACGCGATCTGGTCCCAAACACTTGTTGCGACGGCTTCTACTTCTTCCATGCGGGTCTGTCCTGTGTTCCATACGTTTTGCGCGGCTCACGGCCACGTTTGCCAGTGCAAACGCATGACCGCCCTCCCGGTTCCCGAGCACGCAAAAAAGAATTTGACCATTTGGTAAAAAAAACGGCCCGGCAGGTCCACCGGGCCGCATTCGCAATATCGGCTGAGATCACGCCGCTTCCGGTGCTTCCTTCGCCCCCGTCATGAACGCGACCGCGTCGGACATGGTGTAGTCCTTGGGGTCTATCACGCAGAGCCGCTTGCCCAGACGGTGCACGTGGATGCGGTCCGCAACCTCGAACACATGCGGCATGTTGTGGCTGATCAGGATGATCGGAATGCCGCGCGATTTCACGTCCTGGATCAGCTCCAGCACCTTACGGCTTTCCTTCACCCCCAGCGCGGCTGTCGGTTCGTCCAGAATGATGACCTTGGACCCGAACGCCGCCGCACGGGCCACGGCGACCCCCTGACGCTGGCCCCCGGACAGGGTCTCCACCGCCTGGTTGATGTTCTGGATCGTCATCAATCCCAGTTCCGACAGCTTTTCGCGGGCGAACTTCTCCATTGCGGGCTTGTCCAGTTTGCGGAACCACTTGCCCATCACGCCCGGCATGCGCAATTCGCGCCCCATGAACATGTTGTCGGTGATCGACAGAGCGGGCGACATGGCAAGCGTCTGGTACACGGTCTCTATCCCGGCATCGCGTGCTTCGATGGGAGAGGAGAACCGCACCTCCTTGCCTTCGAGCGTCACAGTCCCCTCATCAGGGACAACCGCACCCGAGACCGCCTTGATCAGTGTCGACTTGCCTGCCCCGTTGTCGCCAATGACCGCAAGGATCTCGCCGGGATAGAGGTCGAAGTCGCAATGGTCGAGCGCCGTCACCTTGCCGTACCGCTTGACCAGATTCCGTCCTTTGAGAATGGGTTCCATTATGCTGACACCTTTCTGATCCATTGGTCGACAGACACAGCCGCGATGATGAGCGCACCGATGAGAAGGAAGGTCCATTGCGGGTCGGCCCCCGCCATGCGCAGACCAAGTTCAAACACCCCCACGATAAGCGCACCGAAAAACGCGCCAAGGATGGAGCCGCGCCCGCCAAAAAGCGAGATTCCCCCGATCACCACAGCGGTAATGGACTGGATGTTGCCCATCATCCCCGTCGAAGCCGAAGGCGACACCGATCCGAAGCGACCGATCATGACCCAACCCGCAAGGGCACAGATAAAACCGACCAGCATGTAGACTGACATCAGCGTCTTGTGCACATCCACACCGGCAAGCTGAGCGGCTTCCGGGTCATCGCCCACCGCATAGACATGACGGCCCCATGCCGTGTTGCGCAGGACATACGCCAGCAGCAGAACCAGCAGGATCATCACCAAAACGCCCAGCGTAAAGGTCGCGCCGCCGATCTGGAACTTGTAACCCATGAAGTGCAGGAACGGAGCATTCGCCTCGATGTCCTGTGCCCGGATCGTTTCATTACGCGAGAACAGGTAATTGGCCGCCAGAACGATCTGCCACATGCCCAGTGTCACGATGAAGGGCGGCAGCTTGACCCGGCTGACGAGCCACCCGTTGAGCGCGCCGATCGCCGTCCCGATGGCAAGCCCTGCTGCAACCGCCATCGGTGCCGGAAGGCCGTAGCGGAACGTGAACTGACCCATGATCACAGACGAGATCACCGCCATGGCCCCAACCGAAAGGTCGATTCCGGCGGTCAGAATGATAAGGCTCTGCGCCGCCGCCAGAACGCCGACAATCTGCACCTGTTGCAGGATCAGCGTCAGGGCAAAGGGCGAAAAGAATTTGCTGCCCAACGCGATGCCGAAAATGATGATCGCCGCGACAAGGACGATCAGCGGAACAAGCGCTGGGTTTGTGTGCAGCAGATCGTGCAGTCGTCCGACAAAGCCTTTCTTGTGGTACTCGAAAGAGGCGACATCGGTCGATGCACCCGAAAGTGCGGACTCGTAATTGTCATTGGTGCGGTCAGAGGCCATGAGAGCTACTCCTGCCAGAAAAACCGGATCGCCATCGCGCCGCGTGCGACGGATGGCGGATTACACCCGGTGTTGTGGTGAATTGACAAGCCGTGACCGGAGGGCGCGGCGCGCCCCCCGGCAAAAGCGGGATTAACCCCAGCAGCGTGCGAGACCTTCCTCGACACTGATCGACTCGACACCATCAACGGGCTGGTCGGTGACGAGGCCAACGCCTGTGTCGTAGAAGTTCTTGCCTTCGGTCGGCGCGGGCTTTTCACCAGTTTCCGCGAATTTGGCGATCGCCTCGATGCCCAGCGACGCCATCAGCAGCGGATACTGCTGCGAGGTTGCGCCAATCACGCCATCGCGGACATTCGCGACACCGGGACAGCCGCCATCCACCGATACGATCAGGACGTCGTCTTCACGGCCCAGTGCCTTGAGTGCTTCATATGCACCAGCGGCGGCCGGTTCGTTGATGGTGTAGACCACGTTGATGCCCGGATCGGATGCGAGCAGGTTTTCCATGCCCTTGCGGCCACCGTCAGCGGCACCGTCGCTCACATCATGCCCGACGATCCGCGGATCGGTTTCGTCACCCCACTTGTTGGGATCACCCAGATCGATCCCGAACCCTTCGAGGAAGCCCTGGTTGCGGAGAACGCCCACGGTCGGCTGCGAAATATTGATATTCAGAAGACCGATCTTTGCCTCCGAAGCCGCATCGCCCAGCTGCGCGCGCGCCCACTGACCGATCAGCTGACCGGCTTTGTAGTTGTCGGTGGCGAAGGTCATGTCGGCGGCGTCAATCGGATCCAACGGCGTGTCGAGCGCGATCACGAGGATGCCCTGGTCGCGGGCCTGCTCAACAACCGGAGCGATGGCCGCAGGGTCAGACGGCGTGAGCAGGATACCTTTGGCACCATTGGCAATGCAGGTCTCGATTGCGGCAACCTGCGTTTCGTTGTCACCATCGATTTTGCCCGCATAGGTGTTGAGCTCGACACCCAACTCTTCCGCCTTTGCGGCGGCGCCTTCGCGCATCTTCACGAAGAACGGGTTGGTGTCGGTTTTGGTGATCAGGCATGCGCTGACACCGTGGCCACCCGCAAGGGCTGCACCGGACATGGACGCCAAAGCAACTGCCGAACTCAGTAGAAGTTTTTTCATGGTTTCCTCCCAGAAATCAGATTTTTTAAGCATCGGGCCTGCATGAGCCCGTTCCCCCTGCCCGCAAATTCCGCTGCAGGTTGACGCCGAAAAGGCCAGATAATGACGGCTCTGTCAATAAATAAATAAACTTTATTTATTAAATATAGTCTGGCATCTTACGCAGATGCATTTCGCAGGGTAATGTCGCGCCATGGATGGTGGGAAGATCAGGACAGCAAGCGGCGGTGTGAACCAAAGCGGCGTGCGCAATCACAATGAGCGCCTGCTTCTTTCCATGCTGCAGCGCCGTGGCCCGATGCCGGGAATCGAACTCGCGCGTCTGACCGGGCTGTCGCCCCAGACGGTGTCGGTGATCTTTCGAAAGCTGGAACAGGATGGCGTTCTGCGCCGGGGCGAGCCGATGCGCGGCAAGGTGGGCAAGCCCTCTATTCCGATGGAACTGTCTCCGGATGGCGTTCTGTCTCTGGGCCTCAAGATCGGGCGCCGCAGCGCTGACCTGCTGCTGCTGGATTTTACCGGAAACGTCCGGGCGCAGACATCGACCAGCTACGCATACCCCCTGCCCGACGAGGTCTTTGCCTTTCTAGAAGCGGGAATGCAGTCCCTGTTGGGAGAGCTGTCCGAAGACGCGCTGACACGGCTCTGCGGGATCGGAATCGCGGCGCCGTTCGAGCTGTGGAAATGGAATGATCTGATCGGCGCGCCGACCCAACAGTTCCAATCCTGGAAAGATCTGGATTTCAGCGCACAGGTCGCCCGCTTCAGCGATCTTCCGGTGTTTGTCGTCAATGACGCAACTGCGGCCTGCCGGGCGGAACACCTATATGGGCGCAACCATGGCTTCCGCGACTATGCGTATTTCTTCATCGGGTCCTTCGTCGGCGGCGGGGTCGTGGTCAATGACACGGTGTTCGAAGGCAATCAGGGAAATGCAGGGGCACTCGGGTCAATGCGCAGCACCGGTCCGCTGGGGGAAAGCCGCCAGTTGATCGACGTCGCCTCGATCCACCTGCTCGAAGACAGGCTGGAACAGGCAGGGCTGGACCCCCGCGTTCTTTGGCACCAACCGCAGGACTGGAGTGATCTGAACCGCTATGTCGAGCCCTGGATCGGTGAAACGGCGCAGGAACTGGCCAAAGCATCGCTCTCGGTCTGCGCGGTGATCGATTTCGAAGCGGTGCTGATTGACGGGGCCTTCCCGGAGCCGGTTCGCAATGAACTGGTCGAACGGGTCCGGCGCTATCTGGTCAATCAGGATACCCGTGGTCTGATTGCGCCGCAGATCGAACCGGGCAGCATCGGTGGAAACGCGCGGGGCATCGGTGCGGCGAGCAGCCCGATCTTTTCGCAGTTCCTGCTGAACACCAATGCCGGGCTCGCCGCTTTTTGACCATTTGGTCAAAAAAGCCCTTTGCGGATCAGTGCGTCCTCAAGCCCCGGAAGTGGGTCGATCCCGAACGCGTCCTGCAGGCAGGACCGAACCGCATCCGGAGTTTGCAAAGTCTCGGCCTCCGGCGCCCTGCCGTCTGCAAATCTGCGAAATGTCGTGCCGTCCAGCACCAAGCGCGTGTCACCGCTGTGGCGGGTCACGATCAGGGTGCGGGTAAAGAGCGACCCCGGCAAGGTCGCGGCCAGCCAGTTGCCCGCCTGCACATCCGACATCGTGGTCATCTCGTCGGTAAAGGCATAGAGATCGCGCCAATCGCCCCTGCCCACCTGTCGGCTCAGAACGGTGCCCAGCCCGTCCCGAGGTGCAATCCGCAGGTCGGGGCCATCTGATCCCAGAAGCAGCGGGGCGGTCGGACCCGGACCGCCAAAGCCCACATCGACGAGGTACTCGTCCCCCCCGATCCGCACGAGGCACAAACAATGGCTGCGCGGCCCCGGCGCGTCTCGCTGCCAGAGCACCCGCGCCATCCGGAGCCGGGCGTCGAACCCCAGCGCGCGCAGACCAGCGCAGAGGAGTGGGTTCAGCTCGACGCAATATCCGCCACGCCTTTGACGAAGAATCTTCTCTTCCAGCGCGTCAAGACTGATATCGGGAACATCGCCGCAGAAAACGGTCAGGTTCTCAAAGGGGATGCGGTCCAGATGCGCACGCGTGATCTTGGTCAGGCTCTCCAGTGTCACGGGCAGGTCAGAGGACAGCACAAGACGGGACAGCCACGCATCGACCATGTCGTGGGACATTACATCCACGGTGGTCCGTCAGCCCTCTGCCGGAGGTGTGCCGTGGGTGTGGAAGGTCTCAATGGTCTTGAGCCCCCACGCCTGCCCCTTCTTTCGCTCATCCTCGGTCCAGGTGACGGTTTCCCAGTCAGGCTGCAGGATCAGGCGCGCACCAGCGTTGGCCAGTTCGATACGGTTTCCGGCAGGCTCCCACACATAGAGGAAGAAGGTCCCCTGAATGGCGTGCTTGTGCGGGCCGGTTTCGATGTGGACGCCGTTTTCAAGAAAGATGTCGGCCGCGCGCAGGATGTCTTCGCGCTGATCCGTGGCGTAGGTGACATGGTGCAGGCGATTGCTGCCCCGGCCGTGTTCTTCGGTGCAGGCCAGATCGTAGGTCTTGTTGTTGATGGTGAACCAGCACCCCCCAAGCCGCCCGTTGTTGAGGCGGATCTGTTCGGTCACGCGGCTGCCCAGGCAGGTCTGCATGAAGTCGCGGAACTGGGTCACGTCCTCGGCCAGAAGGTTCAGGTGATCGATCCGACGCGGCGACACACCCTGCGCGTGGAAACGGCTCGACATGTTCTTGAGGGCGGGCCGGTCCTCGGGCGGCGGGTCATATTTGACCGTGTCCCAATACAGCTCGAACACGTGGCCGAACGGATCCTCAAAGCGGTAGGCCCGGCCATGGCCGAGATCCCCCTCGACCCAGCCATGGGTCTTGTAGCCCGACGCCTCGATCGCTTTGACGCGCCGCTCCAGCGCAGCCTCGGAGGACATGCGGTAGCCGATATGGGCAACGCCGGTCGTGTCGGATTTCGTGAGCTTCATCGAGTGAAACTCGTAATCGTCCCACGCCCGAAGATACGCGCTGTCGCCCTCCAATGCGGACAGCTTCAGCCCGTAGACGCGGGTGAAGAAATCAAGGCTCTCGTCGAACTTGTTGGTCAGGACCTCTACATGGCCAAGATGAGCAACGTCAAAGCAGGGTTCGGTCATGGGTGCCTCAATTGATCATGGTGTTTGGCAGAAAGAGTGAAATCTGCGGGAAGGCGACAAGGATCGCCAAAGTTACCAGCATCATCACCCAGAACAGGATGACCCCGGTAAAGATGCGCCCCAGCGACACGCCCGGTGCCACCGATTTCACGATGAAGACGTTCAATCCCACAGGCGGGGAAATCAGGCCCATTTCGAGCGCCAGCACGACCAGAACGCCGAACCAGATCGGGTCGATGCCCAACTCCAGCACGATGGGAAAGAAGATCGGCAACGTCAGAACCAGCATCGCGAAGCCTTCGAGGAAGCACCCAAGCACAATGTAGATCGCAAGGATCACCAGCAGGCTGCCCGTCGCCCCGAGTTCGAGCGAGACAAAGAACTCACCAACCAGCTCGGTCATATGGCTCAGCGCCAGAAAAGGGTTGATCATATGCGCGGCGATCAGGATCAGCATCACTGTTGCGGTGGTCACGACGCTGTCCTTTGCCGCAGACCAGAGCATCGACAGTTTGAGCTTCCGGGTAACCGCGCCGATGACAATCACGGCCCCTGCCCCGACAGCCGCTGCTTCAACCGGTGAGAACAGCCCGCCATACATGCCGCCGATGGTCAGGAAGATCACGCCGACAATCGGCCCTGCGCCACTCAGCGCGCGAAGTTTTTCCCCGAAAGTGGTGCTGGGCCCTGCCGGACCGAAATCGGGACGCAGCATGCAGAGAACGGATACCGCGAGGACAAAAAGCGACAGGAGCAGGATGCCCGGAAGAACCCCGGCGAGGAACAGGCGTCCGATGGATTGCTCGGTCAGGATCGCGTAGATTACGAAACCCGTTGACGGCGGGATCAGGATGCCCAGCGTGCCACCGGCCGCGACGACACCTGTGGACAGGCGATCATCGTATTTGAACCGCTCCATCTCGGCGAGGGCGACCTTGCCCATCGTCAGCGCCGACGCCACGGACGATCCGGACAGGGCTGCAAAACCGCCGCAGCCGATCACCGTTGCCGAGGCGAGACCGCCCCGGATGGAGCCGATTACCGCATAGGCGGCGTCGAACAGCTGGCGGCTCATGCCCGTGTGCGACGCTACGTTGCCCATCAGGATGAAGAGCGGGATCACCACCAGTTCCGGCGACGATGCCAAAGTGAAAGCCTCGGATGCCAATAGCGAAGTTGCGGCATTGAGCCCATTCAGCGCCCAGATGCCCAGAAACCCCACAACGAACATCGCAAAGGCCACGGGCACCCGCAGGATGAGCAGCGCGAAGAGAGCGACAATGCCCAGGAGACCGGCGACGGATGCGCTCATCGTTTGATCTCCGTCCGCACATCCCGGCCTGTCGTTGCCAGCTCAACCGCGCGCAGTGCGAGCCCCAGCGCCGCCAGAAGCATGAAGGCGATGGTCGCCCACTGGAAATACGCCTTGGGCAGATACAGAAGGTTTGTCGAAAGGTTCAGCATGACTGACAGCTTGGCGCTTGCCCATGTCGCCCAGGCCAGCGTGGCAAAGATCACCGCCCCGATCGCGGCGACGGAAATATCGATGGCCCGGTTCATGCCGTCCGGGAAATAGCGCTCGAACAGATCGACCGAGATATGCCCGCCCATGCGGTCACAGAGCGCCATCGGAGCGAAGACCAGGATCACCGCTGCCATGGTGGTGATGTCCTGTCCGCCATAGAGTGGGTTGCCGAAGGCGCGACCCACCACATCGACAAGGATCACGACGACGATCAGAATGAGCGCCGTCGAGCCAATTGCAGCGGACAGGCCGATCAGCCTGTCCGCAAGGGTGCGTATCCGCTCCAAGATTTATTCCTGCATCGCGGCCAGTGCGGCTTCGCCACCAACACTGGCGACATATTCCGCCACAACGCCGGACACGGCATCGGCAAAGGCCTGTGCCTGTTCCGGGGTCAGATCGACAAAGGTGTTCTTGCCGTCCTGACGCGCCCGCGCCACGCCTTCTTCGCCAGTGGCGTTCCAGGCGGTCTCGGCATTGTTACCAAGAGCGCAGCCGCTGTTTGCGTCGAATGCGGCCTTCGCGTCGTCGGACAGTCCGTTATAGGCGTTCTGGCCCATGACTGCGAAGAATGCGAGGCGGCCCAGCGGGGCACCGATTGTGAAGGCGTCGGCCACTTCATCGAGTTTGAAGTCGTTGAGCGTGGACGAGCCTGTGAACACGCCGTCGATCAGGCCGGTCTGCAGGGCGTTGTAGACTTGGTTGATCGGCATCTGCACAGGGGTCGCGCCAAGCGCTTCGGCCACTTTGCCTGCGGTTGCACCCGCGACACGGATCTTGAGCCCGGCAAGATCTTCAGGCGTGCGGACGACCTTGTCCTTCATGATCATGATGTTGGGTTCAGAGGTCCAGAGCGCGACCGGAACGGTGCCCGGGAATTCGCCCGAGATTTCGTCCATCGCATCGCAGAGCGCGTCAGCACCGGACTTGCCCTCGGGGACAACACCCGGCAATTCGACGATCATGGTCTTCTGGAACTGCTGCGAGGTGTAGCCCGGCAGCCCCCATGTGATGTCTGCCACGCCCTGCACGGCGCGGACATACTGCTCGACCGGGCCGGCACCCAGCTCACCGCCATGATAGCCGCGGACCGTCAGGCTGCCGCCTGTCGCCGCCGACAGATCGGCGTTCAGCTTTTCGATCACACTGGCGTTGACCGTGTGGAACGGCGGCGTGAAGTTGGCGAATTTCAGCTCTTGCGCGGCGGCCGGAACGGCGGCCGCCAATGCGAGCGCGGCACCAACAAATGTAGAACGTAGTGTCATGTCTTCCTCCCTTGACTGGCCTGCATCCTGTCAGGCCGATTGAATGGTTGCGGCGGCCCTTCTCTGTGACCGCCGCAGACCTCGTGTTGCCGATCAGCTGGCCTTGGTGCGCCAGCTGTCCGCCGCATAGCTTTCCCGCGCCTCGCTCGAATACGGCGTCGGAGAGACCCGAACCCGAATCTCGGCCTGCTTGTGCTTTTCGGTGGATGTCTTGGCGGTGTCGTCGGATTCACCCCAGCGCAGCGTCAGCACGTCACCGATTTCGACGCTCTGATCGACCACGCCGAGCGACAGCACACAGCGTTCGTTGTAGCTGTAGCCATTGAACATGCTCATACCGACCATCTTGTCGCCATGCATGACCATGTCAGCAGAAGACGACGCGTAGTTCGGCTGCGGGAAATCGATCCACTTGTACGGAGTCCCCTCTTCGAAGGCCGATGCGATCACCTTGAGCACATCTTCCTTGTTCCACTCAAAGGTCACCTTCTTCCGGTTGGTGCCGCTCTCTTTCATCTTGAGAAGGGCATCCTTGCCTATGAAGTCATCCTTTTTCCACCCGATGTAGAAGTCGTAGCCCAATTCGAACGGATTGACATAGTAATCTTCGATATTGTCGCTGATGAAACTGCCGCCGATGGCGCCGGCCGCTTCGTACATGTCGGTGCCCAGCCAGTCGCGGTAATCGGCCAGCATGCCGTCGCCGGTGTAGATGCCCGGAAGCGGCGACGGGATCCAGCCCGACTCGAGCGTGTTGGTCGAATAGGCACGGCTTCCGCACTGGACGAGGTCGACGCCCGCATCGCGCGCCGCTTGAAGAATGGTCGAGTGGATGTAGTGCTTGTCCTCATACGGACCCCAGACTTCGAGACCCGGCGCGCCGGACATGCCATGGCGCAGCGCCTGCACTTTCTTGGAGCCGATATTGATCCAGTCGACATGGAAGAACTTGATGTCCGGGATCGGGCCGCCGTTCATCTTTTCAAAGATCTTCGGCGCGTCCGGACCCTGAATCTGATAGCGGTAATGGGTGCGCAGGACGCGTTCGCCCTCGGGGCGCGACGTGGAGCGGGGATCGTGCTTGATCCGGACGTTCCACTTGCCCCAGGCAGCGGCGAACATCAGCCAGTTCGAAGTCGGCGCGCGGCCCACGAGGATGAATTTGTCCTGACGTTCGCGGAAGATGATGTGGTCGCCGATCACATGGCCGGCAGGCGTCACCGGGACGTAGTGCTTGGCCCGGTTCAGATCGAAATTCGAGAAGCTGTTGATGCCGTGATAGGCAAGGAATTCTTCCGCCTGAGGCCCTTCGACGATCAGTTCGTCCATATGGTGCGACTGGTCGAAGAGAACGGCAGAATGGCGCCACGCTTCCTGTTCAACACGCCAGTTGCGGAATTCCGGCGTAACAACCGGATACACATACATCCCGATCTGGGAATTCCGAAGCATTTCAACGGGATTCCCCCATTCCTTCATCTTATCAGACAAGCTGGGCATAGACGTGATCTCCTCCTAGGATCTTATTCGGCTGATAGAAGTGACAGGCCGGGAACCCGCGTCGCGACCCCCGGTCCTGCGTTGGCCAGGTAGTCAAGGTTGCGCCGCGCAAGGCGGGCGTGTTCGCGTGACAGGGCTTCGGCCCTTGCCCCTTCCCGGGCCACGATGGCTTCGAGAATGGCGCGGTGCTGGCCCTGAGCAATGACCAGGGATGCGCTGAAATCCGGGATCAGTTCCTGTTCGCGCAGGAACGCACTGGGCGAGGCCAGCGGAAGCTGGCTGATCCGGGCGACCTCGCGTTCGATGATCTGACTGCCCGACATGCCCGCAAGAAGCGCGTGAAACCGTGCGTTTTCATGGACATATGCATCGAAGTCAATGTTGTCGGGCTGCATCAGAGCGCCATCGATCGCTTCAAGGACGTAGCGCGCTTCTTCCAGTTTGACCGGATCGGCACCGCGCTCAGCCGCCAGACGCGCTGCGGTGCCTTCGATGACCCCCCGAAGCTCGATCGCGTCGTTGATGTCATCGAGCGTAAAGCGCGCCGCGCGGCAGCCACCGGTTTCGATGCGTTCCAGCAACCCTTCGGCAACAAGCCGGTCCATCGCCTGACGCAGCGGCGTTCGCGAGATCCCGAGCCGCTCGGCAAGAGCGACTTCCGGCAACCGCGCGCTGGCTGCGAATTCACCGCTCATTACAAGCGAGCGAAGACCCAGCAGCGCCTTGTCGAACTGCGTCTTACGATCTGACATGCACCCCCCAGTGCAAACCGCCTCCCCGCGGCATTCTGGCACTCTGGCTATTCTGTATACAGAAATCTGTCAATCAGTAAGTTTGAGGCGATTTTTCGCCTTATGAGGATATTTCTGTATACATTATTGATTTAGGGCCAGTCGAATGGGCGTCCCGGATCGGACACACCAAGTTCGGTGCCCTTCTGAAATGCCGCGCGATAGGCACCCGGAGGTTGCTGCGCGTGACGCACGAAGAATCGGTTGAACTGGGCGGACGAGCCAAAGCCCAGCGCGCTCGAGATTTCGTTGATCGACCGGCCCGACGTTTCCAGAAGCAGCCGCGCTTCGATCATCACGCGTCGGTCGATGATGTCTTTCGGACCAAGATCGCGGACCCGGCGACAGATGTCGCCAAGCCGGTCACGGGTGAGGCCCAGACGTTCGGCGTAGTCATTCACAGTCCAGCGTTCCCGGAAATGCCGTTCGACAAGAGTGCTGAACCGGGTGAAGGCGCGGTGTGACGGGCTGGCCCCGCGCGGACCGCCCGAAAACGACTGGGCCGAGCGGAAGATCTCGATCAGGATCACCCGGAGATAGGCTTCGACCACCACATGTGCCGCAGCGGCGTCTTCATCGAGTTCGCGCCGGATCCCTGCAAAAGCGGTGCGCAGCGCAGCGCGTTTTTCGGAAGCCTGCCTGAGCGGAACGCTGATGTCGTGATCGGCAACGTCGCGAAGATCGCGCGCCTCTGGAAGGTGGCCGATCGTGTTGCCCAGCACGCTTGCGTTGAGGAGCACGTAGGCCCCTACCGCCCCGGCCTCGAACCTGAGGCGCAGACCTTCGCGCCACGGGCGCCAGGCCAGCGCCGGCCCCTCGATGCGCTGCGCGCCTTCGGCAATGTCGACGGCCCCGTCTTCAAGCAGAATCGCACACCAGGACGGCCCGCGCAAACTCTCGGCCAAGCCCACAATTCTGGGTCGCAGCGGACCCTCAACTGCCCCGGCGCGCACGGTTGCGGAGTCGTGCAGTTTCTGATCCGGCATACATATTCCCACAAAACGATAATCATTTGCTGCAGAATATCATTTACTCTGCCATTCTCCGAGCGATTTTATGAAATGGCCGAGGGGATACGGCCTGCGTTCAGTGAGCCTGGGGAGGAGCACCTGTACGAAACCCGCTTGATAATTGCCGGGCGTCACGTCGCGCCTGACCCGGTTGTTGCGTTTGAACGCCGACACCCGGTGTCGGACGCCATTGTGACCCGTGCCGCGGCTGGCCGCGCCGCCGAGGCGCGCGCTGCGGCGGCGGCTGCAGCCAATGCATTCGCAGGGTGGTCGGCCTTACCAACCCGAGAGCGTGTCGGTCTTCTGCAAAGCGCAGCGGACGCGTTGATCGCCCGTGTCGATGAGGTGGTCGAAATCGCATCGGCCGAGGTGGGATCGGCCCCTGACTGGGTGCGTTTCAATGTCGATCTGGCCGCAGGTATGCTGCGCCAGACATCGGACCTGATCGAAGTGATCGACGATACAGCGTCACCGATCCCCGGACATACTCTTCGCCGACGGCCTTGTGGCGTCGTGCTGGGGATCGCCCCGTGGAACGCGGCGGTCACCCTTGCCACACGGGCCGTGGCCGCGCCGCTGGCCTGCGGAAACACCGTTGTGCTGAAGGGGTCGGAGCTTTGCCCGAAAACCCACGAATGGGTCGCGGATACAATCTGCGGTGCGGGCCTGCCGCCCGGCGTTCTGAACTACATCACCAACGCGCCCGACCATGCAGAAGAGGTGGTCGAGGCGCTGATTGCCCACCCTGCCGTGCGTCGGGTGAATTTCACCGGATCGACCCGGGTGGGCCGCGAGATTGCCGTGACGGCGGCACATCACCTGAAACCCTGTCTGCTGGAGCTGTCGGGCAAAGGCACGGCAATCGTTCTGGCGGATGCGGATTTGGACCTGGCCGCGCGTGCCATCGCGCATGGCAGCTTTTTCAACCAGGGCCAGATCTGCATGTCGACGGAGCGGATCATTGTTGCCGATGCAGTTGCGGATGATTTTGCCGGGCGGTTGGCGAACGAAGCCGAGGCCTTGCGGTTTGAACCGGGTCAACCCGGACCGCTGGGCGCGCTCATCAGCCCCGCAGCGGCGGTGCGTTTGCGTGCGATGATCAACGACGCCCTGTCGAAAGGGGCCGAACTGATCACCGGCGGCGAGTTGTCCGGGGGTGGGATACAGCCCGCCGTGCTCGACCGGGTCGCTCCGGGGATGATGTTCTACGACGAAGAGGCGTTTGGCCCGATCACCGGGATTATCCGCGTGGCGGATGCCGAAGAGGCGCTGGCGTTGGCCAATGACACGGATTTCGGCCTCGTCGCTTCGGTTTTCAGCCGTGACACAGAGGCGGCGCGCGACATGCTCTGCCAGATCGAAACCGGGATCGGCCATGTCAACGGATCAACCGTTTACGACGATCCCCGACTGCCCTTCGGCGGGGTCAAAGCCTCGGGCTATGGCCGTTTTGGCGGGCGTGATGCGGTGCATGAATTCACCGAATGTCAGTGGATCGCAATCCACGACACGGCTCAATCAAACGACACAACAAACGATCAATAAGGGAGGAAGACACATGAAACGCAGAGAACTCTTCGGACTGGCCGCCTCAATGGCCCTTGCTGCGGGTCTGGCAGGCCCGGCTGCGGCGCAGGACGCGCTGAAGATCGGGGCGGTCGGCCCCAAGACAGGTCCGCTTGCGGGCGGTGCGGCGGTGACATTCTGGCCGAACGTCCAGCTTTGGGCGCATGATGTGAACGAAGCCGGCGGCATCGACGTGGGCGGCACCAAGCGGATGGTCGAGATCATCGAATATGATGACCAGACCAACCCCGGCGAAACCATCAAGGCGGTGCAGCGTCTTGCCACACAGGACGAAGCCGATTTCATCCTTGCGCCCTACGGCACCGGTTTGAACATCGCGTCCGCGCCGATCTTTGAGCGCTATGGCTACCCGATGGTCACGCACACGGCGATTTCCGACCAGATCGAGGATCTGTCGGGCAAATTCCCGAACATGTATTTCCTGCTCGGCGGTGCGACCGGCCTTGCGGGCGGCGTGGTCGAGGTGCTGAGCCAGATGCGCGAAGCCGGTGAGATCGGCAGCAGCGTGGCGATGGTCAACGTGGCCGACGCGTTCGGTATCGAACTGGCCGAAGCGGCACGTCCGCAGTTCGAGGCAGCCGGGTTCGACATCGTGTACGACTCGTCCTACCCGCTGGGCACCCAGGATCTTTCGCCCGTCATCAACGGCGCAAAGGACGCCAATCCGGATGCCTTCGTGGCGTGGTCCTACCCGCCTGACACGTTTGGTCTGACCGAGCAGGCACAGATCGCGGGTCTTGCGCCCAAAGCGTTTTACACCGCTGTGGCCACCGCCTTCCCGGCCTATGCCGGACGGTTCGGCGCTGCTGCTGAAGGCGTGCTTGGTGCAGGCGGCGTCTATGCGGATGGCGACGCGTTCAAGGACTACGCGGCGCGGCACGAAGCCGTGACCGGCGCCAAGCCGGACTACTGGGCGTCCGCCCCGGCCTATGCCTCGTTCCAGATCCTGCAGATGGCCATCGAAGGCGCGGGTACGACCGACAAAGCAGCCGTGGCCGAGTACATCGCCAACAACGATTTCGACACCGTGATCGGGCCGATTTCGTGGGACGAGAACAACTCCAACGCGGAATACTGGACGGTGGGCCAGTGGCAGGGCGGCGTCTTCAAGGGCGTGGCCTCGACCGGACGTGACGGTGCGGTTCCGGCGCAGCCGAAGACCGGCTGGGAATAATCCCGTGTCGGCCCCGGCATGTCCGGGGCCGTCCACACCAATCCCGGAGACCACATGGATATTCTGATCACAGGGCTCTTGCTGGGCGGCACCTACGCACTGATCGCGATGGGGCTGAACCTGCAATACGGCATGGCAAGGATCATGAACCTCGCCAATGGGGAATTCCTTGTGGCCGGGGGGTTTGCCGCCTTCTGGTTCTACACGGCCGGGCAGGTCAGCCCGCTTCTGACGATCTTCATCGTTGCGCCACTGGCCTTTCTTCTGAACTGGCTGGTGTACGTGGTGATGCTGCGGCCGCTGGTGAAGCGCGCCAAATCCCATGGCCAACTCGAGGTTGATGCGATCCTGACCACCTTTGGCCTCGCCTTTGTATCGGTTGGCATCATGCTGGCTCTCTTTGGCGGAGACTACTTTTCCTATTCCTATCTCGCCCGGCCCATTACCCTGATCGGGGACACCTACGCTCTGAACCGCGTGACGGCGGCTGTGGCGGCGGTGATCATCTGCGGCGGTTTGTGGCTTTGGCTGAACCGCACCCGCGCGGGCATGTCGATCCGGGCAATTGCCGTCGATCCGAAAAGCGCGCGGCTGGTGGGTATCGACGTGCCGAAGCTGTCGGCGCTTGCCTTTGCGCTTGGCGGCGCGGTGACGGCTGTGGGCGGGGCTTTGATCTCCACTTTCCTGACGCTGGATGCCTCGACCGGCGTTCTCTTTACGCTCAAGGCACTGGTGATCGTGATCATGGGCGGTGTGGGTGACGTGCGCGGCACCATTGTTGCGGCGCTTCTCCTCGGTATCCTGGAGACCTTTGTGGCGACACTGATCGACCCCGGTCTGACCTTGGCTGCTGCCTATCTGCTCTTTGTGCTGATCCTGCTGTTCCGTCCACAGGGCCTGTTCGGGAGGCGCACGACATGAGCATGACCAAGCGCGACTGGCAATCCATCACGCTCTCGGCGGTCCTGCTGGCGGTTGCCGCCTGCCTGCCCCTGACCGGCGACGCCTACATGCTGTCCATCGGCATCACCATCGCGATGTATGCCGTGCTGGCGACAAGCTGGGCGCTGTTTTCCGGCCCGACGCATTACATCTCTCTCGCCACGGCCGCGTTCTTTGGCCTTGGCACCTACACCACGGCCATTGGGATCGAGAACGGACTGAACTACTGGGCGACGCTGCCCATCGCTGCCGTTCTCGGCGCTGTTCTGGCGGCACTTGTCGGACTGGCGACGCTCCGCCTGTCGGGGGTCTATTTCGTGATCTTCACGCTGGGTCTGGCCGAGCTGGTGCGTCAGGTCGTGACATGGGGGCAGAACGTGTCCGGGCAGAAAGGCCTCTATGTTCTGACCGACATCACCGAGGTGCACATCTACTGGCAACTGCTGGTGCTTGGCGGGATCGTCTACCTGACGGGCTGGGCCATCGGACGGTCGCGGCTTGGGTTCGCCCTGCGCATCATCGGGGATGATGAAGAGGTCGCGCGCCATTCCGGGATCAACACATCACGCGCCAAGATCCTTTTGTTCATGGTGTCAGGAGCCACCGCAGCGGTGGTCGGGTCGATGCTCGCCCCTCGCTATATCTACATCGAACCTGCGCTGGCCTTCACGCCGATGCTGTCGTTCCTTGTGGTCATCATGGCGCTCCTCGGTGGCACAGGTCGGCTTTGGGGGCCGCTTGTCGGCGTGATCCCCTTCACCCTGCTGTGGGAGGCAATCTCGGCCAGCTTCCCGAACCAGACGACGCTGCTTCTGGGCCTCAGCTTCCTTGTCATCGTGTACCTGCTGCCACGCGGGTTTGTCGGACTGATCGAAAGCGGCAAGCGCAGGATGCGGGAACGGGAGGCCTTTGCATGACTACCGGTCCCACAGTCCTGTCCCTGCGTGGTGCCACCAAACGGTTCGGCGGGCTTGTCGCCGTGAACGACATGGATTTCGACGTGACCGAGCACGAGGTGCTGGGCCTGATCGGCCCCAACGGGTCGGGCAAATCCACGACGCTCAACCTGATCTCTGGCGCGTTGAAACCGACCGAGGGAACGATTTCCCTGCGCGGCACACCGATTTCGCATCTTTCAGCCGCAGACATTGCGCGGCGGGGCATTGCCCGGACATTCCAATTGGTGCGGCTTCTGCCGTCCATGACGGTGCTCGAGAACGTCCGTGCGGGTGCCGTGTTCGGCCATCGCCGCCGTTGGGGCGCCGAGGCGGATGCCCATGCGATGCGGATGCTGGCACTGGTGGGGCTAGACCGACGGGCGAACGCCCATGTGGGCGAGTTGACCTATATCGACACCAAACGTGTCGAGCTTGCCCGCGTTCTGGCGTCAGAGCCGAAGGTACTGCTTCTGGACGAATGGCTCGCCGGGTTGAACCCGACCGAGCTTGAGGAAGGTATCGCGCTGATCAAGCGGCTGCGCGACGAGGGGCGCACCATCATTCTGGTCGAGCATGTGATGGACGCGATCCGATCGCTCTGCGATCGCTGTGTTGTCATGTCCACCGGCACCAAGATCGCGGAAGGTACCCCCGAAGAGGTGCTGTCCGACCCCGAAGTGATCCGCGCCTATCTGGGGGATGACGATGCTTGAGGTTCGCAATCTCTCGGTCAGCTATGGCAAGCACCGCGCGTTGGACGGCGCATCGCTGCGTGTCGGCAAAGGCGAGATCGTCGTCATTCTGGGGGCTAACGGCGCCGGAAAGTCGACGCTTCTCAAAGCGATCTGCGGGATTTGCGAAGGGCATGTGGCCGGTCAGGTGTCGCTGCAGAACGCCGAACTGGTGGGGGAAAAACCGCACAGGATCGTCGAAGCGGGCATTGCTCTGGTGCCAGAGGGCCGGGGGGTTTTTGGCGATCTGACGGTCGAGGAGAACCTGACGCTTGGGGCCTACGCCGAACGCGCACGTGACGAAGAGGCCGGCAATCTGCAACGTGTGCTGTCGCTGTTTCCCAAACTGCAGGAGCGCCGCAAGCAGACCGTGCGCACCATGTCGGGGGGCGAACAGCAGATGGTCGCCATCGGTCGCGCGATGATGTCGAACCCGTCGATCCTTGCGTTGGATGAGCCATCACTCGGGCTGTCGCCGCTGCTCTGCAAAGACCTGTTCGAAAGCCTGCGCGTGGTCAAACAGGCGGGCTTGGGCATCCTATTGGTCGAACAGAACGCCAAGCAAAGCCTGCGCATCGCAGATCGCGGCTATCTATTGGAGAACGGAACCATCGTGCACGAGGATGATGCAGAGCGGCTGGCGAATGACCCGGCGGTGCAGAAAGCCTATCTGGGCGGCAGCGGAGCCGCGACCGGGGCCAAGCGCCCTGCCCCGGTGGCAGCGCCGAAACCCGCAAGCCCGCGCCCGGCGTCTGGGCCGAAGCCGAGCGATATTGCAGCAGCCGCCATGAAGTCGGTCAGTGCTCCGGCGCGTCCGGTGCCAGCGGCCAAGCCCGCAGCGCCAGCGCCCAGACCAGCGCCCGTGACCAACGGCACGGCCCCTGCCCCAAAGCCCAATGCGCCGAACATCTCGGATCTGGTGGCCAAGGCCAGTGCGACCGCATCACGCCGCAACGGCGCAATGCCGCCACCGCGTGCGCCCGTGCCGGCGCCTGCGCCAACACAACCCGCGCGCCCGGCGCAGCCCGCGATCCCGGACTTCGCGTCGTCGTCGGATCGGTTGCGCGCGATGATCGAAGATATCGAAGCGGCCGCCCGCCGCGCCGAAAGCTACAAGCCAAGGAGATAACGCCATGCTCGACTCCACCGCCTCTGCGCCCACCATCCGCGGCATGTATATCGGAGGAAGCTGGGTGCCCGCCGCGCGCACCTTTGATGACCTGAACCCATCGGACAATTCGCTGTTCGCCCGCATCCCGGATGGCAGCGCCACCGACATGGACCGCGCGATTGCAGCTGCGCAGGCCGCATTTCCGGAATGGTCAGGCAGGACGTTTCAGGAACGCGCCAAGATGCTGCTGCGCATCGCGGATGTCTGGGAAAGCCGCAAGGACGACTTCATCCATGCTGTGATGCACGAAGGCGGCGGGTGGTTCGGCAAAGGTGTATTCGAGGCCGGGTTCGTGGCCGAGATTTTCCGAACATCCGCCTCGCTCTGCTATCAATCCACCGGGGAAGTCCTGCCTTCCGCAGACGGCAAGGTGTCGATGGCGACCCGCTGGCCGCTCGGTGTGGTCGGCGTGATCTCACCGTGGAACATGCCGGGCATCCTCACATCGCGCGGATACGCAGCGGCGCTGGCGGCGGGCAATTGCGTTGTGCTGAAGCCATCCGAGGACACGCCCTATTCAGGCGGATTGTTCCACGCCGAAGTGCTTGAGGAAGCGGGCGTTCCGGCGGGTGTGTTCAACGTGGTCACCTGTTCGCGCGAAAGCGTGGGCGAAGTGGGCGATGCGCTGATCGAAGACCCGCGAGTAAAGGGCATTTCCTTCACCGGTTCGACCGCTGTCGGTCGCCACATCGCGGCGAAATGCGGTGCGCATCTCAAGAAGTGCTGCGTTGAACTGGGCGGCAAGGACTCGATGATCGTTCTTGAAGATGCCGATCTCGACAAAGCCGCCGAGGCCGCAAATTTCGGCTGCTTCATGCACCAGGGTCAGGTCTGCATGTCCACCGAGAAGCTGCTGGTCCATGAAAGCGTCTATGAGCCGTTCATGCAGAAATTTCTGGCCCGCGCGGGCAAGCTGAAGACGGGGCATGTGAACGACAAGTCCAACACGCTTGGCCCACTGGTGAACACCCGTCAGGCGCACCGGGTCAAGGCGCTGATCGACGATGCGGTTGCCAAGGGCGCGCAGGTGGCTCTGGGCGGCAATGCGTGGGACAATTTCGTGGAACCCACTGTGCTGACCCATGTCGATCGCGACATGGACATCTGGCACGACGAAACCTTTGGCCCGGTGGTGGTGGTGATCCCGTTCCGCAGCGAAGATGAAGCGATCGAGCTGAACAACGACACCGAATACGGCCTGACTGCCGCAGTCTGGACCGCCAATGAGGGCCGCGCTCTGCGCATGGCCGGGCGGCTTGAGACCGGGATGGTCCATGTCAACGACCAGAACATCAACGACGAACCGCAAGTGCCGTTTGGCGGTGTCAAAGCGTCAGGCGTCGGCCGCTACGGCGGGCGCTGGTCGCTGGATGCCTTTACCGAACTCCGGTGGATCACGCTTGAACGCGGCGGTCGCCATTACCCGCCGGTCTTTTGATCAGCGTTTAGGGAGGATTACACATGACAGCCCTTGGATGGATCATCCTGCTACTGGTCATTGCCGCCATCATCTTGGTGCTGGCCGCTTGGTTTTATGAGCGCGCCACAAATGAAATCAGCCTTGTGCGCACCGGGGTCGGTGGGCGCAAGGTGGTGATCGACGGGGGCACCCTTGCCATTCCGTTCTTTCACGAGATCAGCCGCGTCAACATGCAGACCATCCGTATGGAGGTCAGCCGCGCGGGCGACAGTGCGCTGATTACGAAAGATCGGATGCGCATCGACGTTGGGGCCGAGTTCTATGCCTCGGTCATGCCGGAGGAAGCCGCGATCGTGCGCGCGGCGCAAACGCTGGGCAAACGTACCTTCCAGCCGGATCAGCTCAAGTCTCTGATCGACGGGATGATGGTGGATGCCCTGCGTTCTGTCGCCGCGCAGATGACGATGGACGAGCTACACGAGAACCGTTCGGAATTCGTGCGTGAGGTGCATGAGGCGCTGGCGGACACTCTGGTGAAATACGGATTGCAGTTGGACAGCGTGTCCCTGACCGCTCTGGATCAGACGCCGTTTTCGTCTTTGGATGAGAACAACGCCTTTAACGCCGTCGGGATGCGCAAGCTGGCCGA
Organism: Marivita geojedonensis; assembly: GCF_002115805.1. Lineage (GTDB taxonomy): Bacteria > Pseudomonadota > Alphaproteobacteria > Rhodobacterales > Rhodobacteraceae > Marivita > Marivita geojedonensis. Next base: position 46,534 of record NZ_JFKC01000003.1, on the reverse strand, counting down.
GGTGATCGCCAAGTCCAAGAAAGAGCGCGCGGAAATCGAAGGCGAAACCGCCGTTGCCGTGCGCCGCGCCGAGGTGGACGCGAACCAGCGGCGTCTTCAGATCGAACTGGAAGAGCGCCGCGCCGAGATTGCGCAGACACAGGAGATCGAGACCCTGCTGGCCGCGCAACTGACCGAGGTCGCCCGCAAGAAGGCCGAGGCTGAACGCGAAGCGGCGCAGGCGCGTATACGCATGGAGCAGGAAATTCAGGCCACCTCGATCCAGCGCGAATTGCAGATCCGCGAAGCCGAGATCGCGCAGTTGCGCGCGCTGGAAATCGCTGAGCAGGAGAAGGTCATCCAGACTGCTGCCAAGAGCGAAGAGGAATCCAAAGCCAAGGCCGAAGCCACGTTGGCACGCGCCGCGCTCGTCAAGGCGGAGGAGGAAATCCAGACCCTGCGCGCAATGGCCGAAGCGGAACGCCGGAAGTCGCTTGCCCTGCTTGCCGCGCGTCAGGATGCCGAGGCCAACGCCGAACGCGCCCGGATCACCTCGGTCGCGGATCAGGAAGTGGCCAAGGCCAAGGGTGTGATCCGCCGCGAGGAAGCCGCGTCCATGAAGGTCTACAAGACCGCCGAGGCCGAAGCCGAAGCGGAACGCATCAAGGCGGAGAACACTCGGTCCAAAGAGCTCATGGCGATGGAGCTTGAAAAAGTCCGGTTGGATGCGATGCCCAAGATTCTTGCCGAGATGGTCAAACCGGCCGAGAAAATCCGGGGCATCAACATCAACCACGTCAGCGGTCTTGGGAAATCCGAGGGTGGCAGCACCGGGTCTCCGGTCAGTCAAACCATCGACTCCATCCTCGACATGGCTGTGGCCCTGCCCGCCATGAAGAAGATCGGCGACCAGATCGGCGTCAATCTTGACGGTGTTCTGCCGGAGGACGGAAAAAAGAGCTGACCTCGGGCACGCTTATCCGCGCCCGACACATCAAACGCCATCCCGCCGACAAACGGGGTGGCGTTTCACTTGTCCGGATCAGTCGATCTTTGACGCATCCTTGTACATGACGCGATGTCGGCGGGTCCTGATCCAGTCGTCAAGTTCGTCATCGGACATGAAGTATGTCTTGTCATACCGATCCCGGTGCAGGATTTCCTCCATCGGACGCCGCCAGCGCTTGTAGGGCTTGGCCGCAGGAGGTCCGAAGAGGAAAATGTCGAGCACCGAAATCTCGTCTGGAATCCCGAGCAGTGGGCGCATGGCGTTCTGCGCCTCCTCCTGACCGATCGCTGTAACCCACCAGACGTTGTAGCCCAAAGAGGCCGCCGCGAGATGTGCCGACATCGTTGCAGCCGCAACGGATTGCAGCAGAATACGCTCGGCATTTTCATGATACATGCGGTCGAGGTCCGAGCCGTCATTCAACACCGGAAACGCATTGGTCCAACGCATGTCCGAGCACACGACAATGAACCCCGGCGCCGTCGCCAGACCGCGATAGTCGGGCGTCGGGAATTTCATCTTGGCCTTCGCACGAAAGCGCTGCTCGGCCACGAAATACTCGGTGATCTTGGCTTTGGTGTCCTGATCGCGCACGACGATGAACTGCCACGGTTGCGCGTTTGCTCCGGATGGCCCGTGGCGTGCCGCTTCGAGTATCATCTCATAGTGGCGTTCGGGCACGACATAGTCCGGATCGAATTTCCGCACCGTTACACGGTTCCGGATCGTTTGCATCAGTGCCTCGTAGCGGCTCTCATCACCGATTTCCGGCAGATCGACCTCGGCTTCGGCTTCGGTCAGATCAACAGCTGGCGTTGTGTCAGTCATGGTCCTCCCCCCTTACTGATCCGCCTCACCCCAGAATTCCACTGTTCCAGGCGTCCCAGATGAGCTTGCTCGCGATCACCGCAAGCAGCGTCAGGATCACCCGGTCAAAGGCGCGCTTGGACAGGAACTTTGCGCTCCAGGATCCGACAGCGATGCCCATGAACATCGGGACAAGTGCGGCGAGCGCGAGTATAACACGATCCCAAGTCAAAATCCCCAACGCCGCCAAGGTCGGGATCTGAAGGGCCGACATGGCGAGGAAAAAGACGGATATGGTCCCGATGAATTCGGCCCGCGACAGGTTCAACGCGTTGAGAAATGTCACGGACACCGGCGCGGACAGGCCCCCGGCCCCCTGCATCACACCGCCGACAAATCCGACGGTCGCACCCATCTTTCGACCGCGATCCCGGGACAGGTACCAGTCAGGGCGCGCCAGACGCAGCCCGATATAGCCGAACACGACCAGTGCCAGGGCCGCCATGAGGATCGGCACGGGCAAGGTTGCCAGCAGCACCGACCCGACAATCACCCCAGCCGCGCCCGTCGCGGCGAATGTCAGGGCAAAGCGGCGTTCGGTGACTTCGTTGCGGAAGGTCCAGGACTGCCAGATGTTGGTGCACAGGTTGAGCACCGAGAAGATCGCCACCGCCATCGGAACATCGAAGATCAGCGCAAGGACCGGGACGCCCACAACCGGCGCACCCGCCCCTGTTGCGCCCTTCAGGAAACCGCCCAATGCGATTCCGACGCAGGCCAGAGCGAGAGATGCAGGATCCATCAATGGTCGTCCGATGCCGCGACGGACAGATCAAGCAGCACCTGTCGCCGTTCCGTTCGGATGATCTCGACCGCGCGGCGCAGTGCGTCCGGCAGATCAGCGCCCCGTTCGATGCGCTCTGCATGAGCACGGCTGGCCCTGGCCACCTGCGTGAAATCCGGGAGTGGTTCAAGCGAAGTGAGCGGAACGCGGTTCTGGCGCACCGCTGCCCCATCCGGATACCCCTTGACCACCGAACGGCGCACCGCGTTCCACATCGCATTGTTCTTGATGATCGTAAGGATGGGAAGGTTCAGCGCTTCGGCAATCTGATGGCAGGCCACCGGATTGGCAAACATATAGGATCCGTCTCCCATACAGGCGATCACCAAGCGGTCGCGGTCAGCCAGCTGCGCCCCAAGAGCCGCAGGCATGGCCCAACCGAGGCCTCCCGCGTGGACGTTGGAAAAGACCCGGTTCGGCCCCTTGACGGTCATATGCGGCAGCAGGAGCCCAAGTTCGGAGAACGCCACCGCGCCATCATCCATGATGTCCGAGACACAGGCGCTCATCCATTCCGCCGACATCGGGCCATCGCCGCCCGCGTCATGTTTTTGGACGGCATTGCGGGAGTCCATTGCCCAGGCCCGGACGCGGTTTCGCCGGGCCGATGCGCCCGCATCCGGTGTCATTTTCAAAAGCGACTCAAGTGCCACAGCGGGATCGGCGGTGATCGCAAGATCGGTGCGATACCCCCGAACCGGCATCCGGCGGAAAAGCGGGTCCGGACCGATATGCACGACCCGGATATCCCTCTCAGGTGCGCTGACAGCTTCAATCCAGGGCACGCCGGAGTCCAGCACGATCACGAGATCGGCCCCTGCGGTGGCCGCTTTGGGGTTGTAACCGATCAACGACGGGTCGGTCGATGCCAGCACATTGCGGATACTGAACGGCTCTGCAACCGCGAGACCGAAGACATCCGCGCAGCGCGACAGGGCGTTTGACACCCTGCCCTTCGGGTCGCCGCGCTGGCAGAGGACGACGGGTGATTGTGCCTCGGCGATCCATGAGGCCAGCGTTGCAATCGCCTCTGTTTCCGGAACCGTTGGGCGCGCGCTGACCGGAGCACCGGCTGCCGCAAACCCGTCCGGCAGCGGCTCTGTCAACGGCTCTTTCGGCAGGCTCATGTAGACCGGGCCTTCAGGGGCGCTTGTCATCAGCGCCGCTGCGCGCTTTGTCACGCTGTCTGCCTGTTCGGGATAGCGCAGTTCGTAATCGAATTTGACCACGTCCCGGACAAGGCTGGTCTGATCATACATCTCCTGACCATACTGGATCGGCGTCATGCGGCCGCCCTTGCGCCCCGTCTCGGTCAACGGAGTGCGGCCTGACAGCATGAAAACCGGCACATTGTCCGATGCTGCATTGATGACCCCCATCACGGCATTGGCCAAGCCGACATTCACATGGACCATGACCGCCTGCGGTTGCCCGGTCACGAGCCAACAGCCATGCGCCATCGCAACTGCCGCGGTTTCATGCGGCACCGTCACGGGCGTTGGCACAGCACTTTCGGGAAGCCGCGCAAGCCCTTCGATTATGGGCGGAAAATCCGTTCCGGCATTGGCAAAGAGGTAGTCGATCCCACAGTCTTTCAGGGCCGTCAAAAGCGCTTCGCCGCCGGTCTTTGGCCGGGCTGCATTTTCAAACATACATCCTCCCTGAATCTCCTGCTTGATATTCTGCCGACCCGGCGTAAAGTCAATGTATTCTCAATAATTGGGATTCTAACCCAAGCGAGAACCATATTTGGGAGGACACCATGAAGACGCTACTCACCGCGGCTGCGGTATTCCTGAGCGCGGCCATCGGCACGTCGGCCACGGCCCAGAATGTCGGCATTGCCACATCGAACCCCGGATCGCTTTTCCACAACATCGGTACTGCCGTTGCGAATGCGGCCAACGCGGCCGGGCTGAACACCACGATCCAACCGGCCACAAGCCCCAACCAATTCATCCCGTTCATCGATCAGGGCGGAATCGAGTTTGGCGTGGCGAACCTTCAGGAGGTCAATTACGCCATTACGGGTGACGCATGGTGGGACGGACGCACCAACCCCAACCTGCGGGTCGTGGCGCATCTGATGCCGCTGGTCGAAGCGATCTTCGTGCGCGCCGACAGTGACATCATGAAAGTGTCCGACCTCAAGGGCCAGCCGATGACCGATGGCTACACGGCACAAAACACCATCCTTCCGCAGCTGTCGGCATTTTACGCGACAGCAGGCATGACGCGCGACGACGTTGAAAAGGTCTCGGTCGCAAGCGTGGTCGCAGGGGCCGATGCGTTTATGGCCGGTGATACGGTCGGTTTCATCTTTGCGCACGGTGCAGGCAAAGTCCGCGAGGCGGATGCTGCCGTCGGCGGTCTGCGGGCGCTTGGTGTCGAGGATGACAGCGACGCAGCCCTTGCCGCAGCGCGCGAGCATTGGCCGACCGCCTTTTTCACCACGCTGCCCGAAGGCGCGATGCCCGGTGTGCTGGAGGACACGGTCTATATCGCGTTCCCGCAGGTGATCTTCACCCACGCCAATGCTTCGGATGATGCGGTCTATGCGATGGCAAAAGCGATGTACGAAAACGCGCAGGTCATGGCGGACACTTTCCCGCCGTTCCGGGCGTTCAAACCGGAAAACATGAAGGGCGATCCCGGCATTGCCGAGTTCCACCCCGGAGCGCTGCGCTTTTTCGAGGAAGTCGGCCTGAACTGACGTCAGTCCGAATGCGTGCGCCTTTTTTGGGCGCACGCTCTGACACACACCGGTTCAACAGACCGTCAGGATTACGAGAGACCTATGCCCGCCCTGCCAGCGCGCCTTGCCAAACCCTTGGCCGACCTGCTTGCCGCCTGCCTTGTTCTGCTGGCGGTCGGTTGGGCCTTGTCGCTTCAGCGGCAACTGGGGCTCGATCTCTATCCTCAGCAGTTTTTTGCTGGGGTGCTGTTTTTCGCGCTGCCGCTTGCTTTCCTGACCCTTCCCGCCAGGCGCACACCGGAGCGGGGTGATGTTCCGCTCTACGATCTGGCGCTGGCCGCTCTGTCGATGGTCGCCATTGCCTATATCGCAGTGAACTATCCCGATCTGGTGCTGATGATCTTTTCCCGGCCGCCAGAGCTTTGGGTGACCGGGTTGGTCGTTATCCTCCTTCTTATGGAGGCTCTGCGCCGCGCGACAGGTCTCGCTTTGGTCCTGATCATCGCAGCATTCCTGCTCTACGCGCTTTTCGGAGACCAGTTTCCGGGGCGTCTCCAGGGCCGCCCCCAGAACTGGCAGCTTCTGGCAGGATATTTGGCGGTCGACTCGAACGGCGTACTTGGCCTGCCGATGTCGGTTGCGTCCACCGTCGTGATCGCCTTCATTCTCTTCGGGGTGCTGCTTGGCATCACGGGCGGATCGCAGTTCTTTACCGATGCCGCAATGATCGGCATGGGGCGGTTCCGCGGTGGGTCGATGAAAATCTCGGTTCTTGCCTCCGGTCTGTTCGGATCGATCTCGGGTTCTGCCGTGGCCAATGTGGTCGGTACCGGCGTTGTCACCATCCCGATGATCAAGCGCGACGGCTACCCGGCGCACAAGGCGGGTGCCATCGAAGCCGTCGCGTCGACCGGAGGGCAGTTGATGCCGCCCGTCATGGGCGCGTCCGCATTTCTCATGGCTGAATTCCTCGCCATTCCCTACAGCCAGATCGTCATGGCGGCCTTGCTGCCTGCAATTCTCTACTACGTGGCGCTGTTTATTCAGGCAGACCTGGAAGCGGCAAAACTTGGGATCCAACGTGTCCCGGAAGACCAGATCCCGGACCGGCGCACGGTTCTGGTGGGCCTGCATTTCGTCACGGCCTTTGCAGTTCTGATCTATCTGCTGTTCTGGCAGCGCTACCAACCGGAACGCGCAGCGCTTTGGGCGGCCCTCGCCCTGTGCATCACCGCGCTGATCTTTGGATACAGAGGCCTGCGCCCGACGCTGGCGAACCTGTTCGGAAGCCTTGCCAGGACCGGGCGGGGCGTGATCGAAATCCTGCTGATTTCGGCGGCATCCGGAATAGTCATCGGTGTGCTGAACATCACCGGTCTCAGCTTCAACCTGACCTATGCGCTTGTGCAGGTCGGCGGGGGGAGCGCCGTGATGCTGCTGGCCCTGTCTGCCATCGTCTGCATCATTCTGGGCATGGGCCTGCCGACCCTGGGGGTGTACGTTCTGCTGGCCGCGCTTGTGGCCCCTGCCCTGATCGAGGTTGGGATAGAGCCTATTGCAGCGCACCTTTACGTCCTCTACTTCGGCATGATGTCGATGATCACGCCACCGATTGCGCTTGCCGCATTTGCGGCTGCCGCAATTGCCAAGGCACCCGCAATGGCAACAGGCTGGGCCGCGATGCGATTTGGCTGGGCCGCTTATGTCATCCCGGTTCTCTTCGTTTTCAGCCCGTCGCTCATCCTGATTGGGGAAACCGGTGAAATCCTGTTTGCGGCCGTCACCGCAGGGCTTGGGGTCTGGCTCGTCTCGGCAGCCTTGGCCGGATATTTCGTAGACCGCCTGACGCCTCTCAAACGGCTGCTGTTCATCGCAGCCGGGCTGATGGCACTGGTCCCCGCCGGAGCCTTCCAAGGCGCACTTCTGACCGACGCGGCCGGGGTGGCACTTGGCCTGCTGCTGATCGCGACCGAACTGATGCGCCGTCGCGCGCCTGTTGCCGGGGAGGATTCAGCATGAGATCAGTATCCGGGTCCGGAGAACGTCTGCTCGCCATTCTTGGCCTGTTCTCGGAAGAGCGCCCCGAGTGGTCGCCCGAAGAGATGATGCACGCGCTCGGGTTCTCGCGACCGACGCTTTACCGCTATCTCAAGACGCTCAAGGATGCGGGCTACATCGTTTCGCTGCCACAGGCGGGGTATACGCTTGGACCTCGGGTAACGGAGCTCGATTTCCTCATGCGTCGGTCCGATCCGCTGATTGCCGCTTCGGATCAGCACCTCAAGGACCTCGCGCGCGACTTCATCGGTTCGGCCTTCGTGCTACGTTTCTACGGTCAGAAGATGCTCTGCGTCGCTTCCGAGGTATCTGCGCCGGAACCCAGATCGTCCTACCCGCGCGGCCGTCCGATGCCCATTGGCAAGGGCGCCGTCAGCCGGGCCATCGTCGCCTTTCTGCCGCCAAAGGATCGCTCTGCTTTGGTCACCGATTACCTTGACGCCTTCGTCACGTCTGGCATCGGATCGACCAAGGAAGCCGTTCTGGCCGAATTGAAGCGCATTCGCCGGGACCGCGTGGCCACGGCTCGGGGCGAAGTCACGCCCGGGCTCGTCGGGGTTGCGGCCCCGATCCTGGCTGGTGACGGCACCCCGATCGGCGCGCTGTGCCTGTCTACTGAGGAAGCCTGCCTGACCGAGGATCAGTTGGATGACCTGCGCGACACGATCCGTGACCGCGCCGAGGTGATCTCGGCCTTGCTTGCACAGCCACAAAGGCAGGCCATCGCATGACACGTCTTCGTTTCAAAAGGCATCACCCATGACCCACTCTCCTGCACGACATTATATCTGTGGTCACTGGATCGGAGACGGACCGCTTGCCGACAGCGTGAATCCGGCAACCCTTGCGCCCATCGGACAATACCATCCGGGAAGCGCCGCTCTGGCGGACTCGGCCGCGAAAGCCGCCCGCGATGCGTTCTTTTCAACGGACTGGGCTTACGCCCCGCGCCTGCGGGCGCAGGCTTTGCTCGAAATCGCAGATCGGATTGAGGCCGCAAAGGACGAGATCGCGGATCTTGTCGTTGCGGAGAACGGCAAGATCCGCGCCGAGGCCATCGGCGAAACGATGGCTGCCATTTCCGAAACACGCTATTACGCCGGTCTGGCACGCGACATCCGCGGCTCGATGCAGGAGATCATGCCCGGGAGCCTGTCGCTTTTTCATCGCGAGGCCGCGGGAGTCGCGGGCATCATCGTGCCCTGGAACGCGCCAGTTACGCTTTTGATGCGTTCGCTTGCGCCGGCGCTTGCGGCGGGCTGCACCGCCGTGATCAAGCCTGCGCACCAGACGCCTTTGGTTCATGCACGCATCATGGAGGCCATTTCACAGGCTCCGTCCCTTCCGAAGGGCGTTGTCAACTCGGTCAACGAAAATGGCATCGACGTGGGACGCGCGATGACCGCATCGCCTGATATCGACGTGATCAGCTTTACCGGGAGCAGCCAAACCGGACAGGCCATCATGGCCGCCGCTGCTCCGACGCTGAAGCGGGTCGGTCTGGAGTTGGGCGGCAAGGCCCCAGCGGTGATCTTTGAAGATGCCGATCTGGATCTGGCCGCGCGGGAACTGACTCACGGCGCGTTGGCGATGGCCGGGCAGATCTGCGTGGCTGCAGCGCGCTTTCTGGTTCACGAGTCTGTCGCAAAGGAATTCGAAACCCGCGTAAGCGCCGCTTTCAAATCCGTTCGTGTCGGCCCCGGAGACAAACCCGAAAGCCAGATGGGATCGCTGATCGACCTCGACAACCGAGCCCGGATCGAGCGGTTGATCGAACAGGCTGGCGACGAAGGGGAGTTGGTCCTCAAAGGAGCCGCTCTGTCCGAGGCCGCCTTCCTGACCCCCACCCTTTTTCGGATCGATGACGTCAATTCACCGCTCGTTCAGGAAGAACTGTTCGGTCCGATCGTTTCGATCGAAACATTTGCTGACGAGCAGGAGGCCGTCGCCAAGGCCAATGCGACCGCCTACGGGCTGGCCGCATCGGTGTTCACGGCTGACCATCATCGCGCCCTGCGCATGGCGCGGGCGATCCGCGCGGGAACGGTCTGGCTCAACTCCCATCTCAAGCTTTTTGCCGAAGCGGAGACCGGTGGTTACGGCAAGTCAGGTCTTGGCCGTCTGCACGGCCCCGAAGGGCTCTACGATTTCCTAGAGACCAAACACATCTACTCCGAACCCGGACGTGTGGGGGGAATGGCATGAGCAACAGTTTCGACGTTGTTATCAACGGTGGCGGTCCGGTTGGGCTTGGGCTGGCCATCGAACTGGGCCAGCGCGGCATCCGAAGCTGCGTCGTCGAGAGGTATCCGGACCCGCAACCGATCCCGAAGGGGCAGAACCTGACACAGCGCACGGCAGAACACTTTCAGGCTTGGGGCTGTGAAGCCGAACTTCGCACCGCGCATCCAATCCCTGAAGGTGGCGGAATCGGTGGTATGACGGCCTATGGGCAACTGCTGTCGGATCACACCTATGACTGGCTGAACCGGTCCAATGTGCGGGACTATTATTTCGCCGAGAACGCACGTCTGCCACAATACGCGACAGAGCGGGTTCTCCGCGCAAGAGCCGCAGAAATACCCGAGATTACGGTGCTTTACGGGTGGTCTGGCGAAGGCCTGGAGCAATCTCCAGACGGCGTACGCCTGCAAATCCGTGAACGCGATGGCGATGGCGAACAGGTGATCGAGGCCGCCTATGCGGTTGGCTGTGATGGCAGCCGATCCTTTGTGCGCGATGCCGCCGGGATCAGCGAGACCCTGTCAGACCATAACCGTCTGATGGCGTTGCTCGTGTTCCGTTCCGAGCAGCTACACGACCTTCTGAAACGCTATCCCGGCAAGGCGTTCTACAATGTCCTGCACCCGGATTACGAAGGATACTGGCTGTTTTTCGGACGGGTGGACTACGGTTTGTCGTGGTTCTTCCATGCGCCGGTCCCGTATGGCACCACCACCGAGAATTTCGATTTCCGCGCTCTGTTGCACAAGGCTGTCGGGCAGACCTTCGACCTGGATTTTGACCACATCGGCTTCTGGGACCTGCGCGTGTCGCTGGCCGACACCTACCGCGCCGGTCGGGTGTTCATTGCCGGTGATGCTGCGCACAGCCATCCCCCCTATGGCGGCTACGGTATCAACACCGGGTTCGAGGACGCGCGCAACCTCGGCTGGAAGCTGGCCGCAACCCTGCGCGGTTGGGGCAGCGACGCGCTGCTGGACAGCTACAGTGCAGAACGCCAGCCGGTGTTTGCCTCGACTGCGCGCGACTTCATCGAAAACTTCATTCACGAAGATCGGGCGTTCCTGAAGGCACATGACCCGCAGACCGATCAGGACGGCTTTGCCAAGGCGTGGCGTGCACGCGCTGAAGGGGGATCGGGCGTCGAGGATTTCGAACCGAACTACGAAGGTTCTCCCATCGTGCCACAGACATCGGGCAGGCCAAGTGCAAAAGGCTCCCACAGTCTTGTCGCGCGGGCAGGACACCACCTGCCCCCTGCCGGAGCCGAAGGGCGAACCGTATCCAAAGCGCTTGGCCACGACTTCACCCTGCTTGCCCACACACCGGGCACGGCTCAGGCCTTCAAGGCGGCGGCAGAGGAACTGAACATTCCGTTGGCCATTCCCGAAAGTGCGCCCGACTGGCATCGCCATTGGGGCAAGAGCACCGTTCTCGTGCGCCCGGACGGGTTTGTGGGTTGGTCGGGGGGTGACGTGACATCCGGGGATGCGCGCACGATCCTGCGTCAGACAACCGGACAGGCCGGGGACTGATACGTTGGCAGGTCGGAAACATGTTGTCGTGACCGGGGGCGCGTCAGGCATCGGCGCGGCGACCGTAGCGCTGTTCCGCGAGGAAGGTTCCCACATCACCGTCATTGACCGGACCGATCCCGGTGCGACTGCGGATGCCTGGGTACGGGTCGATCTGTCGGACCTGAAGGCCATTGACCGTATCGACCCCGGTCCACGGATTGACGTGCTGGTCAATGCCGCCGGTCTGCCGCCCCGACCCGGACTGGAAAGCATGGTGCTGCGCGTGAACGCGCAGGCACTTGTCGCGCTCACAGAACATCTATTGCCACGGGTGCAACCCGGTGGCGCCATCGTCAACATGGCGTCGAAAGCCGGTGGGAAATGGCGCGAGCACCTTGCGCAGGTCCGTCGTTTTCTGGCGCTGTCCGGTCCTGACGATCTGGATGCATTCGTCAAAGCCGAAGGCATCGACCCGGTGCGCGCCTATGACCTGTCGAAAGAGGCGGTGATTGTCTGGGGTCTGTCCAATATCGCGCGGTTTCGCGATCTCGGGCTTCGGGTGAACTCGGTCAGCCCGGCGGCGGTGGCAACCCCGATCCTTGACGACTTCATGTCTGCCTTCGGAGACAGGGCGACCCGGGGCGTTGCGATCACCGGGCGCGCAGGTCAACCAGAGGAAATTGCACGGGTGATCCGTTTTCTGGCGTCAGATGAGGCTTCCTGGATGACCGGCTGCAACATCGACTGCGATGGCGGACTGACCGCACAACTGGAATACGACGCGCTTGTTGGGCAGGATCAGCCCTGAAACACCTTGGCATAGGTGTCGCGCAACTGGTTCTTTTGGACCTTGCCCATGGTGTTGCGCGGCAGCGCGTCCACAACCTCGAACACCTTCGGACGTTTGAATCCGGCCAGATGCTCGCGCGCTGCGGTCTTGATTGCATCCACATCAATGGCATGGCCGGTTTCCGGCACGATCACGGCCACCACGCTTTCCCCGAAATCCGGATGCGGTGCGCCGATCACGGCGGATTCCCGAACGCCGGGTAGCGCATCGAGGAACAGTTCGATTTCTTTCGGGTATATATTCAAGCCGCCCGAGATGATCAGGTCCTTGCCGCGCCCGGCGATCTGCACGTAGCCGTCACCGTCGATCAGTGCCAGATCTCCGGTGATGAAGAAACCGTCCTCGCGCAACTCCTCCCGGGTCTTCTCGGGCATGTTCCAGTACCCTTTGAACACGTTGGGGCCGCGAACCCACAGCACACCGATGTCACCGGCCGGGAGTTCCACGCCGGTATCGGGGTCGCAGACTTTGACCTCGCTCCCCTGAAGCGGAAACCCAACCGTTCCCGCGCGGCGCTCACCATCGTACGGATTGGATGTCGACATGTTGGTTTCGGTCATGCCGTAACGTTCGAGGATACGGTGGCCCGTACGTTTTTCGAACCGCTCATGCGTTTCCGCCAGAAGCGGGGCAGACCCCGAGACGAACAGGCGCATGTGAGCCGCGACGTCCGAGGTAAACCGCGGGTCATCCAGAAGCCGCGTATAGAAGGTCGGCACACCCATCATGGACGTTGATCGAGGCAGAGCGGCAAGCACAGAATCCAGATCGAACTTCGGCAGAAAGATCATGGATCCACCGGCCAGCAGCATGATGTTGGTGGCGACGAACAGACCGTGGGTGTGAAAAATCGGCAGCGCGTGAAGCAGAACGTCCTTTTCCGTGAAACGCCAGGCATCGACCAGAGCTTCGGCATTGGACAGCAGGTTGTTCTGCGTGAGCATTGCCCCTTTCGACCGCCCGGTCGTACCGGAAGTATAGAGAAGCGCTGCAAGGTCGTCTCGGCTGCGCGGAACGACATCGGAACGGGTGGCCATTGTACAGGCAAGCTCCGTGAACGACCCGTCGCCGTTCGATCCGAGCGTTCGAAGCGGACACCCAGCCTTTTCCGCGATGGGGCGCAGGGCTTCTTCTTCGCCCGGATCGCAAACAAAGATCGACGCTCCGCTGTCATCGACAAAATATGCCAGTTCCCGCGCGGTATACGCCGTGTTCAGAGGCAGGAAGATGACCCCCGATTTGACGCATGCTGCGTAGAGCGCAAGCGCATGGGGTGATTTCTCGATATGGACGGCGACCCGGTCGCCGGTCGATACGCCCAGGTCCGCCAGAGCGTTGGCCATCCGCGCCGCCATTTCGAGGAATTCGGCGTGCGAGATGGTGCCTCCGTCGGGCAACTCCAGAAACGTACTCTGTTGTCCCTCATGCGGCGCAAACAGCGCATCATACAGCGGATTGCTCATCGGGCAGTTCTCTCGGTAACCAGGTTGCTTGTCAGACGACCTTTACGGTGAGGCTACCAAGACCGTCGACCGACATGACCATCACATCCCCCCGCACGACCGGACCGACGCCCGACGGGGTTCCGGTCTGGATGATGTCGCCTGCCGCCAGTTCAAAATATTCGCTGAGATAGGAGATCATTTCGGGCACTTTCCAGATCATCTGGTTCAGGTCGCCCTCCTGACGCACTTCCCCGTTGACGGTCAGGGTCAGAGCACCTCTGTCTGGGTGCCCGGTCTCTTCCACCGGAATAACCGGACCGCAGGGTGCGGAGCGTTCAAAGGCTTTGCCGATTTCCCAGGGGCGGCCCATTTTCTTCATCTGTCCCTGCAGATCGCGGCGTGTCATGTCGAGTGACAGGCCATAGCCGTAGACATGATCCAACGCGTTTTCGATCGGAATGTTGGTCCCACCGGACTTGAGCGCGACGAACACTTCCGCCTCGTGGTGAACGTCTTCGCTGTGCGGCGGGTACGGAAATTCGCCGGACGGATCGAGGTTGTCCGGGTTCTTCTGGAAAAAGAACGGCGGCTCGCGGTCAGGATCGTGCCCCATCTCGATGGCATGTGCCGCATAGTTGCGACCGATGCAGTAGACGCGCCGCACCGGGAACAGAGCGTCTGTCCCTTGAACCGGCAACGCGACGGTTTTCGGGGTGTCGATTACGTATGTGGCCACGCCAGCCTCCTGAATGTCGAAAGATTGGCGGCGGTCTATGTCACGGTCTGGCGGAAATCAATTCCCGGGGCGGCGGCATTGCGGCGCAAGGGATGCGTCAGAGGGCACCTGCGTTGATCCACTCGTCCAGCTTCTGCCGGCTGACCTCGAAATGCATGCTGTCCTCCCGGCCCCAGGACGCGCCCCAGACCCAGCCTTCGGTGCGGAAGAAATCCGCGAGGATCGTCAGACCAAGCTGGGTTTTGCCGTCGCCAAGGGTATCAAGAACGCCGTCGATGTTCAGATCGACGGCCAGCCCGAAGGCATGCGTAGAGGCCCTGCCCCGCGTGCCACGGATCTGACGGACACAAAGCGAACCAGCTGTATCGATCCGGTCGTAGAGGTCGGGATCTGTCACGCGGATTTCCTCGAACACCCGTCGCAGGGAGTCTGCTGCAGGCTTCAGCATACGGACGCGGATCGGACCCACATCCTCAAGCACGAGCTTGCTGGCCAAGCGCGGATTGGTCATCTCTTCGCAGCGGTCGGACATGACTTCGCGAGGCGGACCAAAAACGCGCGTCAGGTAAGATGGACCGGCGATGGTCAGACCTTCATTCACCTTCTTGCGGTTGGCGATGAGAACCACCTGAGCATATGCGTCGATGATGTCGTTTTCGCCGTTCTGACGGAACACATCCGCGCCACCATCATCGGTCGGGGCCTGGACAGAGGGCTGACTGGGCGCCATTTGCATCCGCGACGCAGAGGCGGACACCCGGGAAATTTCCTTGGACAGATCTTCAACCTGGATCTGCAAATCCTCGACCCGCTGGCTCAGCATCTCGATTTCGATCCGTGCTCCGGAGTCAATCGCAGGACCCGCAAACTCATCCTGGGATCCCTGCATGAGCTTGGGGAGGAATATCCAGATGATCGGGGCCAGTATGATTGCGATGCTGAGAATGATCGCCGGAAGAAGACGCATGAATACAAAATCCTAACCACAAAAAACTTTATTGGAGTAAATCGGATTCCCGATTTCAAGCCAAGGAAAACCTTGGCGGTCGATACGCGAGAACGGTGACGGGCGCGTGACAGAATACAATCCTTCCATCCTCGCGAAGCCGTGCAGGGCTTTTCGGTTGCCGCTCCGTCAAAGCCATTGCCGGTCGGCCGTAGCTAAGCTAGACTTTCCGTATCAACGCTTTTTCATTCGAGGACATGTATTAAAATGTCGTACATTCGAACTGTTTCTGCACTTACTCTTGCGATTTCCTTGACTTCCGGGTTGTCCGGATACGCTCAGGCACAGTCTTCCGACGGTGGCATGACCGCGGAAGAAATCACTCAGGCATTTGAAAAACAGAAAACCCGAGGACTGGTTCTTGTTCCGTCCGACACGACCGCCCCATCGACCGATACGTCGACCACGGCAAGCACGGCAGCGGCAGCCAGCACCACGGTGACCACCACTGAGACCGTTTACAACGAAGTCGACAAAGCGGATCAGGTGAACATCAAGATCAAGTTCGACTTCGACAGCGCGACGCTGCGCGATGATCAGAAGCCGCAGCTTGCGACCCTGTGTCAGGTCATGAAAGCCGTGGACGTGAAACTGTTCCAGATCGTCGGACACACCGACAGCTCGGGATCGGCCTCTTACAATGAAAACCTGTCCCTGCTGCGTGCCAAAGAAGTGAAACGGCATCTCGTCAACGAATGCGGCATTGCGGAAGACCGCCTTGAGGCAATCGGGATGGGAGAAAGCGTACCCTTTAACGCCGCCGACCCACGTAGTGACGAAAATCGTCGTGTTGAGTTCCAAGCGCTTGGTTAATGACTTCGGTCACCGTCTGAAACCGGAGACATTATGACAGAAAGCCGTCCAGGAGACCTCTTTCAGCCTGGCGATCTGGTGAATAACACCTACCGCGTCGAAGCTATTCTTGGGCGTGGGGGGACATCTGATGTTTACCGCGCCCGATCCGAAATCTCGGGACGACTTGTTGCACTCAAGGTGCTCAAGGCAGAGTTCTCAACCAATGAAGACTATCTTCTTCTGCTCACCCGCGAAGAAGCGATGCGCGAAATCCGCCATGACGCCATCGTGCGCTATTCCGAGAACCACCGCACGGCAGATGGTCATGTCTATCTGCTGATCGACTACATCGACGGACCCGGGCTCGACAAAAAGCTCAAGGAAGGGCCGATGTCGGCAGACGATCTGCTGGTGATCTGCCGGCGTGTCTGCGAAGGGCTTCAGGCCGCGCACGAGCGCAACATTTTCCACCGCGATCTGTCGCCAGACAACATCCTTCTGCGTGACGGTGATCCGGCGCAGGCTGTGATTATCGATTTCGGCATCGCAAAGGACACCAATCCGGGTGCCGAAACGATTGTTGGCAATGAGTTCGCCGGAAAATATGCCTATGCGGCTCCAGAGCAGTTGGCAGGCAAGACCGACGCGCGAACTGACATCTACTCGCTGGGCGCATCTCTGCTGGCAAACTTCCGGGGCAAATCACCGGATATCGGACGAAACCCGATGGAGGTTGTCCAGAAGAAGGCCGAACCTCTCGACACTGAGGGTGTTCCCGAGCCGCTGAAGGCGCTGCTGGACAAGATGACTCAGCCGAACCCGGATGACCGGTTTCAGAGCGCGGCTGCGGTTTTGGCCGCGCTTGAAGGCGGATCATTCAACACGCCAGACGCCGACGAGTTGTCCGACGCGACGGTTATCGCGCCGCTTCCCTCGGCGTCCAAATCTGAGCCCGAGGCGAAGCCGGTGACGGCCCCACCCAAGCCTGAACCGCAACCAAAGACCGCCAAGCCCGCATCTTCGAAGGAAGGCAAAAAAGGCGGAGCCGTTCTTCCCATCGCAATTGGTGGTGCGGTTGTTGCTGCAGGGCTGGCCGGGGCATTTGCGTTCGGGCTCTTCTCGTCCGAACCAAGCCTGCCTGTTGCCGAACCCTATCGCTTGTCGATTGCCAAGGCAAAGGACTCTCTTCCACGTGCGGTCGGATTTGTCCCGGCAGAAGAAGTCGCCTCGGAGTTGCGTGAGCAGATGCAGGCGCAAGACGGAACTTTCGACCTGACGCTGGCAAGTGGCGCGATTTCCGAGACATGGGGCGAGGATGTGCTTGCGGTGGTCGATGCCATCGACGAAATGGATACGTGGCGGGTGTCGCTGTCGGGGGACACCGCTGATATCGAAGGGGCAACGACCAGCCGACCGATCTACGATGCGGTTCAGGCGGCCTTCGATGCGGGGATCATGGGGGCCTTGAGCGGCACACCCTCGCTGACGCTCGAAGAAATCATTCTGGCTCCCGAGCAGATCGATCCGATCCTCAACACCTATGCCGACTGTGGGCCGCTCACGCTGGCGAACCGCCCGATTGCGGGATACGGCCCGGAAAGCCTGGTCGAGGTGCGAGGCGTGCTGTCGAGCGAAGAAAGCCGCGCGGCCCTGTCCAATGCGCTGAGTGCTGTTGCCGGGTCACGTCCGGTGCGGATCGACGCCGAAATTCTGAATTCGACACTCTGCCTGATCGAAAGCGTGATGCCGAAGGCTCCGTCCAGCGCGATCGACATTGCGTTCTATCAGGGGGACCAGGACAACAACCCGAACCCGACCGGAGAATTCGTCGTCGGCGAAAACCCTGTGATCGACGTGGAGCTGCCTGCGGGCGTGACGGACGGCTACCTGTCGGTGTCGGTGCTGGATGTCTCGGGCAACGTTTTTCACCTTCTGCCAAACCTCAACCGTCCCGATAATTCCGTCGAAAGCCTGCGCGACGGTCAGGATGGCGCGATCCCGATCCGGGTGGCCTATTCGATCCAGGAGGCTCAGCAGACCGGTGGTCTGGCATTCCGGGTAGATGACTCGACACTGGGCAAGACAAAGGTGATCGTCATTCATTCAAGCGAACCCCTGTTCACCGAACTGCGCCCCACGAGCGAGTCCGCGCTGAGCTATTCAGAAGCGCTTCTGGAGCAGGATCGAAACCCGTCTTCGCGCATCTTCTCACTCGACAGCCGCATTCTGGAAACGCTCGCCCGCTGAAGACGGGGTCAGGTTACGTCGACAACGATCACCGTGATATTGTCGGCCCCGCCCCCGTCGAGTGCGATCTGAATGAGCCTGTCGGACACCGTTTCGAGCGGTT
The DNA here is from genome assembly GCF_002115805.1 of Marivita geojedonensis. GTDB lineage: Bacteria > Pseudomonadota > Alphaproteobacteria > Rhodobacterales > Rhodobacteraceae > Marivita > Marivita geojedonensis. Next base: position 28,199 of record NZ_JFKC01000003.1, on the reverse strand, counting down.
CTGTGCGCAGAACGTTTTCGATCATTCCGAAGGTCGCGTATTTTGTCAGGCCGTCCGAACACAGAAGGAACCTGTCTCCCGGTTCCACGACACCACGGACCTTGTCGAGTTCAAGCTCGTCTCCGACACCAACCGCGCGGGTGATGGCATTTGACTGTGGATGATGTTCGGCTTCATCCCATGTCATCTGGCCCGCTTCGACCAAGGGCGCGACAAGCGAATGATCGGCGGTCAGCATCTGGATATCGCCGCCATGCAGGCGGTAAATCCGGCTGTCCCCGGCCCAGATCCCGACAAAGTGCGAATTGGCGAGCATCAGACTCGCGACGGTGGCACCGATAGTTGCCGCTCCGCGTGCATCGGCTTCGGCACGAATGACACTGTGCGCTTTCTGAATGGCGTGGCGCAGGGCATGCATGCGCTCGGTCGCTGGCAGGTCGGGTTCAATCGTAGCGATCATATCCGTGATCAAGCGGCTTGCGAAATCGCCCGCCTCGTGACCGCCCATTCCATCGGACACCACCCAGATATTCTGTTCCGGCAATGCCAGAACCGAGTCTTCATTGACCTTGCGCTTTAGGCCCACATGGCTGCGGGCGTTGAAGCGGACCCGTGGGGTAACAACATTCATAAAATGCCTTCGCTCCAAAGATCTGCGTCCAGATCGAACAAACCTTGCATGTTCGGCCCATCCGGTAAACCGTCACAGACCATCAAGCGCGCGTCGTCGTCGAGCATTGCGGTCCAGATCGACGGCGATTGAAAGGATCGGGTCATCAGGTCCGCCGCCAAACGGGGCATCAAGGCATCCGCCTGTTTCGCCCTGCAGGCGATAACGGCTCCCGGCGTCACTCGGCACGCGCCGTCATCAACAGCTTCGCTCAGGGTCACTCCCGCGAGTTTTTCCTCCAGCGCATCTTTGCTGATGTCTTCGTCCAGAACCGAAAGCGCGATCAATTCGAGCGCATCAAAGGTCTTATCTTCGTCAAAATGACTTCTGATCACTGCGGTGTCGTCGGCAAGCGCGGTCATGAGCGTCAAAGGGAACCGCCGTCCAACCCTGTCCACTGAAGGCATGAGAACGCCAAGAACGGCTGCCTCCCCTGCCACACCGGCAGAAAGACAAAAGCGCCAGATGGGAACGGACATGTAGAGTTCATCCCACCTGTCTCCGTAGGCATGTGCCCCGGACACAAGGCAACGCTGGAGCCACTCATCCCACACTGTCGCAAAACCCGGCGGTGCATTGATGCGGAAGAAATCCCCGACAGAGGGGATTTTCCCGAAGGCTCCGAACGTTGCTGCCGTCATCAGAACGTTTTCGGGCAGCTGAATTTCGAAAGCGCCGGCAGCGCAAACGGATTCAAGACTGATCCGGCCTGAAGTTGGAAGATCGAAATGCGCCCGCCGACATTGAAGATGACCCGCTTGCGGTCCGACACATTGGTCCGCCGAACCTCGGCCGCATCGAGCAATCGGAACCAGGCCCAGGGGCCGTCCTTCTGCAGGACACTTTCCGCGTTCGACGCTGGCGGTGCAAAGGTGATCCGCGCCAGTCCGACCGCTCCGGGCCAATCCAGCGCGACGGGTGTTGGTGCCCCACCGCGATGTGCAAAGGGAATCTGTTTGCCATGCACCTCGAGCATGACGGATTCCGCTTTCGGATCCAGAGCCTGCGGCATGATCTGAAACTGGATGTTGGGCGTGCCGCCGGCAAAGAAAGCCTCGCGGATTTCGGCCGCGTACTGCAACTGCTCAAGCACCGCAGGACTGATACCGAGATCGACATCATTGACCTGTTTCCAGGACCACGGACGCGTCCGCGTATCGATATACTGAAGCAGGTTCTCGTTGACGAAATTGTCGATGAGACCCGCAGGGCCGAACAGCTTTTGGAAGTCGGCTATCGCAACATCCGCACGAGCACGACGGTTGAACGGATAGCGGTCCGCCAGTGCCTGTTCGCAGAACGGCAGGATGGTCGATTGCCAGCGGGCATTGATCCCGGTGCGTGTGTTGTCCGATGTGATGCCCGAGGACCCCGATGCGATCTGCGTCGCCCAGCGCTCCAGCGGCCCATCAGCACGCGCTGCGGCTTCCTGAAACCGTTGGATCGCCGCTCCGCCTTCGCTGCTGGAGGATGAACCGGAGAAACTCATCTTGTTCAGTTCCTGATACAGCTCGGTCAGAAGTCCGATCAACTCATCCAACTGCGACGGCAATCCCGGTTCGGGTGCCTGAGTAAGCTGGTGCAGCCAGGTAAAGCGTTCCTCAACATATGCGCCCGGCGGTTTGGGCTCTGCTTCGCCTGAAGCCGCAGCAGATTTGGCCAGAGCTTCAAGAAGCACTCGGGTGCGAGATCCGGCTTGACGCTGTGCGCCTTGCTGAACTGCAGAACCAAGATCATCGGCCAACTGCCCGGTGGCTCCCGAGCGGTCCTCGGTCAGCTTGGTCTCGTCGGCAATGGCTTCGAGGATATTCACGATCGGGGACGTCGGCCCCGACAGCACATTGGTGACCTCGACCGCATGACTCAGCGATTCAAGCGGGATGATATCGATGTCCCCGAGGATGGCATCGTACCGGGCTATGAAGTCGTTGTAATAAAGGTCGAGCACATCCCTGCTCAGGGCCGCAAGCGCCTGTTCGGTCTGCTCTGCCTCGCCCCTTGGACCAAGAACCCAGCTTTCCCTTTGAATCCGTTCCGCAACGCTGAGCGCTTCACCGAGGAATACGTCGTTGAACCCGTCATAGGTGAAGATCCCGTCCACGCCATCGGTCAGCGGCTTGCCGGAAGAGCGAACCAGCACACGGGCCACAGCCGGCCCGCCCGCGTCGGAAATCCGCCACTTCGGAAGCGCCACCGCGTTCGGGCTGTTGATGATGCCATTGTAGACCCGCTGGGCCAGCGGCATCTCGGAAAGCAGGGTCTGCACCTGTTCGATCAGCGGACCGTTGAGTTCGATCTGCTGCATCGGCTGATCCAGAAGCGCCGCAAGATGGATATTGAGATCCTGCCGGAATTCCTCGCGCGCCGGTCCCGGATAGGCCAATTCCCAATCAAGCTGCATCCATTCCGTGACCAGATCCCGGTTCATCGGCCCCTGAAGGCCGAGGATCAGATAGATCTTCAGCGCCTCATAGAGCAGATCCGCATTGTTCATGTTGGCGCTGATCTGTTCCTCAAGCCGCAGCAAGAGCCGCGGCAGAAGCCTTTGGTTCAGCGCCCGGCGATAGGTCTGGGCCGACTGAGAGCCGATGACCTCTCCCTGGTACAGCCCGTATGTCAGACGGCTGTCCGGTTCGGGATCAGAGATCGTCGGGTTTGCCGGCATGTCGCGCAGCACATTCAGCGCTTCGACCACCGGAACCAGATCCGTATCGCCAATCGGGCTTCCGGGAAGCGTCGAGGCGGCGGCGGAATATTCAGACACATGCGCGTTTGCCTGTGCGATCAGGTCGCTGTTGCCCTGGAAAGACCGAACGAGAAGTGTCCCCGCGCCGGCTGCCACCATGATCGTCGAAATGATTGCCGCCCATTTGGTGATCCTGTAGCGCCGTTCCACCTTGTCGTCGGCCGAGACAAGTCCGGCCTCGGGAAAAATGACACCTTCGAAAAGCCGTGTCAGGAAGTAGGAGCGCCCTGCCCCCTGCCCCGACCCGATGGCCTGTCGACCGATACCGAAGGTCCGCGCCATACTGAGCATCAGACGGTCGATCGGCGTGCCTTCCTGCGTGCCGGAGGTAAAGTAGACACCACGCAGCATCTGACGGTGCTGGTAGCGGTTTTCCTGGAAAACCTCGGTCAGGAACGCCTTGGCGACACTCCGGATCGACGCCACCTGGGTCGGGAACCCGGCCACCAGAGTCCGGCGCTGCGGATCCGTTTCCGCCTGCATCCGTTCCAGTGACTGAGAGTTCAGGCGCTCCAGCAGAAGCGCGAACTCCTCGTCGAACCCGGCAATTGGGGAAGCTTCGGCCTTGCCCTGTTCAAGTGGCAGGGTGAAGCCCCAGACCTGTTCGCGGTCTTCCTTGCCGAGGTTGTCGTGGAACTCGGTAAAACCTGCGATCAGGTCGGCCTTGGTGAACAGCACATAGACCGGAAAACGCACCCCAAGTTTTTCGCGCAATTCGGTCAGGCGCGCCCGCACCGCAGCCGCATGACCTTTTTGGGTGATTTCGTCCTGCAGAGCCAGATCGCTCAGGCTGATCGCAATGATCGCGCCGTTGATCGGCTGCCGCTTGCGGTACTTCTTGAGCAAGTTGAGAAAGCCAAGCCAAGCCGCGTTGTCGACCTGAGCATCGCTTTCCTGTGTGGTGTAACGGCCTGCGGTGTCGATCAGAACGGCATTGTTGGTGAACCACCAATCGCAGTTGCGAGTACCGCCGACCCCACCGATGGCCTGCTTACCCATTTCATCCGCAAGCGGAAACTGAAGGCCTGAGTTCACAATCGCTGTGGTCTTACCGGCGCCCGGCGGTCCGATCATGATATACCACGGCAGCTCGTTGAGGTGCTTGCGCCCGTTCTTGGACTTTCGCAGCTCGGACATTGCCGTCTTGAGCTTGTCCCGCAGTTCCGAGATTTCGCCACTCGCGATGTCGTCCCCGCCATCCGCACTGGCCGCGATTTCCTCGGTCAGTTCCGTTTCGCGCTTGCGACGGGACAGAAAGATGCCAAGGCCGATCCCGCCGAAGATCAGCGCGAATATGCCAACAGTGATCAGGCGCGAGAGCAGCGATCCGAAGGGCCGGAACTGGTCATTTCCAATAAGCGGTCCGAGATACCAGACCAGCAGCGACAGAACGAGAGCCGCAAAGAGGAGGCCGAAATAGATCGACGTAAAGAAGCGCAACACCTTCATGCTTCATCCTCCCGAACAAGAACCACTTCGATCCGGCGGTTGGTCGCCCGGCCCTCGCGCGTGCCGTTGTCGGCAATGGGCTCCGAATCCGCTCGTCCCTCGGCGCTCATGCGCGCGTCATCGTCAATGGCGCCGGCCATTCTGTTCATCACGGACTTCGCGCGCGCCAGAGACAGGTGCATGTTCGACGGGAACCGCGATGACCGGATCGGTACATTGTCCGAATGGCCGACCACGATCACCTTGCCCGGCTCATCATTCAGCGCCTGCGCGATCCGGTCGATGATGTTGTGAAACTTATCGACAAGGGTATCGGACCCCGAGCCGAACATCCCGGACCCGGCTATGCGGATCACCAGAGTGTTGCCCTGGCCGAAGACCTTGACCAGTCCCTCGTCGATTTCAGGTTTGAGGAATGTGACGAACTTCTCGAGTTGCACCGCCTGCGTATCTACCGGCGGCGGTGGTGGCGGTGGCGGGGCGCGACGTTCCAGCTCGGCGACCGGCCCGGCTTCGATGATCGACAATTGGCCGATAAGGTTTTCGGTCCGGTTGGACAGCACATAGCTGAGGCTGGCAAACTCGGAAATGAGCAGCAAGCCCGTCATGCCCAGCGCGATCCAAACCGGCTTCCATGCGGACAAGGCCCGGTACGGTTTGTCCGCGCCCTTCCAGTGTGGCGACAAATCGCGCTCAAGCGCACCGCGCTGTGCGCGGATCAATGAGGCCAGACCGGACCGGATGCGCAAATGCTTGTCGACGCCGCCCTGCTCGACCCTGAGACGGCCTTCGAACCCGAGCGACAGACACATATACATGAATTCGAGCAGATCGATATTGTTACCCGGTTCCTTTTCCAACCGAGCCAAAAGGTCATAAAAGCGGTCGCCGCCGACGGTTTCCCTGTGAAACGTGCCGACCATCGACTGCAGGCCCCAACTCGACTGTCCGCCCCAAGGTGTGTTCAGAACCACATCGTCAAGTGTTGCACACAGCGCGTAGCGGGCCGCCTTGACGGTCTGCGCCGGAATGCCCGCCTGCAGCGCGCGGTTCTCGAAGGCGCGGACTTCGGACACGACCGATTGGCGGAGTTTGTCTGCATCCATGTGCTGGGCGCGGTTGCGGATACGGCTGATGAGGGAAAACAGAGGCGCTGCACAGGCATTCAGCCGGTTCATTCCGGTCAGAACCTGTTCGACCTCCTGCGGCTGGCTTTTGGGCGCTGCTGTCGCACCGCCCTGCCCGCCAGGTCCCGAGGGAATTCCAAAGGTGTCTACCGCCGGCGCCGCGGACTCGGGCACAGGTTGTGGCTGAGGCGGCACCGGCTGCTGTGGCGGCACCGGCTGCGCATAGGCAGGTGGCGCCTGCGGGGCCGAGCGGCGGCCTCCCGGGTTGGGCTTGATGACCGTTCTATCGGTATCGTCCGGTTCGGCAAACGGGTCTTCGTCCGACATCGCAGCAGCCTTTTCTTAACTATTTCGTATCGCCCACAGCTCCATATCGAGTCCCGGGTACTGACCTGACACATGGACGGCGATGCCGCCGGACGTTGTCATTTTGCCCCAGTACGGACTGTCGGCGTCGAGTTCAAAATACACTTTTCCCGCCTGATACGGCACTTGTCGGGGCGCGACAGGCAGGGGTCTCAATGTGATGCCCGGCAGGGCCGAATTGACCAGTTGCCGGATCTCTTCCACGGGACCAATCTTGGATTGGCCCGCAAAATGGCGACGAATGTCTTCGGCCGGAACTTCGGCCTTGACCGCCAGAACAAACCCGGCGGTGGAGAGCAGCTTGCGGTCTGCGATCAGACCGACGCTGATGCCGTATTTGCGTTCCTCAAGTGCGATCAGAACCGCCGACTGCTCGAGAACCGCGCTCAGATATTGCCGCAGCACACGGAAAACCGGCATGAATGTCGCCGGTTGATCGTCGTGCTGATAAGGCGGAAGCATCGGGACTTCCTTGTTCTCCGCCATAAAAGCCGCCAGTTCTCCGATCAGCGTGATGCAGGCGCGGTACACGGTTTCGGGATGAACGTTCTCGATGTTCGTGAAATGCCGGAAAAGCGGAAGCGCCCTGTTCACTGTCATAAGCAGCAGAAAGTCCGAAATGTCCGCTGTTCCACGGGCGGGCCCACTCTCGGACAAACGGCCTGCAAGTGCCTGCATCCGATGGGACAGAAGCCCTTCCATCTCGCTCACGAAACCGGCCAGCGTCGGAGCGGCACGAATATCGACACAGCTTGGAATGAAAGCCCGATCGAGGAGGATCTCTTTGTCGGGGCGGACTTCTATGATCCGAGCGATCGGGATCACCAGCATGTCTGCAAGATCATCGACCTCAAGCGCAAATTGCAGCCGCAGTTTCCCGACGCCAAGAGTGACAGCCTTTTTGACTGTCCCCATCACATCGGTGATTTCGATTTCAGCGGGTTTCAGTCGGCTGGCGGATTTTCCGCTGTCTGTCAGATCGACCTCGGTCGCGCCCTGCCGACGCTGCGGTATCGTCAGGACGACCACGCAGTCCTTTATGTTTTCAGGCACTTCGAGCGAGGGCGGATGGTCTTCCGCCTGCGGGACGCGAAAAACGGTTCCGTCCTGCGTCAGCCCGGCGCAGGATTTCACGGCGAATTTTCCGACCTTCAGCGCTTCGTCATCAATCTCAAGCTCACTAAATCCCCACGCGTACGGGGTCACCCGTCGTGCCAGGCCAGCAACCAGAGCCTCGGTATAGCGATCGGCCTGCTGGAAGTGGTGAGGCTGCAGAAACAGCCCCTCTGTCCACAGCACCTTGTTGTCCCAGGACACGTTCAATTACCCCCGTCAGTTGCGCGCATGAACACGCTTATTTTAACTTGTCGAGCTGTTCCTTGTACGCGCGGGCGAACTCGCGGCTGAACAGTTCGTGAAAATCATTTTCCGCCTGATCGGAAATCTGGGCGTACATCTTTTCGTATACTTCCCAATACCGGGCTTTCTTACCTTTAAACATACTTCCAATAGCGCTGGATGTCTCAATTTGACCTGCAAGGACTTCGGGATCAAGCTTGGCGAGCACCCCTTTGATCGCGGCTTCCATGCCGGTGACCATGGCGATCTCGTGCGCCTTGATGTCATCCAGCGCCTGTTCAGTGGCGCTTTCAGAGCTCAGGTAGCCTTTTGCCTTGGGCTTCACGAGAGCCGTAACGGCGTCATCCTCGCTGAGTGAGAACTTGAGCGGGTTGTTACCACCCGACGCGATCATGGTCTGATCGATGCGGAATTCGGACTTGATCGACGTGCGGGTCATCAGGATTTCGCGCAAGCCGACAATCATCATCCGCATCATCCGGCCCATGCGGGTCATGGTCTTTTCAAGCTCGGCATCATCGATGACGAGATCCTCGGTATCCAGTGCCGCGATGAATGCGCGGGCGGCACACTGGTCGCCTCCGGAACCTGTCGGCACTGCCGGCTCGGGCTTCGGCTGTGGTTCCGGGGCCGCTGCAGCCGGCTTAACCGGAGGCACCTCTGTCACGTCATCTTCGACCGGAGGCGGAGCATCCGGCATAATCGTATCGCCTGCGTCCGCTTCAGGATCGACAGGTTCGATATTCGTTTCAGGGTCCGGTTCCGCGTCAAACAGAGGCTCTGGTTCCGTTGCGACGGGTTCGGGTTCCGGCGCGGGTTCCTTTTCGGGGATGCTATCATCTGTCGGCGCAAGGAAATCGTCCCAGTCATCGGGAATAAGACCCGGACTGCTTTTGGAAGAAGGCGTGAAACTGTCCGTAACGGATGGGTTGTGCATAGGCAGCGATGCCCCCTCGCCCTCGCGCCCGTCTTTGGGCTTCTGAAAGAAGGGATCCTCGTCCTCTCCCAGAGGTGGCAGGAGATCATCAATCGGATCGGTCGCGCTGATGTTCTTGGGGCCCGTCGGTCCACCTTCGGCACCGAGCAGATCGTCAAGAAAATCACCCTCGGCCCCCGGATCGTCGAGCATGGCAAGCGGATCGGGAGCGGTGTCAGCATTCCCATGCGACAGTCCGGTCTGTGTTGGCGCTGGCGCAACAAGATCGTCGAGATCCGGCAATTCACGACCGATTTCCACAACCAGCTCGTACCCGCCTGCGGACAGAACATCGCCATTGTTGAGCGGTGTCGGCGTGCGGCCAAGCGGGACCTTGGAATAGTTCAGAAACGTTCCGTTGGTGGAAAAATCCACGATCACAACCTTGCCGTTGTGATCTTCAATCACGAAGTGGCTTTTGGAGAGCATCCGCTCCGGATCGGGCAGGACAAGATCGTTGCCCGGCCCGCGACCGACAGTCAGACTGCCGCCTCGCATCTGAACCGGGCGCCCGTCTCCCGGCACCATCCCCGAAGATTGGAACTTCAACGTCACCGTCATCACTGGCGGTCAGCCTCCCCAAAGCACAGAACATTCATCGGAAGCCGAGACCATCCGTAAACCCGTGAAGCCCCGGACGTATGGCCAGCAAAGGTGTCATCAGCCAAGAAACACCCACCTGCCAATCCGTTGCTGCGGAGTGTTCGACGACACAGATGGCTGCCTGTCAAATTCATTGGCCTGCGGCCTTCCTGGAAGTTACGCACGTTTCTCCTGGTCCTTTGGCTTACCGTTCCCACCCCGCCCGATATCAACGGCGCGGTCAATAACCTGTTGAAAATACGCGTACATATCTTCAGTGCGTGACGTGATTGCCTCGATATTCATGGCGAAGGCGGCGATTGCCGCCGCGCCCGGCGGTGCAGGCAGTTTCGCCATGTCTCCGGTACCGAGTGTCCCGTCACAATACATCACCGCCATGGCGCAATGGATCGTCCGGTCGCCTCTGGCGGCCCGGTCGAGGCTGTCAATCGCGGCGTTTCGGTTCTCTTCGGTTGGGCGGAACACCCAGTCTTCGGACGCCTTGAGCGACGGTGTTTCATTCTCGACCCCCGGCCCGACAATGTCGCGTGCCGCCAGACACGCCCACCAGACCCTTTCCCGGGGCGGAAGCGAAATCGCCAGCAGCTTGAGCAGATCGACATTTGCAGACTGCTGATCAAGCTCGCTCAGGACAACTTCGACCGAGGCGCTGGCCGGCGCGGTGATCTTGGCGTCGAGCGTGACATTGCTCTGGGCCAACAGTTTTGCGGCGGGCTCCGGAGGGATCTTGGTCAGGTTTTCAAATCGGCCGGTCATGATGCCCCCTCAGTTGATCATCACGAGACCGCCGGTAAGCGTGAGCATCATGCTGCCGTTTACCGTGGTTTTCGGACTGGTGACATCAGCCTTCATTTTGGCGTCCACAGTGATTGTCGGGCTTGTCATCGTGATCGACATCGGATCCATCTTGATCGTCGAACCACCGCATTTGAATTCAATCGACTGGGCGGCGCTGACCGTGATTTTCCCGGATTTTACCGAGACGTCCATGTTCCCCATTTTCAGGGTCGTGTTGTGATCGCCCCTGTTGATATTGGTGATATGGTCACCCTTCTTGACCGTCTCGGTATATGTCCCTTCGTTGATTGTCTCAGTGACATCGTTGTGCACGGTTTGGGTCAGGTCACCCGGATCTTGTTTCTCAAGCCCAACCGTTATGGTCGCGTTGTTCTTGACGATCTGTTCGTAGTCCTTTTCGGCCTGAAAGCGGACCAGTTCTTCGCCCTTCTTGTCCTCGAACATCAATTCGTTGAAGCCGCCGCCGCCTTTGCTGCTGTTCGTCTTGACGCCTGACTGGGTCTTGTTGTCCGGCAGTGCATAGGGCGGCATCGTTCTGTCATTGTAGAGCATACCGATACACATCGGTCTGTCCGGGTCGCCCTCTTCGAAATCGATAACCACTTCCTGGCCGATGCGCGGGATCGCGATAGCGCCCCAGTTCTTGCCGGTCCACGGCATCATCGTCCGCACCCAACACGTGGTCTTGTCGTCTTTGTTGCCGTCCCGATCCCAGTGGAACTGGACCTTGATCCGTCCATACTCGTCGGTGTGGATTTCTTCGCCGGACGGCCCTGTGACGATCGCAGTGTGTATTCCGCCGACTTTTGGCCATGGGGTAACCAACGGTGCCCGGTACTGTTTATCCGCCTCCACAACCCGAAAGCTGACCATATGGGGCTCGTCTGTCTTGATCGGCAGGTCGATCAGAGTCTCAGGCTCTTTGATCCCCTTGAAGATGTCCGCAACGAAAGCTTCGATCTGAACGAAGGTATGCACACATTCCGCGAGCATGACCTCTTTCGCATCATTGGCCAAGGGCAGTTTCGAGACCGAGAATGTACGCCCAACCGCGAGATTCACAGCGTCCGAAACACCCGATATCGTCAAGTGTGCAACCGCTTCCGCCTCCATCCGAACGCGGGCACGATGCTCACCAAGGTCGCCCGAGCGGAAGTGGCCCGGATAATCATACCTTTCATTGGCTTCCTTGATGTGATCCCGGTCAGTTTTCACACTCTCCGATTTGAGCACCGCAGTGGAGGTCTCGAAGTTATAATCGTCAAGAACGACCTTGCCGCTTCGCACTTTCTCCAGATCGCTCCACTCGAACACATATGGTTGAACAGTTTCATGCGTCGACCGCATCGCATACTCACGAAACTCAAGCGATGACGGCTCTGGAACCGCGACGTGTTTGCCGTAGTCGTCCATGAGAACCATCTTCTCGGTATCCGGCTCATGGTCGAAGTAATAGTAGATGCCCTCTTCTTCCATCAAACGATGCAGAAAATCGAAGTCCGTCTCCCGGTACTGAACGCAGTATTCCCGTGCTTCGTAAGTATGAGACAACTTGTTCTGAAGGTCGCCTGAGAACCCGTACTCCTCCAGCACGGACTGAATGATTTCCACCACGGTCAGGTTCTGGTAAATCCGCAGATCGGTCCGCCGTGTGAGGAACCACAACCAAGGCCGGATCTCGGCTTTGAACTGCGCTCCGACATCCAGAGTCGAGACGAACTCGGCGGATACGCAGGTCCCGCGGAACCAGCGCTGGCTGGATTTGTCTTCACTTTCGGCAAGGAGATGCATGGTTTTCCCCACGATCTCTTTAAGCGCCAGCTTTTCATTCTCGCAGAAGAATTGGACCTCGATTGTAGGAACGCAACTCAGTTGTTCGCTCACACGCGCTGCGATGGGCAAAAGCTTTTTCGATTTGCTTTCGCCCTCGAGACGCAGCGGAAACGCTGTGGGATCGAGATTTTTCAACATGCCAGCCGCTCCTTCACGGTACTACGACCCTACTGCACAAAGGCCGAGCTGACCAATGCCCCGTTCAAAGCATGGGCCCGGACCCTGGCGACACACGCTTCAGTCGAACGCATAGGTGAACTCGCCATCCTTCACATCGATCGCAACCTTGCTGACACTCTGCCCTTCCATCATCCGCTTGAGGAATTCGGCCGAGATGTCCGGAAGCATGGTGTTGGTCACAATCGCGTCGATCATCCTGCCACCGGACTCGAGTTCCTGACAGCGCTCGACGATCGTATCGACAACGCCATCCGAATACTCGAACGGTACGCCATGAGCTTCGGTGACGCGCTTCTTGATACGGTTGAGTTGCAGACGGGTGATCTTGCCGATCATGTCCGGGTTCAGCGGATAGTATGGGATCGTCACCAAGCGCCCCAGAAGCGCCGCCGGGAAGATCTTGAGCAACGGATCACGCAGCGCCTTCGCGATACCCTCAGGTTCTGGCAGCAGATCGGGGTCCGAACACATGTCCATGATCAGATCCGATCCCGCGTTAGAGGTCAGCAGGATCAGTGTGTTCTTGAAATCGATCAACCGGCCTTCGCCGTCTTCCATGACGCCCTTATCGAAGACCTGAAAGAAGACTTCGTGAACGTCCGGGTGCGCCTTTTCCACCTCGTCGAGAAGAACAACCGAATAGGGCTTGCGCCGCACCGCCTCTGTCAGAACGCCGCCTTCGCCGTACCCGACATAACCCGGAGGCGCACCCTTGAGACTGCTGACGGTATGGGCTTCCTGGTATTCAGACATATTGATGGTGATGACGTTCTGTTCGCCGCCATAAAGCACCTCTGCCAGCGCAAGCGCGGTTTCGGTCTTGCCGACACCGCTGGTGCCCGCGAGCAGGAACACCCCGATGGGCTTGTTCGGGTTGTCGAGACCCGCGCGGCTTGTCTGGATCCGCTTGGCGATCATCTCCATCGCGTGATCCTGACCGATCACGCGTTTTGCAAGGTGATCCTTCAGTTCCAGCACCGTTGTCAGTTCGTCTTTGACCATCCGGCCCACAGGGATACCCGTCCAGTCTCCGACAACGCTGGCGACCGCCTGTGCATCGACGATTGGAAGGATCAGTGGTTTTTCGCCTTGAAGCTCCGTCAGCTCGGCGTTCTTGGCCTTCAACTGGCTCAGCAACTCGGCCCGTTCTTCCGCCGTCATCGGGCTTTTTTCTGCGGCTTCCTCTCCGCCCGCATCAGGGCTGTCCACCGGGGCGCCACCTTCGCGCAGCTTGGCCCGCAGATCCAGGATTTCGGCCACCACGGACTTTTCAGCCTCCCAGCGCTTGTCCAGTTCGGCAAGCCGGGCTTCTTCTTCTTCCTTGAGCGCCGTAATCGTTTCGCGCCGATCCGTGACATCCATCCCGGCGGTCTCGTCGCGGCCGATGATTTCCAGTTCCGTGGTCAGCGCGTCGATGCGCTTGCGGCTGTCATCCACTTCTGCAGGAACCGCGTGCTGGCTGACGGCGACGCGGGCACATGCCGTGTCGAGCACACTGACCGATTTGTCCGGCAGTTGACGCGCCGGGATATAGCGCGCGGACAGCGACACCGCCGCCTCGATGCCTTCGTCCAGAACCTGAACCTTGTGATGGTTTTCGAGCATCGTGGCGATGCCCCGCATCATCATGATGGCTTTGGGAATGCTGGGCTCTTCGACCTGAACCACCTGGAAACGACGGGTCAGCGCCGGGTCTTTCTCGATGTGCTTTTTGTATTCCGCCCAGGTCGTGGCCCCAATCGTACGCAGCGTGCCGCGCGCGAGGGCGGGCTTCAACAGGTTGGCGGCATCGCCGGTCCCTGCGGCACCCCCTGCCCCAACCAGCGTGTGTGTCTCATCGACGAACATGACAATCGGCACTGTCGATGCCTGCACCTCGTCGATGACCTGTCGCAGGCGGTTCTCGAACTCGCCTTTCATCGACGCCCCGGCCTGCAGCAAACCGACGTCCAGAGCAAGCAGCCGCGCGTCACGCAGCGCCGGTGGGACATCCCCGCGGGCGATCCGCAATGCAAAACCCTCGACCACAGCCGTTTTCCCGACCCCGGCCTCACCGGTCAGGATCGGGTTGTTCTGGCGCCGCCTCATAAGCACGTCGACGATCTGGCGGATTTCCTCGTCGCGACCGACGATCGGGTCGATTTCGCCGTTGCGTGCCTGTTCGGTCAGGTCCGTGCAATACTGAGACAGCGCTTCTTCCTTGCCCATGGCTCCGGGTGCCATAGCGCCCGACGCCTCGCCCGGGACGGCACCCCCGCCGGTTTGCGATCCGTCCTGCGGACGGAGGCTGTCTTCCACCGACCCATCGACCACCTTGGCAAAGTTTTCGGACAGATCATCCGCACCGATCTTCGAGAACTCCCTGGAGATGTTCATCAGGATCGACCGCAATTCCGGCGTCTTGAGCATGCCAAGAATGAGGTGTCCCGTGCGCACCTGATTAGAGTTGAACAAAAGTGATCCGTAGACCCAGGCGCGTTCCATTGCGTCCTGCAGATGCGAACTGAGGTCCGAAATCGAACTCGCGCCACGAGGCAGCGCATCCAGAGCACGGGTCATGTCGGCTGACAGCCTGGCCGGGTCGATGTCGTAATGCTGGAAAATCCGCTGGATGTCCGAGTTGTCCAGTTGGACGAGCTGCGCGAGCCAATGGACAATCTCCACATAGGGATTGCCGCGCATCTTGCAGAATACGGTGGCCCCTTCCACCGCCTGGTATCCAACTTTGTTGAGTTTCCCAAACAGGGCGACACGGCTAATCTCTGTCATTTCAATCTCCTTCGCTTAACCGCGAACAGGTTTCTTCTAGGCCGCAAGGGCATCTTGCAATGGTACGTCCGTCAAAGGTGTCATGAACAAATCCGCAACTTCTGCGGGGTGATCTTCCGATCCGATCCAGCTTGTCAGACCCAGCTGGGTCGTAGATCCGAGTTGGGCCTGTGGTACGTCCTCTCCACGCACCACGAGGTTCACATCCCAATCGAGCTGATCGCCCACATAGTTGCGCACGATGGCGCGCAGCCGCCTCAGCGCAGGTGTTCCCGGAAGAAAGCGCTTGTATTCCTCAAGTGTCAGCGGACCAATCCGCAGCCGGAACTTTGAGGAATGGGACCAGACCCGTTCTCCGATACAGGCCGTAGTGCCGAGACCTCCAAGACCGCCCAGTTGCCAACGGTCATCCGGCTCCAGCGTGAGCCACGCGCCAACGAATTCCTCAAGAGACACCGGAGCATCGAAGAACCCGCCGATGACCGCGACCAGTCCCTCGGCGTTCTTGGGAGCCGCCGAAAGAACGCCAGCAAAATGGCGTTTTGCGAGATCGGGCATCGCATCCCGGTCCCGCAAGTGATCTCCGAAAAACCCACCCAGCGCGCCGATTTTCTTTTCCGTCTCGGTGTTCTCGCCGCGGTCAAAGGCCGGGGCGGGCTGGCCCCGCACCCAAGCGCGGTAGAGCAGTTCCATCGGGCGATGGGTCAACATGTCCGCGAACGCGACGAACGTCGTGTCCTTGTGATTGGTTTTTCGCCCGCGCGCGTATTCCGTCAGGTGCAGCGGAAGCGGACCATGCGGGCCAAACAGTCCGAAGAACAGGTTTCGAAGTCTTGCCGGTTGATCCGCCGTCTGCGGATCGAACGCGTGGATCGTGGACTTCGGGAAGGCCAGCTCAGGTTCCTGTCCGAACCTGACCTTTTCCTGTCTCGGTCGGCGCGCGGTTCCAAGTCGAGGCTGGTCGGCGAAATGCGCTTCGAGAACACGCATCGCAAAGAAAATGTGGTGGGATTGGGGGTCGCGGACCAGTCTCTCGAAATGAGTCAGATCACGCGGTTCGTCCCCATCTTTGGTGACCATCGCGCAATCTCTCCCCTTTGCTGAGTCTTTATGACTGTTTCCGTGAAACTGTTTATTGTCGAATACTTGCGGAAGAACCGCTCGAGCACCGACCCCATTGTGTAGATGGAACTTCCCTCAAACAGGCTCTCGTCAAATTCCATTGTGATCTCGAGTCCCCGGACCGCAGTCGACAGCACGCCATCATGAATCCGACGGACGATTGGCCGGGTCTTTACGGAAACGATGCCTTCCAGCTGGCGCTCCATCGCGCTGTCTCCGATGGGTGTGTAAAGCCCGACCAGTTCACGCAGAGCCGCTGCTCCACCTCCGGGCGATTCCGTTTCGTCTGAAATCGACAGGTAATTCAGGCTCAGATGGCTGACCGCGCGCCACGCTGCGTCGCCCTGCGCGATACAGGTGCGGGGCTTCGTCGGACCGATCAGGGTCCTGATTGTTGAAACCGGGCCGCCTTCGGGCAAGTGAAAGACATTGTCGACACCCGACGGCAGCAGCATCGGCAAATCCCGATTGGTGACCATCGCTTCGACCGCCAGTTGGCCCATGTCGCCGGGATACGGAGCTTCGTTCGCGTCGACGACGGACAGGTAGCTTTCCGAGCCAAGGTAGTTCGTTCGGACACCTCGAAGGGCTTCGCTTTCGCTGCGCTGACGCAGATGGCGGGTGTGGGTGTAATACGCGGACCCTCCCCCTCCGGCGGCGGTCAGTTCATCGGATGAGTAGAACGCCTTGAGCGGAAGATCGTCCTTTCCTTCCTTCCGGATGCCCGTGACCTTGGTGATCGAAAAAATCTCAAAGTCCTTGGGCGCGGTGCGGTCTGCAACCACATGATGCTCGGTCGTGCGATGGCTGATGGGAACCCTGTCGCATCGTTTTGGAAAGAGGTTGATCGCCGGCACACAATGCAGCTTGAAGGCTTCGGGGGTCACATTCGGCGCGATCTCGGATTTGTTGTCGCGCAACAGCATGTAGATATCCATGCTGTCCCCGGTCGCGCGCTGTAGCGGCGCGGACAATCCCGCAACCTCGATGAAGAGGTTCCGCTCGGGCATGGCGAAGAATTCCTGCAGCAACCGGTAGCCATCGAACGACGGGCGTGGAGTCGGCAAAAGCGCTTCTTCCGGTTCCAACCCGCGCGACCGGACCGGCGTCGCCAATGGCGCAGTCCAGTCATCTCGACGGTCAACGGACCGCGCCACCACAGTCGATGGCCGGGCGCAGAGCATCTCGAAGATCGTCCAGCACGAACTGACCTGCCCGCCAAGAAAGAACGTCAGTCTGTTGAACGGCAATTCCTTGATCGGCAGCCCGCCATGGCGTTTGAGACGAAGTCGGATTGCAGCCCGCGCCTTTGGATCGGCAGCAACACCCGCTGCCACCAAAGCGCCGCGGCCATCGATGTATTCCGCTTCGCTGACCACGACCGGCCAAAGCTCAAGGTCATGCGCGGTGCGGAATTGACAGGGCTTCTGTGCCCCCGGCACCTGTTTAGATCGCAGGACGGTTTGACGAGGAAGCGTATACCCGCTGGCAACGTCGGCGTTCTCCATGTCGGGCGTCAACTCGGCAATCATCATTGACGGCGTCGGCGCAAGGAAGTGCGGAAAAACGACGTCCAGCAGATGGTTCGTGAACGCCGGGTATTGCAGTTCCAGCTCAAGCTGGACCCGTGCCGTCAGAAATGCAGTGCCCTCGAGCAGGCGCTCAACGTAGGGGTCGAGAATCTCCAGCCCGTCCATCCCGAGACGCGAGGCGATCTTGGGATAGCTCTTGGCGAACTCCGCCCCCATCTCGCGCAGAAACGCGAGTTCGGTTTCGTAATGTCTGAGCAGCCGGGTATCCATGTCTGGTTACCCTCCGTACTCGAGCGAGACATGCCCGGTGGTGGTGTCAAACTGGCTGCGCAGATACAGCTCACTCGGAACGGGTTCGGCCCACATGTCCGCCACGATATCGAAGACAATCAGCGACTCGCGCTTTTCGTCTTCCGTCCGACCGATCACGCTCAGTGTTCCATCGATCAGACGCGGCTCGAACAACTCGACCGCGCGACGGATGGCGTCTCTGACCGCAACAGCCCGCTGCTTGTTCGCGAAATCCCCGGTGGAATCCGGCACGCCATAGTTGACCACGGACCGCACAACGTTGGGATATCGTTCCGCGTCCAATTCGGTGTCGAGGTTGCCGGTGTTCAAAAGCCAGGCCAAGTCCCGCTGAATGATCTCACGCAGCTTGCGAATGTCGATCACGCGATCAGACGGATTTTCCGATGTCTTTTCAGGGTTTTCATCGGTGAGGCGGTCAAGAATGGACGGCTGAAGCCGGTCTGTCAGTGTGCGGTCAGCCATCAACCCCGACCTCGCCTTCGGTATCAGCCGACACCGGGGCAAACTGGAAGTTGCGCGTGTCCATGAGAGACACCTCGGTTTTATCCGTTGTCAGCAGACGCTGGCCCAGGCCGGCATACGTGTCACTGCCAAGGTCTTCCCATTCCGTGACGCGGGAAAGTTTCATCGCGTCGCTGCCGCGTTCGGCTGTTCCCGGATACCGCGTCGGGATCAACCCAACCAACTCGCCACCATTCTTCAGGGTCAGGTTCGCCCCTGTCCAGACCGTGTCACGCAGGTCCGCCGGCGGTTCGATTCTGAGACTCGAAAGCACATTAAAAGGCATCCAGAAGTATTTGCCATTAATGATAATTTCGAGGACTGGCCCCAGCCTCATATCCGCATCTGCGATCCATTCAAAATCTGTTTCGTCCAACGTACCCGCCGTGGTTGGCGCTTTTTCGAACGCCTCGTCGCGGAGTTCCGCTGCGCGGTCGGGTTTGCCCTGCGCCAAGGCTTTGAGCCCCTGCGCAAGAAGCGCAACCCAGTCCTGCGGTTCGCCAAAGATCAGCGGGTCCTTGTCCCCTGCAAACACCTTTTCACGAAAAACCTCGCAGATAATCGCCTCGCGATAGGTCTGCGCCATCGGCAGAGCCGATGCATCAAGCTGAGCCGACAGTTTCAACTGCGCCACGGCGCGTTTCCAGTCGCCCATCACACACAGCAACTGGAAAAGGAAAATCCGCAGTTTCGCATCGTCCGGATTTGCCCGAACGCTGTCCTGTAGGCTCGCCAATGCGCCGGTCAGGTCACCGGCCTTAAGTAGTTCGGTCGCTGAATTTTGCACAGGCGAGCCTCCATTAAGTGATGTCGGCAAAGAGTTCGAATACTTTGAGACGCTGTCGCGATCACATCTCTACGTTTGCGCCGATATCCCACTTGAAGTCTTTGTCTGGGTCGCCAGAACCATCTTCTTTCTGCTTCACATAGGTCCATTTGACCTTTTCGAAGTTCAGAGTGACATTCTCCGTCAAACGGTCTTCGCCTCCGGAACCGCCGGTGGAAATGGACGTCACCAGAACGTTCTTCATCTCCATCTTGATGTATTCCAAGGGCTTTTTGCCGGCCTTACGCACGATCAGTTTGGCTTCGGGGAAATGGTCTCCATTCGCACATTTCAGCATGAGGTCTGGTGATGAACTGTCCACCCACTTCGTGCAGCTGATGTCCTGATAATTCGCTTTGCCGGAACCACCGCCACCGCCGACATGGAATGTTCCGGAGTTACTGATACCCCAAGACCAAGCCAAGAGATCGATCCCACTTTCGCCTTTGTATTTGTCGTCCTTCGTTTCGCCTGGCGCACCCTTGATGATCAAAAACATATCAACGGCCATTGTGTATCTCCTTTCTTAAGATGTGCGGAAAACCCGCGATTGTATGAAGTTTTTGGCCGCAGCGATCACCCGCTGCGGCCATTAGAATTATTGCTTCTCAGAAGGCAGTTTCGAAACCAGCCGTAGCGATACAGACAGACCTTCAAGCTGGTAATGCGGCCGCAGGAAGAATTGGGATTTGTAGTAACCGGGGTTCTCCGGATCCGCCTGAACCTTGACCTCTGCCGCAGCCAGCGGCTTTTCGGCCTTGGTCCGTTCACTGGACGTTTCCGGCGAGCCATCGACATATTGGATGATCCAGTCGTTCAGCCAGCGCTCCATGTCCGAACGCTCTTTGAACGATCCGATTTTGTCCCGAACCATACACTTGAGGTAGTGGGCAAACCGGCAGGTGGCGAAGAGATACGGCAGGCGTGCGCCAAGATTGGCGTTTGCTGTCGCATCCGGATCCTCGTAGACGGCTGGTTTGTGCAGCGATTGCGCACCGATGAACGAGGCCTGGTCGGTGTTTTTCCGGTGCAGCAGCGGCATCAGGCCCGCCTTGGCAAGTTCAGCTTCGCGCCGGTCACCGATCGTCACTTCGGTCGGGCACTTCATATCAACGCCACCGTCGTCCGTCGGGAAGGTGTGCGTTGGCAGGTTCTCGATCGTACCGCCCGATTCAACGCCCCGGATCCGGCTGCACCAGCCGTATTCCTTAAAGGACCGGTTGATGTTGAACGCCATACCGTAAGCCGCGTTCACCCAGGCAAACTTGCTTGAATCGCCATCGCCGGTGTCTTCTTCGAACGCGAATTCCTCGACCGGGTTCGACTTGGCGCCGTACGGCTGACGTCCGAGGAATTTCGGCATCGCCAGACCGATATACTTGCTGTCCTCGCTGTCGCGGAGGCTCCGCCAGCCGGCGTATTCGGGCGTCTGGAAGATTTTGGTCAGATCGCGCGGGTTTGCCAATTCGCTCCAGCTTTCGAAGTTCATCAGCGAGGGTGCCGCTGCAGCAAGGAACGGGGCGTGCGCGGCAGCACCGATCTTGGCCATTTCGCCCAGCAGTTCCACATCGGGCGGGGTGTGGTCGAAGTAGTAATCCCCGACCAGACAACCATAGGGCTCGCCCCCGATCTGGTCGTATTCCTCGCCGTAGAGCTTCTTGAAGATCGGTGACTGGTCCCAGGCCGTGCCTTTGAACTTGCGCACCGTCTTGTGCAGATCCTTTTTCGAGATGTTCAGAACGCGGATCTTGAGCATCTCGTCGGTTTCGGTGTTGTTCACGAGGAAGTGCAGTCCGCGCCAGGCGCTTTCCAACTGCTGATATTCCTCGTGATGGATGATCTGGTTGATCTGTTCGGACAGCTTCCGATCGATCTCTGCAATCATCGCCTCAAGCGACAGCAGAACATCTTCGGAGATCAGGCTCGCATTTGCCAGAGCCTGCTCGGCAAGTGTCTTCACCGCCGTTTCAACAGCTGATTTGGCAGAATCCGTGCGCGGCTTGAATTCTTTCTGAAGAAGGCTCGCGAAATCGGATTCAGAGGCTTCGGTTGCGCCAGCCTCGACCTGTGCTTCTGTTGCTTGTTCAGCCATGACTTATCCCTCGTCTTTCGCCGCATCATCCCCATCGGTCGGAGCAGCCTGCGCTGCCAGCGACTTCAGAAGCGCCGGATCGTTCATCGTTTTCGAAATAAGCTCTTCCGCGCCGGGCTTGCCGTCCATGTAGGTCATGAGGTTCGAAAGCTCGTTGCGGGCTGCCATCAGCTTGCGCAGAGGTTCTACCTGCTTGGCGATCGCAGCCGGTGAAAAATCGTCCATGCTTTCGAAGGTCACATCGACAGAAAGGTTGCCTTCTCCTGTCAGGGTGTTCGGGACCGTGAACGCGACACGGGGCTTCATCGCCTTCATGCGGTCGTCAAAATTGTCGACATCGATTTCAAGGAACTTTCGATCAGCAATACCCGGCTGTTCGACCTCAGACTTGCCGGCAAGGTCCGACATGACGCCCATCACAAAGGGAAGCTGGATCTTCTTCTGGGAGCCATACAACTCGACGTCGTATTCGATCTGCACCCTGGGTGCGCGATTTCGCGCAATGAACTTCTGAGAACTGGACATATTTTATTTCCCCATCTGTTGTTCGATATTCTTTATTTTTTATCCGGTCGCCGTGTTCAGCGTGCCGGTTTACCAACTGTCGTCTTTAGCCTCCGGTTCGGCAGCTTGCGGTTCCTCCTGAACCCCGCTGATAAGTTTCACATTGTCTGCACCCGATGGCGCGAGATCTTTAATGATTTCCATGAAATCTGCGCCGACCAGCCGCTTTGCGCGCTTGAGAAGGATAGGCAGCGGGCTGGAAGGCTCGTTCCGAGCGTAATAATCGATGATGCGATCCAACGCAGCGGTCACATCCGAACGTGTTGCAATCTGACCGGGCGCGCCGCCTTCGCGCGCCGCCGGCTGGGCCGCCCCGCCCGCCTCGGGCGCCGCGTCCTCGACCGTTTCCTCCGGAGCATCCGTGGCAACATGTTTGGAAAGAACCTTCACCATGGTGCCCAAGACCTTCTGCAGATCTTCCAGCGCAGGACCAAAACCCGGGGTCTTTTCGATAAAGATCGCGTCAATCGCGTTTACATCCTCCAACGCAGACGATGCCGCATTGAAATACGCTTCCAGTTCTTCATCTGCGGTGTCGGTAAAAGCCGCCTCGATCTCGCTTGTGGACATCGGGGTTTCGTCGTCCGACGGTGACAATTCTCCATTGGCAATGTCGATATCCCGAAGAGTCACACGCCCGAGCACCCGGCTGTTGGTCAGCGGGGCCGCAGTACGCAGACCACGCACAACGGTCGATCGCGCTCCAAGACCCGACACCGCGTTGATGCGCATCATGGGATCGTCGTCGTCATCCTCGTCCAACTGGGGATGACATGTCTCCCAGAACTCGTCGAGGCAGCCACGGATGTACGAGGTCATCTCTGCCAAACCGGGCAAACCGTTCAGGCGGACTTCGCAGTCAGCAAGATACACGGCCGCGCGGATATCGTGGCTGCGTTCCAGGATCACGCGCGCCTTTGCGGCCAAGTCTTTGTAGTCGAGTTCACCAGCTTCGAGGATCTGGTCTCCGGCCTGCCGCTCTTCTTCGGGTTGCCCCGCAAGCTCCATTGCGATGAAGTCCGGGTCGTACTCCAAGTTCTCGCCGCTGGGCGCATCTTCCCCGAGAGATTTGAGCATGTCTGACAACGTGGCAGCCCTTAAATACAAAAAAATCAAAACAGCCCGAAAATGGGCAACAAAACTACGTCAAGGTTATCAAGTCTTTGTGAAAAATCCAGCACTAGAATCTGACCTTGCGTAAATTTCTTCGACAATCCGAGGAGAAATGCAAGTGCTACGGCAAAGTCGGGTCAAAGGGATCGGACGCCGCAGCAATCGAAACAGCACTCACCAAACACAGGGTTCCGCATTACACTGGTTGAAGAAACCGCTCGACTTCGTAGCCTGAATTCCTCGCAGCCGACAGCAAGGGTGACCAGAGGTTTTCAATGTCCCCCGGCGCATCACGCACAACCGCAACGCCGGTCTTGGCAGCGCGCCTGCGCAACCTGTCCGCCGCAGTCTGAGAGGTTTTTGCGACGTAGACATGACCGTCCACATGCCCACATTCGAGCCCTTTGTAGCGGTGGGCAAATCCAAGATACGGCGCGATCAGAATTGCCCCTGGCTTTGCCATGTCGACGATGCGTTTCTCCATTTCGATCAGCTTTTCTTCATCCCGGATCGGACGATAAAAATAGACGACCTCGAAATCGCCGTATCCCTCGAAAAGCAGCGCATCCGCCTCAAACACGTTCGCGCGTTCAACGTCCCCGCGCCTCATCAAGTCCTCCGCGACCGAGACATAGGACGCCTGAAAATCGAAGCCGCTGACCTCGTCAAAATAACGAAGCGCGGTCAGAACTTTGAGTCCCCCGCCACATCCGACGTCTAAGAACCGTTTCGGGCCCGAGTGATCCATGGCGATCAAAACGCGATAAGCCGCGTGCAGATGCTGATGGAATTCGCTGTTCGGCAATGCGATGTCCGCGAAACAGCCCGCACTTTGTGCGCTTTCGGACTGGCGTTCGGGGTTCAGAATACCATGCAACCAGTCAAACACCTCATCGCTGGCGGCGACCTGACTGCGGTGGGTTTCAGGAATTGTCGCAGGATACAGCGGAATCCGTTTGTTGCGCTCCCTGACCTGCAACTGAACAAGGTTCCGGATCAGCGTCCACCGGTTCAATTCAACTCGTGTCAGGCTGAGTTGGGCGGAAAAGCTGCCCCAGAACCGTCGCAGATACAGGAGTTCATCACGCGACTTGGCTTCCGCTTCCTGCTCCATCCTTATCTTATTGGCACGATGCGCGAAGGCTTCGAAGTTTCGCACGGCAAGATCAAGTTGCGCGCAGATCGAGTGGGCCTTCAGATCGTTCATGCCCTCCCGTTTCAACAATTCATCTGCAAGAACCTGTACCGTGTCCCTGACAGACGCTCGAATATCGCGCAGTTCTGTCGAGATTTCTGACAGATCCTCCGAAGTCTCAAGCATGCGTCTCTCCAAGATTTCAAACAATAGAATCAAAATATTGCGCGATATGGATTCGTCATTCGCGACGTCCGCTTCGCGACCGATCAAACGAATTATCCACGCTGCCACGCACCCCAAGTGTTGGCGTAAATCCGGTTCCAGTCCAGCATAATGTCCTCTTTCTAACGACTGGCCCGATCACGTCAGATCGCCATGAAACGGCCGGGGTTGACCGAATTCCATTCTTCGCGTTTGCTTGACCCACACCAACCACAGAATTGGGGAAAGGTCAGATTTACAACGCCAAATGCGCACCCTCATTCTGAATTAATAGAAACAATAACATATACTTATAAGTTATAATTAATCAAAAACCTGAAGTTTATCAGGGCAGTTTTCGGGAGGTCACCTTGAACAAAATCACCACCAGCCTTGCGGTCGCATGTCTCTGTTCGGTCCCGCCTTTGGCTTTCGCGCAATCCGGATCATTGTCTGTGGAGCTCAACAAATTCGAACCCGGCGAAGCCAACGGATGCCAGGCCTATTTCCTGTTTCGCAACGACACGGGCAAGAGTTTCGAAGGCTTCGAGATGAGTCTCGCCATCCTCGACGCCAACGGTGTTATCGACCGGTTGCTGTCCATCGACGCGGCGCCCCTACCGGTTCAGCGGACCACGCTGAAGCTGTTCGCAATACCGGATATCGATTGTGGAAACATCTCGGAAATCGTTCTGCACGACATGCCCGTCTGCAAACCGCAGAACGAGGACAACACGGACTGCTTTGAATTCCTCGAACTCGGAAGCAAAGCCGACGCAGCGCTGGTGAAGTGAGATGCCTTCATCACTGTCGGATATCGGCACGGGTGGTCCGATCATTCTTCTTCTGCTGATCCTGTCGGTCTTTTCACTGGCTCTTATCGTCTACAAGATCATCCAGCTGTGGCGCGTCACCGCCAATGCCCCTGCTCGCGAGTCAGCATTGAGCAGCTATGAGTCCGGCAACTTCGCAGAGGCCCGCAAGGCGGTCGAAAACGGTCCCGCACCGGCAGACCGCGTTCTTGCATTTGCCATCAAAGCCCTGAACGACGGCAAGTCAGGCCCGCCCCTCATGACTGAGCTGGTGCGGCGCGGAAACGAAGAGTTCTCGCGCATGACCAACCATATCCGCCTGCTCGAGTTGATTGCGATGATCTCGCCTCTGCTTGGATTGCTGGGAACAGTGCTCGGAATGATTCAGTCATTTCAGGAACTTGAACTTGCACAGGGGGCGGCGAACGCATCGGTTCTTGCCGGTGGGATCTGGCAGGCACTTTTGACGACGGCAGCGGGGTTGCTGGTGGCGATACCGGCTGCGGTCGGTGCAACGCTGCTGTCTGCGCGAGCCGAACGCGGGGCGCAATTGATAGAAGGCGCTGTCGCCCAATTGATGCTGATTGCCGGTCAGCCAACCACATGAGGCCGGTCTGATGCAGGACCCGTCAATATCGATCCTCAAACGGCACAAGCCGCCGCGCGCGTTGATTTCGCTGGTGCCGATGATCGATGTCATGCTGATCCTGTTGGTCTTCTTCATGGTGACCTCCACCTATCTGAATCTCGATATGATTCCTGCGGTGGAGCGTGTGGATGACGCCTCAACGTCGGACGGATCCAGCGGCAGCACCGGCACTGCCACGACCATAATGATACGACTTGGTGCAGATGGCGTGCCAACAACGCAGGGTCGTGGCTTCGACCTGCCAGCTCTTGAAGCGCTGTTTCTTGAAAGGATGGCGAGCGGCGATGATCTGCGCGTTCTTGTTCTGCCATCCGGGGCCGCTGACATGCAGGCGTTGGTTTCGGTGATGGATGCCGCGACGCGGGCTGGTGTCACCAATCTTCGGGTTGTCAGACTGGAGGTCGCGGAATGAAACTGTCGCGGCCTGTCACCCGCCAACCACCGGAAACCATCGTTGCCCTGATCGACGTGGTGTTTTTTCTATTGGTGTTTTTCATGCTGATTGGGCGCATGGATGCGACAGCACCATTCGATGTGGCCCCACCAACGGCGGCAACCGGCGCAAACATGCCTGCCGGTGGCATCACGATTTCTGTATCGGAAGGGGGCAACATAGCCGTGGACGGTGTTCTGGTGGACCGAAACGCGCTTGACGACACGGTTAAGCCCCTCATTGCGCAGGATGCCAATGCATTGGTCAGGATCAACGCGCACCGCGAAACGGAATTGCGTCACGTTCTCCCGCTGGTCAATCGCATGGAAGCGCTTGGCGCACAGGATGTGGTGCTGGTCGTGACGCCTGAAACATCCCCTCCATCGCAATGATCCGGGCGACTGGAATCTGGGGTGTTGCCACGGCGATATCCGTTCTGACCCACATTGTTGGTGGCTACGCGCTCTTTGCCGCCGTCATCCCTGATGAGGTGCCGGACCAACCCCTGCCGGAAACGGAGCTGGAGCTCGCAGCCTACCAGGTCAAGCGCACGCAAGCGGCTGAAACGGAACCGCAATCCGATCAGGCAGCCTCCGGCAATACGAGCGGCACCGCCCTGAGCCAAGGCAGCATCGCCAGTTCACGGGCCGAGCCCCGCCGCCCCGTGGGCGAAACCGGCGTACCTTTGCAGACTGACGGAGCGCGCGTGACATCCGCCGCGCCACAATCAGCACCTCTGAGCGAGGTTTCCGACGCGGCGGACAGGGTAGAAGCACTAGCCACTCAAAGCCCGCCGCTTCCGGCGATTTCGGCAGTTTCGGACACGTCCAACCCGCTGCGCGTTTCTTCAGAAACAGTGGAAACGGGACGTGTTCAGGCGCAGGCGCTGACGGCGGCAGAGCCCGCAACTGCACCACTTCTGACCGCGGCACAGCCTGCGGTTCTGGTGTCTGGCGCAACCGAGATTTTGGCTTCCGTATCCCCTGCAATTACGATGCAGGCGGCGTCCGCGCCGGAAGCGCTCGCCTCGGTTTTACCCGTCGTGCAACAAGCCGTCGCACCGGAATCCGCAGTGACTTTGGACCCGCCTGCAGAACGGAGCAAAGCGGCGTTTGCCTTCCAGGGGGAAGGCGGCAGCGCCGTTGACCCTGTGTCGCTGTCTGCGTTTCAGAGTTTCATGGAGCCGGGAGACCTGAGCGGTGCCGCTGCAGACGTCCGGGACGGCATCAGCGGAGTTCTCAGCGCGATCCCCTGCTCTCGCCTGCAAGTCGAGTTCGATCCTGAGAACAACGCTCTGCTGGTTTCCGGCCATGTCCCCGAACCATCGCTCCGGGGCGCGGTTCTGTCGTCCATGCAGGCCAAGATGGGTCGCGACATTCCGGTGCGGGACAACCTCCTGATCCTGCCCCGTCCACAATGTGGCGCACTGTCAGGCATCGCCAGCGTTGGTCTGCCCCAATCCACAGATCAGATCACCAACCCCCTTCTTCTGGGCGAAGACACACATGCTCGTGAATTCCACTATTCCGAAGGGCAGCCACTGGTCATGCGTTTACAGGGGGCGGACTACGACGCCTTTGTCTATGTCGATTATTTCGACGCCAACGGCAACGTTCTCCACCTCTTGCCAAATGAATTCACACCTATGGAACGGACAGCCGCGAAATCGGCGGTGCAGATTGGTTCAGACACCATTCTGGAACCCGGACAACCCGGCCTCTATATCGAGATCGGTCCGCCCTTTGGACAGGAAATCGCCGTCGCGTTTGCCGCATCCGAGCCTCTATATGATGGTGTCAGGCCCTTGGTGGAACCCGCCGAACCTTACCTTGACTGGCTCAGGGACCAGGTCGCGGCGGCGCGGTCCGCCAATCCGGATTTCAAGGGAGAGTGGGTCTATTTCTTCGTTTCGACATCTGAAAACTGACCCGCCAACGGCACAGGGTTACCCTGGGGCAACACCAACCTTGCTTTGAGTCCCTGCCCGGCTTAGCGTTTTGGGCAACGCCGTCACGCGTGGCCTTAGGG
>NZ_JFKC01000029.1 GCF_002115805.1 Marivita geojedonensis | reverse complement strand
TCCTGACCCTAAGGCGAATTCGCCTGAAGCGGAAGAGCAACAGCGCCTGTTATCCCTTTTTTCGCGCCTGACGCAAACCGAGAGGCAGTTTGTACTGCGCGTTGTACGCGGGTTGCTTGAGTTCAATTGATCCTTCTCTCCATTGCCTCCACGATCTGCAGCAACTTCCATGCGCGGGCACGGCGCAGATAACGACCCAGCCCCGGTAACTAGCCGTGCTGGGTCCGCGCCGCGCCCACCGCCCGACCAATAAATGATTTGACTCAATTGGCCTCAGTTTGAAACTTTAGACCAAGAGCAATCAACAGGGTGGCAACAGTAGCCACACCGGCCGCGAGTACTTTTCCGCGGTCTTTGTCCGTTCGGGTTTTCAGGCCCACGGACGCAATCACCAGATCGACGAATTTGGTCAACCCCTTTGCGGGGAAGTGGATTCGTGCGAATTAATCTGTATGAAATCATTTATCGCGATCATCGTTCTGCTTCCTGTTCCAGCCTTGGCCGATGCCCACAAGTGGGGGCCTTTGGAATGCGAAGTAGTCGAATCCGCGATGCTCAGTTTCGAAGCAGCTATTGATCGGAGTAGTCAGTTAGAGCGAGCGCTACGCGGCACCGACTTTGCCAATTTCCAACGCATCGAAGGATCGCTGCCTCCAATCTCAGAAATGGATCGATCTCTTGAGTTGTTGCAACTTTTGATCGAACAGAATTGCCGCTAAACGACCCAGCCCCGGCCCTCAATAACCGTGCTGGGTCCGCGCCGCGCAGGGGGAGAAAAGGCAGTATGCCCTGCCGCGCCTTGTCGGGGTTGCTAACGTGACTCACCGACTAAGACGGATTGCTTCGACAACGTATCTGCCAGCCCGGCGCAATCAGCCGATCTCGTCATTGATCCCAGTCCACCAGTTGAAGGGCCTTTTCTGGATCGACGCCCGACTCCTTCGCCAGCGCCAGCGTTTGCACGATCGCAGAAAGCGCCCTTGAGCGACCTCCTGCATCGAACGCTTGAAGCGGTCGCATCACGTCCAGTTCGATCGGCTGGCCCAGCTTTTCGCTGCACTCCTGAGCAATCATTCCGGCGATGGGTTGGAGCGTCCATTGCGCAAGATGGCGTTGTGCCTCGCGAACAAGCGGCCCAGTGGTGGCGGGTGACGAAAGCCCCGGCAGCAGGCCAAAGGCCATGTTGATCGCGTCACGCGCCGCTTGCAGGCTTTCCCGCGTCATCGCCCGTTCCAGATCAGGCGTCACGTTATGCGGCTTCAGATCAGTCTGAGGCGTAGCGCCGCCCGCCGCGGTGACGTTCACACTTTCGCGCACTAGCACGCGCCCGCGGAATCCCCTGAATCCCCTCGCCAGCTTGTCCATGTCTGTCTCTGGATTTTCCGGCATGGGAATAACGCTCGACCCGAGCGGCGCGAATTCATAGACCTCTGCCAGCGCCGTTTCGAGTGCGTGAAGCAGCGAAGCCGTCAATCGTGCTCGACGCAATGGTGATTGTCCGACATAGGGCATGTTTACATCCGCGCCGATCTTGAAATGCAGCACCTCGCCAGCCAGCGCTGTGATTGATGTTCCGCCGCCGGTGTCGGGTAGGCCCAGACGATAGGCCACAGGCCGCGACAACCTCGTTGTCACATCCCAATCGCTTGCTGGAACAAGCTGATCTTCGATCACGTAGAACACGGCCTCACCCCGAAGCGCCAAGGCCCGTGCCGACAGCGCCAAGATGTCCGGCGTCAATAGATCGGTGCCTGAGACATCCGACAGCGACAAGCCTCCAGTCCACAATGAGACCGCGCTTTGAACGGTCCCGGTGAGTTCGGCCGAACCGTCAACACCAGCGATGTAGTCCGCTCGCGCCTGCATAATCTGCGTCGTGTAGCCGGTGCCGCTCGAGCGCGTTTCGTTTCTATCTCGTTTGTTGAAAGGCCAGATCATGGATAACTCCTGTATTTACGCAACAGATCGGCCGCGCCTGAATTGACCATTGCCCGCGCCATCCAGACCGGACTCCGCGAAAAAGATTCTTCGATCTCGCCGCCGATGCTCACACGATGCTCAGACACGCCAGCCTTGCCGGTTTCAACGGCCCAATATTCCGCAAGCCGCCGATATGCTTGATCGACCTCTGACGGGACCGGGGTCGCACCGACCGTTGCCGTGATCCGAAACGTCCCATCGCTTGGAAGGCATGGGCCTAGTGGGCCATCGTCCAGGCTAACCGCAGACCATGCACCGTCGATCCATTTTTCAGCCGTCTGAGACACCACCGGGCCGATCGGCGCCAGCCATGCATCATCGGCAAAACCAGAGACCGTCCAGATAATCTCCCGCTCTGAAAAGCGGTGCGCGATGTAGGATTCTATCCTCGCCCAGATCATATCTGGGTCCAGAGCCGCCGCCGCCGCAGACAGCCCATCCGGTGCCGCTGGATAGGTCGGTGTTGCTTCCGTTTGTCGAATAATGTCGATCATGCTCAGGCCCTCCATCGATACGCCGGAGTCGGCTTGTGAAGGCGTGTGGCCGGATCAGGCGTCCAGTTCCGCGCCTCGATCTGCGCCTCTTCGTAAGCGGCTTTAGTAACCGCTGAAACCTCCCAGAGTAGGGCATGGTTCACGACCCTAATCAGCGCGTTGCCTTCGGCTGGATCCTCTTCTTTGATCGTTTCAGCGTTTTTGACAGTTCGCTGAGGCGGCAGTCGAAAGCCCGGTGAAAGTCCGAGCACAAGACCAGCCGCGAAAGCGGCCATGAAGTCCCGCGCCCATGATGTTTCTTGGACCTCCGTTGAGATCACCGCGTCGAAGGTTAGAGCATCATCCGAGTCTTGCAGTTTGAGTGTCCCGGCTTTTCGCGATGCTAAGGGTTTGTCCCAGCGATGGCCGCTCAAGAACATGATGTTCACGTCCTCGCGCTCGACGTTGTAGGCGAACGCGCGGGGCGCAAATTCTTCTTTGCGTGGCCGGCCACCATTGCGCCCGCCGTCGCTCAACGTTGTTCGCGCACCATAGGGAAAAGTTCCGCGAAGGTGGAAACCACCCTCGCGGCTTTTGCGGACCTCTAGTCCGCCCAGAGACCCGCCCCAGAGCATCACTGAATACCTGTCAGGACTTCAAGCTGTGCCGCCCGTGAGATCGTCACGTCCATCGTGGCGAGCGCAGTCAGTCGAAGGCCACCGCTTGCTGCGTCGCTGAATGGGTCGCGGATGACGTCCACCGAATTCCACGCACCAACAAAAATCGGAGGTGTTCCGCCTGCCGATGTCGTCAGAAGCGCATTGGACGCGACCGGCGGGCCGCCAGCCGGTGCCGCAAGCGCGTTGGTCGTCATCACCACGTTGCCCGCCGGGATGTTGCGAGTCAGGCGGTCCCATTCGGTCACGCCGGTGCCGGTGTCGATGTAGGTATCATCCAGAGCCGCCCAGACCTCGGGCCGGATCATGAGTTTCACCGCCTCGGGCGATCCTGCGGCATTGGACGTCATGAACCTAACCACCGCCGCCCGGAACGCGGACCACGATGCTGCCGCGTCGATGGCGGTCTCTGTGATCGACCACGTCGCTGCGCCGGTGAACACGCCGGTGGGTTCGCCGGTCGAACCAGAGCCAAGGAATACCGCCTGATCCATCGCCTGCGCCATTGCGCCGTTCATGTCGCGCCGGACTGCCTGTTCCAGTGCCGCGCCCGACTGTTTCAGCGTTTTGCGCGTGATCCGCATCTGGACACCCAGACAGTGATCTGGGGCCAGTGGACGGTCAGTTGTCGTATAGGCCGCAGGATCGGCCACGTTACCGGTCTCGGTCGCGGCCCAGCCTGCGGACACGGCGCTTGTGACCACCGGCCATTCGACTTGTCCGCTGTTGATATTGACCATTTGAGCGCCCATCCGCGCCGCCGCAGAGGCCGGGAAAAGCCGGTCGATGATTGGACGGGTCGAAACAGGGTCCGGGGTTCCGGAGGCGATGGTTTCGCCGGCGCGGATTTCCAATGCCTGCCACGGAACCGGGAGTCCGCGATAGCCGCCCGCGCTGCGCAGTTCGGTGACGATCTCTGCGGTTTGCCCGTCGAGTTGTTTCCCTTCGTCCAGAGCCAGCGCCACTTGGCGCAGTTCAAAACCGGCCATCATATCGGACCACTCACGCTCTGAGCGAGTTTCAAGTTCGGCCCCAGCCTCGCGGCGTTCTTCGTCCTCGGCAATGAGCGCCGCGCGATAGCGGGTTTCATTGGTGCGATATTCCGAGTCGAGTGTTTCCATCGACCGGGTTTCGTCCTCGGTCGGTGTCTGTTTGCCCACCAATTCGGCAAGCTGTTGTCTGATCTCCGACTGGCGTCGGCTGATCTTTACGGATTCAAGCATTTTGTTTCCCTTTGCTCGACAGATCGCTGCATTTCGCGCAGCAAGCGTTTCCAAGCCTCACGCTTGGGGTCGGGTTGCCCTAAGCCGATCTCGATACGTGTCTTGCGGCTGTGACAGCCGGGACAGAGACAGGCCAAATTCTCCAAAGTGAACGACAGTTCCGGATGTGTCCGAACAGGCTTGATGTGATCGACCTCAAGGCGACCACGCGCACCGCACTGGACGCAGGCGAAACCATCACGACGCAGTGCTTCCTGCCTCAGCGCCTTCCACCGCCTCGTGCGCGTGACCTTCGCAGAATGTCGTTTGTATTCCTTCAGCCCCATGCGACGCGCCCCGCTTTGACAGGACCGCGCCCCATGATCCGGCTACCTTCACCGACCGCCAAAACAGCCGCCGAAACCGCATCAATGCGAGCAGTCGATCTCGATTTATCGAGGCATGGGTTCAATTGCCCATCACGCTTGCAAACAGCCCCAGCGAGCGCAGATCGCATCATGAAGGTCTCAGGTGTTGCGACATGTCGATCATAGACAGCGCGCCGGAAACGTTCTGCGTCCTCGCCGCCATCAAATGGCCCGAAGCGGCGCAACACCTGTCTTGCGTTCAAACCCGCCGCGCGTAGACCGTCCTGAATTTCACTTTGCTTGAACGTGTCGTAGCAGATCGCGTCGATCTGGTAGCCTTTGGCTTCATCGACCACGGCCTTGATCCATGACGCGACAGGCACGGTCGCATCACCCAGTGTTCGCAGCGTTCCCTCTTTTTGCATCGACAGGTAGAGGTTGCCGACGCCATCACGTTGACCCCGATCGAGCAAACCGGGCCGGGAAGGGAACCAGCCGCGAACCTCGAGCCGACCCGTCCGTGCCCAGAAAAACGCCGCCGCGCTCATGCTCGCGCTGCCACCGAGATCGAGGCCCACGACCAGCGGCCCAGCTTTCTCGGGCAGGGTGTCGGTCTCGACCCTGAGCCAATCGTCTACGTCGATCAGTGGCTCGTTCGTGGCGTCGTTTACGCGCTGATTGAGGTGGAGCAGGCGGAACGCCTGAAGTTCGTGTCCACCACGTGACATGGCTCGACGTGCCGCCGCTTGCAGTTCCCTGAGAGGTGGCGCAATGCCCGCATCAATGCCCGGGTTCGCTGCCTTGATCGCCTTTGGATCATCCGGCTTGCAGCCTGCCGGTGCACGGTGATCTTGCCGGTACGTTGTCGGTTCATCCTCGTCGAGATAACGGCTAAACGGATGTGCATCCGTGGCCGCGCTCGTCGAGATCATCAACGTCTTGCCTTGCCGCTTCAGAGCGCCGGTGAGCAACGCTGTTTCCAGTCGTGAACCTTTCGGCTCGGCCCATGAAGCCCTCTCATCGCAGATCACAAGAGTCGGAGACGTGCCAAGGATGCCAGCCCCATCTGAAGCGATGCCCCGGATTTTGTGCTCACCGTCGAGTTCGATTTCCAGCTTAGGCGAATAGCGAACCTTGATGCGCTCCTGCACTTCGTCAGGCATGGACCGGATCAGATCGAGCGCGTAGGTCCAGACCACCTCGGCCTGATCCCTCTTGCCCGCAGCGAGCAGGATTTCTCGACGCGGCTGATCGTTGAACACGCCGAACAGTTCCGCCACCGCAATCGCCGCCGTTGTCGCGGATTTGCTATTGCCGCGCGCCACACTGAGCACTGCGATGCGGATGTCGGGATCAAAGGCACCTCGGATAAATCGCTTTTGAAACGCCGCCAACTTCATCGGCTTGCCTGCGTTCCGACCGGTCGGAATCTTCAGTGTTTCGATGAATTTGATCGCAGTCGTTGCAGGTTTCATGCTGAGACCCCCGATCCGGTAATTGCGAAAGGATAACCCCGCTCCACGCCGCCGACCTCCCCCAGAAGCCGGGGCATTGGGACCAGTTTGTCGGCGGTTGTGGCGCGACCGATGAAGCACAGGACGGATTGCTCCCGATCGGCCACGACCACCCCCCGAGCGAACCATGCGGGATGCATGCTCGGGCGTTCGTGTTTATCTGCACGCCGTTTTGTCAAACCTCTGTCTCTATCTCTCTGTTCAACTGTTAATCTCTGTGTTCCTGCTCATTGGTGGGGGTTGTTGTGACGGGCATAGGACGACCAGCCCCAGCACTTGGCCGGAGTTGGTTCCCATGCCCGGCCACGGTCTTGCTCTGCTCATCGGAGCCGGGCCGCCGCTTAGGGCCTCTCTGGTCATGCGTTCCTGCCAGAAAGTTGGTGGCTACTTTCGACGCTTGAACGCTGCGCCGGGGACCGGGCTTCCACCTTTCGGACTGCCCTTTGCCTATGGTCCCGCCCCGTGGTAGGCTTCCCTAAACTGGGCCACTGTCTGCAAACCGTCCCCAGTTCCGGCCCCGCGCTGTCAAAGCGCGGGGTTCGTGTTTTCCATCGCTTTCACGGTTGATTCATGCCGACTCCACTTGGTTATTTTCCCAAGACTGAAGGTCGGAGAGACGCCAGCGGACTGTTCCCGGCGCCAATCTGATGGCTCTGGGAAAGTCGGTTAAGTCGCGATGCCAACGCCATACACTGGCACGATGAACGCCATATCGCGCTGCAACTTGCGATACTGTCAGGAAAGTTTGTTCTTTGGCCATCCAGCCCTCCGCAACAGCTACGGCGGGCAAGAAAAAAGCCCACCCTTTTCAGGATGAGCCAACCTCCGATGCAACACGGCCCACCCCAACGTTTCATTCCGTTATGGAGCGGGCGTCATTGCCCATGTTCTCGGTTTGTTTTTACGACATGTGCCAAACTCGGTCAAGCATTGAGTGACACTACATTGCCTACAGTTTCACCCCGCAAGAATTGGCTCCACGACGCCATCATGTCCCGGCGTCTTTCAAGCATGTCCGTCCGGCGATAGGCTCTCTCCACCGCAGAACCGACCTTGTGAGCAAGTGCGATCTCACTCATATCCGATGGATAGCCGCGCTCTGCCGTCCAGTCCTTGAAGGTGCTGCGCAGCCCGTGTGGCACTGCTGGGCGCTTGCTGGTAGCGTCAAGATAGTAACCGGGCTTGGCTGCTGCGATGCGCTTCATGCAGGCACTGAGAGCCGCGTCTGTCAGCTGACCACCTTTCACTGCTGGGAACACGAGATCACCGTTCGAACCGCGGCCTAAATCACGAAGCAAATCGATAGCTTGTGGCGACAACGGTACCCGATGCTCATTCGCTGTTTTCATGCGCTCGGCTGGGACGATCCAAAGGCTTGTGTCCAGATCGACCTCGCCCCAAGTCATGCCGCGCACCTCTCCGGAACGCGCTGCGGTCAGGGCTATGAAAGCCAGTGCCTTCGCCCCGGTCCCATCCCGGGAACACACATCTGCAAACCACTCCGGGGCCTCGCTAATTTTCAGTGCGGGGTGATGTTCTTTCTTCGCCAGCTTGTTCGGCTTTGGTAGGATTGCTTCAAGGTGGCCCTTCCAAATGGCCGGGTTTTCGCCAGTGCGATGGCCTGCCACGGTCGCCCACGACAAAACGGCTTCTATTCGACCGCGCAGACGGGATGCTGTCTCGGTCTTGTCCTTCCACATCGGCTCCAGCACACGCAGCACATCCTGAGTTGTGATTTCAGAAACCATCATCTGTCCGATCACAGGGTTCGCATAGTTCATCAAGGTCGAGCGCCATTGCTGCCGGTGTTTCGCATTGCTGAACTCATCCAGTTTCGTGTCCAGATACTGTTCGACTGCATCAGCAAATAGGAGGCTGCGTGCCTTAGCCGTTCGGAGCGCTGCGCGAGCGGCCTTTCTTTCCAACAGAGGGTTCTCCCCAAGCCGGATGCTCGAGCGAGCCTGTGCTGCACTCCTACGGGCGTCAGCCAACGACACCTCTGGATAGGGGCCAAGGCCCATCTTGTGACGTTGGCCCGCAATGCTGGTGCGCAGTATCCATGATCGCGCATTGGATGGTGTGATCTGAAGGTAGAGGCCATCAACACCACCCACCGGTTTCATCACGTTTCCACCGCTTCCCGGATGCACCAGACGCTTTACGTCGAGCGCGGTGAGTTCTTTGGCTTTCCTAGGCATTGCGCATCTTCCTACGTACCAAAAAGTATGTGATTGGATGCTACTCAGCGCAACCAGATGCTTCAAGTTGAAACAAGTCAGTGCGCCTTAACAGTTAGAAAGATAACATTTTTTCAACATCAAGCCATTGTTTCTCTGGGTATTTGCGACAGATATATGGCGGACATTCTCTCCCCCATGCAGAGCCTCTGACGAAGCTCCGAACCTGTACCCCGAAGGCCCTGTTGAGACGCGTCTCTCATGGTCTGAACGCACATAAAGCGTCCGTAGAGAGAGGGTAGTCGCCTGGGGTGTTCCGCCAAAAGACGGAAAGGGTCTCGGATCCGATGGGCGGGGTTATCCTGGCCAGAGATTAACCACTTGCAAATCGACCGTTCGCGCTGGCGCATGTCTTATCTTGCGTGAACGCCCATCAGGAGCTTTTGCGGATCGCCGTGGGTCTTGCGGCTGAGATAGACCAGATACGGCGCAAAGAAGAGCATCCCCAGAGGCGGCACGCAGAGGCCCAGAGCGATGCTGCGTCCGGTAAACCCTCCGCGCCATGCCATCCAGATGCCTGAAAGCACCAGATAGGCGCTGAAATCCAGATTGAACTGGCCTTGCCATGTCATCGCAAGGATGGGCGACAGGAAATGTGGGAGCAGGTTGATCCCCTCTGTGGAAATCGCCGCAATCGTGAATATGGCAAGACCTGCGGTCATGCCAATCAGGAGTGTTCGAAACGTGGTCATGCTGGATTTCCCTGTGCTTTGGTTGAGGGGTGGGCCGGGCGCCACATCGGTCCGACGATTGCCAGAAGAACAAGGATGTTCCACAACACGTTTGGCCATTGCCCCGACGTGACCGAGCCAAGGCTGTCAAACAGAAACCATGCCCATGCGCCTGTAACGACCGATCTGCGGACAGCCTCGGGAGCAAGATCGTATACCAGTGCCGAAAGCATCCAGACGGTGACACCCCAGCCGACAAGAAATCCTCCGGCCAGCGCAGAGAGGAAGCGGATTTCTTCGGAACTGTAGTCTGGAAACCCGTCAATGGGCCATGTCAGGACATCGAGGCCGAAACGCGCAGGCTCGTTGGTTGCCGGGAGTGTGGCGAGTGTCAGGACCGGACCGAAGAAGCCGATTACGACCGCTGCGATCCTGAGCCAGGATTTGTGTGTTGCATGCGTGGCCATGACCGGATCTCCGTCTTGTTGGTGGTCTCGATACGAAGCGGGATGCATCATCTCAATTACCTCGGAGGTAAGTGCACGGACGGCGCGAACAGGTTATGGTTCTGCATGAGCCAATTTGCCCAATTCCTCAAAACGTGGCGCGCGGCACGCCGGCTGAGCCAGCTTGATCTGGCGCTAGAAGCCGAGGTTTCGGCGCGACATTTGTCGTTTCTCGAGACAGGCCGCGCCAAACCGAGCCGCGAGATGGTTCTTCGCCTGGCCGAGGCGCTCCGGATGCCGCTGGATGCACGCAACCAGATGCTTACCCATGCGGGGTTTGCGGTGCGCTACAAAGTGCGGGACTGGGAGGATGCCGATATGGCTCCGGTGCGGCAGGCGATTGCCTGGCAACTGGACCGGAACATGCCGTATCCGGGACTGGCTTTTGACCGGCTTTGGACGATCCGGGCGGCCAATCCCACGGCGCTGGCTCTGTTCGGGGCGTTCGGCATGGGGGTCGGCGACAGTATGCTCGACCTTTTGATGTCCGATACCCTGCCGCAGGTTGTCGAAAACTGGCCGGAGGTCGCGCATCATGCCGCGATCCGTCTTCGAACGGAAGATGCGGCCTTGGGTGGCGTGCCGGAGTTCCACCCGGTCATCCACCATCTTGCCAATGTCGAGCAACCCGAGCGGCAGACAGCGGGGCCGGTCATTCCGACGGTTCTTCGGATGGACGGTCTGGAACTATCGATGTTTGCCACGATTTCGCAGTTCGGAACGCCCGAGGACCTGCTGCTCGACGATCTGAAGCTGGAGCTCTACTTTCCGATGGATCCGGCAACAGAGGCGGCCTTTCAGGAAATCGCGGCGCGTCACGTGGTTTGAGAGCCTGCGCGGGGTTCATCACTCAAGGCAAGTGATGCTGGCCGCATTCCCGGTAATCCCGGAAAACGACGCATCAATGTCGCGACCTCGGTAGAGCGCAGCAAGGGGCTGCGATGCACTGATCCCTGCATGACAAGCCGGGAGGATACGTGATGCAGCTCAACGCAAATGATCTGATCGACACGAAACGCTACCCGATTTCGACACCGGGATCAGAACGGGACGCGATCCTCGCGCAGGTGCGGGGAGAACTCGAAGCGCGTGGATGCGCCGTGCTCAACGGCTTTCTCACGCCTGCCGGAATTGCTGCGGCTGTGGCCGAAGCCGATGGTGTTGCGGACAGGGGGCACCGGAGTTTTTCGCGTACAAATCCATATTTCACCGCCGACGATGCCAGTCTGCCGACATCCGATCCACGGCGGCAGTTCTTTGACCGCTCGAACGCCTTTGTCCCTGCCGACAATTTCCAGCCGAACGGTGCGTTGCGGACCATATTCGACAGCCCGGGGTTCGACGAATTCATCCGAGAGTGCCTCCAGCAGCCGAAGGACAGGTTCTTTCGTTATGCCGATCCATTGGCCGATGTGATTGTGAACGCAGCCGGGGAGGGCAACGGGTTCCCTTGGCATTTCGACACCAACAATTTCACGGTGACACTGGCCCTGCAGAACGCCGAGCGCGGCGGGGCGTTCGAGTACGCGCCGATGATCCGCACCAGCCAGGCCGAGAATTTCGAAGAGGTGGCCAAGGTACTGAATGAGACCTCGGACAAGGTGATCTCGCTCGCGCTGGAACCGGGAGACCTGCAATTGTTCAAGGGGCGCTATTCGCTGCATCGGGTCTCGCCGCTGGAAGGGCCAACGACGCGCTATGTGGCGATCTTTTCCTATGTCGAAGAGCCGGGAATGGTGGGCAGCGTTGAGCGGACCCGGCAGCTTTACGGTCGAACGCTTCCCATTCACCACGAACGCGCCGGTCAGCGCGCGGATGCATTGGTCGATTGAGGCTTTGGCCGCTTTGGAGTTCCGCGCGTAACGCCGGTCACGCGGACTGAGCCGAAAAACAAAAAGCCCCGCCAGTCAGGCGGGGCTTTTCAATGGGTTGGTCAGAGACCGGATCAGTCTTCCGACTTCTCGTCCTCGTCGCCGG
Source organism: Marivita geojedonensis (assembly GCF_002115805.1). Lineage (GTDB taxonomy): Bacteria > Pseudomonadota > Alphaproteobacteria > Rhodobacterales > Rhodobacteraceae > Marivita > Marivita geojedonensis. The sequence continues at coordinate 26,717 of NZ_JFKC01000029.1, read as the reverse complement.
ATGCTTCTGCAACATCAGCGGCAAGATCGTCGTCGTCGGACGTCGCAGCGCCGATATCGTCGAACAGTTCGGCGATTTCGAATTCTGCCTGTGCTTCTTCCTCGGCGGCCAGTTCCTGAATGGACTTACCGGAGGCCTGAAGCTCGGCCTCTTCGGGCGAACGTGCAACGTTGAGGTTGATGGTGACCATCACTTCGGGGTGCAGGTGCACCTCGACCTCGTGCAGACCAAGGGTCTTGATCGGCTGGCGAATGATGACCTGCTTGCGGTCGATCGAGTAGCCTTCCTCGGTTGCAACGTCTGCCGCGTCACGGGTGGTGACGGAGCCGTAGAGGTTGCCGCCATCGGAGGCCTGACGAATCACGACGAACTGCTGACCGCCCAGACGGTCGGCGAGATCTTCGGCTTCTTTCTTGGTTTCCAGGTTGCGCGCTTCGAGCTGCGCTTTCTGGTTTTCGAACGACGCGATGTTCTCTTTCGAGGCGGTCAGCGCCTTGCCCTGCAGCAGCAGGTAGTTGCGCGCATACCCGGGCTTGACGTCGACGACATCGCCCATCTGGCCAAGCTTGGCCACGCGTTCCAGAAGGATAACTTGCATGTCAGTCTCTCCTTACTTCACTGCGTAGGGCAGGAGGGCGAGGAAGCGGGCGCGCTTGATAGCACGGGCCAGCTCGCGCTGTTTCTTTGCGGACACGGCGGTGATGCGCGAAGGCACGATCTTGCCGCGCTCAGAGATGTAGCGCTGCAGCAGCTTGGTGTCCTTGTAGTCGATCTTGGGTGCATTGTCGCCCGAGAAGGGGCAGACCTTGCGGCGGCGGAAAAATGGTTTTGCAGCCATGGTTTAGCGTCCTTTCTTCAGGCGATCAGTTGCGGCGCTCGCGGCGGTCGCCACGGTCGTCTTTTTTCTGCATCTGGACCGAGGGGCCTTCTTCGTGGGCGTCGACCTTGATGGTCAGAACGCGCATCACGTCGTCATGCAGACGCATCAGACGCTCCATTTCCTGAACGGCTTCCGACGGTGCGTCGGTGCGCAGGAAGGCATAGTGGCCCTTGCGGTTCTTGTTGATCTTGTAGGCCATCGTCTTGACGCCCCAGTATTCCTGATCAATCAGCTTGCCGCCGTTGTCGGAAAGAACTGTGCCGAAATGTTCGATGAGACCTTCAGCCTGCGCGTTGGACAAGTCCTGGCGCGAGATAAAAACATGCTCGTAAAGCGGCATGTGCACTCCGTTTCTGTTCTGGCGCATTTCAAAGGACAGGGTCACGTCCTTTCGCTCCTGCCCACGAGAGACTGCGCGGTAAAAATCGATCTGCGAAAGGAGCGCTCCGTATACACGGATTGAGCGGGGAATCAAGCGCCCTGCGTGAGCGTTGTCAGGAGCGTCACAATCCTGCCCCGAACTTGCCCCGCGACCGCGCCCTGTCCGCCCCGAATTCGGCAGATTTGCCGAACAGACTGTTTCCCAGTGGTAAACGGTACAGCGGTCAGCGTGAAGCGACCGAGGAGGGACAGATGGTCCATTATGATGACAAGTATGTGCGGGGGCAAAACACGATCGGGCGTGTGGTGCGCCGTATTCTCGGGATTGCCTGCCTGATCGCGATCCCAGGCATCTGGATTGCCGTGCAGGGGGCTTTGCCCGAGGCGCGGATCATGGGGTTGGGCCTCTCGGTGGCCGTCATGGGGGTGGCCGGTCTGTGCTTCTTTGGGCGCTGAGGGGCGGTCTGCACCCCCATTGTTCAAAACGACACATATTCTGTTGAGTTTCGGCGAATTGAGCCAACGCGGCCTTGGCCCAATTAAGCGGCATCGCAACTCTCAACAGGACGAACCCATGAAAAACACACTTCTTGCCGCCGCGCTTGTCGCGCTTCCTTTCGCTGCTCAGGCTGAGCCCGAGGCGTATACGCTGGACGCCAGCCACAGCCAGATCCTCTTCTCTTACAACCACCTCGGCTATTCCACGACCTGGGGCATGTTCTCTGGCTTCGAGGGCGACATCCAGTTCGATCAGGAAGACCCGGCGAACTCGTCCGTGACCGTCTCTTTCCCGGTCCGTTCCATGTTCACCGGTTGGGAAGGCCGTTTCGAGCACTTCATGTCTGCGGATTTCTTCGGCGCGGCTGAGGACGAAATGGTGACCTTCACATCGACCGCCATCGAAGTGACGGGCGACAGCACCGCAAATATCGTGGGCGACCTGACACTGAACGGCGTGACCAAGCCGGTGACACTGGCCGCGACGCTGACCCAGACCGGCGATCACCCGATGGAAGGCAAGCCGTGGGCCGGTTTCAATGCCACCACCACGCTGATCCGCAGCGACTTTGAACTGGGTATGTTCGCTCCCTACGTGAGCGACGAGGTCGAAGTGCAGATCTCCATCGAAGCGATGAAGGTGACCGGGACCGACTCCTGATCGGTTTCAAACAGCAAGAAACGGAAAACCCCGGGTGGATCACCCGGGGTTTTTCTTTGTGTGTATGACCTGCGACATCGCAGCATGGCATCAGGTGCTTGGCGCAACGCTCCGCAATGCACTCAGGACAACCGTCACGCTGACCTCGAAACCAAGCTGGCCATCGTCCGTCATGCTGTCACCGATCCCGAAGCTGCGCCGGTCAAGCACCGTGCTGCCCTGCATCTGTGCGAGATTTCCGTCGAGAGACAGGTCAAAAGGCAGCGACACAGGATGTTCGGTTCCGCGCAGGGTAAGGGTGCCGTCGGCGATGTAGCCCTCGGCGCTGGCCTTGATCTCGGCACTGAACCGGGCGGTGGGAAACTCGCCGCTGGCAAAGTAATCCGGTCCCATGGCCTGCTGGGTGACGGATCCCAGCGTCAGCGACGTGATCGCGATTTCCACATCGACGCTGCCGGCAGGGCCGTCGGTCACGGTTTCATCGAACCGGATGTCAGCCGTCCAATCGGCAAAGCTGCCCGAGACTTCGGAGCCCATCTGGCGCACGGTGATGCCCAGAGTGCCATCGGTGACCTGCCATTCGCTGTCCACCTCGGCCAGCGCCGGGGCCTGCGCCGCCATGGCTCCGCCCTGATGATAGACGCCCAACATGGAGCCGATACCGATCGCCGCCGCCCAGACCACAGCCGCCAGAACAGGTGGCACAAGGCCGGTGTGCCGTGCGCTTGCATCTGGCGTTTGGACCGTGCGGCCCGGCAACATGCGCGCCAGCGTCTGATCCCGGTCGATCACCGCATGTTTGATGGCGCCCGCGATGTGCAGGATCAGGGAAATCACCAGCACGCGCTCAAAGACAAGGTGCAGACCCGCCGCTGTTTCGGCGACCCGCAGGGATTCGGGCACCAGAGGCAGGTTCTGCCCCAAGGGCCACCATATCGGTGCAAAGCCTTCGGTGGCCGCGTGATGCACCCAGCCTGAGAGGGGGACGAGCACAAGCGAGCCATACAGCAGCCAATGCACGATTTCGGCCAGGAGTGTCTCGATCTTGCGGTCAGGATGCAGGGGGGCCGGTTTCGGCTGTGTCATCGCCCAGGCGATACGGGCCAGCGCGACAAAGAACAGCGTCACGCCGATGGTCTTGTGGAGCGAGAACAGCCAGGCCTTGTCCGCCAGCTGATCGGCGGTGTCATAGGGCATGTCAGTTGCAATGATCCCGAGCGGGATCACGGTCAGGATGCCAAGGGCGGTCAGCCAATGAAATGTCTTGGCAACGGAACCATAGCGGGCGGTGGTGTTTGTGGCGGGCATGGGACGCCTCCAATGCGACTTTTGCTGGCACATAGCTATCGCGCCCGGCGTGCTGCGCAATCTTCGTCAGCGCACAGAAACGGTGCAGCAACGTTGCGTCGCTGCGGCACGGGCTGTAATGGCATGTGAAACAAGTCAGGAGGGGTGCCGTGAGCCGAGCTTTTCTATTCCCGGGACAGGGGGCGCAAACCATTGGCATGGGCAAGGATCTGGCCGACGCCTATCCCGGCGCGCGTGCCGTGTTCGAAGCGGTGGACGAGGCGCTGGGCGAAAAGCTGTCTGCCCTGATCTGGGACGGCGACATCGAGACCCTGACTTTGACGGCCAATGCGCAACCTGCGCTGATGGCCACGTCCATCGCCGCGATGCGTGCTTTGGAGGCCGAAGGAGTCGGAATCGACAGCGGGGCTTATGTCGCAGGACACTCGCTGGGGGAGTATTCGGCTCTGACCGCCGCTGGTGCGCTGTCGGTCACGGATGCGGCGCGGCTCCTGCGGGCGCGCGGCACGGCCATGCAGAACGCCGTTCCGGTTGGCGTCGGCGCGATGGCCGCGATCCTCGGTCTGGGGCTGGAGGACGTGCGCAAGGTGGCAGATGACGCAGCTCAGGGCGAGGTCTGCGCGGCGGCCAACGACAACGATCCGGGGCAGGTGGTGGTCTCGGGCCACAAAGCCGCCGTAGAGCGTGCGGTCGATCTGGCGAAAGAGGCCGGCGCGAAACGCGCGGTGCTCTTGCCCGTCAGCGCCCCGTTCCATTGTGCCCTGATGGCACCCGCAGCCGACGCGATGGCCGAGGCTCTGGGCAGCGTGACGATCAATGCGCCGGCCGTTCCGGTGGTCGCCAATGTGCGGGCCGAAGCGGTGAGCGATCCCGAAACCATCCGCGCGCTCTTGGTCGAACAGATCACCGGCGCGGTGCGCTGGCGTGAATCCGTGAGTTGGATGGTGGCGCAGGGCGTCGATGATTTCTGGGAAATCGGCGCGGGCAAGGCGCTGATCGGTATGGTGCGGCGGATCGAACGGTCGGCGGCAACACGTGCGGTGGGATCGGCTGCCGATGTGCAGGCGGCAACGCAAGAGGGCTGATACGCCCGAATTTTTTGGACCTGCGTCCCGAATCTTCGCAGAAGATTCGCCGCGCGCGAGGTTAATATGAGATGAAAAGGACCAGGACATGTTCGATCTGACAGGCAAAACCGCGCTGATCACCGGCGCATCGGGCGGCATCGGTGGCGAGATCGCCCGCGCGTTGCACGCTGCGGGGGCCACGGTGGGTCTTTCCGGCACCCGCACCGAACCGCTTGAGGCGCTCGCTGCCGAATTGGGCGACCGCGCCCATGTCCTGCCGTGCAACCTCAGCGATCCGGAAGCCGTCGCCGCCCTGCCGAAACAGGCAGCGGACGCGATGGGCGGCGTCGATATCCTCGTGAACAATGCGGGCATCGCCCGCGACAATCTCTTCATGCGCATGTCAGACGAGGAATGGCAGTCGGTGATCGACGTGAACCTGACAGCCACCTTCAAGCTCTGCAAAGGCGTGTTGCGCGGCATGATGAAGGCGCGTTGGGGCCGGATCGTGAACATCTCCTCCGTCGTCGGGGCCACCGGCAATCCGGGGCAGGGCAACTATGCGGCGGCCAAAGCCGGCATGGTCGGCATGTCCAAGTCACTGGCCTATGAAGTCGCCAGCCGCGGCATCACCGTGAACGCCGTTGCCCCCGGCTTTATCGAAACCGCGATGACCGACAAGCTGACCGACGACCAGAAATCGTCCATCCTCGGACAGATTCCCTCGGGCCGCATGGGCACCCCCGCCGAGATCGCCGCAGCGGTTCTTTACCTTTCGAGTGCGGAAGCCGCCTATGTTACCGGCACCACGCTGCACGTGAATGGTGGCATGGCAATGCTCTGATATCATGGGGGAAAGCGGCGCTTTGCAGGTGCAGAAACCGCTGAAAAGCCGCATCTTTTCCCCGGAATATCTTTGTATTGAAAGCGTTTGCCATCGCGATCCCATGTGCTATAGCGGCGCAGGTTCTGGACCAGCCCACATTTCGGGGGCACCCATGGTCTGTCGCGCCTCCGGCGGGACGCAAACCGACGCCCGAAAGGGCAAGATCAATTCCGCCCGGGCGAGGGCTAACCCGGCCACCGCGCCGACGAAACTGTGAGGAAGAAAACATGAGCGACGTCGCAGATCGCGTTAAGAAAATTGTTGTCGAGCACCTTGGTGTGGAAGAAGACAAGGTTGTTGAGAATGCGTCCTTCATCGACGATCTCGGCGCAGACAGCCTCGACACGGTCGAGCTGGTGATGGCCTTCGAAGAAGAGTTCGGCATCGAGATCCCGGACGACGCGGCCGAAACCATCCAGACTTTCGGCGATGCGGTGAAGTTCATCAAAGAAGCGCAGTAAGCGTCTGAACTCTCAGATTTTCGAAAAACGCGCTCTGGATCAGGGCGCGTTTTTCTTTTTTGCCTTTTCTGCGATCTTGGCCGCGTTCCAGAGCGCATCCATCTCGGCGAGGTTACTGTCCTTCGGGGTCCGCCCCTCGGCGGCCAATTCGACCTCGATGCTTTCGAACCGGCGGGTGAACTTGGCGTTTGCGGCACGCAGCGCCGCTTCAGGATCAAGGCCCATATGGCGGCCAAGGTTGACCATCACGAAGAGCAGGTCACCGAACTCCTCGAACCGTTCGACCTCGTCCTGCACCTCGCGCAGCTCCTGCGCTTCCTCCACGATCTTGTCCAGAACCTCGTCCGTGGAAGGCCAGTCGAACCCGACCCGCGCCGCACGGTTCTGCAGCTTCAAGGCACGGGTCAGGGCGGGCAGGCCCTTGGCCACGCCATCCAGAACACCTTTCTGTTCCTTGCCCGCACGCTCCGCCGCCTTGATCTTTTCCCAGTCCTGCACCTGCTGTTCGGCAGACTTGTCCCGGCTTTCGTCGCCGAAGACATGCGGGTGTCGCGCTACCATCTTGTCCGAGATCGCGTTGGCCACGTCGTCAAAGCTGAACATGCCAGCCTCTTCGGCCATCTGCGTGTGATAGACTGACTGGAGCAGCAGATCGCCCAATTCGCCCTTCAACTCGTCCCAGGCCTCGCGCTCGATCGCATCGGCCACTTCGTAAGCCTCTTCGATCGTATAGGGGGCAATCGAAGCGAAATCCTGTTCGATGTCCCAGGGGCAGCCCGTTTCCGGGTCACGCAGACGGCGCATGATTTCCAGCAGCCGGGGCATCCCCCCCTTGGGATCATGGATCAGAGCATCACGCATTGCAGGCCTCCGTGCTTCGGGATTAGATGCAGGGATGCGGCATGAGCGCGAAGGAGTCCACCCATGGCCATTGTGAACCGGATCGGTGAGTTCGCCGAGGACATGAAGACATGGCGACGGCACCTGCATATGCACCCCGAGCTGAGCCTCGATTGCCACGAAACGGCGGCATTTGTAGTGGAGCGCCTCAAAGAGTTCGGCGTTGACGAAATACACGAAGGCATTGCGCAGTCGGGTGTTGTGGCGCTGATCCGTGGGCAGGGCGATGGCCCGGTGACCGGGCTGCGCGCCGATATGGACGCGCTTCCGATGGACGAGACCACGGGCGCGGAATGGGCTTCGACCATCCCCGGCAAGATGCACGCCTGCGGCCATGACGGACACACCACCATGCTCTTGGGGGCGGCGCGCTATCTGACGGAGACCCGCAAGTTCAAAGGCACCGTGGCACTGATCTTCCAGCCCGCCGAAGAAACCGTGGGTGGCGGGCGCATCATGGTCGAAGAAGGGATCATGGAGCGGTTCGACATCGAAGAGGTCTATGCGATCCACACCGACCCGTTTGCCGAGGAAGGACAGCTGCGCACCACGCCCGGCCCGATCATGGCAGCGGTGGATGACTTCCACATCACCGTGCGCGGTGTTGGTGGGCACGGGGCCTATCCGGCATCCTGCAAAGACCCGATGCCCTGCGCATTGGCCATTGGGCAGGCGCTGCAAACCATCGTGTCGCGCAACACGGATCCGCTTCTTCCGCTGGTCGTGTCGCTGACCATGATCTCGGGCGGGACCGCAACCAACATCATCCCCGAAACCGTCAAGCTGTCCGGCACGGTGCGCAGCTTCGACGCCGACCTGCGCGACATGGTCGAGCGCCGCATCACCGAGATCGCCGTGGGGCAGGCTGCGAGCTATGGGGTCGCGGTGGAAATCGATTACATCCGCAACTACCCGGCGACGGTGAATCACGAGGCGCAAACCGAATTTGCGGGTCGGGTGGCGCAAGAGGTGGTTGGCCCAGCCAAGACCATCACCGACCTGCGCCCGGAGATGGGGGCCGAGGATTTCTCCTACATGCTCGAAGCCCGGCCCGGTGCGTTTCTGTTTCTGGGGCAGGGGATCGGCCCGTCCTGTCACCATCCTGCGTTCGACTTCAACGACGAGGTGGCGACGATCGGCGCATCGTTCTTCGCGCGTCTCATCGAAACACGGCACGGAGTTTGACCCATGGCGCTTGAAGACGCGAAAAGCCAGATAGACCATGCGTTTACCCGCGATGACCTGAGGGGCGCGAGCTTCGAGAACGTGTTCGGCGGCGCGCCGTCATTCCTGCGCCGGAAATACACCAAGGATTTGCGCGGTGTGGATGTTGCAGTCACCGGCGTGCCCTTCGATCAGGCGGTGACCAACCGCACCGGAACGCGGCTTGGCCCCCGCGCCATCCGAGAGGCGTCGCTGTTGCAGCCCTGCGATGCCCCCTATGGTTGGGGCTACAACGTGCTCGAAGAGTTCGCGATTGCCGATTACGGGGATCTGGCCTTCGACTATGCCAAGACCTTCGAATTCCCTGAAACGCTGAAGAACCACATCGCGGGTATTCTGGCGCAGGATACCGCGACGGTGACGTTGGGGGGCGATCATTCGATCACCCTGCCGATCCTCGAAGCCTATGCCGAGAAATACGGCCCCCTGAGCCTCTTGCAGTTCGACGCCCACACGGACACCTGGGCCGATGACGACATGGAGCGGATCGACCATGGCACCTTCCTCTACAAGGCGGTCAAACTCGGTCTGGTGGACCCTGCGCGGTCGGTCCAGGTGGGCATCCGCACCGACAACCCCGACACGCTGGGTTTCAACATCATCGATGCCCGCGAAATGCATCGTATCGGTCCCGAGGCCGTGGCGGAACGGATCTGTGAGATCCTGAAGGATTACCCGACCTACCTGACCTTCGACATCGACTGCCTCGACCCGGCCTTCGCCCCGGGCACCGGAACACCGGTCTGGGGCGGGCCGTCCAGCGCCGACATGGCGGCGATTCTGCGAAATATCGCCGGGATCGAGTTGATGGGCGGTGATGTGGTTGAAGTCAGCCCGCCGTTCGATACTACGGGCGCAACGGCAATCGCAGGCGCGCATGTGGCGACAGAGATTCTGTGCCTCTGGGGCTGGACCCGCCGGGCCTGAAGTTCAGTACGCGTGTTCAAGGGGCAGGTGCCCCATTGAGGCAAGGATAAGGACGTCGTGAAGGTGTTTTTCTGGGCGGTGGTACTGATTGTTCTGGGTGGTCTGGCGTGGATCCGGTTGGCGCCGTCGGACCCGGCTGTCTGGCATGTTGATCCAAAAGTAACGGCGGATCAGGACCTTGCCGGCGGCGTCCGTCGACGGATCCCGGCAGGCGAAGGCACTTTTGCAGAGCTGGACCGCATCATCCTCGCCACGCCGCGCACCGAAGTGCTGGCTGGCAGCGTGGAAGACGGCAAGGTGACCTATGTCACCCGCTCCAAGTGGATGGGCTTTCCCGATTACACCACCGTCATGCGGAACGAGGATATCCTCGAACTGTTCGCCCGTCTGCGCTTTGGTCAGTCCGATATGGGGGTGAACAAGGCGCGTGTGGACGGCTGGCTCGAGCGTTTGGGGCAATAGACCTTGACCACGGGGCTTTGATGCCCGACAGAACCGCATGATCCCCGAAGACCGCCTGCACCAGATCACATCGCGTTTTGAATACCTTGAGGCCCAGATGGCTGAAGGGTCCGGCGATATTGCCGCCATCGGCAAGGAATATTCCGACCTCCGCCCGGTGGTGGACCAGATCACCGAATGGAAACAGGTCCGCGCCGATATCGCCGAGGCCGAAGCCATGCTCGACGACCCCGAGATGCGGGAACTCGCGCAGGAGGAACTGCCCGCGCTGAAGGCTCGTTTGCCCGAGGTTGAACACGCTCTCCAGCTGGCGCTCTTGCCCAAGGACAAGGCCGACGCGCGCCCGGCGATGCTGGAAATCCGCCCCGGTACTGGCGGCGAAGAGGCGGCGCTGTTCGCCGGTGACCTTCTTCGCATGTACCAGCGCTATTCCGAGGCGCGCGGCTGGCGTTTCGAGATTATCGAGGAACAGGCGACCGAGTTGGGCGGCATCAAGGAAGTGGTGGCCCATATCACCGGTGACAACGTCTTTGCCCGGCTCAAGTTCGAATCCGGTGTGCACCGCGTTCAGCGCGTGCCCGAGACCGAAAGCGGCGGGCGCATTCATACCTCTGCCGCCACTGTCGCCGTTCTGCCCGAGGCCGAGGACGTCGACATCCAGATCAACGCCAACGACCTGCGCATCGACACCATGCGCAGCTCTGGCGCGGGTGGCCAGCACGTCAACACAACCGATTCGGCGGTGCGGATCACGCACATCCCCAGCGGTATCGTCGTGACCAGTTCCGAGAAATCCCAGCACCGCAACCGCGAGATAGCGATGCAGGTGTTGCGCACGCGCCTCTTCGATATGGAGCGGCAAAAGGTCGATGCGGAACGCTCGGCCAATCGCAAATCGCAGGTGGGTTCAGGGGACCGTTCGGAACGCATCCGCACCTATAACTTCCCGCAGGGTCGGTTGACCGACCATCGGATCGGCCTGACGCTCTACAAGCTGGATGCGGTGATGGCAGGCGATCTCGATGAAATCATCGATGCGCTGACCGCCGATGCGCAGGCCACGCTCCTGGCCGAGATGGGGGCATGACAGGGGCCGAGGCGCTGCGGCACGCCGTGGCGCGCCTGAAAGAGGCCGGTATAGACGATCCTGCCCGCGATGCCCGACGCCTGCTGGCGCATGTGCTGGAGGTTCCCTCGGGACGCCTGACACTGGTCCTTCCCGACCCGCTGTCAGAGGATCAGGCGAGGGTTTTCGATGGCCTCATCACCCGCCGCGTGTCGCGCGAACCCGTGTCTCACCTGATCGGGCGTCGAGCGTTCTTTGGCCGGGACTACCTTGTAACCCCCGCCGTCCTCGACCCAAGGCCGGAAACGGAAATCCTTGTGGAACAGGTGCTTGCGGGCCGATTCTCACGTGTTCTCGATCTCGGCGCCGGCTCAGGCTGCATCCTTCTGAGCCTGCTGGCCGAACGGCCCGGAACCACAGGGCTTGCCACCGACCTCAGCGCAGACGCGCTTGCCGTCGCTCGGGAGAACGCACAGGGTCTGGGCCTGTTGGATCGGATCGAATTCGCGCAGGGCGCGTGGTTCGACGCGGTGCCGCAGAACGCCCGGTTCGACCTGATCGTGTCGAACCCGCCCTATATCGCGCTGGACGAAATGCCGTCGCTGGCCCCCGAACTTGCGCATGAGCCGCAGATGGCGCTGACCGACCATGCCGATGGGCTCAGCGCCTATCGGGCGATTACGCAGGGCGCGGGGCTATACCTGGTCCCCGGCGGTCGCCTGATCGTCGAGATCGGTCCGACGCAGGGTACGGCGGTGTCGGCGCTTTTTGTCCGGGCGGGGTTTGGCAATGTGGCTGTCCATCCGGACCTCGATGGCCGCGATCGTGTCGTTTCTGGCGAATTCCTGCTGCAAACCGACCCATAATTGGCAAAATCCGAACCATTCGCGGCAAATTATGCTTGTAAGCGGCGTGCGGACATGATTACTCAGTGACATCGCAGCGGTCGAGGCTGGGTTGACCCCTCACGCGCGATGGTAAGCCCGTACATGGATGCAATTGCACAGGACCCGCGCACGAAGCGCACACAGCAATCGCAAAAACAGCTGAAAGAAGGCTGAAAAGTAACAAATGCGTTCCTCAAACAAACGTTCGCGGAATAAGAACAACCGCAATCGCTCGAATTCCGTCGGCAATGTCGTAAATCGTGTATTTGACAGCTCCGGTCCCGAAGGAAAGGTGCGCGGTACTCCGCAGCAGATCATTGACAAGTACAACCAGCTCGCGCGCGATGCGCAGTTGAGCAACGACCGCGTCAACGCTGAAAACTTCCAGCAGCACGCAGAACATTACATGCGCCTGTTGAGCGAAGCGCAGCGCGAACAGGATGCGCGCCGCGAACAGCAGGAGCGTGAGAACCGCGAACGTCAGGCGCAGCGTGATGCAGACCGTGCAGCGCGCTCCGAACAGGACCAGCCCGGCGATGACCCGGCAAGCGCGCCGCAGCCGGATGTGATCGACACGTCTGCAGAAGACACTGCCGACAGCAATCTGGTCGAGACGCCCGAGGCAAAGGCCGAGGAAAAACCCAAGAAGCCGCGCGCACCGCGCAAGCCGCGCAAGAAGGCCGAACCGCAGGACAGCGCAGCCGAACCTGCGGCAGAGGCGCCGACGCCGGACGCAGCCGAATAAGAAAAAGGCGGGGGCTCCCCCGCCTTTTTTCGTTCTTGGTTTCTGCGCCTGTCAGGCCAGTTGCCGCGCCAGCGCACAGAACCCTTCGACAGACACCCGTTCTGCCCGTTCGGTCGGCGGAATCCCCACGGCGTTCAGATGGTCTTCGATTTCGGGGGACAGCGCCTTGAGTGAGGCACGCAGCATCTTGCGCCGCTGGTTGAACGCGGCGGCGACAACCCGTTCCAGAACCTTTGCATCCGCCTCGAACCGGGGTTTGGGCAGGGCGCGCAGGTGGACCACCGCCGAACTGACCTTCGGGGGCGGCGTAAAGGCTTCGGGGGGCAGGTGCATCGCAATCTGCACATCGCAGCGCCATTGCGCCAACACCGCCAACCGGCCGTAGGCTTTCGATCCCGGCTGCGCCACGATCCGCTCTGCCACCTCTTTCTGGAACATCAGCGTCAGACTGTCCCAGACCGGTGGCCACGTCGCAGGGGTCAGCCAGCGCACCAGAAGTTCGGTACCCACATTGTAAGGCAGGTTGGCGCAAATCGCGATCGGCGGTGTCAGATGCGCCAGCGCGTCCACCTCCAGCGCGTCCCCCTCGATTACCTCGAGCCGTCCCGGATATGCGTCCGCAATCTCGGCCAGCGCAGGCAGGCAGCGTGCGTCTTTCTCGACCGCCAGCACCTTGCGCGCGCCTTCGGCCAGCAGCCCGCGCGTCAGACCGCCGGGGCCGGGCCCGACCTCAAGCACATCCATGCCGGTCAGATCGCCCGCCTGCCGCGCGATCTTGGCGGTCAGGTTCAGGTCCAGCAGAAAGTTCTGCCCCAGCGACTTCTTCGCGCTCAGCCCGTGGATCGCGATCACCTCGCGCAGGGGGGGCAACCCGTCAATCGCCGCCATGACAGCCTCCGGTTACAGAGCGCCACCCCTGCTTCTTCTTTTCGAAAATATGCAAATACCGTTCCATCCGTTTGCGCACCCTTCAGGACCGCGCGCTGGCCATCCGCCAAGCCATCCGCAGCGCCTCGATGGTCGAGGTCGGATTGGCTTTCCCGGTCCCCGCAATATCGAACGCCGTGCCGTGATCCGGCGACGTGCGGATGATCGGCAGGCCCAGCGTGACATTCACGCCCCGGTCGAAATCCAGCGTCTTGATCGGGATCAGCGCCTGATCGTGATACATGCAGATCGCGGCATCATAGCCGGTGCGGGCCGCGGCATGAAACATCGTGTCGGCGGACAGAGGCCCGGCAATCGTCATGCCGTCGGCCCGCAACCGCTCCAGCAACGGGGTGATCACCTCGATCTCTTCGCGCCCCATGCGGCCGCCTTCGCCTGCGTGCGGGTTCAGACCCGCCACCGCCAGCCGGGGCGCACCGATGCCGAACTGCGCCACCAGCGCGTCATGGGTGATGCGGATACGGGTCTCCAGCAACTCCGGCGTCAGCGCGGATGTCACCTCCGACAGCGGAATGTGGATCGTCACCGGCACCACGCGCAGTTGCGGCCCCGCGAGCATCATCACCACATCCTGTGTGTCGCAGAGATGGGCCAGAAACTCGGTATGGCCGGGAAAGCCGAACCCTGCGCCTTCCTGAAGTGCCTGCTTGTGGATCGGCAGCGTGCAGATGCCACCGACCTTCCCGGACGAGGCCAGCGCCACCGCGCGTTCGATCACCGCCACCACGACCTTGGCCTGCGCAGGCTGCGCCACGCCCGGCACGCGCGGACCGTCAAAACGATGCGGCAGGACGGGCAGGGCGGTGCTGTGCGCCGACACTTCATCAGGCGCTGCGATCTCGACCCAGTCGGTGCCTTCGGGCAGGTGCGCCGGATCTCCGATCAGGAAAAACGGCACCTCGCCGCGCAGCGCGTCCCATGCCATACCGGCAAGCTCGGGGCCGATCCCGGCAGGCTCCCCGATGGTCAGGGCAATGGGCGCTGTGGTCATTGCTCGATGATGCGGGCGTCGGCGCGCAGTTGCGACAGATAGCTTTCGGCAAGAGATTGCAGACGCTGGTTGCGCAGGCCCAGGGCAAACTGGTCGCGATCCACATCCTCGCTCATTTCGCCAGTGCGGCCGCAGAGCATCAGAAACACCAGTGTCTGACCGTTCGACCGGGTCAGTGCGGTCGACACCTCGCCGGGGTCGAGCTTGGACAGTTCGAACGCGATGTCGGTCGGGATCTCTGCCGGGGGCAGAGCCTTCCGCTCGAGAACCTCTTCCGGCTGACCTTTGGCGACACCGTAAAGGTCGTCGCAGCGGTCCACCTTGCTTTGCAGCACGCGCGCCTGCGCCAGCGTCGCATCAGACCGCCCGCCCGGCATGTAGTAGGCCGCGTACTCGATGGCAGAGTAGGTCGGCGGGGTGAAGCCGGTTTCTTCGATGCCGCGAAGCTGGAACAGCGCAATGGCATTCGGTATCGGAATCGGGTCCGTCACTTCACCCGGCGCAAGTGCCAGCACCAGCGGGCGCAGGACAGGCGGCAGGTCTTCAAGGTTCTGCCACGGCAGACGGCCCCCGGCACCACGGCTCGCTGTGGCGGAATAGCGCCGCGCCTGCGCGGAGAACTCGGATTCCGATGTGATCTGACTGATCCGTTCGGCCCGTTCGCGCGCGGCTTCGGCCTGCGGCGGCGGGGCGGGCATGATGATTTCCGACAGCAGCACACGCACCGCCGATCCGCCCGACGCGCCCAGCGCGCGGTCGATTTCCGCTTCGGACAGGTTCACCCGCCCGGTAAACCGCGCCTGCACCAGCAGACGCCAGCTGAGACCGGCGCGCACGAAATCGCGGAACGTCTGCGCCGCGACGCCGTTGGCCTCAAGCGCCTGGATGAACTCGTCACGGGTCAGGTTGGCCCGCTGTGCGAACTCCTCCATCCCGTCCAGAACCTCTTCCGGCGTCGGCACGATGCCCGCGGCTTCTGCGGCCTGAATACGCAGCCGGTCATCGATCAACTGCTCGCGGGCCACGTCCTGCGGGTTGCCCGGTGCGTTCAGCACCGTCAGCATCCGGGCGCGCTGTTGCAGCTCGTAGGCCGTCACAACGCTGTCATTGATGCGGATGGCCGGGGCAAAAAGGTTCTGCGCCTCAGCGGTTACAGGGCCAAAGGCCAGCGTTACACCAAGAGCAAGCGCACTCAGTTTGCGGATGGACGTGGTCAGTAGCTGCATGAACG
Source organism: Marivita geojedonensis (assembly GCF_002115805.1). Taxonomy (GTDB): domain Bacteria; phylum Pseudomonadota; class Alphaproteobacteria; order Rhodobacterales; family Rhodobacteraceae; genus Marivita; species Marivita geojedonensis. The sequence goes on along the minus strand of NZ_JFKC01000029.1, from coordinate 11,194 downwards.
GCGGTACTCCTTGCCGCTGCCGCCGGTGCTGAACCCTGTCAGCGCGACGGTCAGGCCGAAATCGGTAGATGGTTCAAGGTTAGTGGAAGAGGCAAAGCTGCGCGAGACCGAAAAGTCCACCGCGACACATTCGTTGCGGTATTCTGCACCGACACCCGCCCTGAGAAACTGCCCTTCGGCAATGTCGTAGCGGGTTGTGCCGGTTGCGGTCCAGTTCCGGTCGACCTGGTAACGGCCATTCAGCCGCCATTGGGACTGCGCATCTTCACGGTCTTCCAGCGTATCGGTGGTCAACAGAATGTAGGATGCCCCCAGCGCATAGCGGTCGCGGGTCACGTTGGCGCGCATCTCTGCCTTGGTGAAACGGGCGTCGGTGGTGTCGTAAAGCCCACGCGCCAGAAGCTGTATCCCGTTCTTATGTGCAAACTGCCCGGCGATCAGCCAGTCCGACGCGGTACTGTCGAGACCGGACGAGCGGGAGAATGCACCGTCCAGTTCATCGCGCCAGACCCGGCCCAGCGTCAGCGATGCGCGCCAGCCCTCGGGATCCTGCCGCATCCAGCGCAGACCGGCCGCCCCGATCAGACCGCGTTCGCGCCGGTCAGGTGCGGGAAAGCGCGACAGGGCCAACAGGTTGCCCTCGTCAAATTCAACACGTGTGCTTTCGTCATTGGGCACGCCCGAGCGTTCGCCGCCGATCCAGCCAAGCTGTGCGACCGGTTCGAACAGCACCCGTCCGCCGTCTGCCGTCTGATTGACCCAGGGCCAGCGCAGTTCGACCGAGGCCGCAGGGGTCACCTCGGTATAGTCGTCTTCGGCCGTCGCGTCCTGTTCGACAAAGAAATGATCGACCCAAAGCTGAGTGATCGCTCCGGCCCTCAGGCCGCCCGGCAGGGTCCAGCGGTCGCGCCAGCTCAGGTCCAGATTGGCCCGCGCCACATCGCGCCCATCGACCACCAGATCGGCATCGCTGCCGTCAATATCCGTATCGGAATAGCGGTAGTGTCCGTGCAGCTGGAATCCCAGCCTCACCTCGCCCCCCATGCGCTTTGGGAAAAAGCGCCGATTGTAGCGCAGATCGCCGATAATGGTCGGCTGGGTGGCGTTGTTTTCGCCATCCGTCAGGCTTTCGTAGTGGATCAGGCTTGTGGAGAAGAAACTGTCCCGCTTGGCCCGCGACAGAGTCAGCGCACTGTCCAGACGGTCCTTTTTGAATTCGCTGTTGTAGTCGTTGAGGTATGCGTCATCCGACACCGCCTCGATGTCGAAGGACAGGCGGAAATCGCGGGGCAGGCGGAACGCCCCTTCGGCAAAAAGCAGTCCGCGGGCGGTGCCGCTTTCCAGCGTGTCGCGGCTGACCGCGCCGTTCACGGTGATGTCGCCATTCCGGAAAGCGTGCCGGTAGCGCAGTTCAAGCGTTCGGGTGATGGGCGACAGGTAGGGCGTCAGCGTCACGTCGGCATGGTCGCCCAGCGGGATGAAGTAGGGCAGTTTGATCCCGAACCCCAGCAGGGTCGAGGTCTTGAGTTCCGGAATCAGAAAGCCCTGTGCCCGTTTCAACGTCGGATCAGGCAGACGCAGGCGGGGAATGTAGAACACCGGCACACCCAGCACCCGAAGCTGCGCGTCATCGAAATAGATCTGCCGTTCCTCGGAATCGTGTACCACACGGCTGGCCCGGATGGCCCAGAGGGGCGGGCCTTCGCTGCCGCAGACCTGACAGGAGGTCGCCGCGACCTGGCTCATGGCGGTGTAGCGGCCCTCGACCCGTGCCGCACGCGCCGAGGCGATCTGCAACTGCTCGTCCAGCACAAAGCGCGCGCTTTCCAGAAGGCCGTTTTCAAACCCCTGGTCGAGTTCCGCCTGCGTTGCCGTCAGCACGTCACCGTTCGGCTGGGTGATCCTGATCGGCCCCTGTATCTCAAGTGAGTTGTTCGCGCGGTCGTAGATGATCGAGGATGCGGTCAGCCGCGTGCCCTGATGCAGGGCCTCGACGTTTCCTGTCGCAATCAGCCTGTCTCCGCCCTGCTGCACCAGCACCTGATCGGCCAGCAGCATCACGTCACCGGATTGCGCGCGCGCCGGTCCGGACGCAACCGCCAGTGCCAGCAGGACTGCAAACAGGGCGAACCGCATCATCCGTCCTCCCGGTGCAGGATCAGGCCAAGCGCCAGAAGCACCGACGCAAGCGGTGGCACCCAGGCAGCGGCCAGCGGGTTCAGCTGGCCGTTCTCACCCAGAATCTGCGCGAAGTTCCGCACGTAATATAATGAAAAACCAAGAAGAACCGCCGACAGAACAGCAATTCCCGTTCCGCCCATACGGCTGTGCCGCATGGTGAACGCCGCGCCGATCAGCACCATCGAAATCAGGAACACCGGTCGCGCAAGTTCCATCTGCAACCACACCGCGTGGCGCCGCGCCGAAAAGCCCGCGTCTTCGAGATCGGTGATGAAGCCCTGCAACTCCCAGACCGAAATGGCCGAAGGCCGTCCGAACCGGTCCTTGATGCTGTCTTCGGTCAGGGTCGAAGACACGATCAGTTCGTCATGCAGTACCGAATTGGTCTCGGGGTTCACCCCCGCCACCAGTGGCCAGACTTTCGCCTCGCGCAATGTCCACGCGCCGTCCGCCAGTTCTGCCTCTGCTGCCTCGATCCGGCGCACCGGACCGCCGCCTTCAGCATAGGCCACGAACATCACGTCATAAAGAACCGTCCCGTTGGTATTGGCCCGCGCGGCCCGGATCACCGTCTGTCCGCGTGGGTCCGACTGGCGCAGCCACAGCCCTTCTGCCCCGATGGACAGGGCGGACGTGCCGCCATTGCGATAGGTCTCGCGCAGGTCGGAATAGGCTTTCGACGTGGCCGCCACAATCGGGTTGCCCATCGCCACCGCCAGCCCGCCGATCACCGCAGCCACCACAATCGGCCCCACCAGCGCCGCCAGTCCCGACCGCCCCGCTGCGCGGGCCACGACCAGTTCCGACGACCGCGCCAGCGCCACGAAAAGCGCGATGGAGGACAGGATCATCACCAGCGGCAGGATCTGGTACATGCCTTCCGGTGTGTTCAGCAGCGTCAGCTTCATCACCTCGCCAAAGCTCACCGAATTGTCCAGACGCCGGATCTGCTCCACCAGATCGAGAAGCACCTGGAACAGGAAGAAAATCCCGAAGATCGCAAGGAATGTCCAAAGGAAGCGGCGCGCGAAGTAGAGATGCAGGGTCATGCCGACACCTCTGCCGCTGCCGCTTTGCGGGGCTGCCGGAATGGACGCGCTGCCAGATGCAGAACGATGCCCGCCATGACCAGCCCCACCAATGAGGGCAGGTAGACCAACGGCCAGAGCATCGCATTGTTGCGGGTCGGGTCGGTCACCGCGCTTTCGACAAGCTTGACGACAACCAGCAGAAAGATCGCGACGACGATCTGTCGGCCCACTCCAAACCGGCTGAAACTGCCGGTCAGCAGGGTCGAAAACCCGATCAGCGCCGCCACGAGACCCAGCAGCGCCTGCTGGAACCGGCCATGCAGTTCTTCATTGATCCGTGCCAGAGGCACGCTGACCATGTCTGCCATCTCTTGAGGTCGGGTGATCATGTCCCATGTCGGCAGATGCCGGGGCCGCAGGTTGAGGTTCTGATTCTGAACGATCAGGTTGCTGATGTCGTATGTGAAATCCTTGAAAATCGTTGTCGACAGCGTCCGCGTGTCGGTGCGCAGAGTCTGTGCCAGCCCGCTGACCATCACCAGTCGGGGCCCTTCGTCGGCCTGACCGACATAGGCCCGTTCCGCAGTATAGGTCACTTCCCGGTCGTCCCGCCGCCGGTCAGACAGGTACACATCGCGCAACTCGCCTTCGGGGGTGATTTCCCGGATGAAGAAGGTCACGCCGGGGCCGGGGTGCAGGAACGTGCCCTCGCGCAGGAGCCGCGCGCTCACAGATCCGGAAATCTCGACTTCGCGCTCTTTCAGCTGTGCCACAGAGGCGGGAACCAGAAAATGCGTCAGCGCCGACATCATCACCGCCACGATCAGCCCGAACATCAGCACCGGTCGGGACAGCCGCCACGGACTGTACCCGGTGGCCTGAACCACGGTCAGTTCTGAATCCACCATCAGCCGGTTGGTGACATAGACCGCAGCCGCAAACGACGCCATCGGCAGCACCAGCGCAATCACGCTGGGCAGGCTCAGTGCCGTAAATTCGAGAAAGACCGCTGCGGAGTGACCGTCGGCAATAAGCCGGTCAAACAGCACCACCGCCCGGTTGACCCAATAGACCGCCACCAGCACAAGCGAGAAGAACCCAAAGAGGACCATGAGTTGCGACAGCATATATCTGTCGAATCTTGGCAAGGCGGACCCCTTCACACGATATAAAGTGGGCCATCATAGCCCGTCCCCTAGGGTTTGCGGGAAAACCCGCCTCTGGTCAACCGCACGCACCGGCGCTACCCCTATGACAAACACCTGATAGGGAGCAGAACATGGCGGAACTCCGCGCACTGACATTTCAGCCTGTCGATCTCGACGCTCTTGCGACCGCAGAAGGACGGATTGCGGTCTGTATCACCCCCGATCTGAAGCTGACTGCGGGAGCACGTCGGCTCAACCGTCTTGCCAAAGGCGCGATTGCCCGGGCAACCACGTCCGAAGCGTGGGAAAAGCTCGCTGAAGGCAAGGTGATGTCCCTGAACTGGCCATCCGGTCTCGAGGTGGAGGCGGTGGATCTGGTCAAACTGTCCCGACGCCCATCAGCCGACCTGGCGCGCCGTACCGGCGCAGCGCTGGCCGTGGCGGCGGGCGCATCGAAGATGACCCTGCTGATCGAAAGCACGCGCCATCCCGAGGAAATCGCCCTTGGGCTTGTGCTGCGCGGCTATGGCTTTGACGACCACAAGACCAAAAAGGGCGATCCTCTGGGCAAAGCGGTGATCATGTGTACCAAACCGGACGAGGCCCAGGCCGCCGCCGCTCCGCGCCTTGCCGTGGCCGAGGGGGTGCATCTGACCCGCAACCTCGTGAATGAACCGGCGAACGTGCTGACCACGACCGAATTCGCCAAGCGGCTCGAAGCGCTGGGTGGTCTTGGCGTCGAGGTCGAGGTGCTCGAGGAAAAGGAACTCAAGAAGCTTGGCATGGGCGCGCTGCTCTGTGTCGGGCAGGGGTCGGACAGCCCATCCAAGGTGGTCATCATGCGGTGGCGGGGCGGTGCCAAGGGGGACGCACCGCTTGCGCTGATCGGCAAGGGCGTTGTCTTCGACACAGGCGGCATCTCCCTGAAACCCGCCGCCGGCATGGAAGACATGACCATGGATATGGGCGGTGCTGCCGTGGTCGCGGGCGTCATGCATACTGTGGCCCGGCGCAAGGCCAAGGCCAATGTCGTGGGTCTCGTGGGACTGGTGGAAAACATGCCATCGGGCAGCGCCGTGCGCCCCGGTGACGTGGTGACCTCCATGAAAGGCGATACGATCGAAGTCATCAACACCGATGCAGAAGGCCGCCTGGTTCTGTGCGATGTGATGTGGCACGCGCAGGAAAGTGAGAAACCCGCCGCGATGATTGACCTCGCCACCCTGACGGGGGCCTGCATCATCGCGCTGGGGCACGAAAACGCGGCTGTCTACTCGAACGACGATCCGCTTGCTGCGGCGTTCCTGAAAGCGGCTGAGACCGAGACCGAGGGCGCATGGCGGATGCCTCTGGGGCAGGCCTATGATGACATGCTCAAATCCCCTGTGGCCGATATGAAAAACATTGGTGGTCGTCCTGCCGGATCGATCACTGCCGCGCAGTTTCTCAAACGGTTTGTGAAAGAGGAAACACCATGGATTCACTTGGATATAGCGGGCGTTGCTCATGTATCACGTGATCTCGATCTGTCGCCGAAAGGGGCCACCGGCTGGGGCGTGCGGGCGCTGGACCGGCTGATCTCCGACAGGTTCGAGGCGCAGGACTGATCTCATGGGCGCGGCCTATTTCTACCACCTGACGCAAAAGCCACTCGAGGTGACCTTGCCCATGCTTCTGGGCAAGGCGCTTCAGGCCGGGTGGCGCGTCACGGTGCGGGGAACCGATGCCGCGCGGATGGACTGGCTGGATCAGAAGCTGTGGCTGGGGCCGGAAGAGGGGTTCCTGCCACACGGGCTGGCGGGTGGGCCGCATGACGCGGCGCAGCCTGTGCTGCTGACCGTGGCGCATGAGGCAGCAAACGATCCGCAATGCCTGATGGCCGTGGACGGGGCCGAGGTGGCTCCGGACGAGGTGAACCGGTTGGAACGGGTCTGCATCCTCTTCGATGGCAACGATCGCGCAGCGGTCGATGCCGCCCGTGGCCAGTGGCGAACCCTGACCGGAGCAGGATGTTCCGCGCAATACTGGTCCGAAGAATCGGGGCGCTGGGAGAAGAAGGCCGAGGCCTGATTTTGCACGCGTTAACAGAAGGTTAAACGGTCAGAATGCATGACCCATTGTTTCGCGCGCGAAACATTCGGTCCGTTCCGGACCTTTCCGCCAAGCCCCATTGTGACCCCTGACGCTTTGGCCTACGCTTTGCCCCAAACCTGACCTTGAGGGAGGAGAGCAGGCGATGAGCAAGAGCTTCGACATGATCGTGATCGGCGCAGGCCCCGGTGGCTATGTCGCCGCCATCCGGGGCGCACAGCTTGGATTGTCCGTCGCGGTTGTCGAACGCGAACATCTTGGCGGCATCTGCCTCAACTGGGGCTGTATCCCCACGAAGGCCATGCTGCGCACGTCGGAAGTATTCCACCTCATGCACCGCGCCAGGGAATTCGGGCTGAAGGCCGAAGGCATCGGGTACGACCTCGATGCCGTGGTCAAACGCTCGCGCGGGATTGCGAAGCAGTTGAATTCCGGGGTGGGGCATCTGCTGAAGAAGAACAAGGTCACGGTGGTGATGGGCGAGGCCACGATCCCCGCCAAGGGCAAGGTTGAGGTCAAGACGGACAAGGGCGTCGAAGACCTGAGCGCCAAAAACATCGTCATCGCCACCGGCGCCCGTGCGCGGGAACTGCCGGGGCTTGAGGCGGATGGCGAACTGGTCTGGACCTACAAACACGCGCTGGTGCCGAACCGGATGCCGAAAAAGCTTCTGGTGATCGGTTCAGGCGCGATCGGCATCGAATTCGCCAGCTTCTACAACACGCTCGGTGCCGACACGACTGTGGTCGAAGTGATGGACCGCATCCTTCCGGTTGAGGATGCCGAAATCAGCGGTTTCGCAAAGAAACAGTTCGAAAAGCAGGGTATGAAAATCCGCGAAAAGGCGATGGTCAAACGGCTTGATCGCGGCAAGGGCAAAGTCACTGCGCATATCGAACAGGGCGGCGAGGTGACGAAAGAGGGGTTCGACACCGTCATTTCCGCCGTTGGTATCGTTGGCAACACCGAAGGGCTTGGATTGGAGGCCTTGGGCGTGAAGGTTGACCGCACCCATGTGGTGACAGACCCGCATTGCCGCACCGGGGTCGAAGGCGTCTACGCCATCGGAGACATCGCCGGAGCGCCGTGGCTCGCGCACAAAGCCAGCCATGAAGGGGTGATGGTGGCCGAGCTGATCGCCGGCGGTCATCCGCATGCGGTGGAGCCGGACAGCATCGCGGGTTGCACCTATTGCCAGCCGCAGGTGGCCAGCGTCGGCCTGACCGAGGCGCAGGCGAAAGAGAAAGGCTTAGAGGTAAAGGTCGGGCGCTTCCCGTTCATCGGCAATGGCAAAGCGATTGCGCTTGGGGAACCGGAAGGCCTTATCAAGACGGTGTTCGATGCGAAAACCGGCGCGCTTCTGGGCGCGCATATGGTGGGCGCGGAAGTGACCGAGTTGATCCAGGGTTATGTGGTCGGGCGCCAGTTGGAGACCACCGAGGAAGACCTGATGCAGACGGTGTTCCCGCATCCGACTCTGTCAGAGATGATGCACGAGGCGGTGCTGGATGCCTGGGGCCGGGCGATCCATTTTTAGGGCTGGCTTAACCGAATCCTTCTAAGAATTTTCTGGAGGGTCTTGAGATTTTTCGTACGAAAACTCTCGGCCCGCCCCAGAAAATTGTGGGGGCGCGGCATTTGGGGGATCACACGTGCTGCCCGCCATTCACCTCGATCTCGGTGCCGGTGACATAGCCGCTCTGACCCGAACACAGGAAATAGATGACGTCGGCCACTTCGGAGGGCTGACCGAGCCGCCGCATCGGCAGCTTCTCGACGATCTTGTCGGTGCCTTCGCTCAGAATGCTGGTTTCCACCTCACCCGGCGCAATCGCATTCACCCGAACGCCTAAAGGCCCGAAATCATGTGCCATTTCCCGTGTTAATGCAGCGAGCGCTGCTTTGGAGGTGGCATAGGCCGCCCCTGCGAAAGGATGCACGCGTGATCCGGCAATCGATGTGACGTTCACGATGGCGCCCTGCGCCCGTGCAAGTTCATCTTTCAATCCGCGTCCCAGCACTACCGAAGCGAAGAAGTTGACGTGAAACACCTTTCCCCAGTCGCGCAGATCGGTGTCGAGCGTGCTCAAACGTTCGCCCTTGGGGCCTTTCGGGGAAATCCCTGCATTGTTGACCAAGGCATCCAGCTTCCCGCCGTCCAGTCGTTCCTTGACCGTGCGCACCGCCTCCATCGTCTGTTGCGGATCGCTCAGATCGACCTGGATGTGGTTTCGCTCCCCACCCGGCCAGGGGCAGTTCGGGGAGAAGGCCTGTCGTGAACAGCTGATCACGCGCCAGCCTTCGGCGGCGAATTTCTTGACCGTGGCATGGCCAATGCCCCGGCTTGCACCGGTCAGAAGCAGAGTGCGAGGGTGGGAAGACGCGTCTGACATGTGCTCACCCTAGGCGATGTTCTGCAGCGACGCGAGAACCAAAAATCCGGATCAGTCGCGCGCGGCAAAAAATGCGGCGACCCTCGGTTGCAGCCAGGCCCAGATGCGGGGCGCGCCATTGTTGATTTTGGGGCCGATCCGGGTTTCGAACATGTCCAGCGTCACGTTGTAGTCGATCCAGGAGCCGCCACCCGAGGCGAGGTTCTGCATCGGCGGCTGCATCCGGTCGATGGATTTGGCGAACTGCGCTTCAGGGGTTTCGTTGGCTTCGAACTCGTCCCAGAGCGCGCGGAATGCCCGCGCCTGATCCTCGGGCAGCAGGCCGAAGATCCGGTCGGCCGCAGCGGATTCGCGGGCGGCGAGCGCTTCGGCATCGTGGTCTCCGAACACCGGCGCATCCCCGGCGTCGATTTCGACAAGATCATGCAGGAGCAGCATCTTCAGAATGCGCCCGGTGTCGAGGTCGGTTTCGGAGTGTTCGGCCAGCACCAATGCATAGAGCGCGATGTGCCACGAATGTTCGGCGCTGTTTTCCATGCGCGAGCCGTCGCAGAGCGTGGTTGCGCGCAGCACCGATTTCAGACGGTCCGCTTCGGTCAGGAACGCCAGTTGCTGGTCCAGGCGGGACATGGCACCTCTTCGGGATGATCCATCGGGACGGCCGCGGCTCAGTTCTCCGGCTGCGGTTCGCCCCTTTGGTGGCTTTCGATGCGGGCGCGGATAAAGGCGCGGGCCTTGCGTTCGGCAAGGCGCACGCGGATGGCCGTGAGATAGGCCTCTTCCAGCGTGGTCGATGCCGCGCCCAGTTCCGCCGCGACTTCCATGAAGAAGCGGTCGTTGTTCAGGTGCTTCATCGCCTTCAGCGTATCGTCGGCGAGCTTTTCAGCGAGGTCTTCGACCATCGTCGACATGATGCGATCCTCAGCGGCTGTTTTCGGTCAGGCGGCGTTTCACATAGGTGGTCACGTGATCGATCATCGTGTCCATATGCGGTTCCTTGAAGAAATGGTCCGCACCCTCGATCTCGGTATGGGTGACGGTGATGCCTTTCTGCTCGGACAGCTTGTTGACCAGCGCGGTGGTGTCGGCAGGCGGTGCAACCCGGTCGCCGGTCCCGTTGATGATCAGGCCCGAAGACGGGCAGGGTGCCAGGAACGAGAAGTCGTACATGTTGGCGGGCGGGCTGACCGAGATGAAGCCGGTGATCTCGGGGCGGCGCATCAGAAGCTGCATGCCGATCCAGGCGCCAAAGCTGAAGCCTGCGACCCAGCAGTGCTTGGAGTTGTTGTTCATTGACTGGAGGTAGTCCAGCGCGGAGGCGGCATCGGACAACTCGCCAATCCCCTGATCGTATTCGCCCTGGCTGCGCCCGACGCCGCGGAAATTGAAGCGCAGCACGGTGAAGCCCATGTTGTAGAAGGCGTAATGCAGGTTGTAGACCACCTTGTTGTTCATCGTCCCGCCGAACTGCGGGTGGGGATGCAGGATGATCGCGATCGGTGCATCGCTTTCCTTCTGCGGGTGGTAGCGGCCTTCGAGGCGGCCTTCGGGTCCGGGAAAAATCACCTCGGGCATAGGCGGTGGTGGCTCCTGACTGGGCACGGGCGAGGCTGCGGGGTTAATCTTGACAGCTTCACTCAGGCTTCTTAGAACAATTCTAAATCCGGAGGGTTCCGGAAATGGTTATCCGCACATAGGCAATCGGCCCTTCAAGGTCAATTGTGTCGCAGGGTTGTTTGGGGGACAGCCATGAAACTGAGTACAAAAGGCCGGTATGCGATGGTTGCCCTGGCGGACATCGCCTTGCAGCCGGACGGCACGCTTGTGACCCTGGGCGATATCGCGCAGCGGCAGGACGTGTCCTTGCCGTATCTCGAACAGCTTTTCGTCAAGCTGCGCCGGGCCGGGCTGGTCACATCTGTGCGCGGGCCGGGGGGCGGCTACCGTCTTGCCAAACCGGCGAGCGAGATTCGGGTGGTGGACGTGCTGTCGGCGGTGGATGAGACGGTCGATGCGATGCACAAGGGCGCGGGTGCGTCGGGCGGGCTGTCGGGCAGTCGGGCGCAATCCATGACCAATCGCCTTTGGGAAGGGCTGTCGGCGCATGTTTATGTGTTTCTGCACCAGACCCGGTTGTCGGATGTCGTGGGCAATACGCTGGCGCCCTGTCCGGCGGTGCCGAACCTTTTTGCCGTGGTGGATGACTGATGGGATCGCATTGGCTGCGCCAATCCGATGGGCAGGGGGCGCTGCCCCCTCTTGGCCTGCGGCCAATTCACCCCCGAGGTATATGGGGCCCAAAGATGCCGGGGGCGGTTTGAGTGGGGCGGGTTTACCTTGATCACAACGC
>NZ_JFKC01000028.1 GCF_002115805.1 Marivita geojedonensis | reverse complement strand
TCCTGACCCTAAGCCCGATGGAGGCGGATCAGTTTGCAAGTCAACTCGCGACGTTTTCCATGGTTGAGCAGCAAACTTTGACCAACCAGAATTTGGAAGCGTTGATTTCCTCGATATCTGCTGGAGGGTTGCCAGGCTACGCAAGTCTTGTGGGGCGGGTTGCCGTCCATGATCAGGCATTTCAATTTTCTGGCGCACCTGTCGAACTTGAGATCAAGAACGAAATTTTCTCGAGCGACACAAAAATTGTGATCTTGGACGATTCGGGCAACGTGGTCGCTGAGATCGAACTTGGGAGCGGGCAGTTCAAGGCAACTTGGGACGGTACTGGATTGGAGGGGCGTTTGCTGGCTTCTGCTCTCTATTCGGCAGAAGTCTGGCGCGTTTCCGATGATTTCCACACGGAAACAACGGTCACCACGCAGGCCGTGATCGAAGAAGTGCGCTTTGATGGTGGCGAGGCCACACTGATATTATCGGACGGAACCGAGATCTCCGAAGACCGTGTCAACAGCTTTCGATAGTCAGGAATTCAGTGCGCGACCGTATCGTCAGACCATCAAACTTGCGACGCGACGCGAATGAGAACGGCCAGTGGCGCTATCCTGTAAGTGCTCGTGCAAGCCATCAGGCTTGCAGCGGCTTCACGATTAGATCGCCCTCTTCGCGCGCTTTCATGGCCAGCGCAGCGGCATGCGCGCCGGCTGCTGTCGTAAAATACGGGATTTTGTCGTAAAGCGCGACGGATCGGATTTCCCGACTGTCTTCAACGGCCGCGGCTCCTTCTGTCGTGTTCATGACCAGATCGATTCCGCCGTCTTTCATGAGGTCGACAACGTTGGGACGGCCTTCATACACTTTCTTGGTCATCTCGCACGCAATTCCCTGCTGCGACAGGAATGCTGCGGTTCCTGCGGTCGCCACGATCGTGAAGCCGAGGTCGGTCAGAATCTTCGCTGTTTCGATCAGTTGTTCTGTCTTGTCTTCATTCTTGATCGAGAAGAATACGGTTCCTGACGTTGGAAGATGGGTTCCGGCACCCATTTGCGCCTTCAGGAATGCGCGAGGGAACGACCGGTCCCATCCCATGACTTCGCCAGTAGAGCGCATTTCAGGGCCGAGAATTGTATCAACACCCGGAAATCGTGCGAAGGGCAGAACAGCTTCCTTGACCGAAAACCACGGCATCATCGGATCCGCCAGGGTCATTGGATCGGCCAGCGGGAGCACGGTGTCGTAATCAGCGTTTTCCGGATAAGGGTCCCGCATTGGGAAGTTGGTCAGCGGTTCGCCAGCCATGACGCGGGCTGCGATGGACGCAATGGCAGAGTCTGTGGCCTTTGCCACAAAGGGAACCGTCCGCGATGCGCGCGGATTGACTTCGATCAGGTAGATTTCCCCATCCTTGATCGCAAACTGAACATTCATCAGACCTCGGACATTCAGAGCGAGGGCCAGAGCCTCTGTCTGGCGCTTGATTTCTGCCAGGAGGTCATCCGACAGAGAGTATGGCGGCAGGGAGCATGCGCTGTCACCCGAGTGAACACCTGCTTCCTCAATATGCTGCATGATGCCCGCAACATGCACGCGAGTCCCGTCACACAGAGCGTCGACGTCAAGCTCAGTCGCGCCGGACAGATAGCTGTCAAGGAGAACAGGGCTGTCACCGGAAACCACGACGGCTTCGTTGATGTAGCGTTCAAGATGCGCCATGTCGCGCACGATCTCCATTGCACGTCCACCCAGAACGTATGACGGACGAATGACGAGAGGGAATCCAATGTCCTCGGCAATCGCAAGCGCCTGTTCATCGGTTGATGCAATGCCATTGTGCGGCTGTTTGAGGCCGAGTTTGTTCACCAGATCCTGGAACCGCTCGCGGTCCTCGGCAAGATCGATGGCGTCTGGCGTGGTTCCGAGGATCGGAATGCCTTCAGCTTCGAGCGCATTGGCAAGCTTCAGTGGCGTCTGCCCGCCGAATTGTACGATCACGCCATGCAGCGTTCCATTGTCTTGCTCAACCCGCAGAATCTCGAGCACGTGTTCGAATGTCAGCGGTTCAAAATACAGGCGATCAGAAGTGTCATAGTCCGTGGAAACGGTTTCAGGGTTACAATTGACCATGATGGTCTCGTATCCGGCATCCGTCAGGGCAAAACACGCGTGACAGCAGCAGTAGTCAAACTCGATCCCCTGCCCGATCCGGTTGGGCCCACCGCCAAGAATGACAACTTTTTTCCGATCGGAGGGGCGTGCCTCGCACTCTACCTCACCCATCATCGGCATTTCGTAGGTGGAGTACATGTAGGGTGTTTGCGCCTCAAATTCGGCCGCACACGTGTCGATGCGCTTGAAGCTGGCTTTCACGTTCAACTTGAGCCGCTTGGCACGGACGTCCTTTTCAGTCACTCCGGTCAGTTTTGCCAGTCGCGCATCGGTGAAACCAAGCATTTTGAGCGCGCGCATCCCGGACTCGTCGTTCGGCAAACCCTTAGACCGAACGTCTTCCTCCGCTTCGACGATTTCCCGGATGCGGGCCAGAAACCACGGGTCGAACATTGTGGTCGCATGGATTTCGTCATCGGACAGCCCGTGACGCATCGCCTGAGCAATGGTGCGCATACGATCCGGTGTTTGCTGACTGATCGCTTTGATGACCGCCGATTTCTCCGGCGCACCCTCGATGTGAACCTCGTCAAATCCGGTCAGACCCGATTCCATTGAGGCCAGTGCTTTCTGAAGGCTTTCGTGGATCGTCCGTCCAATCGCCATGGCCTCACCCACCGATTTCATCGCGGTGGTCAGGTAGGGCTCGGAACCGGGAAACTTCTCGAACGCAAATTTCGGGATCTTCGTGACGACATAATCGATGGTGGGCTCAAATGAGGCAGGCGTCACCTTGGTGATATCGTTGTCCAATTCATCGAGCGTATACCCAACCGCGAGTTTCGCCGCGATTTTGGCAATCGGAAAACCGGTGGCTTTTGACGCCAAAGCAGAAGAACGGCTGACCCGAGGATTCATTTCGATGACAACCATGCGACCGTCCGCGGGGTTCACCGCCCACTGAACGTTTGAACCGCCGGTCTCTACGCCGATCTCGCGCAACACGGCGATCGAGCCGTTGCGCATGATCTGGTATTCCTTGTCGGTCAGTGTCAGCGCGGGCGCAACGGTGATGGAGTCGCCTGTGTGAACACCCATGGGATCCACGTTTTCGATGGCGCAGACGATGATGGCGTTGTCAGCCTTGTCACGGACAACTTCCATTTCGAATTCTTTCCAGCCAAGCAGGGACTCGTCGACCAGAATCTGGTTGACCGGAGAGGCGTCCATACCGGACCGGCAGTAATACATGAAGTCTTCGCGGTTGTAGGCCACGCCACCGCCGGTTCCGCCAAGAGTGAACGCCGGCCGGATGATCGCGGGCAGGCCGATGTGTTCCAGTTCTGCGAGAGCCAGAGCGACGCCGGCCTCGAGATCGGCGTTGCCATCTGCCTTTTTCGGTGCCGTGACGATAGTCGCCTTGGGGTTTTCAAGTCCGATACGGTCCATCGCTTCGCGGAACAGTTTGCGATCCTCGGCCATCTCGATGGCTTCGCGTTTTGCGCCGATCATCTCAACGCCGAATTTCTCAAGAACGCCCATTTCCTCAAGCGCGAGAGAGGTGTTCAAACCGGTTTGGCCACCCATCGTCGGCAGAAGCGCGTCGGGGCGCTCCTTTTCGATGATCTTGGCGACGACCTCGGGCGTGATCGGCTCGATATAGGTGGCATCCGCCAGCTCCGGGTCGGTCATGATGGTGGCCGGGTTGGAGTTGACGAGGATGACCCGATACCCTTCTTCGCGCAGAGCCTTACATGCCTGAGCGCCGGAATAGTCGAATTCACAAGCCTGCCCGATGACGATGGGCCCGGCTCCGATGATCATGATGGACTTGATATCGGTACGTTTGGGCATTGTGTCACCTCGTTTCGCGCAGATCCGTGCCGGCGGATCGCCCCGGCTGGCAAATTCCAGCGGGTTATAGACATGCGCGAGTGACGTTCAAGCCTCTTGAGACCTGCTTTTTCAGTCGCAGAACAATTTCCGGTCGATCTGTCTTGTACTGAGCGCGACGGCGCCTCCAACCAGCCAATTGCGACGGGTTCCGGCGGATTCATGCATCAGTGTGTCAACTTTGTTGGACATTTTTGGTGTCTGAATGCAATTGCGAGCCGAGTCCCGTGTTACTATTTCAATGTTAAACGCGGTTTTTGGCCGTCAATAGGCATGGATGGTCATGCGTCCTTAGGGGCAAACTGCGAGAAATAAGTGCTGATCCGGTGACATTGGAGCGTTGTCAAAACCGGTCAGGACGAAGGCGTGTTGTGCGAGTCGCAGGCGCGTTGAGGGGTGGGAGACGAGCATGACTGCGCCGACGCCGGGTCCGTTGAAGCAGCCACGGGAGAGGAGCTTCATGAGCGCCAACATGATTCTCCCGATTCATGACGTTCTTTCGAGGTTCATCAGCACTGACCATCGTGACCGCTTGTTTCGGGACGCCGGCCTGAAATTTCTTCCTTCACCGCAGGAACCGGTGCGGGAACGCCAGGTGGCGCAAGTCCATCAGACGGTTCGGCGCGAGTTTCCGGATGACTGGCCGCACATCATGAAAGCCGCGGGCGAAATGGCCGGAAGAGTTGTACTTGATTATCGCATGGAACCTGCAGCGCGCGATCTGCTGCGTCGACTGCCATGGTCCTTGGCGACATGGATGCTTGTCCGGACAACCACGCAGAATGCATGGACCTTTACAGGCAGCGGTGATTTCCGGGTGGTCAAGACATCGACACTTGAGATCGGCAACAATCCAGTCACGCGGTCTGAAGTCAGCAAAGATCCTGTCTGTGTCTTTCAGCAAACCGTCCTTGAGACCGTATTCAGTCAGGCGATCGATACTCGGTTGAGCTTTGTTGAAACCGCCTGCTGTGCGGCGGGCTCAAAGGCATGTCGGTTCGAATTGGCGATGCCTTAGACCGCCTGCGATGACGTTGGGGTGAAAACCAGCGACAACAGGCGTGGATTCCAACGGTATGGCTGGACTTTTCGATGAACCTGCATCATTGAGCCGGGCGACTTGAAACGTACAGAGAATTGGAAATCCGACATGCATGCCTATCGCAGCCACACCTGCGCTGATCTGACCAAGGCCGATGTTGGCCAGACTGTTCGCCTGTCTGGCTGGGTGCACCGCATCCGGGACCATGGCGGGGTGCTATTCATCGACCTTCGCGATCATTACGGGATCACGCAGGTTCTTTGCGACCCGGACAGCCCGGTTTTCAATGCGGTCGAGAATGTACGCTCCGAGTGGTGCATCCGGATTGATGGTGAGGTCAAGGCGCGGGACGAAAGCCTTGTGAACCCGAAGCTGCCGACCGGTGAGATCGAGGTCTTCATCCGCGACATGGAAGTGCTCGGGGCGGCAGAAGAATTGCCCCTCATCGTTTTTGGCGATCAGGAATATCCCGAGGAAACACGCCTCCGGTATCGCTATCTCGATCTGCGCCGTGAAGCCATGCAGCGCAACATGACCCTTCGCTCGGATGTAGTGGCGTCAATTCGCAAGCGCATGTGGAACAGTGGTTTCCGCGAGTACCAGACCCCGATCATCACGGCTTCCAGCCCGGAAGGCGCGCGCGATTTTCTTGTGCCCAGTCGCCTGCACCCCGGGAAGTTCTATGCGCTTCCGCAAGCGCCGCAACAATTTAAGCAGCTGATCATGGTCAGTGGCTTCGACAAGTATTTCCAGATCGCCCCCTGTTTCCGGGACGAAGACCCGCGCGCAGACAGATCGCCGACCGACTTTTACCAGTTGGACATGGAGATGTCCTTTGTCAGCCAGCAGGACGTGTTCGATACCATCCAACCCGTTATGCAGGGTGTGTTCGAGGAATTCGGCGGTGGCCGGAAAGTCGATACTGACTGGCCACAGATTTCCTACCGGGATGCAGCTCTTTGGTATGGAACAGACAAGCCGGACCTGCGCAACCCGATCAAAATGCAGGATTGCACCGAGCATTTCCGCGGTTCGGGCTTTGCAATTTTCGCCAAGTTGCTCGAGCAGGAAGGCACTGAAATCCGGGCAATCCCGGCACCTGGCGGAGGCAGCCGCAAATTCTGTGATCGGATGAACGCCTTCGCTCAGAAAGAAGGTCTGCCCGGTATGGGCTACATCTTCTGGCGCGATCAGGGAGATGGAATGGAGGCGGCTGGTCCGCTGGCCAAGAACATCGGCCCCGAACGCACCGAGGCAATCCGCCAGCAGCTGGGCCTTGAGGTGGGCGATGCGGCCTTCTTCCTTGGAGGAAAACCTTCGAGCTTCGAAACCGTTGCCGGCAAAGCGCGGGTGGTGATCGGCGATGAGCTCGGCCTGACCGACAAGGACCGTTTTGCGTTTGCCTGGATCGTCGACTTCCCGATGTACGAAGCCGATGAGGAAACCGGCGCGGTGGATTTCAGCCACAACCCGTTCTCGATGCCGCAGGGTGGTATGGACGCGCTTCAGGGCAATCCGCTTGACGTCCTGGGCTACCAGTATGACCTCGCCTGTAACGGCTACGAACTGGTGTCTGGAGCGATCCGGAACCACAAGCCTGAGATTATGTTCAAAGCGTTTGAACTTGCAGGCTACGGCGAAGACGAAGTGCGCAAGCGGTTCGGTGGTATGGTCAATGCATTCCGGTTTGGTGCCCCACCCCACGGTGGTTGTGCTGCCGGCATTGACCGAATGGTAATGCTGCTCGCAGACACAGCGAATATCCGTGAGGTCATCATGTTCCCGATGAACCAGCGGGCAGAAGATCTGATGATGAACGCTCCGTCTGATCCGACCAGCGACCAGCTGATGGAACTGGGTCTCCGCGTTATTCCCAAAGAGGACTAAGTCCTTCTTTGTTCGGATCGGTTTGTCCGGTCCGAACAGGTATCTTCAGTGAACATGGCTTTTTCGGTCGGGTTGGCGCTAAATAGCGACCGCATCCTGTAGCCTTGCCTGCACCAAACCCGAAAGCTTTGAGACTGGGCCCAAAAGCGGCGCCCCGTCTGAACGCGCGTTGGCAAGATCGGCGGCAGCATCCTCGAGAATGGTGTCTTCTGCAGTTCTTGCCACGCCCTGCAGAAACAGGGTTACGTAGTCGATCATCCGCTCATCTACCGGACCGCCGAGTATCTCTGCCACATGCGCCATATCCTCACGGAATGTGATCGGGTCGGGATGGACCTGATCGTTTCTGACGGGCCGCAGGCCACTGGGCTGTCGGTCCTCGGGAAGGTGCTGCAGGATCGCGTTCTGAAATACACCCAAGTTGGTGATCGGTTTGGCGAGAAATCCATCTGCCCCGGCTGCGAAAGTGATGTCCTCGGCAAAAGCATCTCCGCTTGTTCCAAGGATTACAGACACTCTCGGGGTCGCCGATGCCAGTTCCGAGATCAGCTCAGCACCGCTGCCATCTGGCAATCCCATGTCGATGATCACCACGGATGGGCGATAGACCTGTAAGTGGCGGCGTGCAGACTTGAGGCAATCAGCCCGTCGCAATCGGGCACCACTGTGCAGACACATCAATCTGAGCGCATCACAGGCGTAGCGGCTGTCCTCGACCGCGAGGATGGTCAGGCCAAGCAGGGGCCGGGTTGCCGTTGGTCTTCGAAATTGGTCCAAAGCCTCATCATCAATCATCTCGCCCTCCATGAGTCGCTTCATTTTGGCGCGGTCAGGGCTAACAGGTCGTTAATGCGCTCTCGCCTCTTGTCTGATTTCGTGGACCGGGGGATAAGCGCGCCCAAGTGCAGACGGAGAGACCAGATGATCGGACGATTGAATCACGTAGCCATTGCCGTACCTGACCTCGAGGCGGCGTCCAACCAGTACCGCAATGCGCTGGGCGCAAAGGTTGGCGATCCGCAGGATGAACCGGATCACGGCGTTACGGTCGTGTTCATCGAACTTCCGAATACAAAAATCGAGTTGCTCTACCCGCTTGGTGACAGCAGCCCAATTGCGGGTTTCCTTGAAAAAAACCCCTCCGGTGGGATTCACCACGTCTGTTATGAAGTCGATGATATTCTTGCTGCGCGGGATCATCTCAGGGAAACCGGTGCCCGGGTTCTCGGGGATGGGACACCGAAAATCGGGGCTCATGGCAAGCCCGTTCTGTTTCTGCATCCGAAAGACTTCAACGGTTGCCTCGTGGAACTGGAACAAGTCTGACCTGATCCCAAATTTGGGGAAAAGGAGTACGTAAATGTCCATCACCTCTGCCATCGTCCTGTTCGCCGTGATCTGGTTCATGGTGTTCCTGATCGTCATTCCGATCCGGCTCCAGACACAGGGTGATCTGGGACAGGTGGTGCCAGGCACGCATGCTGGCTCACCGGAGGTTCACAACCTCAAGAAGAAGGCGTGGATCACGACGTTTGTCAGCATTGCGCTGTGGATCGTGATTGCGGGTATCATTGTGTCAGGATGGATCACCATCCGTGACATTGATTTCTTCAACCGGATGGGGCCCGCGCCTGAATTTGGTGGTACAGGTGGGTAAACGTCGCCGCGCCAAGGATTGGGATCACGAGGTTCACCAGCGGTAGGGAAAGCGGCATTGCCATCAGCGTTCCGGCGATCCAGATCTTTCCGGCGTGGCGTTTGCGGAGCGCCTTGGCACCGGCGCGCCCTTCGCGCCGCATGGCTGCCAGCGTGAAGTATTCACGTCCAAGCAGAAACCCGTTCAACCCCCAAAAGATGAACAGGGCGAATGGCGGGAACATCACGTAGAGAATAAGCGCGAAGATATTCGCTCCGATTAGTACGCCCAGAAAATTGACTGTATCGCGAAGCGCGTCACCAAACGGAACGCGCTCTGCCTTGGGAAGATGTGAATAATGCTGTTCTTCGACTGCGTCCGCGACATCGTCGAGAAACATCGACGTGATTGCTGACGCGACGGGGACCATCAGAAAGACCGACAGAACAATCATCGAGATGAGGGCCGTCCAGCTGAGTAAGTCGTCCAGCCAGGTCACTTCTCCGATAAACGGCAGTGTCGCTTCCGGTCCCAACGTTGCGTTCAACAGCCACATAAGCGCAGCGAAAAACGCAACCAGCAGTGCAAATCCAAGTCCTATTCCCAGGAACAGAACTTTCCGAAACCGAGGATCGCCCAACTGGCCCAGGGTCAGAAGAAAACTGCGCAGGATCATGAGTCGAGCCAGGTTGTAATTGCGCCGATGTCCGGACGCGGGCGCTCGGGCGGAATGGCAGACGCCGTCCCAATGTGAATGAAACCGGCCACCCGCTCATTCTCCGACAGACCCAGCGCGGCACTGCAGAATTCGCTGCTGTGTGACGGCCACCCGCTGAGCCAGTTTGCGCCCCAGCCAGACGCCAACGCCGCATTCAGCAAGGCAAGGCATACCGCTCCGGTGGAGTAGGTCTGTTCGATAGGCGGGATCTTCTCGGACGGCTTCTGCACTTCGATCACCGCCACGCATAACGGGCTGTTCTCAAATTGGTTGCGCGCCTTGGTAATGTCCTCATCCGAACGTCCTGACTCACGGCCGCACTGGTCAACGGCGTTTGCAAGACGCGCCAGAGCAGCCTTTTCAAGAACGATGAAGCGCCAAGGCTCCAGTTTCCCGTGATCAGGCGTGCGCGCCGCTGCGGTCAGGATCGGCAAGAGCGCATCCCGATCAGGCGCGGGGTCCTGAAGCAGCTTGGCTGGGCGAGACCGTCGTGTCTGCAGGAATTCCAGAACTGCCGTGTTTTCCTCTGGCATGGGGCCTCCTTCGTCTTGTTTGCCGGACTTCGCCCCGGTTGGGGCTTTGGACAGGACAATTGGCGTGATAGGCCGAAACCATGTCGAAGAACAGTCTTGCCAGTTTTGCTCAGTCGGGCGCGACCCTCGCCGTGCGCGTCACGCCAAACGCCCGGGCCAATAAGGTGGAGATTGAGGATGAGACTATCAAGATCAGCGTCACCGCGCCGCCTGCGGATGGAAAAGCAAATGCGGCCGTAATCAAGCTTCTGTCCAAGGCGCTTGGTGTTGCAAAGACCCGTCTGAATCTCGTCCAGGGGCACAAGGGGCGAGATAAAGTGTTTCGACTTGACTAACTCGCCGCGTCTTCTCGGGAATACACGCCTTCCGGCAATGAAATCGCGGCAGCAAGATCCCGCATCTGCGACATTGACAGCGTAATCCGGTTCACACGATCCGTACGTGGATCGTACTGTTCAACCGTGATGCATTCTTCAAAACCGTTGACGATAACGTCTTCCTGAAGCGGGCCTTCGCCTTCATCCACAAGCGTCACAACGGTCGAGTCGAATTCGTGTTCGATGCTAAACATGTCTGAAGCGTAGCGCGGTGTCCGGTCAAAAGCCAAGTCGCATCTGCGGATAAACACCGATGTGATTTGACCACTGGCGGCCCGGCGTTGTTCACCTTATTTCTATCCACTCAGATGCAGGGAGTGACTGGATGCGCTGGCTCGTTCTATTGGCCTTTGCGGTGCTCGCAGCCTGTGATGTCGCGACCACGGCATCACCCGGTGCAGCACGTCCACAAAGCAGTGCGCCGCAGTTGACAGAACAGGAAGCGCGCAGTCGTGCCGGGATTGCAGCGCGCCAGTTCGTTTCCGTCGTGGAGACTGTAGAGCCAGTGGCCGAGCGCGAATGCCGAATGATGGCACCGCGCGCGAATTGCGATTTTCAGATCGTGGTCGATGACCGTCCGGGTCAACCGCCGAACGCCTTCCAGACGGTCGACCGCAATGGGCGCCCGATCCTTGCCTTTAACCTTGGACTGATCGCATCGGTAGAGAATGCCGATGAGCTGGCTTTTGTCATGGGGCACGAAGCCGCGCATCATGTTCTGGGGCATTTGGGTCGAACACAGCAGAACGCGGCGGTCGGCGCAGTGATTCTCTCTGGCCTTGTAGCGCTTGGCGGCGCTGACGCGGCAGCGGTCCAATCGGCCGAGCAGATAGGAGCCTCGCTTGGTGCCCGAACCTATTCCAAGGATTTTGAATTGGAGGCAGATCGTCTTGGTACGATCATCACTGCCCGTGCGGGTTACAACCCGGTGCGTGGCGCCCAGTTCTTCAACAGGATACCTGATCCCGGCAATCGTTTCCTTGGATCGCACCCACCGAACGCGGCGCGGATGGAAATGGTCCGCCGGACCGCTGAAGGTCTCTGAACCTACAGATTGACCTGCATCAAGGCTGGGGTTCAGCGCGCAGCTTAACCTTAGGGCAGAACAATGGGGAGCATTGTTATGTCCTACGACTCGAAACGTGAGGCGCACACGCAACTGGTTCTTGGTATGGCCGACCGTCAGGGGTTGGACCTTCAGGAGATGGTGCTGCGCGCCGAGATTTCAGAAGAACAGTTTGAACTGGCTGTGGACAGGTGCATGGGGTGCACCCAGCCCGATGCCTGTAAATGCCTGCTCGACAGCGCAGGCCCAGCATTGGAGTTGCCGGAGTACTGTCGCAATGGTGACATGTTCGGCGCGTTGAAACCAAAATGACAGAAGAACTGAACCATTCCCGATGGCGTCCGCTGGGCGATACAGGTGTGCACTTTTGGTTGGTGCAACGAATGGCCAAGACCTGTGGCGTCAACACCGCCCAGGCCGCGCGCGAAGGCGACATAGTCGAACAGGAATGGGTGGACATGGTGCAGCGCTGCCGGTCGTGCCAGTGGGTAAATGGTTGCGAGCGCTGGCTGGACAGAACCGATATCGACTCGTCTGCCACCCCGCCAGCAGACTGTCTCAACGCGGACCTGCTGCACCTGTTATCGAAGAGGCAGAACGATGGCACAGAATGAGATGGGAAGCCCGGAACTCCACTTCTGGCTGACGCGCAGCGTTGCGCGGGTGATGGGGGTAAACCTGTCAGAGGCCATGGCGAGTGACAGGATCACGGCACAGGATTATGCCTCTCTCGTGACCGCCTGTCGGGAATGCGCTCTGGTAGAGAATTGCAAGTGCTGGCTGGGCGAGCAGCTGGCTCTGACCAGCACTGCCCCGCCGGGATGTGCCAACACCAAAACCCTTGAAAGTCTTGCCCGCCACCACTGAGTCTGGCGGGCAGATGTGGTCAGACGCGCAGGTTCTTTGCGCTTTCCTTGATGCCCGCGTACTGGCCTGACGGGCGGAAGCGCCAAAGGTAATCCGGAAGGACGGCTTCAAGTGCGACAGGCTTGATGCCCAGATCTGCGAAGGTTTTCGCTCCATCCGATACGACATTGTCGTTGCGCAGGTTCTTGACCTGATCGCGCGTAATCATAGCCGGGATCAATCCGCCACTGATTGTGTTTGCGAAATCGGACAGCCCGCCCAGGATCGATGCTGCGAAGAAGGGGATGTTCACGATCAGACGGCGACGACGGATCACCTGAAGCATCTGCTGCATAAGCTCCCGGAACGTGTTCACATCCGGACCGCCCAGCTCGTAGATACCTGCGGCCGCTTTACCGGTGACAGCCATGCAGGCGGCTTTGGCGACGTCATCCACATATACCGGTTGGAACTTCGACTCTGCGCCGACAACCGGCAGGATCGGACCCAGACGGGTCATTCCTGCAAACCGATTGAAGAACTCGTCCTCTGGCCCAAACACGATCGACGGACGAAGGATCACAGCACCCGGCATGTGTTTGAGTATGGCCGACTCGCCCTCTGCCTTCGTGCGCTGATAGTCGCTTTCGCCTTCGGCATCGGCACCAATAGCCGAGATATGAACCAGCGTTTGAATTCCAGCTTCGGCAGCCAGCCGCGCAACCCGTTCTGCGCCTTCGGCCTGAACCGCCTCAAATGTGTTCTTCCCGGATTCCGCAAGGATACCCACACAATTGACCACGGCATCTGCCCCATGCATCGCTGCCCTGACGCTAGCGTCGTCACGGATGTTGCACAGGATTGGCTCGACCTGTCCGACAACGCCGTACGGTTTTACGAAGATCGCTTCGTTTGGACGACGCACCGCCACGCGCACACGCCAGCCATCCTTGGCCATACGCCGCGCGATATAACGCCCGACAAACCCCGATCCGCCGTAAATCGTGACAAGTTTGGACATGTGAATGCTCCCGGTCATAACTCGATTGACCTCTATCCGCGTCACCATCTGCGGGCAAGGTGTAGGATTGCCGCAAAGCGGTTGTCTGAGTTTGAAAAAAGCCCGTTGACACCCCCTGAGCACAAGATTAAACGCCAGCCTCACGACACCTGCCCAGGTGGCGGAATTGGTAGACGCGCTAGCTTCAGGTGCTAGTGTCCGTACGGACGTGGAGGTTCGAGTCCTCTCCTGGGCACCATAATTCCACATTAAGCAATTGATCATTAATGCTTTATTGGAATTGGTGTTGTTTGTACCCCCCTAAATATCCACCTTGGCGCTCATGGCGCTCATGGCGCTCATGGCGCTCATGGCGCTCATGGTGCTCGGCTGATCGTCACCGTTACGACTCACGTTGCGCCCTGTATAGCTTCTCGATCGTAGCTGTCGTTATAGATGCGATGCGGCATCGTTTCATTGACTTGACGCCCGATGCGCTGACGCGTCGAACCGAAGGGCCTATCTTTGGGTAGCTAAAATCTTGGAGCCAGAATGTATCGCCGCTTATTCCTTAATTTCGTGGTTGGGTTCCTAGTCGCCGGATGCGGGGCATCGAGAGAGGTACGTTTGGCCCGCAATACAACGCTGATAGTTACCCGACATGGCGACCGGGACGGTGAAGTTTTGAGCCTCAAAGGACAGCAGCGCGCGCTTGCCTTAGTGTCCGCGTTACAAGGTATGGCTCTGGACGCCATTTACAGTCCGGGGATAAAACGCAATCTCGACACCGCTGCGCCCCTGTCAAACGCTCGTGGCCTACCTATCGAACGCCGCACACAAGAAAACCCAGCGCCTCGTTTGGCACAGGAGGCCGCCGGTCGTTCAGTGATTTGGATTGGAAACAAGGGCAACATTCAAAATATCTGGGATAGTTTCGCGCTTCTTGAACCGGCGCCGCTTGAATACGGAGACCTACACATTGTTCGGGTTGATGCGAATGGACGCGTCACGGTCGAAAGGCGTCGGTTTGGGCCAACGTGATGTGCGTAATTTCGAATGTGTTACGATAATTCGCAGTCGATGCTTCTATGCACCGCTTACTTCAAGTCAACGTCCTCGATCTCAACGTACCACTTGGCAGCATTCTGAAGCCCTTTTGATTGCGCACCTGTGAACCGTCGGGCTTCTGTCTTTCTCCAAACCTCCCCATGGTATGGGTTGTCGGGAAGGTTGGGATCGTCCTTAATCGGATCGTATCCGACTGTCAGTTCTAGAGAGCGAATTTCAGCGGCTGAGAACGAAACTGCTCCGGGGAACTCCTCAGAGGTAACATAGTCTGTCGGGTCTACGTCGTTTTCGATCATAAGCGCCTCAATGTCGACTGACATGCCTTCCCGTGGCCCACTCGATTTCGCGTAGACTGCCGATGAAATCCGTCCGCGACGAGGCCCACCATTTTCAGTCCATACAATTTGGTGCGCCGGAACGCGTCTGATAATCGTGTCTTCGTCGTCGATTTCGGCTTCGTCGTAGGGTTGTGCCGCCAAAGAAAATCAGCCCCCGGCTTGTACCTGGATTTCTAAACGTTCGGTCGCTAACTCAGTGATCCATTCGGAGAGTTCGGTGAAATCGGTCTGGATTTCGATCTCTTCTTCGGTGTCATTCAGAAGGTCGGCCCGGTAGGCGACCACATCGTAAGGACCCAGAACATCTACTTCGACATCAAACTCGTTCATGTGCCATTCAAGGCGCATGGTGCCATTAGCCATAGGTACCAACTGCGGCGCGGGAAGAGACCGGTTGTAGAGCCGTTCGATGAGATTAGCTGCAAATTGGGCGCACGTGAACGACACCGGAACACCAGTGTAGCCATCCCAGCCTCTGCGAAGAGAAGTTAACACGTCAAAGCGTTCTTCAAGTTCTTTGACCCATTCCGATCTTGGGTTCGCAACCCGGACGCGCGTGCTGCGTATGCCTAGGGACGAAATCCCGTCAGTAACCGCACGATAGTTTGGAATCTCGTCTTGGAATGCCGTCGTGAAGTCACGTTGCGCGTTCATTCGACTTTCCCCCATTTCCGCTGGGCCACCGAGGTCGTAATCTCGGCAAAGCGCGTGACAATGGCATCCCTGCCAGCCGCGAAGAACGCCATTGCAGATTCAATGTCACTTCCAGCCGGTTTTCCTTTGAAGGTCAGCGACAGCCGGAAAGCACGTTGCTTTCCATCCGCCGTTAGGACCGACTGAATTTGGTGGTTGAGGCGCGCAAATGGTTTGCCATCCGCACCCTTTACCACCTCGTTGAAGCTGGTGTTCAGCGCTTCGACCTCAAACGACACACCATTCCACAATTCGAACCATTGCCCCGCGTCTGAAAAGCTATCGACTGGAATGATGTTGATATATGCGACCTCAGCCTGGTTGATATTTACTAGGTAGCCAAAATCAGACTCGAAGTGTTTGGCGATCTTCCTAATATTTGATGCAAAAGCCTCCGAAAGTCCTTCGAAACGCGGATAAGGCTTCGTATTGGGCTCGCGCCGCCAGTTAGTAATAAAGCGATCTGGCTGAAACTGGATCAGGTGATTTCCATCGTCGGATAGGAACCAGAGTCGACTGCCAACCGGTAAAGCGCCAACTTGGATGCGAGGACCGGCTTGGGCGTTCACGCCGCCGAATGTTTCAAACTGTGGTTCGAGAACCGGAAATTCTTGAACCGTCGGGAACTCTTCCATGAATAGGTCCCACACTTTCATCGAGTGGACCGACGCGTAACCGGGAATTGGCGCAAACTGCACGCCAATGACCACCTCGTCCAGAGGCGGATCGGTAAAATCAGGTAGGTGGTCAGGTCGCTGCATTAATTCCCTCTCAGGATCCTTTTAACCAAGCGAGAATCGTCAAGCCAGCGATAACTACACCTTTTATCTGAAAAAGCTTGACTCTTCCTTGGAAGCGATTCTGTCATCCTGACTCGGCGAGACTGCCATGCTTCGAGTTTGAGAAATGTTGCTCAAGATGGGCCCGAGCCCCCGACCTACAAGTTGAGGACTATTCTACCAGTTTCAGTGGCTCGATTCGCACAAAGCCGCTTTGGTGGTTCCATCTTCGCTCCGTCACCGGTCCGACTTGCTTTTGTGCGACAGCACAACATAACGTCCGAATTACTTATGGTTAAGCAATTTGGTGGAATATTATGAACAAGCGTAGCCTGAGTGAACGTGATATATGCTCGAAGTTCATTACACCTGCCCTTGTCTCCGCAGGCTGGAACATCGCGGATCAAGTCCGCGAAGAGGTCAGCTTCACCAAAGGTCGGATCATCGTTCGCGGCAAAATGGTGAGTCGAGGTGAGGGTAAACGTGCCGACTATGTCTTGTCCGTAAAGCCTAACATTCCCATCGCCATCATAGAGGCGAAAGACAACAAGCAGCCTGTTGGCGGCGGCATGCAACAAGCGCTGGATTATGCAGAAACCTTGGACATCCCATTCGTGTTCTCGTCAAACGGGGATGGGTTTGTGTTTCACGACCGCACCGGAGCATCGTCTGAGATTGAACAAAACTTAGGCTTGGATGAGTTTCCGAGTCCGCAGGACCTCAGGCAGCGGTACAAGGCTTGGAAAGGTCTGACTAACGCTGAGGCAAAGGTTGCTCTGCAAGACTACCATGACGATGGGTCCGGCAAAGAGCCGCGTTACTACCAAGTCAACGCCATCAACAAGACGATGGAGGCGATCGCCAAAGGCCAAGACCGCGTGCTGCTGGTCATGGCCACTGGGACTGGAAAGACGTACACGGCGTTTCAGATCATATGGCGGTTCCGGCAAGCATTCCCCGGCAAGCGCGTGCTGTTTCTCGCGGACCGCAACGTTCTAATCGATCAGACCATGGTCAATGATTTCAGGCCGTTCAGTGGCAAGATGGCAAAGCTTTCAACGCAATCGAAGACCATCGAAAGACCCGACGGCAGCAAGGAAAGCGTCACGCTGGCCATGGACAGTAAGCGCCGGATCGACTCCTCCTATGAGATTTACCTTGGTCTCTATCAGGCGATCACGGGCCCCAAAGACAGCCAGAAAATCTACAGAGAGTTTTCAAAAGACTTCTTCGATTTGATCATCATAGACGAATGTCACCGCGGCAGCGCGTCAGCGGACTCAGCTTGGCGGGAGATCCTCGATCATTTCTCGTCGGCCGTGCAAATCGGTTTGACGGCCACGCCTAAGGAAACTGAATACGCGTCGAACATCGATTATTTCGGTCCGCCTGTTTACAGCTATACGCTCAAACAGGGCATCAGAGACGGCTTTCTTGCCCCGTACAAAGTCATCAAGGTCCATATCGACCGCGACGTGCAGGGCTACCGGCCTGAGAAAGGTCAGCTGGATCGCGATGGAGAAGAGGTCGAAGATCGCCTCTACAACGCCAAGGATTTCGACCGCACGCTGGTTCTTGATGATCGAACGAAACTTGTCGCGAAAAAGGTCAGCGAGTTCCTGCGCGAAAGCGGTGACCCGATGGCCAAGACAATCGTGTTCTGCGTGGATCAGGAACACGCTGCACGCATGCGGCAGGCGCTCATCAACGAGAACGCAGACCTCGTCGCAAAGAACGCGCGATACGTGATGCGGATCACAGGAAATGACAAGGAAGGGATTGATCAGCTCGGGAATTTCATCGATCCTGAAGCCGACTATCCAGTCATCGTCACGACCTCGAAGCTTCTATCGACCGGTGTCGATGCTCAGACCTGCCGCCTGATCGTGCTTGATCGCGAGGTCGGCTCCATGACGGAGTTCAAGCAGATCGTCGGGCGCGGCACGCGGGTGCATGAAGACACACGCAAACTGTTCTTTACTCTGATGGATTTCCGTGGCGCCTCAAGTCATTTCGCCGACCCCGATTTCGACGGCGAGCCAGTTCAAATCTACCAGCCCGGCCCGGACGATCCGGTAAACCCGCCAGATGAAACGCCCGGCAGTGACGACGCCTCCATCTCAAAACAAGTTGACGAAAACGAGACCGTTCTGATCGATCCCAGAAACCAAGACCTGTTCAACAACCCAAACACGGGTCCGCGGGTCAAGGTCTACATTGATGGCGTTGGTGCTGACATCGTGGCGGAACGGGTTGAATACTTGGATGAAAACGGTCGGCTGGTCACCGAGTCCTTGCGCGACTACACCCGAAAAGCGATGCGCCAGCGGTTCACCAGTCTCGATGATTTCCTGCGTCGCTGGAGGCAAACGGACCGCAAGCACGCGCTGATAGAGGAACTGGCTGAAGAAGGGCTGCCGCTTGACGTGATTGCCAATGAACTTGGGCTGGATCTCGACCCGTTCGATCTGATCTGCCACATCGCCTTTGACGCAAAGCCTCTAACGCGCAAAGAGCGAGCCGAGAATGTTCGCAAGCGCGATGTCTTTACAAAATACGGCCCACAGGCCCGCGCGGTGTTGGAAGCTTTGCTGCAGAAATACTCGGATGATGGCGTCATCAGCATCGACGACCCCAAGATCCTGAAAATCAACCCCTTCTCCGGCATGGGCACCGAGGTTGAACTGATCCGCGCTTTCGGCAAGAAACCCGACTACATCCGCGCCGTGCATGAAATGCAGGCGGCGCTATATGAGGAAAGTGCGTAACCCATGTCCGTCCGCAACCTCGTCAAATCGATCCAAGGCATCATGCGCAAGGATACCGGCGTCGACGGGGACGCGCAGCGTATGTCGCAATTGGTGTGGATGTTCTTCCTCAAGATCATGGACGATCAGGACGAAGCGCTGGAAATCACACAGGATGACTACACGTCCCCCATACCCGAAGACCTGCAATGGCGCACATGGGCGGCGGATCCCGAAGGCATCACCGGCGACACCCTGCTGGATTTCGTCAATGATGAGTTGTTCCCGCGTCTCAAGCTCCTCTCACCGCAAATTGGCCCGCGCGCCAAGGTCGTCCGCGACGTCTTCGAGGATGCCTACAACTACATGAAATCCGGCCAGCTGATGCGGCAGGTGATCAACAAGATCAACGAGGTCGATTTCAACAACCTGTCTGAGCGCCAACACTTCGGTGACATCTACGAACAGCTGCTGAACGACCTGCAGAACGCGGGCAACGCAGGTGAATACTACACGCCCCGCGCAGTCACTGCCTTCATGGTCCGGCAGATAGACCCGAAGCCCGGTGAAATCCTCATGGACCCGGCCTGCGGCACGGGCGGCTTCCTGACCTGCGCGATGCGCCACATGCGGGACAACCACATCAAAAGCCCTGAGGATGACGCGCTAATGCAATCCTCCCTGCGCGCGGTGGAAAAGAAACCCCTGCCTCACATGCTCTGCGTAACCAACATGCTGCTGCACGGGGTCGAGGAGCCGTCCTGGGTGCGCCACGACAACACGCTTGCGCGTCCGCTGGTCAGTTGGGGGCAGGCGGACAAGGTGGACATCATCCTGACCAACCCTCCCTTCGGCGGAAAGGAAGAGGACGGGATCGAGAACAACTTCCCCACCTTCCGCACCCGGGAAACCGCCGATCTGTTCCTCGCCCTGATCATCCGTCTGCTCAAGGACAAGGGCCGCGCCGCTGTGGTGCTGCCCGATGGCTCTCTCTTTGGCGAAGGCATCAAGACCCGGCTCAAGGAACACCTGTTGGAGGAATGCAACCTGCACACCATCGTGCGGCTGCCGAACTCGGTCTTCAAACCCTATGCCTCCATCGGCACCAATCTGCTGTTCTTTGAGAAAGGCACGCCCACGCAGGACATCTGGTATTGGGAACACCGCGTGCCCGAGACGCAGAAAGCCTATTCCATGACCAAGCCGATCCGGCTGGAGCATCTGGACGACTGCGCCGCATGGTGGGGAGGTCCGAACCGCGAAGGGCGCGATGAAAACGAGCGCGCCTGGAAGGTGTCGATCGACGAGATCCGCGACTGCGGCTTCAATCTAGACATCAAGAACCCGCATGTGGTCGAAGAGGATTGGGGCGACCCCGAGACCCTGTTGGGCGACCTGACCAAGGCCGAATCTTCGGTCGAGAGCCTCCGCGCCGAACTGAAATCCATCCTGACCGAAGCGTTGGCCCGATGAACGCCGAACGGTTGCTGGAGGTCTACGAGAAGATCAGCGAAGCGCCGAATGCAATCGCGCGTCTGCGGCTGTTCGTGTTGGATTTGGCGGTGCGTGGGAAGCTGGTGGAGCAGGACGCGGGGGATGAACCAGCGACACAGCTTCTGAAGCGGATCGAGGTAGAGAAATCGCAAATTGTCCGTGACGGCAGGTTCAAGCAGTATGAGGGGACATTTGAAAGGAAGCAGGAAGAATTTGCGTTCCAACTCCCCGCGAACTGGCATTGGTGCTATTTGGATGATTTAGCTGCCGTTGCACGAGGCGGTTCGCCCCGCCCAATCAAATCATATTTGACGGACGACCCGAATGGAATTCCATGGATCAAAATCGGCGATTCAAATCGTGGCAGTATATACATCGACAGCACCGTAGAACGCATTAAGCCAGAGGGTCTTGCGAAGTCTCGACTCGTAGTTCCGGGGGATTTGCTTCTATCCAACTCGATGAGTTTTGGCTTCCCATACATCACGAATGTTGAAGGTTGTATTCACGATGGTTGGCTGGTCATTCGGACGCCTGAGAAACTCATCAGCAAACTATTCCTCCACGCGTTGTTCCTATCGGCGCACGCCAAGCGTTCGTTTGCGGAGGCAGCATCAGGCGCCGTTGTTCAGAATCTGAACGCAGATAAGGTAAGGCAGCTAACCGTCCCGCTTCCCCCTCTCGCTGAACAGCACAGGATCGTCGCCAAGGTCGATGAACTTATGGCGCTCTGTGATCGGCTGGAGGATGCCCGCAAGACGCGGGAGGAAGTGCGCGACAAGCTCACCGCCGCCAGCCTTGCCCGCCTGACCGGCCCCGACACCACGCCCGAGGACTTCCCCACCCACGCCCGCTTCGCCCTCGAAGCCCTCCCCGCACTCACCACGCGCTCCGACCAAATCAAGTCCCTCCGCCAAAACATCCTCAACCTCGCGGTTCGTGGGAAGCTGGTGGAGCAGGAGGCGGAAGATGAACCGGCATCGGAGTTGCTGGAAGCAATAGCGGTAGAGCAAAATGAACTGGCAAAAGCTGGAAAGTTCAAAAGGCCTAAACCGCTCCCACCTGTAGATATGACATTGGCACCTTTCGATCTGCCGTTTGGTTGGGCTTGGGCCAGATTTCCGGAACTTGGGACTTTCGGTCGTGGTAAATCCCAACACAGACCACGAAACGATCCCGCACTTTACAGGGATGGAGAGATTCCATTCATTCAGACCGGAGACGTCGCAAGGTCAGGTGGTCGGATCACGTCCAATACCGGCTTCTATAATGAAGTCGGTTTGGCGCAGAGCATGCTCTGGCCGCGTGGCACTATGTGCATCACGATTGCCGCGAATATCGCCGATAGTGGCATTTTGGACTTCGATGCCTGTTTTCCAGACAGCGTGGTTGGCCTCGTTCCAGCATCAATGTTCGATAACGCGAGATACTTCGAGTATTTCATCAGGACGGCGAAGGCGAACCTGTTGGAATTTGCTCCAGCAACCGCGCAGAAGAATATCAATCTGGGTATTCTTGAGACGGTCCTGATACCTCTGCCGCCTCTCGCCGAGCAACACCGTATCGTGGCCAAGGTCGACGCCCTCATGGCCCTCTGCGACCGGCTGGAGGCTTCCCTGACCAACGCCGACACCACCCGCACCCGCCTCCTCGAAGCCTTGCTCCAGGAGGCGCTGGAGCCCACTGCATCTATCCAAGAGACCGCTGAGTGACGATCACGCCACCCGCCTAATCGGACGCAGGTGCCGCTCGCTACTCTGCTCCGCCGATTGGAAACAGTGCACCGACCAAGCGTAGCTGGCTTTGGGATAGTCGACTAAATGCCGTCAGTCGAGAAACCTGAGCATTTCACTTGAGAGTTTTCTGGAGGCTTCTTCGTCGGGTTTCGGGATCAATGGGTCGATGAACTCGAAAAATGGGCTTGAGGGCGGTCCAACCGATTGCATGGCCTTTGCGTCCACTCCAAAGGTGGATAGGATGGTCTGCCAAGCATGGCGTGTATTCGCAAACTGCTGCAGATAATCTCTTGCCTTCGTTGGATCCAACCGCATCGCGACGAAGAAACCTAGTGCGCTTTCTTTGAGATCAGCCTCGGTCGCCATTGCCAGAGCAAACAACGTGTCGAGTCTTATTGTGAAGCGCGGGTCAATTCGGCGGTACTCAACTCTGGGGCAACTACTCCTCAAGCGTTGCACTTCGTCTTCGTCGCCGCGGGCGAGAGCCTCAACATACGCGGCTACGCGTTGTGTCGGTGTTAATGTCGCGTAGACCTTCTGCGATATCTTTTTCACCAATCATGCCTCCCAAGTGCTTTCTCAAGCGCGTCAAGTCGACCCTCCAACTGAGCCGTCTCCAGTGTCCGCCGATAGCTTTCCACCAAGGCCATAATGTGAGCGCCTTCGGTCGGGGTTAGGCCTCCAGACGCAACAGCATCAAGAACCGAGCCTGCCGCTTTTGCAGCGTCTTCCGCTGATCTCATTCGTGGCAGATCAAAGGTCACCGGAGCATCTTTGCGAGGCGGTGCAATACGCTCTAGACAAAGCCTCAGAGCCGTTGTGTCGCCCTCCAAAGCCAGTTCAACCGCTTTGCGGGTCAGTGCGTTAGCTTCGCCGTCCAACAGCGCCAGTGCGGCCTGTGTGGCTTTGTGGCGCGCGCCCTTCGGCTTGCCGGGATTGCCGGGAGCGAATGTGCCGTCAGGGCTACGACCTTCCGTATTTGAGCGGTTTTTACGGGTCATTTCTGAACACCAAATTATTGAATTCCGCTTCGCGAGCGCTGGCCGCGCCGAACGGTATGCGGCTTGGGATAGGATGCGCAGCCCCGCCTAGGGGGATGCGCAGTCCCTTAGGGGTATGGGGATAGTGGAACACAGGGGTTGGAACGGGGGTAGGCAAGGGGTTGGGCCCTAGGTTGGAAGGGGTTGGAGGGTCGGGTTGGAATGGGGTTGGAAGGTCAATCATTGGTCGGCCCTCGCCAGAAATGAGCGCCGCTTCGATGGCGGTCCTTCGGTTTCAATCTTGATTTTTTTCGCCGCAAGCAGACCCTCCATCGCCGTCTTCAATGCCTTCTTGGTCATGCCTTCGGAGTCAGGATGTTCCGCGAATACCTTTGGTGCGTACGTGGTCCCGCCCGCATGGTTCACGCGTCGCCCTTGTGCCGTGAAGGTATCCAGCAATTTCGTGAACACGCGTTGCGCTTTGGCCCCGGCTGCCATTTTGTCCATGCCTCCCTCGCTCGGCTCGAGGACAAAGACACCAGCCTTCCATTTGACATGCGTTTCACCGCCAATGCGGCCGTAGTTGGCCTTCATCGTCGTCAGCACACGGCGGTCAGGATCGGCCTCGAACGACCCGTCCTTGATCCGCGACAGGTACAAACGGGATCGCACAGAGTTATTCCAAGCGGTCGACCCGGATGTGCCGGTGCCGCTCGAGATCCCCGTCAGGGACGGATGGCCAAGCAAAACGACGGCACATTGTCTCTTGAGCGCGAGACCGCGCAGGATGCCGATAAACTGGCGGACTTTGGCCCGGTCGTTTTCGTTTGCCGGATAGACATCAGCCAGAGTGTCGATACCGATTAGCAGCGGAACTTCATCCGCAGCACGGGCATCGAGTTCTTTGAACAGTTCGGACGCCATCAATTTAACTTGTGTATCAACGGCGAGAAGCGCGTCTTCGCCAGCCAAGGAACGCAGGATCAGGCCCGACAAGTCGTCGTAGGTCCGGCCCTCGGCTCTCAGAATGTTATCAAGGCGGCGATGCAATTCTGCGTCGTCATCCTCCGCACTGATAAAGATAACATTGCCCTTGGGAACGGCCTTACCAATCCACTCGCGCCCGGTGGCAACGGCAACGGCCAGCTGCAAGGCCAGCAGGCTCTTGCCTGTGCCGCCGTCGCCGCCGAACAACGTGACGGTGTTTTGAGGGATAAGGTCATGCACAAGCCACTCACGCGGCGGTACAGGCGCTCCCTTAAGCGTAGCAGCGCAATAGAAGCGCGACTTCTCGCCGGCCTTGGCACGTTCGTCATGCGCCTTGGGATGCTCGGCTCGGTGCGCTTGGTCCTGGTGGTCCATATCGTCAAAATCGCGCATCATGCCGCCGCCCTCCGCTGCACGAATTCAAGGAAGGCTGCTTGACGGGTTTCCGGCGACCGGTTGAAAGACGCCAGCATGTACGCGTCACGCTCATCCTGAGTTGCCAAATCGGCCCAGAACGCGGCTTGGTCCATGATACCCGAGAAGGCTGCCTGCGGCTGTCCTGCATTCTGCGGCAAGACGGACGCGCAGACCGCCTCGACGTGTTCATTGCAGAGGGAGCGCAACGTCGCGTGGGCCAGTGCAGCGCGTTTGTGCGGTGCAAGACGCGCCTCCAGAACAACCGGCAAGCCAAGCCATGCATCGACTGTATGCAGCCACGCAGCGTAACCAACACAGCGCGCAACCTTCTTGATATCGGGGGGGATGTGCTGAGAAACGCTCATAACGATGCTTCCCCGATGAATTGCAACATCGTGTTGCGCTCGGCCTGCTCAATCATCTTGAGATGTTCGAGTTCGGATGCTGGCAAGTGACGCTCAATCGCGCCGCGAACCATGTCGCGCAGCTTGTCAGGCGGTATCGCGTCTAGTTCAGCCGCGAAGGGATAGGTCCACCGCTGGTCTGCGGCTGTCTTGCGCTTGGCGGGGCGGGTAGGAAGATCCAGCGCCTTCACTTGCGCGTAGGTCAGGGCCAAAGGTTCGAAGCTGACCGGGACACCATACTTACGCCCGAACCGCT
This sequence comes from Marivita geojedonensis, assembly GCF_002115805.1. Lineage (GTDB taxonomy): Bacteria > Pseudomonadota > Alphaproteobacteria > Rhodobacterales > Rhodobacteraceae > Marivita > Marivita geojedonensis. The sequence goes on along the minus strand of NZ_JFKC01000028.1, from coordinate 20,999 downwards.
CGACCTTCTCTTTCAAGGAAGCCTCAGCATCCCGTCCGCTGCGGTCGAAGTCATAGAGCGAATAGACCACTAGACGCTGGCCGGTGCCGCGCATGTTCTCGACGGCATCGTGAGCAAATGTTTCGGAAACGTAGCCACCGGTTGGCATGAGCGGCACTTCATACTCAGCCGTCACGGGAAAGATAACTCCTGAGAGCGCGGACTTCTCAATCCAGATTTCGACTTGCTCCGGGTGATTTGTCCACAGGCTTTTGCGATACGCCTCGGCAGTTGTGCGAAGCGCCTCTGTCCAGCCGTCATAAGTACGGGGTCGGCGCATGTAGCGTGTGCCATCGGAGATTACCCCGTAGGGCATTTTGCCCTCTCGGCGCAATTTCAGCACTTGAGTCTGCACCTTGTTATATCCTGCATCGGTCTTTTCGATGCCGGGAACGCCTGCGACGGTGGCCGCGTAGAACAAACCCCGCACAGTGACGGGACCATGCTCTTCTGCATATTCTATTAGAAATTGCGCTCGCGCTTCCATGTCGGCCTTGGTGGCGCGAGGGCGTTTTATCGGGCTAGCCTGAAAAATGTCCTTCATGTCGCGATCCCCGCAAAGCTGCGGAGGCGCTCGACCGAGCCAGACCGCCGATCCCAATAGAAGCTTGCGAAAAAAACGATTTGAGGCGTATTCTGCGTGAGAGGTTTTTCAGCTTCAAATTTGCTATCCGCCCCGGTCGCAGTTGCCGCTGCGCCGGGGTTTGCTCTCTGGTCGATCATTTTTTTTACGCTGCCTCCCCGCTTAGATTACGCAGATGGGTGTCAACGTCGGCTTCAGCCCAGTAAATACGGCCACCCAGTTTGATGGGCTGCGGCAAACGGCCCGCGGCCAAGTCGCCATAAATCGCAGAGCGTGAGCGATTGCCCAGCTTGGCGCGCAGTTCATTCAAAGTGAGGTAGTTTTCCATGCTGCACTGTCCTTTCTCATAAGGTGCAGTGCAGATTTGTCCTATTCAGGCTGTCGGCTCATCGGGTTGGTTTTTGCCTTTTCGCCCCGACGGTACGGCTTTCAACCACCTAAGTGCCCGTAAGGTAAATTCAGTAGGCAATCCTTTTTCTTCGCCGGTCATGAATGCACCCAGCGCAAGGCACAAGTGCCACTCGAGAGTCCAACGCTCCCGATTGCGCCAAATCTCATCAGCACCAGCGGCTGTAATACTCGCCCATCCAAAGCCGCTCGCCGCTTCCGCAAGGATGTCGCAGGCCGACACACCGCTGCTCGCTACACTTCGTGTCGGCGTTAAGTCGAAACCTGCTTCATTAGTCAGCACGTTTAGCGCAGCAATGCCAATTCGATTGCGGTTGGAAAGCTTCCAAGAGCGGTCCCCTCTTTTCTGGGGCGCGGTCGTGCCAGAAGCAATTTTCTTGGTAAGGTTATGGAGCGACGCAGGCAGTCGAGGCTTCCCAGTTGCAGCCTCTATCACCATCATTTGCGCCATCGTGAATGTGTCAAAGTCAGTTGCTGCCCAATGCGCAATTTCTGACCCTATGCCCTCCGAGATTTGGCCGTTCACGGCGAGTTCCGTTTCAGCGGCAAAGTGCAAAAGAAGGCTTTGGATTGATTTCGGAATGCCAACAAAAGATGCCGCACCGGTTACTGGGTTCGGTTGGTATGCGGTTTCGAAAAAATTTCTGGCCCAGTCCAAGGGGCGGTGTGTCCCGCCCCATTCATCAATTTGGGCACGAGCGAGGGCAGCGTTCAGTGACTCAGAAACTTCAGAGTTTCTTAAATTAAACGCTGCAATTATGGCCGAAACCGGCAACGATTTGGGTAAACCATTTCCTCGCATCTTCACCCATTTCCCGCCAACGTCACCACCTGCCCAGCACCGCCGTTCAAAAAGTCGGCCCAGCGCTCGGCTAGCGTGGCACGCTGTTCGAGGTAATCTGTCCGCCGATAGGCCCGCACCACACCGCCATCCACAACATGCGCCAACATCGCTTCTGCGACTTCGTGCGGGGCGTCAGTGGCTTCGGCCAGCCATGTGCGCAGGCTGGTGCGAAACCCATGCGGGCGCGCTTTTAGCCCCCGCCGTTCCATGTGCCGTGACAGCGTCATGTCGCTAATCACGCCGCCACGCGTGTTCGGAAACAGATAGCCGTTGCGGGCGTGCGGACGCGCTAGATCAATCACGCGTTTCGCTTCATCTGACAGGGGCACACGGAAGTCCTCAGTTGCGCCCTTTCGCCCCTTCATGGCGTCAGCAGGGATGGTCCAAATGTCACCGTCGATTTGCTCAAGCCGCAAGTTCCGCAGCGGCCCAGAACGCACGCCGGTCAGAATGAGAAGGCGCAGCGCCAGATGGGTCAGTGTCGGTTCTTCGAGGCTTGCATAGAAGTCAGGCACATCGCGCCAATCCATCGCCGGGATGTTTTTCGGCTTGTGGCGCGACTTGCCCAACAGAGCCTTGGCTTTCTCGGTTGCCTGCAAATCCACATCCAAGCCCAGCGCCGCCGCATGACGCAGGACGATAGAAAGACGGTTCATGGCTTTGCGCGCCGTGTCGGCTTTCGTGTGCCAGATGGGGGCCAGCGTGTCGCGAATGTCGCGCTGGTCTAGTTCAGTCACGGGAACACGGCCCAGTTTGGGCAAGACGTGAAGGGTTAGAGGTGACAGCCATCGCCCAGCCGCGCCATCGCCCTTCAATTCTGCTTTTCGGGCTTCAAACGCATCAGCCGTGATAACGGCAAGCGAAATGTCTTCGCGCCGCGCGGCGCGCCGTTCGGCTTCCCGTTCTCTTATGGGATTGCGACCTGCCGCCGCTACCTTTCTCCAGCGGTCTCGCAATTTGCGGGCTTCGGCCAAGGACACAGTTGGGAACCCACCCAAACCCATTTCTTTGCGTCTACCGTAAACGGTGACGCGTAACACCCACTGCGCCCCGCCGTCGTCACGTTTTACCAGCCACAGACCCGCACCATCGCAATGCTTGCCGACAGGGGCATGTTTGATGAATTGAGCCGAAAGTCTGTTCTGGGCGCGCATTCTGTGTCCACCGAAATATCCACCCTAGGTTATTGGATGCAGGCGAACACGGCAAGACAGAACGGGATAGATAGGGCAGTGTTTTTAGGGGGATACTGACAAAGATGGACAAATAAAAACATTGTAATACAATATGTTGGTGTCTCTCCTGGGCACCATTCCCCATACAACTGATTATTGTTTTTATGCGCTGTTGTGTGCGTGCGCGATGGCTCGATGTGCTTGACGTGTGTCTCGATCTCGCAAAGGCGAGTATTGATCTGACTCAAGGCCGAGTTCGGGCATCTGTCCTACGAATCGAAGCGATGGTGATGTGAGGGGTATCTTGGCACCGCAGCCCCGTGCTGTTGGTGGAGTTGACTGCGCATTTAGCATTTTGGGGTGAACATCGGATGAGTGACGATCCCTACAAGGTCCTTGGGCTCACGAAATCTGCAACGCAGGACGAGATCAAGAAGGCCTACCGAAAGCTCGCCAAAACCCTGCATCCCGATCTCCATCCGGGCGACTCATCCAAGTTGGCCGAATTCCAGGCGCTCTCAGCAGCCTATGAGCTATTGGGTGACCCCGAGAAGCGTAAGCGCTTTGATGCGGGAGAGATTGATGCGAGCGGGCAGCAACGCCCGGAACGGCAGTATTACCACCACTACGCAGGGCAGGACGCCGGGCAACGTTATGATCCGGGCCGGGGCACGCATGAGTTTGAGGACATGTCGGATGTGTTCTCAGATCTCTTTGGACGTCGCTATCGCAGCGGAGGAGGTGAGGCATGGCAGTCTTTCAACGCACGTGGTCAAGACACTCGATATCACCTGACAGTCGATTTTCTTGATGCTGTGCTTGGAAGCAAACGCAGCGTGACCATGCCTGACGGGAAGGGAATCGAAATCGCGATTCCGAAAGGTGTCAGGGACGGTCAGACGCTGCGGCTTCGCGGAAAAGGCTCGGCGGGGATAGGAGAAGGGCCACCCGGCGATGCGCTGATTACAATTGCGGTACGTCCACATCCTGTGTTTGCCCGCGATGGCGATGACATCGAAATCGAGCTGCCGATCACAGTGGACGAGGCTGTTCTGGGTGCCAAAGTCGACGTGCCGACAGTCTCAGGCACGGTTTCCATGTCCATCCCCAAGTGCGTGTCCTCTGGTCGGAGGCTGCGTCTCAAGGGGAAGGGTGTTCAACGCGCCAAAGGGGGTGCCGGCGACCAATTTGTGCGGCTGAAGGTCGTTCTGCCGGATGTCATTGAGTCCGAGTTGGAGGACTTGGCCAAGCGATGGCGTGAGGTGTCGCGGTTCGACCCGCGAAAAGACCTGCGGAGGCAAACATGAGTATGGACGAACGTCGGGTGCTTGCCGAGGTGCGGCGCGTAACCCTCAGGGAGTTGCGTTTCTGGGTGCGCGAGGGATGGGTCAAACCGGCGCAGAGTGATGTGGGGCCGATGTTTGACGAAGTTGATGTTGCGCGGATCAGGCTGCTTTGTGATCTCAGGAAGGACATGCAGGTTCCAACGGATGCGCTTCCAGTTGTGCTGACATTGATCGACCGGTTGAACGAAACGCGGCGAGATCTGAGTCATCTGGCCCGCGCCATTGACAGTTTGCCGGATGAGTTGCGGGCCTCTGTCGCGGAACAGGTCCGACGCGTGAGAGGCAAAAGCTGAAGGGACGGAGCCTTTCGAGTCAGAGTGCTTCCGTCAGACGGGTCCAGGCATCAAGTGTGGCTGCATTTGATGTTGTAGACCACCTTTGCGCGACAAGATCCATCTCGATACCGCCAAGCGTGTCTTGAAGATTGGTGAGCTCACCCCTCCTAAGGGCAGGTCGTGCGAGGGCTTCTGGGACCCAGGCCACTCCAAGACCCGATTGCGACAGTTGAAGCGCGGCGGTGGAGAGGCCCGTTTCGGTGACGACGCTGACGCTGCACCGACCTTCCAGTGCCGGCAGGACGTGGCGGGTGATCGCAGCTCCGAGAAACACGTCCGCAGGATACCCAATGATTCTCAGGACTCCGGAATTGAACAGTTTCATCAGCTCCGTTGCGTGTGCGGTACCACAGACAGGGATAAGTGTTTCTGACCCAAGGACGGCTTCTGTAAGGAAGGATGGCAATTCTCCGATTGGTTCGGACTTGATCCGGTAGGTCAGGGAAATCGCTGCCTGACGTCGTATGAGAAGCGTCTCGCATTCGTCGCGGTTGGCAGAGCGAAGACGAACGTGCGTGTGGCTGGGCTCGGCGACCGACTTGATGATTTGCGTTCCCAGAGAGGTTGTAATGGCGTGCTGGCTTGCGATCACGAGCTGCCTGAGCCCCATCGTCTGTTCCTGCCGCATGTCCGAGAGTAGCAACCGGGTTTCTGTTGCGAGCTTGCGGAGTTCGGCCTCTCGATCACGCAGCACCGAGGATGGGCCGCTAGGTTTCACCGATCGGTCGATCAATTCGATCCCGAGCACTTCTTCGAGAACTTTGATGCGCCGCGAAAACGCGGGTTGTGTTATATTTCTCAGGCGGGCTGCGTCCGCAACGCCACCACTGTCCAGAAGGGCGACAAGGTCTTCGATCCAGTCTATGCGCATAGTGCCCCCATTATGCAGAATGCGCATATTAGCGCCAGTTTTTCTATTTGACGAGGCTGGTAACATGCACAACTGATACCGGGACTCATTCGAAAGGACGTCTGATGCACTTCTCCCGATTCCCCCGCGTAAACCTTGCTCATCTTCCCACCGCTTTGGAGCCGATGGACCGTTTGTCCAAAGAGCTTGGCGGCCCACGCATCTGGATCAAGCGGGATGACTGCACCGGCATGTCGACCGGCGGAAACAAGACCCGCAAGCTCGAATTCCTGATGGCAGAGGCACAGGCGCAGGGTGCCGATCTCGTCATCACTCAGGGTGCAACACAGTCCAACCACGCCCGCCAGACGGCTGCTTGCGCTGCCAAGCTGGGGATGGACTGCCACATCCTGCTTGAGGATCGCACCGGGTCGAATGATCCGAACTACAATCTGAACGGCAACGTCTTCCTGGACTTCCTGCACGGGGCGACAGCTGAAAAGCGTCCGGGCACCGGTTTGGACATGAATGCTGCGATGGAGGTCGTTGCCGAGAAATTCCGCGCGGAAGGGCGCAACGTCTACACAATTCCCGGCGGTGGATCGAACCCGACCGGCGCGTTGGGCTATGCAAATGCGGCCATGGAATTGGTGACGCAGGCCAATAACATGGGTCTCAAGATCGACCGTATTGTGCACGCGACCGGGAGCGCAGGCACGCAGGCCGGCCTTGTGGTCGGTCTGAAGGCGATCAATGCGAATATCCCGCTGCTGGGCATCGGTGTGCGTGCGCCCAAGCCAAAGCAGGAAGAGAACGTTTATAACCTCGCCGTCAAAACGGCTGAGAAACTAGGTTGCCCCGGTGTTGTGTCCCGTGAGGATGTTGAGGCGAACACCGATTACGTCGGTGAAGGCTACGGCATTCCGACCAAGGAAGGTCTTGCAGCCATCGAAATGTTTGCCCGTCTTGAAGGCATCCTGCTTGATCCGGTCTATTCCGGCAAAGGCGCAGCTGGTCTGATCGACCTGATCCGCAAAGGTGCGTTCGCGGGCGACGAGAATATCGTCTTTGTCCATACGGGCGGTGGTGTCGCGCTTTTTGGCTATACCGCAGCGTTCGACTACGACGCGCCGACCATGGCAGCGGAGTGATGCCCTGATGCAGCCATTCACCGGCAGCTTTACCCAGCAGGAGCCTATTGCCGAAGAGGCGATAGGCGCGGCGGTTGAGGTGCTGCGCAGTGGGCGGCTGCATCGCTACAACACAACCGGCAGTGAGATTGGCGCAGCAGCTGAACTCGAAAAGGCGTATGCAGCATATCAGGGGGCGGCTTACTGTCTGGCGTGCACCTCCGGCGGATATGCAATGGCAACAGCATTGCGTGCGCTGGGCGTGGGTGCCGGTGACAAGGTTCTGACCAACGGGTTTACTCTGGCCCCGGTGCCTGGTGCGATTGCCGGGGTTGGCGCAGAACCCGTACTGGTCGAGATTACACCTGATCTGGTGCTAGATCTGGATGATCTTGAAGCAAAGATCGCCGCAAGCGCGCCGAAGGTTCTCCTGCTGTCGAACATGCGAGGACATCTTTGTGACATGGAGGCACTGATGGCGGTTCTCGATCGCCACAACGTGCCTTTGATCGAGGATTGCGCGCACACGATGGGCGCTGCATGGAACGGCAGGAAATCCGGCAGCTTTGGTATCGCCGGTTGTTTCTCCACCCAGACATATAAGCACATGAACAGCGGTGAAGGGGGGCTTCTGACCTCTGATGATCCGGAATTCATGGCGCGAGCGATCATGTTGTCCGGGTCGTACATGCTCTATGAGCGGCACGGTGCCGGGCCGGCAGCGGACGTGTTCGAGGACATTCGTCTGGACACGCCCAATATGTCTGGTCGCATGGACAATCTGCGCGCGTCCATCCTGCTTCCACAGTTGGCGGGTCTTGAAACCAACATTGACCGCTGGAACGCGCGACATGACCTGATCGCCGATCGCCTGCGCAAGATGAACGGCATTTACGTTCCGCACCGGCCTGACGCCGAGAGATATGTTGGGTCGTCTTTCCAGTTTCTGATGCCTGAAGTCGGTGCAGAGACCATTCGGGAAGTCGTCGAGCGTGTCAGGGCCCTTGGAGTCGAACTCAAGTGGTTCGGGGCAGCCAAGCCGGTTGGATTTACGTCAAACCACCAGAGTTGGCGCTACATGCCCGCTCAGAAAATGCCCAGAACGGATGCGATACTTGCCGGACTGCTTGATATGCGAATTCCATTGACGTTCAGCCTTGAGGATTGCGCGCATGTTGCGGACATTATCGCGCATGTGGTCGGGCAGACCTTACAAAAAGGAGCAGCCTGATGCGCCGGATCGGGGTTCTCGGGGGGATGGGTCCCGAGGCGACAATCTATTTCATGCAAAAGGTTGTGGACGCTGTTCAGGCCCGAGATGATGCGGACCATATTCCGCTTCTCGTCGACAACAACACGCAGGTGCCGTCCCGTATCGCCGCCATTCTTGAAGGACGCGGAGAGGACCCTGGGCCAGTGCTTGCGCAGATGGCAAAGGGATTGGTCGCCGCCGGGGCAGAGGCGCTTGTCATGCCCTGCAACACGGCGCACTACTATGCCGATCAGGTCGCCGCCGCGACGGATAAACCATTTCTGAACATGGTTGAAATGGCGTGCGCCGAAGCTGCGCGAATTTCTCCGGGCGGCAAAGTGGGCCTGCTTGGATCGCCAGCACTTCAGCAGGTCGGCGTATTTGAACGGGCCTTGGCTGATGCGGGCCTGAGCCCGGTTTATGCGTCCGAGCAAGGCCGGGTCCTTGCCACGATCCGGTCGATCAAGTCGCAGGGACCGTCCGAATTTGCCGCCCATACCCTGTCCGATGTTTGTGCCCAGATGGAGGCGGATGGGGCAGATGTGATCTGTATTTGCTGCACTGAGTTTTCACTTTTGACGACAGATATTGTCGCTAAGGTACAAGTGTTCGATGCGCTGCAGGTGCTTGTGAGCGCCGCAGTTGAGTATTCGCGGTCGGGTGTGTCCTCATCCGACGTGAAAGAGGGGGATGACGAAGCAAGAATTGCCACGTCCCTCTGAAACAAAATCAATCAACAGGGAAAGGACATTTATATGAAGATCAAGACAGCAAAGGTGCTGACCACGACCGCTCTTGTGGGAATGATGGCGGCCGGGACGGCTCAGGCGGCAGACATCGTGATCGGTGTGCCGAACTGGGCGTCCGTGAATGCTACGGCCCATGTTCTGGAAGTTGTCATTGAGGACAACCTCGGGCTGGATGTGGAGTTGCAGAACGGCACCAACCCGATTGTGTTCGAGGCAATGGATTCCGGCTCCATGCATGTGCATCCCGAAGTGTGGATGCCCAACCAACAGAACCTGCATGACACCTATGTCAAAGAAAAAGGCAGCGTGGTCATGAACACGAACCCGGTGCAAGCCGAGCAGGGGATGTGCGTTCCGTCCTACATCGCAGAAGAGTACGACATCAAAACCATTGATGATCTCAGTGACCCGGACAAGATCGCGATCTTCGACACCGACGGAAATGGCACGCCGGAAGTCTGGATCGGTGCTCCGGGCTGGGCCTCGACCGTGGTCGAGAAGATCCGCGCGAAGTCGTATGGCTACGACCAGCTGTTCGAACTCACCGAATACGAAGAAACCATTGCCTACGCCAACCTTGCGAATGCAACCACCGCAGGCGATCCGTGGATCGGCTTCTGCTACAGCCCACATTACATCTTTGTGACGCAGGACCTGCACGTTCTTGAAGAGCCTGCACATGATCCGTCTACCTGGACCATCGTTCAGCCGACCGATGATCCGGATTGGCTTGAGAAATCACAGGCATCCACCGCGTGGAACGGTGCGACCCTGCACCTGCATTACGCGAAGGAACTTGAAGACAGCTACCCGGAAGTCGCGTCGCTGTTCCGGAACTACCAGATGTCCGGCGACGACCTCAGCGCAATGGGCAAGGCCCTTGCCGTGGATGGTGTTGAAGCGGCCGACTTTGCCAAGCAATGGGTCGCGGATAACGAAGACACCGTGATCAACTGGCTGACCAACTAAGCCTCTCTCATCAGGGCCGCTGCGATACCGCAGCGGCCCTTTTCCGATGTGCCCTGCGAATACCGCGTTTTTGGGCACGGACAGCATGAGGGAGAGGCGTATGGACGATCCCGTCGTAAAACTTGAAAACGTCTGGAAGATCTTCGGAGAGCGCAGTGACGAGGCGATGAAGGCCGTCCTGAACGAAGGTCTGACCAAGCCCGAAGTCCTCGAACGCTTTCGGTGTGTTGTTGGCGTGCAAGACGCCAGTTTCGAAGTCTCCCGAGGCGAGATCTTTTGCATTATGGGGCTGTCAGGTTCAGGCAAGTCCACCCTTGTGCGACATGTGAACCGATTGATCGAACCGACAGCCGGCAAGATCGAAATTCTGGGGCAGGATGTTTCAGCGATCTCGGCCAGCGAATTGCGTCGCATTCGCGCGCAGCAGATCGGGATGGTGTTCCAGCATATGGCGCTCTTGCCGCACAGGTCGGTGCGGGACAACGTGGCCTATCCGCTGGAAATCAGGAAAGTCTCGAAATCCAAACGCTGGGCGATTTCGGATCATGCGCTGGGCCTTGTCGATCTGACAGGCTATGAAGACCGTCTGCCACGTGAATTGTCGGGCGGGATGCAGCAGCGTGTGGGCATTGCGCGTGCCTTGGCGTCGGACCCTGAAATCCTGCTGATGGACGAACCGTTTTCGGCGCTCGATCCGCTCATCCGGTTGCAGCTGCAGGATCAGTTCAAGGCGCTTGTGGCGCAGCTCAAGAAAACAACCTTGTTCATTACCCACGATCTTGATGAGGCCATCCGGATTGGGCATCGCATTGCCATCATGAAGGATGGGGTCATCGTCCAGATCGGAACCCCGGAAGACATAGTCATGAACCCGGCGGACGACTACGTGCGCGAATTTGTGCAGGGCATCTCGAAGCTCAAGCTGGTGAAAGCCCATTCGATCATGGAGCCTTTGGAGAGCTTCACAGGTTCTCTTGAAGGTGCTCCGCGCGCCGATGAGGGAGCGGATCTGGATCAGTTGATTGATCTTGCCGTGGAAACGGAGCTTCCCGTCGTTATCACACAGGGTAACGCGGATATCGGGATCGTAACCAAGCCGCGCCTGCTGCGCGGAATTCAGGGGGGCAAGAATGAGTGACGCAGCTACGGATGTGAGGGTCACTGCTGCCTCGGATATCGAGGTTGATCGCGAGGCCCTGGACAGTTCCATCCGGACCTTCGCAGACCCGAATGGCGCCTATTATGTCGAAGCCTTTCACAAGATTCACGACAGTACGGGCACCCTTCCGCGAACCTTCAACGTGGCGGCCGCGGTGCTCGGTCCGATCTGGGCGGCATCCCGCGCGATCTGGGGGATGTTCTGGGCTTTCCTGATCCTCGAGATCATTGCATGGGTGCAAATCGGTCGTGGGTTATGGGGGAATCTAGGGGCGGAGTTTCTGGAACGTGCTGAACAACAGCGCGAGCGCATGCAGGAGCGCCTGGATCAGGCCGCCGCAGCTGCTGATGAAACCAGCCGACAGCGTTTTGAAACGCTCGCCGCGAATATGCAGAAAGCGATCGATCAGAACATAGAGCGTGCCGAGGCGGCTCAGGCCGAAGGGTTTGGGATACTGCTCACGGGCGTCGCGTTGTTGCTTTTGTTCAAGCTCATTCAGGGCGTTTACGCCAATGTCGCGTATGAAAAGCAGTATTCACGCTGGCGCATTGATCCGGCTGGAACGGAAAGCGGCAGGTCGACAACCAATCTGGTTCTGGGAGCGGTACTGACCGCAGCCATCGCGCCACTGATCATCTACAAATTCACCGTCAGCAACTCGCTCGCGCTTCTCGACGAGTTCCCGGAGCGTCAGGTCTCTGAGGCTGTCCTTGGTGAAGGCGAAGGGACACTCTTCGGTGCTGTGGCTTCGTGGATGGAGGCCCGTATCGATGCCGCTGCGACTGCGGGCGGGGATGTTTTTGATGGAATCGTAACTGGCGTCAGGACGGTTCTGGACGGTTTGACGCTTGCGTTGAACGGTTCGCCTTGGCCAGTGGTCATGCTGGTCATTGCCGTCACTGCATATCGGGCGGCTGGGCCGAGGGTAGCGATCTTCACCGTTGCTGCGATGGCATACACGGCGTTGCTGGGCTATTGGTCATTGGCGATGGAAACGGTTGCTCTGGTCGGCGCGGCGGTGATCCTGTGCGTAGTGATCGGTATCCCGTTGGGCGTTTGGTTCGGGAAATCGCAGCGCGCGTACCGAATGGCCGAACCCGTGCTCGATCTGATGCAGACGTTGCCTGCTTTCGTCTACCTGATTCCGATCATTGCGTTTTTTGGCACTGGCAACCCGCCGGGCATTCTGGCGACCATCATCTTCGGCATGCCTCCCGTCATTCGTCTGACCGCACTCGGAATGCGTGGCGTACCGGAAAGCATCAAGGAAGCCGCAGTCGCCTTTGGCGCATCCAAATGGCAGCTCTTGAAGGATGTGGAAATTCCCTTGGCACTCCCATCGATCATGGCCGGGGTAAACCAGACAATCCTGATGTGTCTGTCGATGGTGGTGATCATCTCGCTCATAGGCGGGGGCGGCTTGGGCCAGGAAATCCTCGAGGCGCTGCAATTCGCGGCCAAAGGGCCGGGGCTGCTCGGCGGTTTCGCAATCCTGTTCCTTGCCATGGTCATGGATCGCGTCGTGCAAGGCGCGTTCAAGCGGGCGGATCAAAAGTAGAGCGGTTCAGGTGAAACATACCCCGGAGCGCGACATGCGCTCCGGGGTACTAGGTTTTGACCTGGGTCCTTAGACCGATACTCCGGCCAGCAATGCATCCCGATCCAGATCAGCCTTTGCGCCGCTCATTTTTACCGCGCCCCGTTCAAGGACGTAGAACTGATCTCCGAGGTCGTAGGCAAAACTGAAATACTGTTCGACCAGTACGATCGCCATCTCGGCCTGTTCGCGCAGAAGGGCAATGACCCGTCCGATCTGCTGGATAATGTTGGGCTGAATGCCTTCGGTCGGTTCGTCCAGAAGCAGGAGTTTCGGCTTCGTGATCAGCGCGCGTGCAATTGCGAGTTGCTGCTGCTGTCCTCCAGACAGGTCGCCGCCACGCCGATTGAGGAAGTCCTTGAGGATCGGGAAAAGCTCGAAGATGTGTTCGGGAATTGCGCGCTCTGACTTCGGCAGGCAGGCAAACCCAGTCTCAAGGTTTTCACGCACCGTAAGAAGGGGAAAGATGTCACGGCCTTGCGGCACGTAAGCAACGCCCTTTTGGGCCAGAGCATGAGCGGATGCGTGATCAATGGTTTCACCATTCAGCGACAGTGTCCCGCCGGAATAGGCATGGGTGCCCGAGATCGCCTTGAGCAGGCTGGTCTTGCCGACACCGTTGGTGCCCATGACGCAGGTGATTTCTCCTTTTCGGGCAGCCATGTCGATGCCGTTGAGGATCTGACTGCCGCCGTAATGCAGAGTCAGGCGTTCGGTTTTCAGGATTTCATCGGCCAAGATACACCTCGATCACCTGTTCGTTTTTCGTGACGTGGTCAAGCGAGCCTTCGGCCAGAACCGACCCTTCGTGAAGCACGGTCACCTTGCATTCGAGCCGGCGAACGAACTCCATGTCGTGTTCCACCACCACGACAGCGCGGGTCTTTGCTGCCTCCCGCAGGATGTCGGTGGTGTGCTCGCGTTCAGCAGGGGTCATCCCAGCGGCTGGTTCGTCGACCAGCAGGAGACGCGGGTCTTGCGCCAGAAGCATCCCGATTTCGAGCCACTGCTTCTGTCCGTGGCTGAGCTCACCGGATTTCCGGTGCAGCGCGCCTGAGAGACCGATTTGATCGGCGAGATCCGCCACCTTGTCTTTGTCTTCATGAGACGGTTTGAAGAACAGAACCGCCAGTGGGCCACGCGTCTTTTTCAGCGCCATCATCAGGTTGTCGAAGACGCTCTGATCTTCGAAGACTGTGGGGCGCTGGAATTTCCGACCCACACCGGCCTGCGCAATTTTGCTTTCCGACATCTTGAGAAGCGATGCTCCCTTGTCGCCATAGATCACCCGGCCTTCGTCTGGTTTCGTCTTGCCAGTGATGATGTCCATAAACGTGGTTTTGCCCGCACCGTTTGGCCCGATCACCGCGCGCAGTTCCGCATCCGCGATCTGGAAAGACAGATTATTGATGGCCTTGAACCCGTCAAAGGACACCGAGACGCCTGAAACTTCGAGAAGAGTGCTCATTTGTCTGCCTCCTGTTCCCGCAATGCGCCTTGATCCGGACCAAGGTCTGCGCCGTGCCGGTTGGGGCTTTTGCGGTCGATCAGAATATCCACCAAGCCGCCGATGCCTTTGGGCGCAAAGAGCGTGACCGCCACGAACGACAGGCCCAACAGCACGGTCCACCAGTCCACCCAGCTGATTGTGTAAAACCCAAGATTGATATCAGGTGCCTGGCCACCGGTGAACCAAGTCGACAGCAACGATACGAACGCTGCGCCGATGACAGCGCCATAGAGCCGACCACGCCCACCAATGGCGACCCACACGGCAAGGTAGATCGACGCGATGGGAGCGATTTCTGCCGGGTTCACAATGCCCGCCTGCGGATAGTAGAGCGCCCCGGCAATGCCCGCGATCACGGCGGTCAGCGTAAAGATCACCAGTTTGAACGCCTCGACCGGATATCCAAGGAAGCGCACCCGTGCCTCGTCATCTCGAATGGCGCGGATCACGGATCCGAACTTTCCCGACACGATCCAAGCGCAGAGCACATAGCCCAGACCCAAGGCGAGGGCCGAGGCCCAGAAAAACCACAGCGACACAGTCGCCTGAGGAACGTCATCCAGACCCGGCAGGTTCTGCAACCCGGACAACCCATTGTTCCCGCGCAATCCGCTGTCATTCTGAAAGAGGTGCAACGACAGCGCCAAGGTCATCGCCTGGGTCAGGATGGACAGGTACACACCCGTCACACGGCTGCGAAAGGCCAGCCAGCCAAAGACCAGTGCCAGCAGACCCGGAACGATGATCACGGCCGCCAGTTGAAGCGGCAACGAATGTGCAAAGGCCCAGATCGGAGGAAACTCGGACGACCCGACGACACCGAAGATCTGTGTGGCAATCCCATCGGACACCTCCTGCGCAGTTGGCGGCAGTTCGGCAGCGGCAAGGCTTTCCAGAACAATGATCTCGGTCCGGGCATACATCAGCCACATGCCGATCGCGTAGCCGCCGATCCCGAAGAACGCCATGTGTCCCAATGAGAGGATTCCACAATAGCCCCAGACCAGGTCCATCGCCAAAGCGACGAGGCAAAGGCACAGTGTCTTGCCAAGCGTCTTGATGAAGCTGGTAGAAATGACGCCAATCCCGAACCCTTCCGACAGGATCGTCACCCCGACGGTAAACAGTGCAAGGATGGCCAGAAAGATCATCACAGACGGAAAGCGCAGCGCGAAAGGCTGGCGGCGGGGGAGGGCAGCGTCAGTCATGTCTTACGCCTCCGCCGCGCGGCCCTTGAGGGCGATGATGCCCTTTGGCCGGAACTGGATGAACAGGATGATGAACAGGATCATGTAGGTCTGCGCCGCCAGCGTGTTCGACGGGTTGAACCATTCGATGCCTTTTTGCAGGAAGCCGACCATAGTGGCGCCCAGCAGCGTGCCCCAGATATTGCCGACGCCGCCGACCACAACGGTCATGAAGCTCTGCACGATGTAATCGCTGCCCATCTCGGACGTGACCTTGGCATAAAGCCCGATGGCGACCCCGGCGATGCCCGCGATGCCCGAGCCGAAGCCGAAGGTCAGCATGTTGATCTTGTCGGGATTGATCCCCATCGATGCCGCCATGCGCGGGTTCTGGGTCACAGCGCGCACCTCGAGCCCCAGCCGTGTGCGGTTCATCACGAACAGGAACAGCGCGAGGAACAGAAGCGCCAGCACGAAAATCGCGATGCGGATATAGCTGATCGACACGATGTCGTTGATGACCAGCGATCCGTCCAACCAACCCGGCGCAGTCAAAGGCCGGGCCTGCGTGCCAAAGATGTTCTTGGCGATCTGCTGCAGCGCGATGGAGATGCCGAATGTGGCCAGCAGCGTTTCCAGCGGGCGATGGTAGAGCCAGCGGATCACCAGCCGCTCCATCGCCACACCCGCGCCAAAGGTAACGGCAAAGGCCAGCGGGATCGCGACGAGGATCGACAGCGTGTAGTCGGGAATGAACAGCTGGACGACATAGCCCGTGTAGGCGCCCATCATGATGAATTCGCCATGCGCCATGTTGATGACACCCATCACACCAAAGGTGATGGCAAGACCGATGGCAGCGAGGAAATAGATCGAAGCCAGCGATAGAGCGTCAAGACCAAGATCAAAGGCCTGATTGACCGCCACTTTGTTTTCAATGGCTTTCAGTGCCAATTGTGCGGCCGCAACTACCTCGGGTGGGGCACCGACGTAGCGTTCGTAGAAGACATGATTTGCGAGACGCTCATTCACTTCAGCTTCGGTTGCGGCGGCAGTGACCGTTCCCTGCTCAGCGAGTGCGGCGTAGGCCATGTCGCGTGCAGCTTGCGTGTCGAGTGTGGCGACCTGGATTCCCGCGACCTGCCCATCAGCAATATTCGCGATCAGCGCCTGACGCTGATCATCCAGACTGATCCTGGGTCTGGCAAGCTCGGCGCGAACCAGCAAATCATAAGCGTCTTCGCGTGAGAGCGCTTCCGAGCCGGGTTTCAGAATACGCCCCACGTCGGCGTCTTCTGGCACGGTTTCTGCCGCTTCCACGCGGACAGCGAGCAGGGGGTTAAGTGCAGCGCGTACATCGACGCCGAGGTCCCCGTCAAAGCTTTCAATCGCCTCGATCCGTTCCTGATCGGCCTCGCCGTAGGAAATCGTCAGAAGACGCTCCAAACGCTTCTTCCGAGTCAACAGGGCTTCATCGGTCTCCTGTGGGATGCTTGCCCGCAGCGCGGTGAGGTGACTTTCTTCCGCCCCGCGCTCGATCGCGTCCAGAGCGCGCTGGCGCGTTTCGGGGTTTGGGTCACTCAGTTGAAATTGGACGAGGGCGGTGGCGATCATGCCGCGTATGCCCGAATTGGGCTTGAGTTGATCAAAGCCTTCATCTGGCACGACACCGATTTCCGAACCGTCGGCGAAATCGAAAATTCGCAATGTGTCCCGATCGACTTCTTCGGCAAAAACGAACAGCCCGGTTTCTTCGTTGACCCACATCTCTTTGTTCTGCCAACGGTCGAGGACCGTTTGTGACTCTGGCAAACCTGAGTTCGCGAGCGCATCGACCGCAGGTCCGATCGTCCTGCGAGAACTCTTCAGAATGATCTCGCTGTGGGTTTGCAG
Source organism: Marivita geojedonensis (assembly GCF_002115805.1). GTDB lineage: Bacteria > Pseudomonadota > Alphaproteobacteria > Rhodobacterales > Rhodobacteraceae > Marivita > Marivita geojedonensis. Next base: position 3,973 of record NZ_JFKC01000028.1, on the reverse strand, counting down.
AAGCTGCTGTATCGGTGCCTCTGCCTGTTGAGACTGAGCCGGAAGAGCAAGTGATATCGAAACGAGGAGAAAAGCGGCAAGACGCAGCATTGGGTCATCCGTTTGATGTGGCGCAACCTCGGTTGCGCCGGGAATGGATGTAGAGAAGGGGTGCGTGCGGAAGCACGCACCTCAGTTCTTTAGTAGTTCGATTTGATCTGAACGCAGGTGCTGGTCTCGGTGTTGTACATACCGCAGCCCAGTTCCGCCCAATCGGATTTGAGAACCGCCGATTCCGGCAGGAAGTCGGTCCAGGCGTCGCCCGGGACTTCTTCGGTCTGGCTGATGATGTCGAACTGTCCATCCTCTGTGATTTCACCGATCAGAACCGGCTTCGAGAGGTGGTGGTTCGGCAGCATGACAGCAGTTCCGCCGGTCAGGTTCGGGAATTCCTGACCGTACATTGCGGTCCGGACGGCATCCACATCGGTTGTGCCGGCATCGGTCACGGCGTTCACCCACATGTTGAAGCCGATGTAGTGCGCTTCCATCGGGTCGTTGGTCACACGCTCTTCACCCATGCGGGCTTTCCAAGCAGCGACCCACTCTTCGTTGGCCGGTGTGTCGGCGGACTGGAAGTAGTTCCAAGCCGCGAGGTGGCCGACCAGGTTCGTGGTGTCCAGACCGGAGAGTTCTTCTTCACCCACCGAGAACGCAACAACAGGGATATCGTCGGCGGAAATACCGGCAGCCGCCAGTTCCTTGTAGAAGCCGATGTTCGCGTCGCCGTTGATGGTTGAGATCACGCCAACCTTTTTGCCGTCTGCGCCAAGCGCCACGACGTCAGCCACGATCTTGGACCAGTCGGAGTGACCAAAAGGTGTGTAGTTTACGAAGATGTCTTCTTCCGCGATGCCTTTGTCTTTCAGATAGGCTTCGAGAATGTTGTTCGTGGTGCGCGGGTAAACATAGTCGGTTCCCAGAAGCGCAAATTTCTCAACGCCGAGTTCTTCGAGGAAGTAATCGGTGGCCGGGATCGCCTGCTGGTTCGGGGCCGCACCTGTGTAGAACACGTTCTTGGAGCTTTCCTCACCTTCATACTGAACAGGGTAGAACATCAGGCCATTGAGTTCTTCCAGAACCGGCAGCGCCGATTTGCGCGACACCGAGGTCCACGAGCCGAAGATCACGTCCACGTTCTGAACCGTCAGAAGCTCGCGTGCCTTTTCGGCAAAGAGCGGCCAGTCAGAGGCAGGGTCGACGACGACCGCTTCGAGCTGGCAACCCAACAGACCACCTTTTTCATTCTGCTGATCAACCAGCATCTCCATCGTGTCTTTAAGCGTGGTTTCTGAGATGGCCATGGTGCCCGACAGAGAGTGCAGGACACCAACTTTGATCGGACAGGTCACGTCCTGCGCGAAAGCGGGAAGTGTGGACACGAAAAGCGCGGCAGCCGCTGTTGTGCTGAGGAATTTCATCGACATTATGCAAACGTCCTTCATACGTTTTGCGCAACGGCGGTTGCCAAGAGCAGTTCCGGCCCCCAAATACCGCTGACGCAAGTCAATTGCGGAGTGCGGTGGGGCTTGGAATTGAACGGCCGGCCTCATCGCACGCTATCTGCTGATGATCACCATCAGCCGCCGGTATCTAGGATGGAGTTTTTCGGGACAGGAACAGACTCAGTGCTCGCGGCGCATCTGGACAGGCAGTTTGCCTACGTTTTGATCTTCAAATGGCCGTTTGTCTGTTTTTTGGGCGGATCCGCTTGTCGCTGCGCCCTATTGTGACGCTTTCCAAGTTTCCTGATTCATCAATCGATCAAGTTTCGGGGCGTCTTGGGCGGCCATTCGCGGCTTGTCTTCTGGAGGTGCGAGCAAGAACTTCTGGCAGTGGTTAAGCGATTGAATCGCTCGTTTCTCGGCCCAAGAGGCCTTTCTGGGATCGCTTGAAAAAGCGGCCTGGGTCAGAAGCGAGGCATGTGCCATTTTCGCATTGATGCGCGCGGCCAAAACCTTTGTGGCGATCTCGGGTGTTACCAAGGTGTCCAGAATGTCGATCAGGTGTGATCGTTGTGTTTCAATATGTTGGCTTGGCTGGTCGGCATAAAGCCAATGATGCTCCATTTGTGCCGAGTAGCGACCGACACATTCGGTGATACTGGCCAGCAAGGCTTCGTCGGATCTTGCTGGCAAAGTCCCCAAGATCGCAACGATTGACGCATATCCCAAAGTTTTCAAAACGCCCATTTCTTGAGCGTGTCGCACGAATTTCCATCGCGCAAGTTATGGTTTGGACCCAAAGACAGGAATCGTCCTGGTGAGTCCAAATTGCAGCAGGTCCTGATAGTTCAGGATCGATTGAAGCTAGAGCTTCTCAACCCTGTTTCTTGGCAGTGAGATCCGCGTTTGTTGACCCATTAAGTCCATGAGGATTTGGATACGTTCCCCTTCTTGAAGGGATTCGATCCGCGCGATCACTTCAGCAAATGGGCCAGACAGCACGCGAATCCTGTCACCTTCGCTGAGGTCAGGAGGCGCGCCCACGACATCTTCCTCATCACACCGCGCCATGAGGCCCGCCATGAAGGAGGCCGGCAGAGGTACTGGGTTCCGAATGTCAGTGATGATCAATCGTGAAATGCCGCGGGTTGAATTGATCGCCGTCCATCCAGATACATTCGGATCAAATGCAATGAACAGGTAGCCCGGAAACAGAGGGGCAAATCTATTTGTGCGGCGCCCGTTGCGTAACGCGCTTTCCAATCGTTTTGGGCAAAAGCTCTGGAAGCCCTGACGGCTCAGGTTTTCCTCTGCCCGCTTCAGACCCTGCGGCCTGAGTTGCGCGACATACCAATTTTCGGCGGGTCTCTTGGACATGTCCAACGCCCTCGCTGACCATTTCAGACCAGTGCGTTCTGTCGTTCATCGATCAGATTTGCAACCAATTCGAGTTCAGCTTGAAAGAACAAAACTTGAAGACAGTTGTGACTTCAAAGCCCTGTTAATCGGTAGCCGCTTAACTGTCCCCGTGGTGGGCGGACCGTCCTGTGTTCGCCTGGGTAGTCGAGTTCCAAAATCAGGGTGAAACCCATGAAATTCCCAAGTTCTGCGCAACGCATGTTGCGCAATCCCTTCCGTATTGTCTCTGCGTCCGTTGTTTGCTTCACGCTCGTCGGCGGTGCCTTGCAGGCACAGTCTGCAGCCTTTGTTGTTGGAAATGATCGTGGCGGAATAGTTGGTGACCGCGCAGCCGAGATTCGTCGGTTGAAGTCCGCTGGGCGGAGGGTCGAGATCCGCGGGCGCATCTGTTTGTCGTCTTGTACGATGTATCTAGGCGCTGGAGATGTTTGTGTTGATCCTGAAACACGCTTTGGCTTTCACGGCCCAAGCTACTACGGTCAACCACTGGCGCCACAGCATTTTGAATACTGGTCAGAGGTTATTGCAGACCACTATCCAAAGCCGCTCAAGGACTGGTTTATGTCCACCGCGCGCTATCGCATGAATGGGTACCACACGATCAAGGGAGCGGAACTGATCCGTTTGGGAACCCCAGAATGCTGAAAGCACTGGCCAAATTGGCCAGTGCCCCAAAAACGGCTCAAACAAGCAATTGCTGTTAGCGCGTGTCCGAGGTGCTCGAGTTGTTGCCGAGTGCTGCCGCGCCAAGGACAACTGCAAACAAGCCACCGGCGATCGGAACAAAGTTGGTAGCAACTGCACCGCCAGCGGCCGCAGCGCCGCCTCCACCGAGCCAGCCTGCGCCTGCATTGCAGGTTACCCCGATGCGACCGTCATCAAGCCAGCGAGCGGAAAGTATAGCGCGATCTTCGCCGCAAGCTTCCTGCGCACGGGCGATTTCCATTGCGCTCGCAGCATCGCCAGCAGCCCAAACCGAAGTCGAGGAAAGTGCGATAACAGCGGCAGCAGACATAAGCGACTTCTTCATTGCGATCTCCAAACCAAACAACATTTGGCTAGGGTCAGGA
>NZ_JFKC01000027.1 GCF_002115805.1 Marivita geojedonensis | reverse complement strand
ATTGTTGCCATTGTTACCATTGTTGCCGTTATTCCCATTGTTACCCTGAGTGCCTGTGCCATCAGGATTGGTATCGTCGGTAGCTCCTTCATTCTCAGCTTTGTTATTCTCAGCTGAACCACCGGGTGCAGCCTGATCATCATTCCCGAAGCCATTGTTGCAGTCACTTCTGCAGCCACTGTTGCCCGGTGGTGACGGTGGCGACCCCGGTGGTGACGGTGGCGACCCCGGTGGTGACGGTGGCGACCCCGGTGGCGACGGTGGCGACCCCGGTGGTGACGGTGGCGACGGTGGTGACCCCGGTGGCGACGGTGGCGACCCCGGTGGTGACGGTGGCGACCCCGGTGGTGACGGTGGTGACCCCGGTGGCGACGGTGGTGACCCCGGTGGCGACGGCGGTGACCCCGGTGGCGACGGTGGCGACCCCGGTGGCGACGGTGGCGACCCCGGTGGCGAAGGTGGTGACCCCGGTGGCGAAGGTGGTGACCCCGGTGGCGACGGCGGTGGTGACGGCGGCGGACCAACTGGCGGCTCACTCGGTGGACCATTTGGTCCTGAAGTGTCCCCGCCAACGATCCGGTCTTCGTCCGGACCCCGTGCACGGCCTTCAGCAGCAGGGTTGCGGCTGTCTCCTATCGATGCTGTCGCATTGTCAGAAAGAACCAGCGCAATCCTCGGGCACGCAGTTTGCAAAGATTGCACAAGTGATTGGTAGTAACGCCGCCCTTGCATCAATTCTGCGGCGGAGTTCAAGGAGTTGCTGTTCCAATCTGCATCGCAGAGTACTGTCGGACACTGCTCTGCCACATAACGCATATTTCGATGGAATGTTGGACTCTCAGCCAAACTTGCAACTACCTGAGATGTAGAAGGGTGGGCCCAATTCCAAGTGCAAAGGCCGGATGGTACTGTGAGTGTACGCCCTTGCTTGGCATAAGGCCGCACAACGGGATCAGAAACACCTTTTAGGTTTCCAGCCGCAACACTTCCGGGAACATTCACCCAGCCCCCAAAGGCGATCAGACCGACTGCAAGTGTTGATACAGATCGTTTAAGAAAGCAAAATTTTCGCATTTACGCTGCCCTCCATAGGACACAAAAAGGTCTTAATCAGCGTATGTTAGCCCAAAAAATGACAGATTTTTCATTGTTTGATTACAATCTCCCCTCCAAGAGCGCATGAGGCCATTGAGGTTCTTGGTAAATATTTGAATTGTTTTGATATATTCTGGGGAAGCGAGTGGTTCTCACATTTTCCAGAACTTGAAAAATATCCGCCTCTCAGGCAGATTGTTAACCAAAAATGAGTACAACTTCTGACAGAAGCCAGCGAATCGGTCAAACTCGATTGCGTCTTCGGGTCGTGGTCTTGGGGTGAGATTATCTCCAAAATGGACTGTCAGTTACAGGGTGAGTCTATTCCAGTCGGTGAACCATTCCACGTCTACCGATTGCATCACATCGTTTATGAACCCATTCTTTCCAGCCGGCTCCGGTTAGCATGAAGCACGCCAACACGTGTGCGATGAGACATGCTCGCCGCCTTAAGGAAATCAGCCCTGAACATACAGCCCGCAGCCTCTAAGTTTTTAGAGGCTGCGCTGACATTACGAAGACCGAAGCAGAACTTTATGCGACCCCACTGCGGCAGCTATTCTCTGATAGGACAACGCCCTTGACGAGTCGTCCGAGGCGGATCGCAATAAAACGGTTTCCACTTCTTCGAGAACGTTCGCTGCCTGCTGCTTCACATTTTCGACTGTGTTTGGGCGTACAGGGCGCAACGGTGGTGTAGAGCGCAATCTCTGCCCCGATGGCGATGTCAGGTGTGCACGAACTGCAGGTTTTTCTGTATCCAGATTGCCCGCAACCAGAGCGTCAAGTTTGCGAGCGGCATCCAAAAGAGCTTTTTGAACTTCTTCATCCCCTCCACTGGAACGGATGTCGTTTGCCAACTCACGATACGCCGCAGCAAAACATGCAACGATGTATTCATCCGGAACTCGCTTGCATATACGCTCCATCTGCTCGAGGCGTTCGACAATCGCGTCTGTATCAAGCGAGTTTGCGGAAAAAGACGACCCTTGCGACGACTGTTTTTTCAATGACTTCAGGCGACGTTCGCGCAGCGGGCCATCTTCAGAATCTGACAAAAATCTGAATGTTGGCTCTGGCGGGTCCACTGGCTCTGGCGGGTCCGCTGGCTCTGGCGGGTCCACTGGCTCTGGCGGGTCCACTGGCTCTGGCGGGTCCGCTGGCTCTGGCGGGTCCACTGGCTCTGGCGGGTCCACTGGCTCTGGCGGGTCCACTGGCTCTGGCGGGTCCACTGGCTCTGGTGGATCCACTGGCTCCGGCGGGTCCGTTGGAATTATAATCCCAGGACGGGGAGGCTCAGGAGTGTTTGGAGGCGTCCTTGAATCACGATCCCGGTAGTCCCTGTAAGCGTTCTGTGCCGGTGAAGGTTCAGGTTCGTAATCATCGCACTCGTAGCACTCGCACTCATCGCATTCCTGAGCGTGTAGTGTCGGGGCCATAGCCAATGAAAGGACCAGGATTGATGTTGAATAAGAAAATCTCATGACAAGCCTCTCAGAAGAGACTCTCAGTATAATTGAAAAATTGAGTGACCTCAGAATTTTTCTTTGCCTGCCTTGCGATGATCCTCCAACCGATGACTTACCCCATCTGTCGGAGGATCATGCGTGCAGAAACGAACTGGCACACCATTCCCACACAAGCACGGCAGCGAGTTCGCGACGGCTGCGGGACACGGCATGCGTTAATTAAATACGCCACCCGCCAGCAACGCGTGCCATTTGTGAGGTGCATTTGGATCTTGCATTTTCAGGAAAGAATACCGTGTCTTGGACCATAAGAGAATTCGATTGGTCACATTATCCAAGACATAATCACCGGCCGTGGTTCGTAGAACCAAAACTGCATGGTTGTTGCGTCTGTGGTCCAGAACAGTGGCTATCAGGAGGTTCTCAGGTGAAATTCCCCTCTGCATCAATGCCGCTTTTTTCAGAAGCGCGAAGTCTTCACAATCTCCCCCCCGCTTTGTCGGTAGAGACCAGTACTCCTTGCGACCATACTGTCGCTGGTCTTCGATCTGGCGGACCCTTCGATTGATGTCATTGTTAATCTGCTTTGCAAGTTTCAGTATGTCGGGAGGCAACGGGCCCGCTCCCCACTTCGGACTACACGCCCATTGATAGCGCACGCAGAGGTCCACAGCGCCTCTTGGAGGATCGGCAGCGAACTTCGCAACTAGGTGAGGACCGTGAAACTGCCCTGCCGCATCAACTATGGATGGAAGCATAAGGGCTATGGAAACAGCCAAAGCACGGGTAAAGTCGACCCTACGCCCCGCCATTTTACACACAGTTAATTTGAACGCTCGCAAGCGACTCCAGGTTTCATGCATTTTCTGCCTCAAAAGCTGTTAGATCAGCCGCTCTGTATTAGGTTCGCCCGACCAAGGGTTGACATCGAACACGCTTGGTACGTTTTCCCCGCACCTCTGGATCACCGCCAGACCCCAGCATCAGGTCGCAAACATCATACAGGCTCAAAAGAACTACAGGTGAATTCCGGCGCTTTGACGTCCAAGACGTGGTTTTTGCCGGGCAACTGTATTGCGGACCACTCCAGCTAAGGATACAGATTCAATTGTGCACCATACAGAAAAGAGCCGGAATTCAATAAAACGCATGAACGAAATCAAAATACTCCAATCCCGCATGAATATCGGTTACAAGTATGGATTAAAGCAATACTTTCTCCATTGTGAGTTACACTTTCCAATTGACAGGCAAATTCAAAGTTCACTGCCAGTGTATTTAAGCAACTGCATTTCTGAAATAGTAGGCTCAAATATTCAAAATGAACCACCATACTGGGCTGGTAACGATCGCGAAAATTTGCTTCAAGCAATATGCTACGCAATAAAAGTATTGCAGGATATCAGCAGAATTCCCACATGCGAGTCTGGAAAAATTGTTGAGACAAAAAGTGTATATAAAGATATATCTGGAATTATCTATACATTGGCCCTGCCAACGTATGCTCCCAAAATAACAAATTTTTTACTCGCCAAACTTTTAGAGGAAGTCCAAAAAGAAATAGACGTCACTTCGCGTATAGACTCGAAAAATGAGCAAATAATAAATCTGAATAGAATTCTTGATGATCTTGATAAAGCATCTCCAAAAGCGAGCAACCCTCCCAAGCTGATTGATGTCGCATTTAAACGAAACATACCTATGATTGGTCTTCCAGATGGTGTCTGGCAGTTTGGTTGGGCAAAAAATTCACGGCTTTTTCGGAGCACAATAAGTGATGACAGCCCCGCGATAAGTGTAAGCTGGGCAAAACAGAAGGCAAACATCAACAGATTGCTCAAAATGGGGAATGTGTCGGTCCCCGAGCAAAGACGCGTCCAATCCATCCAACACGCTCTCGATTTTGTAGAAAAATATGGATACCCTGTTGTTGTAAAGGCTCCAAATCTTGCAAAAGGACAGGGAGTTAAACCCAATCTCAACAACGAATTTGAGCTCCAAGATGCTTTTCAGGAAATTAGCAAGATTGGCAAAGATGTACTCATCGAGAGACATATCGATGGATATGATGTACGTGTAGAAGTAATCAAGGGAAAGTTTGCCTGTGCTTGGGCCCGACATCCCGCCCGCGTCACGGGTGACGGGGAAAAAACGATCGAACAGCTTATCGAAGAGGTCAATTCTAACCCGCAGCGAACACGACGGGGAACGTTTGGACTGTATAAAATAAAAATAGATACAGAAGTTGAAAGATTTTTGGAGCTCCAGAACCTAAGCAAGTTTTCAATACCCAGAAAGGGCCAAACTGTTAAACTACGACGCTTGCCAAACAGCTCAGCAGGAGGCACAAAAGAGCGGGTATCCGAAGAAATTCATCAAGATAACATTGATCTATGTATAAAAGCCGCTCGCCTTTTACGCCTGGACATAGCAGGGATTGATTTTATTACCAGTAACCACAAAAAGTCTTGGAAAGAAAATGGAGCTGCCATTTGCGAGGTAAATGCAACGCCTCAAATGGGCTCCATTTACCCTGAATCAATTGATATGATATTCGAGTCGTACATTGATGGACAGGGCCGCATTCCCATATCATTAATCCTTACGAACATAAAAAGTCACGCAAAAATCATTTCAAATGAAATACGCTCCAAATTGGCGAACCAAGAGATACATATAATCGATACACTGAACCAAATCTCGACGTCACCAAGCGACCTTCAAGGGAAGATTCTTCCCTCACTAATGGACACAGAGGTTGAGGGCGTTATTTTAATCTGCGATCATCAAGATTTGCTGAGGCGTGGCCTGCCTATAGATATGTGTGATGTGATATTTGTTTCTGAATGGAGCGGCGATCTCACCGATCTATATAATGTGTTGGAGCTAATTTCTCCACATGTACGGGAAGGAATATTTTCTCCAAAGAACAACCATGCAATTAGAGGTGCGATGTCTTCAAATTTTGAAATATTAGACGCAAACCAATTTCGTGAAAGAATCAAGGACAAATATCTAAGGAGTGCATTGGAAGTCCTGCGCTCTGCATCTAATTAGAGTTTGTTTACAACAGAGGCATCCAGATGAAAAGAAATGAGCAAGCGCTAGTGATATTGCCATACACCCATGAACGCACAACGATTTCTGATATTTCGTGTATTCGAGAAGCTCTCTATAGAAGAACTTCAGATATTCGACTTTTCTCATTTGACAGTGAAATAGTGCCGGTTGACCTTGCAAATATAGAATCATCCAAGACCACAACATTCACTCTGGACAGCAATCTTCAACCTCAAATTTTTGATTTCATTCCAGGACCAAAATTTTTCTCTAATCAAAAATTGAAGACTGAACTATTTAGTGACCTTCAGACTGCGGGTGTACCCGTGCCATCGAGTGTGTTCTTTGAGCCGGATAGGAATATGGAATTAGAGGATCTTGGGGAATTTATTGCCGTGAAAACCACTGCGCCAGGAACAGTTAGGGCAAAGGGTATTTTTGTATTTAGATCAATGGATTTTGAAAAATTACGAGAAAAAATTTTGCATGTTTTTAAATCGGATATCCAATCCAGATTTATGCCAATATTTCAGAAATATATCGAAACAGGTAAGCGGCCAGAAAGTACACGGGTGACAACTTTTCTTGGGGCCCCGATTATGTGCTTCAAAACAATAGCCCCTAACGATTTTTTTGTTAAAGACATAGACGGTTTGGTTGGTGGTGAGGCAACGTCAAATTTTTCTGATAACCGTATGTGCGAACTTGTTAATGACTCCGAGATGGTTGAAATGGCATCATGGATCGCCTCTTTGTTCCCCGAAACATGTGTGCTGAGCATCGACATGGTGCGATGTAAAAATACGCGACGTATCTATTGCCTTGAGGTTAATCAGGGGAACCTTTGCTTATTGAGTGCACCGCTGTGTGGGGCTGTAAGAAACCAGCTTGGTGCAGAGGCTTTGCATTCTCAGTTCTCTTCATATGACACAATTGCGCAGCGTATGGTTGAAGTTCTAGATCACTTACCTGATCAGTAAGGCCGCTTCCCATTATCGCTCTTATCACTCAAGAAATGGCGAATGGATCATCAATAACGCCGACTAGAGGCATCAAAAATTCACCAGACATCGGATCGAGCGCATCCGCATGAATCTCATCGATTACCGAGACGGCATTGCTGACGCTAGACCGTGTGCCATTGTAGAGCTCCATGACAGAAATCGTATCACTGAAATCTGACAGGCCTTTAATGGCTGAAAAATAGACCCCGATATCTGTTTTGTCTTGGAGATAGGCGACATCCCCTGCTCCTCCGGAGGCAGCTCTCGCGCCATTTAAAACAGACAAGATAAATATCGCCGGTGTTATTTCGGGATTGTTGTTCAGTTCATTGACCCAGTATGGTCCTGAAGGATCCCGGCCGAGTACATTGTTGAATACAGCTGATACAAAGGCTTCAGTGTCTTGCAGACTGCCATCCGAGTTCAAGTATGAAGCATAAGTTCTTTGCGTCTCAGGTTGTCCAAAAAAGCTTTCTGCGATTTCTGGAAGTGTCATTCCATCTTCAAGACGCGTTGCCCAATAAAGCAACCCTTGTGCGGCAGGTGCTCGATTGAAATAGGCAATATAGAGCTCGACAATTGCAGCGAAGTCTTCTGTCGACAAGCCTGCAGCTCCTGACCTGATACCAAGATCGAAGTCACCATCGGCAAATCGTAGGTTTTCGATATCGATGAGCGTATCGGTGCCGTCTTGTGATGGCCGCCGGTCCGTGATCACCACACCGGTTGATGAGATTTGCACAGTGTAAGAAGACCGCTCTCCGGAATAGACTGCCGTATCTACACCTGCGCCTCCATCAATCAAGTCATCCCCAAGGCCACCCGTCAAAGTGTCGTTACCACCCAACCCTTCAATTAAGTCCCGTTGCACGGTCCCAACCAAGTTTTCAACGGTTGCGGTTCCGACAAGAACACCCGTTAAATCCTGAGACGTATTGGAGTCGGCGGGAGGAACAGACGTTTCATTAGCAACATCCGGCGTTGTCTGACCGCCGGTCATCGCAAAGTTCTGCGTCACCATAACTGAGTAATATGTGCCACTTTCGTAGCGGTAGGTTCCGGTCTGGATGCCGATGCCGACCACTTCCAGATCAGGCATGAGAATGTTCTCGCGGTGCCCTGGGCTGTTCATCAAAGCAATGTGCAGGTCGTACACATCATCGAACAGGCCTTGAGCCCCCCGCTCGCTTTGCGCAGCGATATTTTCGGCTGTGCGCCATGAGCCAGAGAGATCGAATCCCTCTGCGGTCATGCGTTCGGTCGGCGTCGAGCCATCGACGCCGGTATGGCTGAAGATGTTGTTCTCCAGCATCCACAACGAATGCGCATCCGCAGACGCGTTCAAGACTTTATCGAGAACAAGAGCATTCAAGCCGCGGCTGATACGCTCCTCGTTCACGAGGTCTAACATGTACCTTTCCAGATCACTGGCGGTGGCAGCAGACATCTCAAACTCTCCAGTTCAAGCCCCGCCTGATCTCTAAAACGAGACTTGGGCGACAACCGGGAGTGCATGTGTCCAAATTGGGGTGATTTACGAGAGCCACGGGCTCATGAGCCACAGAAGAAAGCGGCGTCATATTAATGCTGTTCGCCTCAGTCATACCATATGCGGGATGATTTTTCAGACGTATCCGCAGCAATGAACGCGCTCTTTTTGCAGCCCAATCCGTCCGGCGACAGCACATGTGCCTTACGGGATTGCCGCAAGTCGCAGAAGTTCACGTGTTCAATCACTGCTAGTGGCCCAAACACCCGCCCCTTTTTGGGGACATTTTTTCAGATCTTGCCTTGTATTATTGCAGTAGTCGCTAATTCAGCGCCGCTCAACTCAAAAGCAGCAATGCTGTTTGCCATAGGCAAAATCCTGCTATATAGTGAAGTACTAAACACCCCTGCATACTGATCGCTTGGGTCCCTCGCCGCTGCCAATAGAGGATTTGCTATGCTTGCTGAGCTGCACAAATCGACACCTGAAGAAGCCAAGGAACAACGCGTTACTCTTGGGCTTTGGCTCAAATCATTGCGCGAAGCTGAAGGTTTGTCCCAACGGGACCTGGCTGACCGCTTGTCGCTGGATTACTACACCTTCATCTCTCAGCTCGAGAATGGGCGTGGCAAGATTCCGGCGCACCGTTATGCGGAATGGGCTGTTGCACTCGGGCAGGATCCCAAAAGCTTTGTGCGCGAACTGCTTCGCTACTACGAGCCTCTTACCTATCAGATCCTGTTCGAAGACGTCGCTGGCTGATGATCTTCACTAGATCGCAGGACCGATCAGAAGTAAGATAAGTGACGATTTAGACTGATCGGGACAGCTATCCTATGGCGAAAATCCTCGACTTTCGGAACAAAAAGAACGCTTCCTCCGATCAGGCTTTTCTGGCGGACGAGCAGCAAACCTTGTCGTTTCAGACAAATGAGGATGGTGAGATCAGCCTAGGTGGGTTTTCACAACCTGCTTTTTCTAACCCTCAACCAGATCCCAAGAAGGACTGGAGCAATCAGGAACTTGCGGATCTGTTCCGGGTAAGGCAGCTGCTGAGCAAAGCAAATGTACCTGTCGAGACGGACCGGGGCGTTACCGATGAGGGTGATCCTTGGTTTGTTTTTTGCCACGCCAATGGTGACGTGTTTATACACCTCTGCCGCATCGATGGCCTGTACTTTTTGGACAGCCCGAATGTTCTACGGCCCCTGAGAGGAGCAAATTTTGGCGAACTGATAGCAGACTTTACAAACCAAGCGTTGCCAGAGCAGCAGTCACAAGACGGCATTGAACGTCGTATCATACGTTTGGAGCGTGGTGGTAAAGTACGCTTGCACCCATCTGCTATGTTGGCTGCACTAATATGGACTTTGTTCCTCGCTTCAGAAGAGTTGGTGCTCTTCGCGCCTGAAGACGCGGACAATGAAGATGGTGTTTCTTTTGACTTCGGCGGGATGTTTGAAGTCAGTAGCAGCAACAATGCCGACCCGGAACTGCTTCTCGAGATTGAGCCTCTTGATATCATAGATGCATCGGATTTGGCATTCCTTGATGACGGCCATGGGCATGCGATGTCTGAGGATCACTTGCAGTCACGTGACGGGCACCATCATCAGGGTTTGTCGTTGAGTACGAACGGTTTCGCGATTGGGTTAAGCACAATCGCGATTGCCATGGGGTTCATGTCAGAAACTGTACTGCTCGAGAATCAACGTCAGGTCCTAAAGAACCTCGAGATGCTGGAACTTCTCGACCAACACGATACCACTCACAAAACAGCAACTCTCGATGTTGATGCACAAGAGGTTCCGGATGGCCTTATCGAGATGCTTGCTGAATTTGTTGGTGTCGAGCTTGGGCAAGACAATGACATATCCGGCGCGCATGCAAACTCGCGGGCAGTTCAATCATCTGAGCAACAAAACCCAAGTGTTCTGGATCATCTGTTAGATAATTTCAAAGAGGCGTCGTCTGGGGCAGAAAGAGCATCTCCGCCACGAAAGAACGAAGCTTCATCGGATCCCTCGTCTCAGGCAGTCGACATAACTGCTGTATCAAGTGAAAAACAGGCGTCACCTGACGAAAATATGAATCAGGCGACATCTGCTCTCGAAACTGAGCAAACGGATGAAGCACCTTCTTCCTTGCTCGCAAATACAATATTGGCTCAAAAATTCGAAATGGAGAAAATCCAGTTCGAACAGGAATCCGTTTGGATAAGCTCAAATCTCAACAAGAATGAAGCATTTGATCTGTTTGAATGGATTGAAGCACCAACAAACATAGATAGCCAGTCCACTCAACTCCATGATTTCGATGCTATAACGCAACGCGTTCTGGAGTTTATGCAGAGTAAAAGCGGAGACTTCGGCATCATGGAGCTCCGGAACGGAGGCATTGTCTTCATTGACAAGCAAGCTGTTGCCCAAGGAGACTACGAATATGTCCAATGGGAAGCAGACAATGGGAAGATTGTTTCCCTGATAGGCGTTCAGGACGATATTCGGGACGTTGATATGATCGCTTGATCCGAACAGGCGATTTTCATACGCAGAAATAAGAAGGACCGACGCAATGCATCGGTCCTTGGTCACTAAGCGGTAGCGTCTGCTCTAATATCTCATTCTTCGATCATGCTTTTACGCACGGCATCGAGAAGCGGCGACACGATGTAATTTGCGACAGTACGTTCACCGGTTGTTATGATCACATCCGCCGGCATCCCTGCTGTCAGTCGATCTTTGATCTCAAGAGGAATATCTTTTTCGTCGACAACCACACGTGCAAGATAATACGGCGCTTCGTTAGAATTCTCCGGCGTAATGACATCTCCTGAAACCGTCTCGACAGCACCCAACATGATCGGTGTCAACTTGGTTTTAAAAGCTGTAAAGCGGACTTCAGTTTCCAAACCCGGAGCGACATTATCCTTATCGATTGGAGACACACGTGCGTTTATGATGAGTTCTTCATCCTCAGGTACCAACTCCATTAAGATCTCGCCCTGGCGAACGACAGACCCAACTGTATGCACCTTGAGATTCTGAATGGTGCCGGACCCAGGAGAACGAATTTCCGTTCGGTCAAGCACGTCCTGTGCAACTTTGCGGCGCTCCTGCAGCTCACTGATCTCTGTTCGGATGTCATCCAACTCTGTATTGGCGCGCTCCCGGTATTCCTGGGTCATCTGGAGCGCTTGAAGTTTGGTTTCGCCGATGCTGGCCTGCGCTTGAGCAATATCTGAAATCACCTGCCCAAGATTGGCTTCAATCTCAATCAGTTCATCTTCGCGTTGCGACAGCTGGTTGGACTGAATCAATCCGCGACTTTCACCATCCCGCATGCGATCCAGCATCTCAGAGTAGTTGGCAATCCGGCGCTCAAATGCAGATTTCTGCAAATTGAGACCCTCGATTTGGACTTCGATCTGCTCCACACGCGCCGTCAATATGTCTTGCTGAGACTTTAGGATGGATCGACGATCCTCAAACAGATCACGCTGATCAGCAATCACATCTCCCATCATATCGAGATCTTCTGACAAGAGATCCTGGGGAAAATCGATCTTGTCCGACAAGGCGCGTTCAGCCAGAAGGCGCGCCTCAGTCAGACGGGCAACATCAAGTCGAGACGACAGCACTTCCAGGTTGGATCTCGCTTCGACTGCACTAAGGCGCAAGAGAACCTCTCCTTCTTCCACCTCATCAGCTTCAGAGACGAGGATCTCTTCAACGATCCCGCCTTCAAAGTGCTGTACGACACGTCGATTACCTTCCAACGAAATTGTCGCTGGTGCCACAACCGCACTGTCAAGTTTGGCCACAGCTGCCCAACTTCCCAGCACTCCAAAAGTCAGAAAGATTAGAACATATCCTGCCAAAACAACGGGTCTTGGACTTGGTTTCTTGTCCATCGGTAATTGGCTCCTCAAAGAGCAACAGATTTTGTTTTCTCGACAGAATTAGCTGCGTTTGCTGTCCGTCATATGTACGACGGCCGAGCCAGCTTCTGCTGCGGGCTTGGCTATCGTTTGACCCGTCTTTTGCTCAGCAGCAGATCCTGCCTGTTGCTGAGCTTGAGCAAAGAGTTCACGCGTCGGGCCAAACTTCTCGATTTGACCGTTGACCAACATCAAAGTCTTGTCTGACGCCGCCAAAAGATTGGCTTTGTGCGTGACAAGAATGATGGTCTTGCCACGTTTTTTCAGCTCTTGAATACAATTGGCCAGCGCCTGCTCACCATGTGCATCCAGATTTGAATTGGGCTCATCAAGGACGATCACACTCGGCTCCCGGAATACGGCTCGAGCCAATCCCACGCGTTGACGCTGGCCACCCGAAAGCCCGTTCCCGCCATCACCAACATCCGTGTCATACCCGTCCGACAAGGTGGTGATCATCTCATGTGCGCCAGACAGAACGGCTGCGGCGACAATCTCATTGTCATCTACATTGTCAGAAAACCGGGAAATATTCTCCGAGACTGTTCCTCGGAAAAGCTTCACGTCCTGTGGCATATACCCCATGTAGCGACCAAGTTGCTCGCTATCCCAGTGATGAAGCTCCGTGCCCTCCAGGCGCACAGCACCGGCCTGAGGCCGCATGGCACCAACCAAATGGCGAACCAGTGTCGACTTTCCGGAACCACTTGGACCAATGACTGCCAGAACTTCGCCTTGGGATACACCGAAAGAAATTCCCTTCAAGATGGGAGCCTTGCCCCCCGGGGCTGTTGCAATCAAGCCCTGGACCACAATATTGCCCTTTGGCGCAGGAAGCTCCATGCGATCTTCTTCGTCATCAAGAGCTTCGAACACTTCGGTCAGTCTCTTATGTGCTTCACGGGCACCAACAAATTGCTTCCACTGACCTACAGCCTGCTCTACCGGCGCCAAGGCACGGCCCATAACGATCGAGGCCGCGATCATAATACCGGGCGAAATCTGCTGCTGGATAGCAAGATACGCACCAGTCCCGAGGATCGCGATCTGTAAGCTCATGCGCACGAACTTGGTTGATGCTACAATCGCGCCGGATCTTGCACTCGCTCGGGCCTGCACATCCAGTGCATGATCGTGTTGCTGGAGCCACCGCTTCGTCAGCTGGCGCTCCATACCCAAAGCGCGGATGACTTCAGCGTTCTGCATAGTAGTATTTACAAAATGCGAGGCCCCCTGACTTGCACCGCCCGCCTCTTGCAACAGCTTGCGCGTCGCGAATTCATTAGCAACGGCGAGCACAAAAATGATCAGCGCACCACCGGTGGCCACCCATCCCAACCAGGGATGGAATGCAAAACACAACGCCAGGAACAGAGGAACCCAAGGAGCATCAAAAAAGGAAAGAATGCCCTGCCCCGTCAGAAATTCACGCACACGATCAATGTCGTATAGTGTCACGTGAGCGCCAGAATTCGGGGCCAGAAGTTGCTTGCGAACGACCCGATTGAAGGCGGGGTTGGCGAGCATATCATCAAACTGAAGTCCGGCCCTAACCAGCATTTTCGAACGAATGAACTCGAGCAGACCGTATGTGACAAGCAGCGCAACGGCAATTGCGCTAATCATCAGGAGCGTGAATTCATTCCGGCTCGCAAGCACCCGGTCGTAAACCTGCAGCATGTAGAGCGGCCCTACAAACATCAACAGGTTGGAGAAGAAGCTGAACACGACCGTAGCGAAGATGATCGCTTTGAACCGCCCATATGCTCTTTTTAGAGGTGACGTGGGTTTCATTCACGAACATCCTTTCGCTGTGTTCTAAACGGTACCATTTCTTAACTGCTCGGGCACCGACAAACTTGCAAATTCATACATCAGCGCGATGTATGATGCAATTGAACGGCACCTCCCCTTACCGTTCGATGAAAGGTCCGTACTCTAGTGAGGCAGGCAAGGCAGACAACCTCGAGAGAGCCAGTCACGCATCTTTGGGCAGCGCGCTTGCCAAGACGCGTGCATACGCATTGCGCGCAGTCTGCGCGAGAGCCATTTCACGCTTAAGCTCGGCGAGCCTCTGCTCACAATATTGGATGTTCTGAATATTGTTTCGTGCCTCTTCAGACAGCATTTCTGTATCGTATTCCTTGCCGTCGATCGTCACCTTGGCCATGAGGTTCTCCTTTCGTCATTACACCTTTGGGACACCACATACATCTCCAAAACCATGAATAAAAGCTCTGCCCATGAGGTCATGTCTGACTGCATCAAATTGACACGATCCGCCCGAGGTCGGGGCCGAACATGGCTGCCAGGGGCGCCTTGAGGCTTTGGGAGGTGGTGAGAAGATCAGTTTACGATCGTATGAAGGTTTCGGCTGTTTTCAGCGCATCTGGGGTCGGTTCAAGGCCGATATAGTCCAAAACGTTCTGTCGCAGCGCCGCGTCTTTGCGGAAGGCTTCAAACGGAACAGAGATAAATGGGCAGGAGTTCTCTATCAGAAAATTGTGAGACGCCTGATAGATCGCTTGCGCGCCAGTTTGGCCGTGCACAGGATGCCACTTCCGCCGTACCCGCGTTGCCTCGATATGCTTCAATGGTCGAGTTACAAAGACATACTTTGGGGCAAGCCGACGGTTCAGATACGGCAAGACAAAAGTCTGAAGAGCATGTTTCAGAACGATATGAGACCGCCCAAGCGCTTTGGCTTTGTCACATTCACCTTGCCACCAAATTTCAAAAAACCTGGTGAAATCCGCTGGTCTTCCAACAGGTTCCAGTGTCACTTCGTTGATGAGCTTCAACAGAGCTTCTTTATAAGCCACAGGCTCATGCGGATTAGGGGTCAAAACATCATTGGTACGTGTGTGGGGCGGGCAAGTGTAGGCGCCACAGCGCTCCAGGAAGCCTGTTACCGCCGTGGACCCACTGCTGTAGGAGGAAATCACGAGGACCGGCTGTATTTGAGACGCTTCAGCTTTGGTCTTGGTCAATCAGATACCCAACCTACTCTCTGACGAGCCATTCAAAAGCCCCAAAAAACTAAGGATGTTCTTACAATGCGGAAAATCTTCATAAGATCCCCCACCTCGACACCCCAATCAACGCTGGGTATTTGCAGATCCCTTGAGAGCACATCCTTATAAGCTCAATGGGTTTGAAAGGATGAGTGTCTGACAGCCACCGTTATTAATCAACATGAACAGCATTGATATTTACAAAGGGAAAGGTCGATGTATGCAAGTGTTGCCTTGCTGGTAACGCAGAAATGTCAAGAGGCGCTTTCTCTGAGCCAGCATCCGCTGCCATAGCCAGATATGCCGCTTCTAGATGCCGTGTAAACCGTTCCGTATCAAACAAAGGGCACGACAATCTGTTCATAATCAACTTGGCCCTGATCCGAGAAAGGCGCTCCTTATCTTGCGCCAGCTCGATGGTCAGACGTAGCGCATCATCTCGGTCGGACGCGATCAGTTCCTCCAACCAAGCTGCTTTGAGCAAACTGACTGTTACCCTTGATGCAAATTGATTACCCGGAAAACCGACGATTGGCACACCGGCCCATAAAAGGTCTGACGTTGTTGTGTGACCATTATACGGATAGGTATCCAAACCCAGATCTGCCAAACCCAAACGAGAAATATGTATGGGTAAGGGTTCCAAATGAGCAAAAACAACGCGGTCGCGTGAAATTCCATGCTCGCCAAATCTTGATAAAATGGTATTCCGGATCTGTTCTTGGCGGACATTCAACCAGATTTGAGAATTGTCGACTACCTTGAGGGCATGAGCCCATCCTTCAAAACACGCCTGGCTAATCTTTATCGATCTATTGAATGAGCAAAAAACAAAGGCACTTTCATCCAAACCAACATCAGCCCTACTAGGACGGTTCTTCGCAACAAGTCTCTTGTTGTCAGAGCAAAAATAAGTCTCGGGGAGTCTTACAAGTTTCTCCGAAAAACAGTTTTCGCTCCCATCGGGTGTCACAACTTTGTCAGTAATCATATAGTCAACAAAATTGGTACCAAGAGTGCCCGGAAAACCCAAATATGAAGCCTGTATCGGAGCAGGTCTATCTTTCAAGACACTCAGTCGATTATGCTTCGTGTGGCCATTCAAATCGACCAGAATATCGATCTCGTCCTTTTTGATTAAGCTCACAACCTCTGGGTCAGCCATTTTCCCAATATATCTAATATTTTCAGATAGTTGCAGAAACCTTTTCCGATAAGATGTTGGACGGAGATCCTGCGAATTATCGTAAAAGTAAAATTCGAACTTATGCTTATCATGATACTCCAGAGCGCCAATCAAAATTATATTCAAGGGGTGATCAGTGAAATCACTGGATAGGTATCCTATTTTAAGGCGCTTCGTTGAATCTATAGGTTTGGAGACTGTTTTTGGGTCCGTTTGACCAAAAAGAACATTGCTCAGTTGCTTGGCCATTTTAATGTAAAGATCTGGATCATCCGAAACGTTAAGATGAACGAAGTGTGGCTCCCCAATAGAATACGTGCACCCATCTCGATAAAGCGCGTAAATTTCACGGGTCAGCGTTTGTACCGCTTCCCATTCCATCTTCTCCACCCAATCACTTAGGTCCATTGCCCAGCGGATTTTTTCCTTCTTATGCAGCGAGAATGCCCGCACCATGGTTTGCGCTGCATCGAGATACTGTTTGTTAACAATAAACACACGATAGGCTTTGAGCAGGTTTTCAAGCTTGTAGGCGACGCTTTTTATCAGCCTGGCATCGCTCAAAGCAGATGTCTGATCTCCAAGATCAAATGAAAGCACCATACGATTGGTGATTGCTTGCTCATGATGTTTGTTGGCTTTTAACGCGTTCGCATAATCCGACAGAGCCGCTTTTGGCTTTTTCGCCAGCACCGCAGCAGCCCCTGCCTCGGTCCAATTGTCAGCCGCTTTCTCACCCTTTGTGAGTTTTGCCGCACGCCGAAAACTGCGAGCGCCTTCGACATAGAGAGAGCCGGCACAATATTGAGCCGCAAGAGCAGCCCATGCTTCTGCATTCTTGGGCTGAGCATTAACCAGCTCGAGCGCCATGTTTATGGATAATTTCCGATCCGTCACTGCTCTTCTTTAATGGCCTAAATGATCAAGACCAATCCATAAAAAACCCCGCACTGGAAATCCAGTGCGGGGTCAGACCACGTCAGGAATAATATCCTAATCAGTGGTTTCTTTAGGAGGCCAAGCTTTTCAGCCTCCTAACTGTGCTTAGAGATTAAGCCAAGCGTCTGTTTCTGCATCCGCCTTGACCGAACCAATAAGGTTCGCCTCGGTGAACAAGGTGGACGATCCAAAGTCACCGCTTGGGGAATCTCCAACGGTGAATGTTGCACCGAAGTCGATGGTTCCCAGAAGCTGGCCTGTGGTGAAATCACCCCCGGCAGTGATGTTGCCATCGGAGCCCAGTGTCGAGGTCAGGTAGAAGACCTTGAATTCACCCAGATTCTGCTCATTCTCAACCATAACGATGTGGTCTTGAACAGTACCGATGAGGTTTGCAGTCGCGATCGCATCGAGATCCGCATCAACCAAGCCACCTGTCACAGTGGTCCCTGCCGAGCCGTTCAGAGCCGCAATAAGCTGGCTGCCTGTCAGGCTGGCAAAGGAGATCGAGTCCGTTACAGTTTCATCGAAGCTCAGGAAGCTGACGGAGTTGGCCGATGCGTCATCAGCAGCGAGATCAATACCGAAGCCACCCGTATCACCGCTCAACTCGACCGGAGACATAACTGTCGACCACGCATTGTCGTTGTCCGACGGATCAACCATGTTGTCGAGATATGCCGTGAAGTCGAGAGCGTGGCGACCCACGTCACCTTCTTCATCATAGAGCGTTGCCGGCGCAGAACCAGAAACAAAGCTCGGGTTGGAAACGTCCGTGAAGAAGTTAACAACACTGACCTTGCCAAACTCCTGCGTGATTTGCAGCGTGCTTGCACTCAACGGATTGGAGTCAAGAACAAGCAGGTCGTTGCTGCCATCGCCCATATCAACTTCGGAATGGTTGAGGCTGGTGTCAGAAGAGCTGGAAGAAGCATTGCTACCAAAATCTCCATCGTAAATGAAGTCATAGGTATGCTGGCCTGTTCCCAGCGCATCTTCTGTGCCGACAGTGCCGTCTTCATTCAACGACCCTGCAATATTGTTCAGCACACCACGCGTCTCATCTGCAGTGTCAACCGGAATCGAGTTGTCGACTTCACCAGTCTGGATAAGGCCACGTGCAACCGCCTGCCAATCGGACGTGCTGGACAGTACGACTTGACCTTCACCCGGCGCAGAAGCCACAACACCCGGCTGATAAAGCGAGATACCGAACTCATTTTCGCCTTCGACTGTAGACTGAACGCGGATCTCCTGCAGACCGTCCAGTTCAGTGACAGTCAGAAGACGGGCCAGTTCCGGGTTATTCGCAATGGCCGCCGCAATCGCCGCATTAATGTCCAACTGGGTTGCAACATAGTTGTTACCAGCCGTGGTGTTAACGCGAACCGTCTCCTCGAAGCCTGCAAACATCACTGTCAGCTCGGCCTGATACAGAACACGCGGAGCGAAGTCCTGAATACCGGTCCCATCACCGATGTCACGGCTTTCGTTGCTGCCACTCGATGCGTTGAGAATGACAAAGTCGCTATCATCGCCGGCATCAATCTCGAAGCGCATATACCCATTGATCTCGACGAGATCTTCACCGCTTCCAGTGTTGATATCGAGGTTGTCCAACAGGAACATTGTCTCTTGGGAAACACCGCTTTCAGTGCTCACGATCACTTCATCGTCACCTGCACCGGTGTTTGTGATGTGGCTTGTTCCGATGACATCGACGGCGTCTCCATCAATGTTCAGATCGATCAGGTCATTTCCAGCACCTGTGAGGATGCTGTGATTGGCCTCCAGATCAACCTCACCGAAGAACGTCACATCACCGCCACCATCGGCAATAAGTGTGATCAGATCGTCGATGTCTTCATCATTGCCCAGGGTCAGGTCACCAAGGAACGCCGATGCATCAAACAGGTTCAACGAACTCTGACCGAAGGCTTCATTATCTTGGTCAGGGGAGTCGTTGCTACCATCGGAGCCACCACGAATGGTAAGGCTTGCATGGCTGTCTGCATCCACGAAATCTTCGTGAGTTTTGACGTAGATTGCGTCCAGATAGGAGTTTGTTGTCGCAAGCTGGGTGAGGTTCGAAGGCTTGTTGTCTTCGCCTTTGACAGAGACATGGAACACCTCGATGCCCATACCTTCATCGCTGTTGTCAACAACTTTACTACCAACGATGAGATCACCACCCTCACCTTCACGACCGACTTTTTCAAGTTCGATGTTGACGGAGATCGGCTGGTCTTCAATTGCGAAATCATCATCGAAGCGACCGAACACGTTGAACTCGCCGGTCAGTTCGTCCGGCGCGGTGAAGCCAAGAGCCGTCACTTCAGAACCGTCACCAGATGTGAAGACGATGCCCGGGATCAATTCAGAGAACGACCCATCCTGCAGGGCAGCCTGGTTGAGCGGCAGACCTTCGTCATCAAGCAAAACAGTGCTGTAGTCGCGCTTTTCGATTGTCGATCCTGCCGGAAGCAGACCCGCGGCAATCGCATCCTGCAGCGGAGCTTGCAGTGCTGCGATAAACGCGTCATGCGAGTTCACTTCGTTCGGGTTGGCTTCGTCAAGCAGCTCATCTGCGAAGCTGATATCGACTTCACTACCATTGACCAGAACGCGGATACCGTTCTTGTCGATCTCATCAAGACGACCTTCCGCCGCCTGACCACGCTTCAGACGCAGCTCGGCATCCTGGTCCAACAGGAAGAACACAGCCTCGCCAGCGGAATCCTGGCCGGACAGAAGATAGTCTTCGTCAAAGAGAACAACGAGATCCGACGCATCGTCATCGGAGTTAAAGTTGTCTGTGTGATCCATCACCACAGTGATGGCATCCGTATTCCGAACCGAACCATCGCTGGTCAGCGTGGTCACGTTCTCGATTTTCAGATCGCCATCGGAATAGTAAGAACCAATTTTC
Organism: Marivita geojedonensis; assembly: GCF_002115805.1. GTDB lineage: Bacteria > Pseudomonadota > Alphaproteobacteria > Rhodobacterales > Rhodobacteraceae > Marivita > Marivita geojedonensis. Next base: position 27,255 of record NZ_JFKC01000027.1, on the reverse strand, counting down.
ACATGGTCTGTGATGTGCTTAGCGTCAACGACGACGGCCAGTTCGTCCTCATCCCACTCATCATCCCCATCGAACGGGAATTCTTGATCATTGTCGCGGTCCCCGAAGTCACGCGCTTCGATCAGAATTTCTTCGATGTTTTTCACCCGCGGCTGAACATCTGTCACGCCGAGGTTGCTGACACCAAAGAGCTCAAAGCTGAGTTCAGCATAGAGAGTGTCATAGCCGCCTTTGCCATCCAGGCGATCAGCAGATGACAGGGAGTTCGACACACCACCAGCAAACGGATTCTGCTGGATATAGGCATTGAACATGTCATCGTTCTCTGTGCCATCCAGCACATCGGTGCCGGATGTCAGAAGGCGCTCTTCGCCGGGAACCGACGGTTCAGTGACCGGGAAGGCCGCTGCGATTGCGTCCAGTGCGTCGTTGACGGAGTTCTGCGTGCCATCAACATCATCAAGGATGGTGTCTTTCAGATCGCCGGTGCCATCAACACCCGCTGCGATTGCAGCTTCGACATAAGCCGAACCAACAGCAATCTTGTTGTTCAGGACCAGCAGGTCATCGCCCTGAGCACCGCTCATGATGTTCAGGATAACCTGGCCAACTTCCGCACCCGGGGTCAGAAGCTCCTGAACCCAGAAGTTGTCCGGGCCGATGTTGCTCGGGTCACGACCAAACAGGTTGTTGAAGACATCCGTGACGAGCTGGATGGCATCAGCTTCGCTGATTTGCGCGGAGCCAAGCGACGGATAGAGCGCAAGCGTTTCAGCCTGCGGGACAAACGACCGCGCAACGTCAGCCAGCGACTGTCCTGCAGCCAGGTCAGCGACATATGCGTTCAGGCCGGGCACCGCGGGCGCGCGGTTGTAGTAGCCAACAAAGATGGCTGTAACCTGCTCTTCAGGTGTTAGCGTGGAGAAATCCAGAGCCATGGGTTATTCCTTTTTGCTCCGAGGCAACAAAACGCCTCGACATGGGTTCGACGCAATTGCTGCTCGCACCCACAAAAACAGCAGGCGCAAGACAATCAATTGGCACGGTGTTACAGCCTTCGCACTCCACCGACAAGAAGAGATGTAGCGTGATTTTTATACTCCCCCTAAAATCATGCTTACTATTGTGTTTTTGCTACATATTTTGTTTTCCGAGGATCCGGATGCGATCACGCATTGCGCAAATCGTGCTCAAATGACCTCTCACAACCGGCGCTGCGCGCAGCATACAGGGCCCTTGCAAACCCTTGATTCAAAACGAAACCATGCGCTGAATGAACCTTTTCTCGATTTGACAGCTCCCCCGATTTCACTGACAGTCCCGACCTTGATGGGTTCAGAATGGGAGAGTCGGCCCATAATCATATGTACGGCCACCCAACACCCACGAAAGAGGTTTTATGACAGCCGTCGATGCCATGGCCGTACACGCCGCCATCCTGCCGTTTGTAACAGCCTGGACAGAAATGGACCCGGATCTGGAAGTCATATCTTCCAAGACCGACGGCTGGGACAACATCTTGGCTGGCTTGGGAATCCGGATGCGGACAGGCTTTGACCAGCTTCCGGAACACTGTGCAGTCATAACGGATTTCGATGCGCTGGACAGATTGCCTCGCGACGAACTGAAAGCCTGGGCGCTGACATTGGTCCAACGCTGCAGGCCTGGCGCCATTCTGGTTCTAGGAGGAGATAATCCGAACCACCCAGAAGCCCCGACCGGCACGCTTCCGCAAATCGAAGGAGTTGAATTTTTGCGCGCCGCTGGTGTGGAGCGCATCCGCATCATTGATCCAATCGTGGACACCACGGACGAGAGATTTTTGTCGGACCTGTACGGGATCAGCCGAAGATATGCCATCGTGGGGCAAACCAAAGCCTACGGGAAACCTTTTGATGTCTTCTCAGCCCCGTTTTCCATGGCTCCGGAAATTCCCTCTCTGGACCGCATAAAGCGTGCTGATCTCAGGCTGCAGCAACACTTTTTCGATGTTGACGCCAAAGTCCAGGATGTTGACTCCACCCTGCAAAACCGTCTGTGTCACCTCGACAGCGCGTTGCAAAAACAGGCTGCGGAAATCAATCACCTCCGAGAACATGTGGCCGCACTGGAGACGAAGCTGAAACGTGCAACACGTCGCAGAGGACTGCGCAAACTGGTGTTCGACCTCAAAAGCAAATGGCGCTCGAAAACCGAGACACGTGCATTTTCATCGGTAGTGAAGAAGGAGGGAGACATTTCATCAGGGGCTCAGATCCCTGAAAGGATTGCACACGCTGCCAACCCTGCTGCGCCGCCAACGCTGGATCCGATCCCGTTGTCCTCCCGTGAGGTCGCGATACGCAATCGTTTGCTTGAACCAGAAGCCGAGTAAACCATGCGTGTCCTGATCGATCTTCAATGCGTGCAGTATGAGCCGCTGCATCACAGAATGGGAAGCTTTCTCCTGGGTTTTGTGGACGCTCTCCTTCCCGCCTCGACAACTGCTGGGCATGACGTCCAGCTGTTGCTCAACAGCGCGTTTCCAAAGACCGTCCCCGTTCTGCAACGGCGCTATCCAGATCTCTGTAAAACCCGTCGTATCCATGTCTTTGATGGTCTGCAGAAGACACACACGCAGCAAGACATCGAGGCTTGGCGGTCCGCAGCATCCGCGCTCATTCGTGACTTCGCAATTGCCGGCCTGTCACCTGATCTGATTGTCAGCCCGGTTCCGGCCACAGAGGGCCAGATAACGGGTGTAGGGAGCGGCTTGGTCTTATCAAACACTCCCAACCTGATGCTCCTTCAAGATCCAGGGTTTAAGGAAATTCTGAAGTCCAATTCGGATACCAATCCTAACTTCGAAAACCATCCCGCCGCCGTGCAAAGAGTGCTTTCAGCCAGTGATGGGATGATGGTCCTGTCCGAGACCGCTTATCAAGACGCGTTGGAAGCCTCGGCTTTTCCCGCGGAAAACCTTCATATCATCTCCCAGGATGTCGGCCCCCAGTTCGCCCCACCCGATCACATGTCTCTGGACGATATGGCACATCTGCGCGCACGGCATGCGCTGCATCGGCCTTACATGCTTTGTGTTGCAGCCGATGACTGCGCAGACAGCATGGCAAACCTCATCGCTGCATATGGCGCTTTACCGAAGGGAATGATCGAACGCCACGCACTGGTGATCATCGGCGACCTGTCCGGAGAAGGTGCCAACAGCCTGCACCGAGTGGCAAAGTCGCACGCAGTTGATGCTGCGCACATACGTATCCTCACACATGTCTCAGACGCAGACCTTCCCGGATTATATGGACTGGCTGAACTTTTCATAGCGCCGTGCTCAGGGGAACATTTTGGTCGACAGGCCCTGGAAGCCATTCGCTGTGGGACACTGACGCTTGGGGCAAACTGTTCCGGCCTGCCAGACGTGATTGGCACCAGTGAGACCTTGTTTGAGCCCATGGACAGCTCACAACTGTCCTCCCTGATCTTGAAGAGCCTGACACATAAGGACTTCAGGGCCGTGATGCAGGACCGGCAGAAACGCCATAGCGCTCAATTTTCTTGGCAAATGACAGCGCAGAAGGCTCTTTCCGTCTTTTCAGAATACGCGCAGACCCAAACGACCGAACCGGCCTGGACTGCCACACAAACACGGCTTGATGCACTGGAAGATCATGCCATCACTGCACTAAAGCGCCTTCCCCGGCCAGGGACCGGGATGCGCGACCAGGACCACAAGGATCTGGCCCGCGCCCTTGCCCGAACACGAAAGACGGCGGAAGATTTCTGGCGTCCACGCGACCTGAAGAAGACGGACCTGAACTGGCGACTCGAAGGCCCCTTTGACAGCACTTACAGCCTTGCATCTGTAAACCGCGAAACAGCACGCGCTTTGGAAAAACGGGGTATCAACGTGGCTCTTGTCTCTGCCGAAGGAGACGGCCCGTTCGATCCTGATCCCGATTTTCTGCACGAGCATTCCGATCTCGCGATGTTGCACAGATCTGGAGACAAAATCACCCCGGAAGCCGCTGATATTGTCAGCCGGAATATGTTCCCGCCACGCGTCTCTGACATGCGAGCGCCACTTAACTTGCTTCATGGATATGCATGGGAAGAGACCGGCCTGCCGCAAGCGTTTACCCGAGACATGACAGACCATCTACAAGGGCTTCTGGTCACCTCCCCTCATGTCAAAAAACTCTTTGAAGATGCTGGAGTTGGCTTGCCGGTTCATGTCGTTGGCAATGGGGTGGATCATTTGGATGTGCCACACGAGGCGCTGCCCTTTGCCCTGCCGCAAGCGGAGCTGACGTGCCTGCACGTCTCCTCTTGCTTCCCCCGCAAGGGTGCAGATGTCTTACTGAAGGCTTTCGCCGAAGCCTTTGCAGGCGATGACGGTGTGCAACTCCTCATCAAGACGTTTCCAAACCCACATAACGATATAGCCAGCCAGATCAGAACCCTGAAAAAGACCCACCCCGATCTGCCCCAGATCACGATCCTGGACGACGCGCTTACACCCGGACAGATGCGGAGCCTGTATGTCGCTTCAGATCTTCTCATCGCCCCCTCCCGTGCAGAGGGCTACTGCTTGCCCGTGGCAGAGGCCGTGTTGGCCGGAACACCTGTTTTGACCACTGGTTGGGGCGGGCAAAAAGTCTTTTCCGGCAACCCCTTGGTTCACTTCATAGACTATAAATTCGAACCGGCGCAGAGCCATCTGGACACATGGGATTCTGTCTGGGCAGAACCGGACACCGCTGACTTGGTGCAAAAACTCAAGGCGTTCAGAACCACGCCAAAGCCCGGCCCGGACGATTGTGAAAAAGCAGCAAACGAAATTCTGTCACAGCATTCATGGGAACAGGTTGCGAAGCGATCAGACACCGCCGTTCGGCACATTGCGTCCCGAGCCCCCTGCCCTCCCCCCAAAGTGGGATGGATTTCAAGCTACAATACGCGCTGCGGCATCGCGACGTACTCTGCGCATCTGATCGGCACCTTTCCGGATGAGGTCACTGTTTTTGCATCTCACTCTGAGGATCGCATCACCTCGGATGAGGCCAATATTCGACGCTGCTGGCGACAAGATGGCCATGACACTCTTGCTCATCTGCAGGCTGAAATCCGCACCAGTGACCCACAGGTTTTGGTGATCCAGTTCAACTATGGGTTTTTCAACTTTCCGCATCTGGGCGCTTTGATCTTACGCGCCAAAGCAGAGGGGCGAAATGTGGTGATGATGCTGCATGCGACGGATGATACTCCCGTCCCTCCAGAACGGCATCTTGCCCGCATTCGCCCTGCGCTCGAGGCGTGCGATCGCTTATTGGTTCACTCACATCATGACCTTAACCATTTAAAATCATTAGGTTTAGTTGAGAATGTTGCTCTTTTCCCCCATGGTGTACCATACGCAAAGGTACCTCCTTCTCCCCCCATAACCCCTGACCGACCAGTGGTATTGGGAACCTACGGATTCTTCCTGCCCCCGAAAGGTCTGGATCGACTGATAGAAGCTGTCGCACAGCTGCGAAACCAGGGTGAGAATGTCGCTTTGGAAATGATCAACGCGGAGTTCCCGATTAAGGATTCCGCAGAAGCCATTGGTGCGGCGAGGCAGCAAATCCGAGCATTGGAGCTGGACCAATATGTGAACCTGGAAACAGGATTTCTGGATGATGAAGAGAGCTTCTCACGTCTTGCTCGGGCAGACGCGCTGGTCTTTTCCTATCAGAAAACAGCCGAGTCCGCCTCTGGCGCAATCCGGCAGGCTCTGGCCTTGGATCGCCCCGTTCTGGCAACGCCCTTGCGCATTTTTGATGACGTGGAACCTTTGATCATGCGCCTCCCCGGCACGACGGCTGAAGCGATTGCGCAAGGGCTCAAACCTGTGATCCGAGCATTGCGAGATCCTGAAACCGAGCCCACCACGGCAAGACAACTGAACACAATACGTGAGAACGCAAATCGCTGGCGACAGAGCCACGCGTATCAAGTACTCGGCCCCCGCTTGTGGCGTCAGATTTGCTCCCTGACTTCTTAGCCAAGCGCATCTGATCGAACCTCCACTCCACGAGGCTCAATCAGTCTGCAAAAATCATATTTTCCAGTGCCTTAGAGGCTCAACACTGCGCAAGTGTTTCCATGTTTCCCCAAATGGATATGGTTAGTGAAAATCTCTTTCTTGAGGTCGAACACCGCAAGCATAGCGTTGCTATCCATGCGGTCTGCACGGTCTTCATTGAACCCATAACTCACCGCGAGCAGGTCTCCGAATCGAGCCAATCCCCGAGGAAATGGGATGCCAATGGTCTCTCCAGAACCCAGGAGATCAGGGTCAGAGGGGCTTTCCAGAAGAAATCTATCTTGTTTCCCCGTTTCGATGCTGACTCTCACGAGCGCTGAACCCCGACTGTCGAGCGTCCAAAACACATCGCCCATAGGCACGATGTCATGGCAACAAGACCCCAGATTTTCATAGACTCTCGTACAGACAACGCGCCCTTGATGCGCCTCTTTGAGAGATAGACGCATTGCAAAACTCGGATCATCCCAGTTGTGGGCAAGAACGTATAGGTGGTCCCCTCCCCTGCTTGCACAATTGATGTGGTACGCGTCAAAAGTATGATCGTCATGGCGCTTGAGATGCGACGGGACAGCTTCATTGACCGGAAGGGGCTGATCTGACCCAATAATGCTTTTCTTCAATAAAAACGGATACTTACTCACTGTAACAAACAGGGAATTCTGGTCTGCCTCAATTTCATGAAGATCGTAGAAGTCTTTATGTCCATACCGGATAGGTGTTGGTAGCAACCGCCCGCCAGGCAACATCACATAAACACGAATAACGTCTACCGGATCACCAGGCGTAATTGGCTTTTGATCGATATCCGCGTTGCGTTCGGCAACGAAAACAATCGGCCCCTTCCGTGCAAGACCGAAGTAGACACCGTGTTTGTCGCTTACGACCTTGATGGATTGAAGCTCACCCGGTTCTGTAAGCGTCACGTCCAGCAGTCGTCTGAATGTCGATACCAATAGTCTAGGCATGGGGTTTGTACGCTGCCGTTTTGGGAGATTGAGTTTGGGCTAAAAACGAAGTTCTCGGATGTGTTGTGTGCTGTGCGTAGTCGAGCTATCCACAGCACACAAGCATGCTTCGATTAACTACCCACAGGTAGAGTAGGGTACCATAAGGTACTATAGGTATATCTACTATACCTACGACATTACAAATCTACTCATTGGTTGACATGAGTTGGATACTCTAGGCATAAGTACTATACTTGCAGCTACTTTATAGAGGAGTCTATGCCGGTTATCTCATTTGCGAGCTCCAAAGGTGGAGCGGGAAAAACCACCTCAGCAATCATTCTCGGCACCGAGCTTGCTGAAGGTACAAGTGTCATCATGATTGATGCGGATCCCGCGCAACGTCTCAAACGATGGGCATCATTGTCTCCGGCACACCCCTCTCTCGATGTTATTTCGAGTGGAGGAGAGCGAAGCATTCAATCTGAGATCGATGATGCAAAAAGCAAAGCAGCTTTTGTTTTGATCGATCTTGAGGGTTCAGCCAGCCGACTCACGTCTTTCGCAATTTCTGAGTCTGACTTTGTCATCATTCCATCTGGTGAAGAGCAGCAGGATGCGGATGCAGCGATAGATACCTTAGCAGAAATTGCCATGGAGAGCCGTGCTCGCCGCAGGCCCATTCCTGCAGCGATTTTGCTGGCAAGAACTTCTGCCGCGGTGAAGAGCAGACTTGAAAAACACATACACTCTGAATTGAAGAGGGCAGGGCGTGTTTTTGAAACTGAACTTCATCGCCGCACAGCGTTTTCTTCATTGCATAATGCAGGAGGAGGATTGCGTCAGTTAGATCGTAGTGACGTCAATGGTGTTGATAAAGCCATTGCAAACGCTCAAGCATTTGCTGCCGAGGTTGTCGAATTGCTCGAGGAAACACAAAATGCCTAAATCGTTGGATCTCGACAGACTGAAACAATTTGAACCTTCCAAATCTGAACCTCTCCGCAATGAACACGAGACACGACAACCTTATGCGATGGAACGCTGGCCCAGTCGGGAAGCAAGCATTGATGGTCAGATCAGTATCAAAGGCCCTATGACCACCATCCAAAGGTTCAAAGCGCTTTGCAAAGAAGATCGCCGTACATATGCCGATATGCTCGATATCTTGATCACGCACTTTGAAGGAAAGCAGTAGCTACGAGGTCCTGCTCTATCTTCTCTGCGTGATTGAACGGGAATCATCAGTGGTCTCATCCTGATCTGTGAACAATCACCAGCCTCGAGAGTGTTAATAAGTGTTAGACTCGTGTTAAGGCACCTATCAGGCTGCTTTTTCCTAGCTTTCTCAAAGCCTTCCGAGCACCCCCTGTGTGTAAAGTGGTGATTCTGCGTGTGTAAAGTGGTGATTCACCGTGTGTAGAGTGGTGATTCCCGAATCAAGCCGCTGATCCCCCTGAAACCTGCCCGATAACCCCTTGCGGCGACTCGTCTTTTCGGCACGCACCGTGTGTGAAGTGTCGAAAGCCCTGTGTGTGAAGTGTCGTTTTCCCCTTGGCGTGTGTGAAATGTCGTTGTACGGTGCTGCGTGTGTGAAGTGTCGTAGAGGAGCGTGCCTCATGTCATCGGCGACAACCGCCTATCCGCTGCTGCCGGATCGCCATCCGCAGGGGGATTTCTTTGTCTGTGACATCCTCGATGCCGCCCCCAAGGGCGACATGGGCTCGATGGAACACCCTATCTTTTCCCTGAGCACCAAGCCCGACACCCGGCCCCGGCGCTATGAACACAACGGTGTCACCATCGACATCAAACCCTCGGTCGACGGGCTGGCCACGGTGCATGACCGCGACGTGCTGATCTACTGCATCTCCTCGCTCATCAAGGGCATGAACGAAGGCAAGGAACCCCAGCAGGTGATCCGCTTTCAGGCCGCCGACCTGCTCAAGGCCACCAACCGCATGACCACCGGGCGCGGCTACAACCTCCTGAAGGCCGCGATGGAGCGCCTCGCCGGCACCCGGATCTCGACCAACATCACCACCGGTGGCAAGGAGATCTTCGAGACCTTCGGCCTCATCGAACGCGCCAGGATCGTCCGCGAGACCCGCGACGGGCGGATGCAGGAGGTGGAGGTCAAGCTGTCGGACTGGGTCTTCAACGCCATCCGCGCGCAGGAGGTGCTGACCCTCAGCCGCGAGTATTTCCGCCTGCGCAAACCGCTTGAACGGCGCATCTACGAACTGGCGCGCAAACACTGCGGCCGCCAGAAGGAATGGCGCGTCTCGATGGAAGTGCTGCAGAAGAAATGCGGCTCGGGATCGACCCTGCGCGAATTCCGCCGCCTCGTGGCGACCATCGCCAAGGAGGATGCCGAGTACAATCACATGCCGGATTACCAGATCCGCATCGACGACGCCAAAGACCAGCTCATTGCCCGCTCCCGCGGCACCGTAGGGGCCGACCCATCTGAGGCGGTCGACATCCCTCCACTCGACCCGGACGTCTACGATATGGCTCGCGCCGCTGCCCCCGGCTGGGATGTTCACGCAATCGAGGCAGATTGGCGTGCCTGGGCCAGCACGACGCCCCGTAATCCGGAAATGGCGTTCCTGGGCTTCTGCAAGAAGTGGGCTCAGCAACGTGGGGAAGGGTAGGGCAGTCAGCCTGTGACCTGCTAGTCTGAAAACAGTACCTCTGCACGGTTTAAGCTGATCATGAGTGCTGCATCGAAATCGCCGATCCTGCGGATCTTCGTAACGGCATGTATCCAGCGAAATTTAGAAGGGTACACTCCATTACAATTGGATCTTATCGAGTTTTCAGACGCCAACTAACTGGCAGGATGCATCATTGGAGACGACGCAAGTCTGGGCTTTGCGCTATTCTCACTGACAACAATATCATGCAGCTCTTTTGCGACTGTATGCCAGGAGCGCAGCTCCGTTTCACGAATGCGGGCTTCTAGATTGGCACGGTGATCAGAGTCACCAACGAGCCGCATGATTGCATCCGCAATGCTTTTGACAGATTCAGGATCACAATACTCGACCAAATTCTCCCCTACCTCAGGCAAGGAAGATGTATTGGAAACGACAGCTGTCTTTCCGAAGCTTAAGGCCTCGCCGACAGGAAGCCCCCATCCTTCAAACAGGCTTGGCATAGCGAGAAACAGGCAGTTTTCGTAAAGACGCCTCAAGGCGTCTTCACTTGGGCTATCGAGAACCGACACATATCCGTAGACATTGCCGGTTGCGTTTAGCAGGTCCTTAAGAGACTGCACCATGACACTCTCCTTGCCAGCGATAACCAGCCTCGGAAGGTCAACATGCCCTTGATCAATCAGGGATTTCCACGCCAGCGCAAGCCGCCAGACGTTTTTCCGTGGTTCGATGGTTCCTACACACAAAACGAAAGGTGAGCCAAGCGCCTCACGGGTGGCGTCGGGCAAATGGATGATTGGACCGACATCCGACAGTTTTTTCAAACGGTCGTGTGGGGCCTTCAACTCCGTGTAAGTTCTCGGAGAGGGAGGGGTTTCAGTTCTAGGTTCGTCTGCAAACTGAGCTTGCGCCAATCTGATGACCTCGATCTCACGATCTTCATCAAACTGATCTAGAAACAATTCAAGATCTTTCCGGGTTGCATCTGAAACAGCCAAATAAGAGTCGGTAAAATCGAGAGATCCTGTTAGCCAGTTTTTGAAATCGAGCGGGACAAACCCTGGTGTTGTCTCAGGGGTGATAATGGGTATCAAATCATGAACCAAGGTATAAACATGGCACCCCATATTTCGAGCATCCTTAAAGAATGCAAAATATCTCTCATTCCATGTTGAATCGAGTAGAACCAGCTTGTCACCTGGCTTCATCACTTCAAGTGCCGGCATGGAGTTTAATTTCTTATTCACAGACGAATTTTTTTCATTCTCTCTTATTTTGATCCAATCTGCAGCAGTAATTCCAAATCTTTTAAATTTCCGGTTCTTCCCCATTTTTGCAAAAAAATCGAACTGTATCTTGTAAAACGCTTTTTTGATAGAATTGTGCTCATAGCGCTTCAACACTGTATTTGACGTATGAACGCTCCGGTCTTCAAAAAAGACAGATTGAAGTCGGGTAGGGGATTTTAAGACGTCCGCTGTCAGATCCTCAAGGGATAAACATTTGTGGTTTCTGTCTTTTCGATCATAGTAAGAGACATATACATTTGAAGGAGAATGAATTTCGCTAATCTCGGAAACCAACATCGAGACAACCCGTTGGATGCCTGTGTAGTGACGTGCATGCCGAATGTGGTTGAGCAAGGACGATACGTCAAAGAAAAGACGAACTTCATCAGTCATTATTACATGCTTCCAAGATGCTAGCTGAGGTCTTGGCGTGACTATGGCGTCCATTCAACGTAGTCAATCAGGAACGACACCTAGCCACGTGCCAGTGTCAGGGTCTTCCTCCATCAGTCTTCCAGACCCCGGTCTGCTCCGCCCTGTGGTTGCTTGGATCGAGGATAAGCCTGTCATGAAGGCAAGGCTTCCTGCATAGATACATGTCTCTCGCCGAGCCCGTTGTCGATATCGATGGCCCAAGCCTGATGGCTCTTGCATTGCCGGAGCCAAAGTCACTACTGAGACAGTCAATCGAACAAAAATGAGTATGAAAAACAAGGGTGGCACCACAGCCAATGATAACCTCAAAAGACAAAGAGAAGCTTTTCCTGTTTACGGTGATCAGTGAAGAATACGCCAAACTAGGCTTGGCTTGGGGGCTTCAGGTGAAGGAGGTAACCGGGATAAAGCCCCATTTTGTTTGTTCAGATGAAGAGTCATTCAGGTATCTGAAATCTCATAGGTTTCCTTGTACCAAGTATGCGTTTGTAGAAGCGAACTTCGCGCCGGAAGAAAAGAACTATGGGGAGATACATTTTCCGACTGAGAAAGCCGTATTTACGATCTCTCTAAAGCTTGAAGTGGCATCTGAATATTTGAAATCAGGATATACGATCTTGTATAGCGACGTCGATGCGATTTGGCTCAAAAACCCACTGGCCGACCTAAAGTCAATCGACGCGGATTTCCTGTTCCAGCCTGGATCATTTCCTGACGACGCAAAGAAGCTTTGGGGATTTTCTGCATGTACCGGTTTCTTTCTAATGCGGCCGAGCCCTCAGGCAGCAGCTTTCGCAGATACTGTTCGTTCAAGTTTCGATGGAGATGATCAGCGTACTCTCAACCAGGTTCTTCTGAACAACTATCATATTGACTGGTCAGAGAGGCCCGAAGCTTGGGAGCATTGTGCAATAAAGGATGGGTGGACGAAGCCTGTTCTTGGCCGTTGTGAACGGACGGGCCTGACTTTGGCTGCATTGGGCCATTCATTTTATCAGCGACATGGAACGAAGAAAGGCTTCTGTCAACATGCCATCGTCTGCCATCCGAATTCACCAAAAGATCAGGACGGGAAGTTCGAGACATTACAGGGCCTTGGCATAAATCTTGGCCCCATTAGCGTTAGTCAATCTGTTGAGCCCGTGCGCGAACCTGAAGATGACGGGACGCATATTGAAGTGGGAAGATTTCTTAACTGGTTTGGAAGATTTTGGAAGTCGGATCAGAAGTAAGCAGCTGCAAATTTTAGACTGGGCAACAGGCACTGGAACGAATCGAAAAACTGTCTAAGATCAAAATGTTATTTTAATGTAGTGACCGTAGTCGCAGTTCATCATGTTGATCGCCATAGATCTACCTATAGCGGATTTATCAGGCCAACACACAACTCCCAATGTCGAGCCAACTTTGTGTCTCGGTTTTAAAAAAGGTATGTCTCATGGCCCTAGTTTTCTCCACACTAAGTTTTGAAGATCGAGTTTCAGCTATTTTCATTGGGTATTATAACAGGGCTCCTGCGGTTCCTGGTAAGGATGCGTATGTCACTGATTTTTCGAACGGTCAGACGCCTGCACAAGTTGCCAGATCGTTTGTTCCACAAACTGAGACGCTTAACCTCTATCCATCAGTAAATAGTGCCGTGATTAGCCAGGCCGACGCGATTAAACTCGTGACGGATGTATTCAACAATCTGTTCAACCGTGATCCAAGCAACATTGGGCCTGATAACTTCTGGGTTAAAGAAGTGTTAAAGCCAGGCGCTGAGGTTGGTCAGGTGATCCTGAACATCATGAGCGGTGCTCAAGGTAATGATCTGGCAGTTCTGACCAACAAGATCGATGTTGCTACTGCATATGTTGCTGCTGCGGAGGCTGTTGGTGACAATGGCACCGGCGCTCTGAAAGACACCATTCTAGACAATGTTGATGGTACACAGGCGTCCGTTGACACCGCCACAGCGACAATCACAGCAGCGTTCCCAGTTGCGGGTAACACAATTAATCTGACAACAAGCCAGGACCAGCCTGGCGGCGGCGGCGGAGGTACAGATACCCAAGGTACTGGGAATGATGACACTTACTCTGCAACAATCTCAGCCAATGGCGCTGGTACCTTGCAAGACAATGATGTGATCGCGGCGGGTGGAGGAACAGACACACTCGCGGTGCGTGTGATTTCTTTAAATAATACCGAAACGGTAGCCCCTGCGGCCACAGGTCTTGAAGAAATTTCCGTGGATAATCAGGCCCAAAATGGCACTTTCATTTTCAATTTCGTCGCGATTGAAGGTGAGATGTCGGTGACCTCCACGATGAGCAGCTCAACGAATGCCATATTTACTGATTTTACCAATCTTGATGAAGGTACACAGATCAGACTGGTCAATATGAATGGTGAAACGACCGCTTCCTTCAAAGGGGATCGAAGCGCCTCAACCAATGATGTTATTGACCTTTATGTTGAGAACTCCGGAGTTCTGGAAGACAGTGCGATCTTCTACGCAGCTACCACTGCACCGACATCTGATACTACTTTCGAGATTGCAAATATTGAAACTGGTGGCACGGGCCCATCTGTTTTGGACTTACAGGGCATGGAACTTCTGTCTCTTGTTATCACAGGAGACCAAAAGCTTTTCCTTGAAGATACAGACGACAGTTTCAGTACGCTTCAATCTGTGGATGCGAGTGGGATGACAGCTGGCGGGTTGGCCATCAATGCTGAAGGGAGCACTGTGTCCTCATTCTCCTTTACAGGGAGTGGACAAGCGGATTCGTTGGAGCTGAACAATTCACTGTTTAACAGTGCAAACACCCTGTCTCTGAACGGGGGAGGCGGCATGGACACGTTGATCGTGGAGACGTTCACCAATCTGTCCCCATCTTCGATCAACCAAGTTACCAGCTTCGAGATGCTGGAAGCCTCAAATGCCGTCTCAAGTCTTGTCGCAAACAACTACACAAACATCGACACCTTTATCTTTGCGGGCCAAACATCAAATGGCAATCGCCTCAATATCACAGGTATCCAAAACGACGATCACTTCATATTCACGTCGGATCAGGGTCAAGGGGATGAGACGGTTCGGTTCTCTGGCCAGAATGCGGGTACTTCCCTGTCATTTGAACTGGAGGCTCAGAGCGGCACAGGTGGGGAAATCCGGATTGTGACCGATACAAACTCGGGTAATGACAATGCCGCTATCGGGTTTGGCAACTCCAATATTTCTTCGGTTGAGATCATTTCCAGTGGCAGCAATGCCGCCGCGAACGTCATCCGGTCTGAGGATAATGGAAGCGACTTATATTATGCATTTGACAACCAAAATGGGCCAACCAATTTCACCATTTCTGGATCTCAAGCGCTGACCATCACCGCTGAAACGGGTGTGAACTTGAACGCGGCCTCTGACGAACGAGGATTTGAAGGGGCTGTCAATCTTGACGGGTCTAATGCCACAGGGGACCTGCGTATTGCCGGTTCTGGGGCCGCAGATGTGATCCAGGGTGGGTCTGGGAATGACGTCCTCTATGGTTTGGGCGGGGACAATGTTCTGACGGGCAATGAGGGATCGGACCAATTCCGTTTCTCCAATTGGTCCGGCACGTCAACAATCCAAGACTTCACGGCTGGAGAAGACACTGTAGGTCTACAACGCGTTGCTTTTGGAAACACCACCGAAACGCAAGCTGGTACCGTAGTCAGTACTGACGATTACATTGAAAATGTTGCGTCGATTACCGGGTTGTCGAATGCTGAAACTCTGCGGATTGTCGAGCTTCAGACTGCCCTGTCTCAGGACCAAATCGAAAACCAAACAGGTAGCGCGCTGCAAAGCTATATTTTGGTCTTCAATTCGACGTCTGGAAAAGGCGAGCTCTGGTTTGACACGGATTGGTCAACGACAACTAGCCGGTCACAAACGGCTGTGTTTGACAACATCGACTCGCTGGTCGAGTTGACTGGATTGTCAAACACAGATTTCGTCGAATATACGTTCTAAAATAAGTCTGTACATTAGGTAGAACAGGCCGGCTCCCGTGCCTGAGCCGACCTGTTCTAGCCGCCCAGCGAGGGTACTCTGTTGAAGGCGATTTTAACTTTTTGGTTTTTAGGGGTATATTTGGTCAGCATCGACATCGGTGATGGCTTTTTTGTCTTCGGTTAATGGATTTGGCAGGTTGGAAGAGTTCAACTTAAAAGTTAAGATCTAAAGGCCAATTTGGTGTAGAACCCCGATTTCGGCTAAAAAGCATCTAAAAGGTAAAAGCTATTCCATGGGTTCATCGTCAGTGAATCGATGCCCATCTCCGGACCTATCGAATATCCCAAGGTCCCCTTGTTCCATGCTCCGAGAAGTGACCCGCTTGCTGCGGAGTCGACATCCAGCATGGGACCAACTCCCCCAGTCCACAATACGAGTGACGCCGGTCTCTCTCTGGCCATCCGAGCCAATACCTTCATGATCCGGATCTTGTAGTTCCAGAACCACAGCATGCCTGTGCTCTCAAGGTAATCCCGATCCCTGCCTGCAAGACGGTTGTAGTTCACGAACTCTTCCGCAATCACTCGCATGGCATCTTCTTCCGAGTATCCCTTCTCTTTGATCAGGTGATCGTAGAGAACAGCCTTGGCCACAAAGTCACCGTACTGAACAGCCCTGTTGAGCCCTTGGAAGAGGGCAGAGTCCTTCGTGATGACAAAGTTCTTGAACGCTGTCTGTGCAGGCCCAGGAAGCTTGTCTGCAGCCCAATCGAGGTACTCTTCGAGCTTACCCTCACGCAAAGCCTGATCCTGCTCAGTCAAGCTCTCAGAGACTGTGCTGAACTCACCGGCATCGAGCAGAGGTTTGATCGAGAGGTTGTTGTTGGCATCTTCGAGGACTTGCAATTCGGCGTTGATCCGACGTGCCTTGGCAGGATTGTCGATATTGGCAGCCAGCTCAGCGTTCAGCTCCAGGATCTTGCTCTGGTTCTGAACATACTGGTTGATCTCAAGGAACTTGGCTCGCTGCTGCTTCACCAACTGCAGAGGACCAACACCCCATGTCATCAAGTGAAGGTTGTTCGAGATCAGGTTTTCCCAGATGACCGTCAGAGACCGCACCACGATGGTGGTCTTGGCCATGCTCACAACCTCTGTAACAGCCGTCTCTGCCTTCACCATGTACTTGTAGGCATTGTCCCCCATGATGACCGTAGCAGCCTCCTTGATGGCGTTCTGAGCCTCAGGAGACCACCGGCTGACACCGGTCCAGGCATCCCGCACAGACGCTTGGTGGAAGCCCAGAGCATCATTCACCATGTCCTTACGGATCATGAGGGTATCTTCCCCGAAGAGCTCTGCTGCATTTTCCTTGAGCTTGTAGCCCATCGTATCCCAAGCATCCCGGATGACCTGATCTTTCACCTTGGGATCAGCCACATTGATGAACTGGCTCTCTTCGCCATTCTTCCGAGCTTCTTCCCAAGTGTCTTTGAGCGTCTGAACCAGTTGCTTGTTGAACATGTCGGACTGGGTCTCTTCCACGATACGACCAGACCAGACACCCAACATACGAGCCATGTGTTTATCCTGCTGGAGAACCTCCCGCTTCTTGGGATCCATGGTTCTCTCATAGGCCACCACATTGCCTTGAGCGTTGAAGATCGGGATCAGGTGGGTATCTGCAGAGAGGTCATTCTGTATCCGTCGGATGTTCTTACGAACCCGATCTGCCTTGGCTCCGTAGATGTAGCCTGCCATCTCCCCTGTCTGGCTCCATCCTGTACGCGGATCGACGCCTTGGTAGGTGGAGTGAACGGTCTGTGCCACACCTTGGCGATAGGCGGATTTTCCACCGGCCTAAAGAGAACCTAAAGCCAAACAGCCAATCCTGATGCTTCTGCTCAAATTCTACTTGAGTTCAACTTTTTCTACTTGCTCAGGCTTTAGGTTTCTACTTGGCTCTACTTTTCGCCAACCGTTTGAGTAGGGCAGGGCGGCTCACTGCTCTTCCCACGTGCCGGTCGTCTTTGACAGAATTGACCAATCGCCGTTAGGCTTCTGCTACATACATTGCTCAGCAAGGACGGCACTATGAGACGTCATCTTCTAAAATCATTTACTTTTTTGGCTGCAACATCCGCATTTGCGGCCCATGCGCAAACATATGACGTTCCGGGCGGATCAGTCAGCATTAGTCCTGATGGCCAGATTTCGGGTAGTCTGCAGGAGAGCTATTCCGAGCCAGGGTACCAGGAGTTCAGCAGCACTGACCTCTCCGGGAGTATTTCTCCTGATGGTACCATATCCGGTAGTTTTCAGGGGACTACGACCTTCAGTGATAGCGAGCAGAGTTTTACGCAGCCTTTCTCGGGACAGTTTTCCGGCACGATCAATGAAAACGGAGAATATCAGGTTCAATGGACTGGTCCTGAGCCAGGAGCCGACTCTGGCCAGTTGCCGGGATTCTCCCTTTTTGATGCTCCTCCACCGGATGATGGCGACGATGTTCCGCCACCTCCACCACCTCCAGATGATGGTGACGATGTTCCACCACCACCACCTCCTCCTCCTCCACCACCGCCTCCAGATGATGGCGACGATGCTCCTCCGACACCGGATGACGATGAGCCTCCATCCCCCGGAAACAGCAGTGATGATGACTCTCCGCCGTCATTTAGATTTGTATCGGACGACGATGATGGTCCACGTCGTGAAAGGGCACTGAATCTTTCTGGTAGGTCGAACCTTGATGGTGGGGCGGCATCTGGATCGACGGTGATCAGTGGGCTTGTTTTGACAGAAACAAATGAAGCTTCCGTGATTGCTGAGCGCTTGGGGCAAATCGAAGCGATCTGTAACTCGATGGATGAGCCTTATAAGGTTGATTGCTTTGCGACAACGTATCGTGACTTGGCCGATGCTATCGAAGAAGCTGGAGGTGATGAGCTGGTACGAGAAACTCTCTCTGACGCAGCGCGTAAGCTGGATGCATTGGTCAGGAACAATTTGGACCGTCAAAAGACGCCGCTTCGTGCCCACCTAACAGATCCATCGAACCAAGAAAAAATCCTCTCTACGCCCCCAATGCGGGCCGTACGAGAAGACAAAACCGCTGAACTGAAGCGTGAAGCCGCAAATATACTTGAAGAGGCCGAAACTGTTTTGCTGAGGTCGGCAGCCAACAGTTCTTCGAAAGCTCTTTTGTATCAAACAGTGGCTGCTTCAATCAGTTCCAACAAGGTGCTTCTCAGATCGTCGTAAGACCGCGAAACAATAGATGCTTTCGGCCAGCACGTTTGGGCTAAGCATTTGAAAAGTTTAAACATCATCCACACAGAGCCAGCTCTGTGTGGATGATGTTTGTGCACTATGCTTTTCCGTAAGATAGGGAAGATGTCTAAACTCAGTTCAGAATGTGTCCCGCACAATTCGTTTTACGCATAATTATGATTATGTAAAATTTGTCCTTTTCATGCATCGGACACTGCATCGCTCGGAGGACTTGGCAATACCGCTTTGAGCAGTAAAAGCAGCCTAGGATTACAACTGCCGTGCAGCCAAGCCAGAGGAAAACCAGGTATGACAAATGCCGCGCTAATCGTTGCTGCGGGCCGAGGCAGCCGCATGATGCAAATGACACCCAAGCAATACTTGTTGTTAGAAGGGCGTGCGGTTCTGTGGCACACGGTACAGGCTTTTCTTGCTTCCTCCGACATCGATCACGTTTGTGTCGTGATCCATGAAAATGATCGGAGCAAGTATGATGCCGCCATCGCCGGGCTCGATGATCCCAGACTCTTGCCTCCAGTCCAAGGAGGGTCATCAAGGGCGGCTTCCGTGCGCTTGGGTCTTGAAGGGTTGCGCAATCAGGCTCCTGCAAATGTGCTGATCCACGATGCGGCACGCCCTTTTTGTGCGCAGGAATTGATACGGGCGGTTCTGCGGCCGTTGCCGGAATTTGACGGAGCATTTGCTGGCTTACCAGTTGTCGATGCTCTTTGGAGAACTGACGGTTCTGAAGCAATGACATCTGTGTCGCGTGATGGCCTTTGGAGAGCACAGACCCCGCAGGCCTTTCGCTTTGGCGCCATCATGGCAGCCCATGCTGATGGAGATGCCGATGCGGCTGATGACGTGGAAATCGCCTGCAAAGCCGGACTTCGTATATGTGTAGTCGAAGGACACGAAGACAACTTCAAGATAACTTCACCGCGCGATTTTGAGCGAGCTGAGCGACTGATATCCGATTGGACGAGATGACGTCCCTGCTCAAACAATCCATGCAACGCCGTGACATAGAAAAACCCCCACGGTGTGTGATGTGACGCTGCGGTAGAAAGTCATAAAAAGGAGCGCCTTCTTGGCCATATATCCAGACACCTACTGGCAGGTAGCCTATGAAAAAGCCCTTCGTGTGGCTGGAAACGGCCCTGTCCTTGTACCCGAAGCCTTTGGTGAGGCTGGTGTCACCCCTTACAGCCAGATAAGCTCAACAACAGATTACGAAGTTATCGTTGCCCACAAGGACGCTCTGCTCTCGTTTCCTCGGTGGCTTGTCGCTAGACTGGCTGAGTATGAAACGGTTTTGGAGAACAGTGTTTTTTTCGTACTGAGACGTCCTAGAACCGAAGGTCGATTTCAGCTCGCGACTTCCGTTGCACAGGCACATATGACGGAAATCATGCATCGTGTCTCAGGCTTGAGCGCACAACTTGATTTCGTGCACATTCCTAAAACTGCGGGCACCTCAATCACACAGGTTCTGCGCTCCAAATCTATCGGATATCAGTATTTTTCGACCCATCAAGAGCTTACAGCTTGCACAGACATCAACGTATATTCGACAGTTGCAGGCCATTTTTATCTCTCGAAGCTGCTTGAAAAACGTGGTTCAAACGCGGGTGATGTATTCACTGTTATCCGCAACCCGGTTGATCGTTTTTTGTCTGCAGTTGGGCATGCCCGTCGGGCTGAGGAAAACCCCGAAAGCTTTGGCCCCAGCATGAAGGCCATGCGGACAATGTCCCTCCCGGAGTTTATGGATACAAAATTCGCGGGGGTTGAGATTGCCCAAACCAGTTGGATGCTCGGACATCCCAGCAGGGATGGCTCCACTCTTGAAGAGCGATTTTCTTTAGCGGAAGACTACGTCAGAAGCGGTCAGATCAAGATTTTTGACCAGTCCAATCTTGCGCCACTGACTGAGTATCTCCGGCAAACCAGGAACCATGTTGGTGGTCTTAGTACCCTTAACCGTACCCAAAACAAGGCCAATGCTTTCACCATAGAAGAGCAGGCCTTTTGTGGAAGCAATGAGTTCAAGGCCCACTTTCGAGATGAAATCAGCTTCTATAATATGCTTTGCTCAATGTCAGAAAATTAGACTGGTCTGCCGATCTGCCGCGCCCAGCAACCACACGGAGTTCCGTTTTCTGGCTTGTTCTTCCTGGTGATTTGTCGTGTTGACGCCGTAGACCAAAGTGCACCAATGAACGCTGTTCCTATCGGTAGCTCTTTTTTTGTGCTCCATACATTCCAGCATAGAGGCCTGCTTGTGCCAAAAGATCTTTGTGGGTGCCTTGTTCGACCACTTTTCCGGCATCTAGCACGTATATCCAGTCCGCATGGGTAATTGCCGACAAACGATGAGCTACAATAAGAGTGGTTTTGCCTTTTGAGAGGCGGTTCAAGGCATGTTTGACCTTGTCTTCAGTTTTCTGATCAAGGGCAGAGGTTGCCTCGTCAAGCAGCAGGATTGGTGAGGCCCGCAAGAAGGCACGAGCGATTGCGATGCGTTGTTTCTGCCCACCTGATAGTTGACTGCCTTTAGGACCAAGTGGCTTGTCTCCACGAGCATCCATCAACTCTGCGATTTCAGCGGCTTCTGCGGCGGCACGTACTTCTTCGTCACTTGCATCTGGACGCACGTAACGGATGTTGTCTTTCAGCGAGCTGTTGAAGATTACAATATCCTGGGCCACCACTGAGAAAGAAGAGCGCCAGTTTTTGATCTTTAGATCCGTAATTGGCGTGCCGTCGATAGTTACCTGACCGTGTTCGACGTCGTAAAGCCGGGTCAGCAGGCTTAGCACCGTGGTCTTACCGGAGCCAGTGGCACCGACGATGGCTGTCACCTTGCCACCTTCAAAGCGCATCGAAAGGTCGTCAAAAAGTGGATGCTTACGATCGTAGCTGAAGCGGACGTTTTCGAGCACGATGTCACCGTCCGTGTTGAAATCCGTATGCGCATTCTCTCTGTCGAAAATGGTCGGTTTCTCCCGATGAAGACTTCGCACTCCGTTGAGAATAATCAAATTGGCCTGCAGTTTTGCAAAGAAGCTGGCCAGCGATCTTGCTGGATCAAAAACCAGGACAAGCCCAAGTAGATATGCAATGATCCCAGCCCCATCGAGGCCAAAGCTTCCAGACAGCACCATGTAGCCGCCACCGCCGATTAACAGCACGTAAACAAAAGCTGCCATCATGTCGATGGCGGGGACGACAACAGCTTGAGCGCTCTGTAGGCGTATTGATAGTTTGCGTAGATTTTTGGTGGCTTCTACGAGACGTTCGCGCTCGATAGGCTCCTGCCCCGCAATTTTTACAGTGCGCATGCCTGAGGACATCTCGTCAATGCCTGTCATATAGGCGCCCATGGCGTTTTCTGACGTAGCTTGGACCTCTTTTATCTTTGCGGACACATGCTGCAACAAAAGTAGAATTGTTGGCAGGATGATCAGAGCAGCAGTGAACAGAAGCGGTGATTTGTAAATCAGATAGCCCGAAACGATGATGACCGTTGCAGCGTCTCGCACCGCATTGACCGTGGCCTGCCCCACGAAGAGGCTTAGTCCCTGCGCTTGGTTGACCAACCGCAGGATGATCTCGCCAGACTGAGTACGCTCAAAAAACGCCAGATCAAGTGTCATCAGGTGGTCGATTAGATCGCGTCGCAGCTTCATTACTGCGTCACTTGCCAATCGCACAGACAAACGCGGGATCAGGTAGGAGATGATTGCACGCGTGGTGAAGAGGCCAAAGACGATTGCGCAGACCTCGATCAGGTCGGACATTGCGCCGCTGTCGAAGATCACCCTTAATCCGTCTTCTGTCAGAGAGAGAAATTGCTGATAGACCACCCCTTGAATGGTTATCATGCCCAGTACCACAAAAAGCCAAGGTGTTTTGGACTTGAGGTAGTTACGCCAGAACCATGCGATATTATCGCGGTCCTGTTCACTGAACATTGGCCGTTTCTCTTTGGCGTCTTTCGGTTTCTTTGAAGCGGCTAACAGGGCCATGCAGGATTCCATTGGGTCTTACGCCTGCCTCTACAGTGATTTGGTATAGAGGTCAGCCCCCTCCTGTCATGGCGTTGGTGCAGTCTTGTCTTGAAGGGCAAAAACCTCCAAAACAAACGGCTCTACGAATTCTTTAGGCAAACTCCCGTGTCCCTGCGCAGACGGATCGAGACATCTAAAACGGTTGCGGCGGGTCTGGGCGCCCTTGGTTGGGGTTATCTGGCCTTTTGTGACAGAAACACGGATTGGCAGGTTGAAGGTCTTACAGATCTACAGGATGCCTTGTCCGAAGGCCCGATCCTGCTGGTGATGTGGCATAGCCGGTCAGTGATGGGAGCCATCCATTGGCCGGTTGCAGATGGACCGCTCTCCAGTCTCTACAACCGCTCACCGGTGGGACGCATCTCAGGCGCGGTGCAGCGCCGAGCTGGTTTGCAAGCGGTGGAGATGTCACGCACCCGGTCGAACCGCAGTGCCTCGCGCGAGGTACTGCGACGCTTTCGTGACGGTGTTAGCATTGGCATGACCGGGGATGGTCCGCTGGGTCCAGCGCATGAGGTGCTCGATGCGCCGCTCGACTGGGCGCGTACGCTGGGGGCACCGGTCTTCTGCTATGCGTTTTCCACCACGCGCGGGCGGCAGCTCAACACTTGGGATAAGATGCTTGTGCCTTTGCCTTTTGGCCGAGGGGCAAAGGTGTTCGCCCGGTTTGACGGCACCCTGCCCCGCCGTGCCACTGGAGCTGAGCTGGAAGCAACGCGAGAAGCACTACGCTGTTTCATGGATACCACCACCGCACGGGCAGATGCTCTCGTTGGGAAGGCAGCAGAGTCTTAAGGCGCTAAACCCACGATAAGATCGTCGAGCACCATCTGCCAGTAATGCTGCGTAGAGATGCGGACACTGGTGATGTTGGACATGTGCGGCGCATACCGCACCGGAGAATAGGCGCTTAGCGTTACTTGATCTTCTGCGACCTTCTTATCTCCACGCCAGAACTCGAAAATTGCCGTTTCCCCCTCTGAATCAGGCCAGGCTCCCGTGAGATGAACTTCGACAAAATCATAGCCGTCAGGATGACTGATCCGTCCTGGATGGCCAGAACTGTTGTAAGCTATGAAACTGCCTGAAGTGGCGCCATTCACATAGCCACGGCTGGACTTTGCGAAGACGTTAATCATTGCATTGAAGTTGAACCACTCCAGCCCGCCATATCCTGAAGGCACTTTCCTAAGCTCATTCTGGGAGATTTCGTCAAACGTGAGCGTCAGGAGGCGACCTGAAACTGGCTCTGTTTCCCGAAGGTTTCCAATATTGACCGGATACTCCTCAATCTCAACCAGCCGCTTGAAAGTTCCCGACGTCAACTCGTAACGCCCACGCTCAGGAACTGTGATGCGAAACTGTCCTGTCTCTGAAATTTCGATTGGATGTGACGAAAAACCAGGACCTGAGATTCTTAGCTCTGTACCCACTTCGGCCCGCCCCCGGATTTCCTTCGGTGGAACCAACCCAACTGGGTTCATCATTTCATCCAGACCACCGCCCATCGAGGCTCCTGGGACATCGATAAATTTCCTGATCTGCGATGTATTCCCCGACGTAACACGCCAGTCAGGCGGAACCAGAGCGGTAAAGCTGTAGTCTCCGAGTTCGTATATCGGCGCTTCGTCGGTTACTCGGGAGCCCGCGAAATTGGCAAACCCGTTTTCATTGGAAGCAACGCGCCAAAGCTCTTGGCCATCCTTCTCCAAAACAAAGATGATACCTGCAAGAGGTTGATCACCAAGGTCATAGGAACCGTTTTCGTTGCGATCCATGTAGGCGAAGGAAGACATGTTGAATGTTTTGTATTTTGTCTCCCAAGTTGTGTTGAGCGCATAGGGGTTTTGTGTTTCGGCTGTGGCTCCCGCTGCAATCAGCAGATTGGCAATCACGAAGATCAGATTTTTGGCGGATGGGCGAATTCTGAATATCATCACTTTTTACGTCCTTGGTGACGTTCGATGCAGCAAGGTGGGCAAAGAGTATTTTGCCCTAGCTGAAAACGCAGTGCGGGACCCTCTCGAGCCCCGCACTCCTATTCTTAGAAACACGCTTTCCAAGAAGCCGTTTTCTCAAAGTTCGAAGCACTCATCTTCAGACAGCTCGACTTCACAGACCAAGATGGACTCGCCGTCTTCCAAATCCCCAGCATCTGCTTGGCCGGGAGGTGTGCCACCTTTTCCAGGAGGTGTGCCTTTATCCTCTTGGCCTGGAGGCGTGTCTTTGTCCGCTTGCCCCGGGGGTGTTCCCTTATCTTCTTGGCCCGGAGGTGTATCCTTGTCTTTTCCTGAGGGCTCCTCACCCCGTACGCCGTCATATTTGGAATTTCCGACGTCCTTGTCATTGCCCGGATTCTGACCTTGTCCTGGACCCGGTTCGTTGCCGGGACCAGGTTCGTTACCAGGACCGGGCTCATTACCAGGGCCGGGCTCATTACCAGGGCCGGGCTCATTACCAGGGCCGGGCTCGTTACCAGGGCCGGGCTCGTTACCGGGACCGGGCTCGTTACCGGGACCGGGCTCATTACCAGGGCCGGGCTCGTTACCGGGACCGGGTTCGTTACCGGGACCGGGCTCATTACCAGGGCCGGGCTCATTACCGGGACCGGGCTCATTACCAGGGCCGGGCTCGTTATTTCCACCACTGTCGTCGTCATCACTCACAACCTGACCACCTTGCTCGGGCGTTCTGGCGCGGTCTGCTGCGGCCAAGTTGCTCTGTTGCCCACTGGCGGTTGCCCCTTCTGCGAAAGCCAACGCTACCTGAGGACAGGCGTTTTCCAGAGTTGTGATGAGATCAGGGTAGTAAGTGCGACCTTGCATAAGATCTGCAATCAGCAATGCATCGCCGTCAGTATCTATCTCGCAAAATACAAGAGGACATTCCTCCGACACATACCGCATGTTTGTATGGAACGTTGGACGTTCTGCCAATTTTGCAAGGATCTGCCGTGTACTCGGCTTAGACCAATCCCATGTGCACAAACCTTCTGGCACTCTCAGAACATTTCCGGACTCCGAACTTTGCGCTCTTGCAAAATCAGGAACACCAGCCAAACTCACCACAGCAAACAAGCCGACACACAACTTTGATACAGAGTTCTTAAAGAAATTCCTGCCTGTCATCTCGAGACACTCCCCTTCCTCAAAAGTCAGAACCAAGGGATTGTTCACCTTTTGAGCAAACTTCACATTGATCTAGGTCAAAAGCATTCGAGACTCGGAATGTGATTTCCAAATAAGTGAATAAATTATTGATTCAGTTGAAAAATTTTATTTTCTGGCAGCCTTGTTTTTACCGTACTATCTCCTGCTGAGGTATCACTGCTTGTATTTCGAGAGACACTTGGACCCTGTACACAGCCTTCAGCCGCAGAGTTGTCGCGGTCCCAACATGGCCAGAAATCACTTAAGCTGTTTGAGAAGCAATCATACTATCCAAGGGTGTGTAGACTTAAACGCCCCGAAACACTGGTTTTGATAGCTTGAGCCCAGTTCGATGGTGGCTGATTTTGGCATCATCGTCTCGTCCCTGAAAATAATCCTTCTGCCAGCCGCGTGATACCGCCTCGGGATCCCCAACCTTGAGCTTTTCATTAAACTCATTTCGCGAAGCCGAATATGCAGCGTAGCGTTTCATCAAATCTGATTCCTCATCAAGAGGTGTAACTTCAAGTTCATATGCTTCAATGTCATCTAAGCGCACAGGAAAGATCATACAGAATGGCGCACCCTTCTCAAAGGTCACCCATTCATTTGGCGAAGTCATCTTCCAGTTCATTGTGAACGTGAACGACAGCCAATCGGTCTCGATGATTCCAGTTAGCGGGGAGATATGAGCTCGCGGATCGTTAAAAGGACCGCTAGCAAGTATCGATACCCCTGGCTCTGTTGTCACAATGGCGTTGATGTGAAACGTTAGAATACCTGATCCAAAGTGTGAAATCGCAGGTGGGTCAGCCTCATTTTCATAAACGAACTCTAATGCTTCCAGGGCGTCGCTTCCGTTCCACCGTACGCTAAATCGCGAGCTGCATGCGATGGTCCACCCGTGAGCGTTAGCGATATTGAGAGGAAGACAGCGATAAGCAAAGCGGTCTGGAGAATTCTCCATCCACTCCCGTTTGACGCTAGCAGGTCTTATGTCGATCTGTCGGCCTGGTAGTGTGTTGATCTTGATAAGGTTTGGCATGGATGGCTCCACAATGGGTGATGCATGACGTCATAATTCTACACTGACACATGAGACGTGGTGCTGGTTTACTAAGCAATAGTAGTTGTCATGTGAAACTGGATTTCCATGTCCTGATGTTCAGTGCATCGGATTTGGAGGAGCGATTTAGTGTTGAAATGAAGCCTGCAAGATCAGGGCTGGAGCTACTGAGGCTATCTCGCGAAGTATAAAAATGGGGCCCAAAAGGGCCCCATTTAACGCGGTCATACTATGAAGGGATTACTCTACGACAATTCACTTATTCCCATTGTTACCGTTATTCCCATTGTTACC
>NZ_JFKC01000026.1 GCF_002115805.1 Marivita geojedonensis | reverse complement strand
CCTGACCCTAAACCACATGATGCCCGACCTTGGGTGGCAGTTGGAGAAGGTAAAGTGGGGCGGGAAGGACTACGCCCGAGCGATCTGGCTGAAGCCTGGCTACACCCTCCACCGAGGTCGCGTAAAAGGACCTGATGGTTACGATCACCCCATCGATAAGCAGCCCGGCTACGACATCGATCTACGGGTCTAAGTCAGGCTAACCAAGCGCAGAGCTGTCCTCCTCAGGGATGGCTCTGGGCAAACCCAAAAGGGAGCACACCCGTTATACCCGTTGTACCCGTTCTGCAGGGGCATTTTTAGGGGCATTTCTGGCCAGATTAGGCGACCCAGAGGTGCTAAGTGTCATGTCAGGAAGAACTGGCTGGGGTGGTAGGATTCGAACCTACGGTACGCGGTACCAAAAACCGTTGCCTTACCACTTGGCTACACCCCAACCGTGCGGCGCTACTTACGCCGCTAAGGGGGCGGGATCAAGACCCCGGAAACGGAAAAATTGACTACTCTTCCGGAGCGTCTTTTTTCAACAGATCATCGCCCTGTTTTTCCGCCCGTTCAGACGCGACAATCCGGTCAAGCTCCTTGTCCATTGCCGCGTCCACATCGCCGACCGATGCCGTGGCCGCCGCAACTGCTTCGGCATTCGATGGCACGGGTGTGGTTACTGGTTCCGGGTGTGGCACAAGGGATGCGGCGGACGGGGCTTCGCCAACACCAAGAACGCGCAGGGTCGTTTCCGGCATGATGATTCCCGCATGGTCGAAGGCCGCCATGCACAGGCGCCACGCCTCGCTTCGGGCTTTGAGATAGCTGGTTTCGTGTTGTCTGATCCATCCGGCAACCTGAAGGATCACTGCGCTGTCGCCCAATTGTTCGATCCAGACCGCCGGGGCAGGTTCGTCGATGACGAATGGAAGCGAAGACACGGTCTGCAGCGCAAGCTCCTGCGCGCGGGCGAGATCGGTGTCGTAGGCCACGCCGAGGTCGATGACAAAGCGGCGCTCATCGTTGCGCGTGTAATTGACGATGCGGCTCTTGAAGACCGTCGCATTGGGAATCCGGATGTGATTGCCGTCAAAACTGAGAAGGATCGTAGCGCGGCTTGTCAGGCGTATGACCTTGCCGATATCGCCCTCGATCTCGACCTGATCGTTCGGGCGGAATGGCTGGCGAATCGACAGCATGATCGACGCGATGAAGTTTTCGACAGTGTCCCGAACGGCAAAGCCGATGGCGAGACCGATGATCCCGGCAGCGCCGAGAATGGTCGACAGAAGCGCCGTCGCGCCGAGGATATCGAGCGCGATCACAAGCCCGCCGAGAATGAATATGATGCGGATGACCTGTCGGTAGATGTCCGCGATGAACGCATTCGGCGCGAGCCTGTTCCAAGGGCGCTGCAGCCGGGCAATCAGGAAACCAACCGTTACCACAAGGGCAAAGGCAGCCAATGCAACGCCGGCCAGTGGCAGGTAGTTGATGAACTGCTCGGTCCGGGCGCGGAACCGTTCGATTGCCGGGTCGAGGCGTCGGGCGACGTCGGTGGTTTCCTGCACCTGGTTTTCGATGGTCACCACGCCTTCGACGCGGCCCGCGATTTCGTTGAGGCGATTGACGGCCGGACCGTCGATGGCGGTGCCCCTCAGGGTTACGATGCCGGAACTGACGGTGACGGTGACATCCTCGTAGCCATCGAGTTCGGTCAGGATTTCGCGGATGCGTCGGGCGATGGCGGCGTCCTGCTCATCGCTGTCATCCACCGTGATTGTGCCGGTTGGCTGATCAGTGCTTTGAGCGAGTGCAGGCGATGCACTCCAAAGCAGAAGGCAGAGTGTGAAGCAGGAAATAAAACGAAAGATGAAAGTCATGCCGCAACTCTGCGCAACGCATCAGGACTATTCAAGTGCGATGCCGTTCGCTGCTGACCCGCTGGCGTGATTAAGCATCCAATTCTGAAAGTGATGTGCCCATGTCAGGCGTCCAGACCCGGTGGCATCCGCGCCCTGCCCTTTTGGCCGCGTACAGTGCAATATCGGCGCGGTCTATGATCGTGGCAGGTTCGAGTCCCGAAGCCGAGATCGCGATCCCGATGCTTGCGCCGATCTGCGCGCCCTGCCGTTCGGTCAGGGTCGGGTCCGACACCCCGGAGATCAACGCGTCAGACAGGCCTGCCAATCGCAGGTGATCGGTGAGGCCGGGGCAAATGATGACAAACTCATCCCCACCCATGCGCACAAGCAGATCATTCTGTCGGGTCTGTGCGCGCATGACGTCGGCCACCTGTTTCAAGACAGTATCTCCGGTGGCATGGCCCAGCGTGTCATTGACCGTTTTGAAGCGGTCGAGGTCCATGTGCAGAACCGCGAAATCCGTTTCGGACTGACCAAGACGCATGAGGGCGCCGTCAAGTGCACGACGGTTGTGCAAGCCGGTCAAGCCATCGGTCAACGCTTCGGTTTCGGCCGCGAGCCGCGCGCCGTTCAGCCGCGTATTCAGGTTGAAGGACGCCGCCATCGCGGTTGATTTGGCTTCCTGCAGAAACAGGAGTTCTACCGCAAGATCGCTTGCCGCGAAATCCTTTGCCGTCAGCCCAAAGCGCCGAACCGCTGAAACCACAGCGATCCCGAAGGAAATATCAAGAATGAGCCCCCCTGACCGATCATCCAGAACGAGCGCGCGCAACGCCAGATCCGGTTCAGCCCGAAAGCGCAGACGGATCACCTGATCGGACAATTGCCTGAGCCCCGTCATATCCGAGGGGCGCGAGGGCCGTTGCACTTCAAAGACTTCAAGAAAGCGTTGCCCCACCAGATTGCCGGAACCCAGTTTGGCGATGCTGCGACCGGACTGGGTAATGTGACCTGTCTTGCCGATGCAAATGTGCAGCGGCCGTAGACTGGCAAGCAGTTCCAACGATCCGATCATTGGACCGTTGCCTCGGCCGCGTCGGACAGTGAGAACCCCCGATCCTCTGCGAACCCGGTATCTACGATCGAAACCTCGATCACTTCGGCCTCATCACGCCTTCCCACGTGGGTCAGTACCGCAAGCGTTCCATAGTCGTCGGCCAAGGCCCGCAGCAAGCCGACAAGCACATGGCCAAAGCCAGCGGGTGGACCGACACAATCGATTGTATACTGGTGCAGTATCGGTTCACGGACCCGGATTTGCGGCAGATCCAGCCCCGACACGGCCAGCCTCGTTCGCCCCGGCAGTTCATCAAGAGAATGAAGCAATTCGGGAAAGCTATCCCCGCCGAACCGCATCAACCTGCGGATGGAGGCGTGTTTCTGATGGGTGATCAGATAGGCCCCAATGTCCTCGAGAATGACGTCCTGCGACCGATCCAATTCTTCCGCACAGGCAGAGAGCAGCGCACACAGATGCGCTGGTTCGTATTGCAGCATCGCTTCGAAGGATGGAACATCCACGCCCGACCTCACGATCACGCGAGACCAGTAATCAGACCCGAAACTGTCCGTGACGAAGGCCTGTATCGTCCTGAAGATCAATCCATGCATGAGTCGCGCCCCTGATCCGTGGCGCAGACTGACAGCTCGGCCTTAAGAAACCACAAACACGGACCGGATCAAAAATCGGTCGGTGCTCCGCCTTCCGATTTCCGGCGTTCGACAAAGGCTGCGAGTTCCTCGCGCACCGACTCTTCCATGGGCGGCGCTTCGAAATCCTCCAGGATCGCTTTGTAGACGTGATGTGCCCGTTCTGCCGTCCAGATGCTTCCGGCCGCCTCCCACGCCTCGTAGTTTTTCCAATCCGACAGAAACGGCTGATAAAATGCAGTCGTGTAGCGTTCCTGCGTGTGTTTGGTGCCGAAGAAATGGCCGCTGCTGCCGACCTCCCGGATCGCTTCCAAGCCGAGCCCGTCGTCACTCACGTCACAGATCGCGGGGTCCATGTAGCGGATCAGCTGCTGCAGCACCTCGCAGTCCATGACGAATTTCTCAGGACTGGCGATAAGCCCGCCTTCCAGCCATCCGGCGGCGTGGTACACCATGTTCGTCCCGGATTGGATTGCCGCCCAGAGGCTGTGCTCCGTCTCCCACATCGCCTGCCCGTCCGGCACGTTTGCAGCACAAACGCCCGAGGACCGCATCGGCAGACCA
This sequence comes from Marivita geojedonensis, assembly GCF_002115805.1. Classification (GTDB taxonomy): domain Bacteria; phylum Pseudomonadota; class Alphaproteobacteria; order Rhodobacterales; family Rhodobacteraceae; genus Marivita; species Marivita geojedonensis. The sequence continues at coordinate 50,175 of NZ_JFKC01000026.1, read as the reverse complement.
TAATATCGCGCCATCTGACCGGTCATCTGCGTGGCCCGCATGTATTCAGGGGTGCCGAAGGCCGGTGCGCCGGACTTCATGTCGACGTTTGACGTGAAGGTGCCTATGGCGCAGGGCGCGCCGGGGCGGATGATCTGCGCCAGCACGATGGCACTCAGCCCTTCGGCCAAGGATTGAGCAACGGCACCTGCCATCGTGACCGGAGCCATGGCCCCGGCAAGGGTGAACGGCGTCACGATGCAGCCCTGATTGCGCGCGGCACAGCGCATCCAGCCGTCCAGCATCGGGTAATCGTGCTTGAGCGGTGAGGTGGAATTGATGTTGGTATACATGCGCGGGCTGGCTTCGAATTCCGCATCGCTCAACTGCGCTGCAATCCGCACCATCTCCATCACGTCCTCAACCCGCTCTTTCCCGAGCGAATAGGCATGCGGCACCTTGTCGGTCAGCGTCAGCTTATCGTAGAGCACATCAAGGTGCCGGATGCTGGCATGCAGATCGACCGGCTCAACCGGATAACCGCCCGCGAAATGGATACAGTTGAAATACTGCGTCAGTTTCAGGAGGTTCTGGCACATCTCGCGCGTCCCGCTGACCTTGCGCCCAATCTCAAGGTCCCAGTAGCTGGGCGGCGAGGACACGTTCCCGAACAGAATGTGGTTGCTGCCCATCGTGATCTGTCGTTCGGGGTTGCGCGGAGTCATCGTGAACGACGATGGTGCCTTTCGCACGTATTCCATGACCATCTCTCGGTCCATACGCACGTTCTCGCCCGAGACCCGGCACCCCGCCTCACCCAGAATCCGGACGGCTTCGGGGTTGAGAAATTCGATACCCAGCTCTTCCAGGATCACCATTGCGGTGTCGTGGATCCGCGCCACACCTTCCTCGGTCAGAGGTTCGGTCGGTCGGTCGATATTGACCGGCAGGATCCACGGCAACTGTTCGATCGCGGCCGTTCCGCGTCTGGTCGCATGACCAGCCCGACCGCCACCGCGCTTCCTGCGTGTAGAAACCTCGTTCATGCGGAACCTCCTGCGTTATCCCGCTACAAAGGCACCGCCGACGCCAGTCTTCCTGTCGGAACACGACCCACCCGGTCGCTTTTGGAACGAGTTGTAGGGATCAGGGTAAACCAAGCCAGCCCGGCAGATGCCCGATATCGGGCAGAACCACATCGGCGTGCGGCTCCAGTTGGTCCGCTTGCGCCATTCCCGTCAGGACAGCAACGGTCCACATGCCAGCGGCACGTCCGGCGATCAGGTCATGTGTGCTGTCGCCGACCATAACTGCCCTGCCGGGTGCGACGCCAACCGCGTTGCAAAACGCGTGCAACTGTCCGGGCGCGGGCTTTGCCCCAAAGCCGCTGTCAGAGCCCGCGATGAAGTGGAAATGCCCGCGCACACCGGCAGCATCAAGATGGGCAAGCGCCGGACGTTCGGCATCGTTTGTTGCGACCCCCAGAAACAAACCCTGCACCGCGAAGCGTTGCAGAAGCGGTGCAAGCGGCACAGCCTCGGCCATCGGGGCATTGGCCGCTTCCTCGTTGATCATCGTGAACAGGTCGGTTCGCGACAGAAATGGAAATTCAGGCGACAGCACATCGACCAGCTCATCCGGCGTGCCAGCAATCACAAAGCTGTCCGCTTCGAATTTCCCCCGATCCACATCGAATCCTATGAGGTTTCCAAGAAACCCGGCCCGTGCCGCATCGCCTTCAGAGAGCTTGGCCAGCAGCCGCACGGCCCATGCTTCCCAGGTCGCAGCAAAGTCGAAAAGAGTTCCGTCCTTGTCGAACAGAAGTGCGCCAATGTCCCGGCGGGTCATGTCCAGTGCACCTGTGCGCCTCCGGGCAATGCCGCACGCGCCTGCATCATCCGGTCATATGGGATGGCCTCACTGTCACAGAATGCAATTACCCACGCGTCGTCCATCATGAGAAAATCCAGCACGGACGCTTGGAATTCCGGGGCTTCCAGTCCCTCACGAAACGCCGCTTCATCGGCACCGGTCGATCCCATGAACACCGGCAAAAGTTCGTCATTCGCCGCCAGCCAGGCAATCGCCCTGAGCGCAAGCTGCTCTGCCGCATCCCGAGAAAGCGCCATTTTTTAATATTTCCCAAACCCTTTCTTAACCAAATAGCGGCAATGAATTGGTGAGCAAAGCCTTAACGCACGCCCAAATGCGGAGTCCTCGTGTCCGGTCATGTCCTGATCATCGATGCTCTTACCAACCGCCGGATCCGCCTGCGCGCGCAACTCGATACGGCGGCATATGAGGTCGAGGTGGCAGATAATCTCCAAGAGGGTCTGAATCGCATCCAGGCCGCCCCGCCTGACGTGTTGATCGTGGCCGACGATCTGCCTGGGCTCCGTCTGCGCCAGATGTGCAAGGTCTTGCGGGCCAATCGGAAAACGCAGCTGACCACGATCATGGTGGCGGTTGCGCACGAAAATCACTCTGCTCGGGTCAGCGCGCTCATCGCAGGCGCGCATGATGTCATCGACCAGCACTCAGATGCTGCAGACCTGAAGGCAAGGCTGCGCAACTTCATGCGGATCAAACATGATGCGGTGGAAACGCGTTCAACCCCGGATGGTCTGGCGCATCGCGGACTTGCCGAAGCAGTATCGGAATTTCGACCGCAGACTACTGTAGCCGTTGTGCAATGCGGCGGACAGGAGACTTGGATCAAGCATAGTGACAACTGGGAGCAGGAAGCCGGGATCAATCTCGTGACCCTTACGCCGGATCAGGTGCGCCGGAGCCCGGACGGAAAGACAGACGTTTTTATTCTTGTCGAACGGGAAACCACCGATACCGCACGAGACCTTCTGAGCGCGCTGCGGGCACATCCCGACAGCCGCAACAGCCGCATCCTGTTTGTCACGGACCGATCCGCAGGCAGCGTGTCCCCGCTTGACCTTGGCGCGCACGATCTGGTGCCACCCGACGTGTCGTCCAAGGAACTGGCATTGCGCATTCAGCGGCTCGCTCGACAGAAACAGGACGCTGACCGCGCCCGCGCAGCAGCGTCGGAGCTGGAAGAAAAAGCCTATACCGATGCGCTGACCAAGCTGAAGAACCGTCAGGCCGCCGACGAATATCTGATCAGAACAGACCGTCTGCTTCGGGACAATCCGCGACCGTTGGCCGTTTTGATCGCGGATGTCGATCACTTCAAGGCAATCAACGACAGCCACGGCCACGCAGCGGGGGACGCCGTTCTCGCACATATCGCCTCGGTTCTCAGCGCAAATCTGAGAACCAGTGATTACATCGCGCGTTTCGGCGGGGAAGAATTCCTGATCGTTCTGCCGGATGCGGGGGCAGGTCAGGCACGCAGCGTCGCGCGGCGGCTGCGCGACGCCGTGGCGCGCAGTTCCTGGGCACTTGACCGGGGAACCCATGTGCGGGTCACTATCAGTATTGGTATCGCGCTGACCTCCCGGTCAGAGCGGAAAACCACCATCGATCTGTGCCGTGCAGCCGATATCGCGCTGTATTCTGCAAAGCGGAATGGCCGAAACCGTATCGAAATGGCCACTGCACGCGATTTCGAAGCCGTGTTGCCACAGAGAACCGGCTGAGCCTCAGCGCTCAATACGGCGTTCCAACCTGTCCAGTCGGTCTTCGATCCGATCCGCGTAGGCCTCACGGGCGCGATCGCTCATGGAGGCAATACGCTGCGCAAGTATCTGACGCCCCATGTCCTCGCGGCGCGCCCGGCGATCAGACTGCTCGGCCATCGCCTGGACAAAGGCGTCCGGGTCAAACGGGGTCGCGCGAAGTGTATCCAGCGTTGCCCGCAGATCGACCAAGACCGCCCCCCGATCCCGGCCCTGCCGCTCAAGCCCGGACATGAACTCGCGCCGCAGTGTCCGGCGGTCTTCCTCGCTCAGTTCTTTTGTAAAGATCGATCCGACATCCGTGCGATCCCGGTCGGCCCGTTTGTCCGGCCCTCCGGTGATCAGAAACCCGACCACGGCACCGGCGATCAGCAGGTTCGCGGCCAGCGACAGGAACAGTGTCAGGCGCATCCAGAACGGTGTCTTCTGTTTTGGTGTCTCGGTCATCTCAGCCATCCACCAGTAAGAGGTCGAACGCCCCGAGGCCTGCGCCCGTTTCGAACGCCGCGCTGTCGAGTGGTGTCAGTCCCAGCATGAGATCATCGGTCAGCGTGCCACCGGCCCAGACCCCGACGCAGGCCGTCATTGCAAGACCTGCCATCGCAGGCCAGCCACCAAGCGTACCGATCACCTGCCGCCAGAGCGGTTGCTTGTTCGTAACCGGCATCTCGGCCATCGCGTCGGAGAGAACCCGTTCCATCAGGCCCTCCGGAAGGTCCGGAACCGCGTGACGCGCGTCCGCAAACGCGGCCTCGAGCAGATCGTCAGTAGGAGGTCTGGACTGTGTCATCTGTATACCCCAAGTCTTTGCGCTGGCCGCTCAGAAGCGCAGTCAGTGCCCGTTTGCCGCGGGCGGTCAGACTTTCAACCGCGCGTGGCCCGATGTCCATGATCTGGGCAATTTCCATGTTGCCCAAACCTTCGATATGACGCAGCACGACCGCCTGTCGCTGCCGATCCGGCAATTGCATCAGCGCATCCTGCAATGCCAAACGACGTGCCTCATCCTGCATCTGTTCCTCGGCTCCCAGACCACCATCTGCAATCTCAAGGTCCTCTGGCAATCCGTCTGGTCGCGCTTTGCGCAGCCGATCGATGCAGAGATTCGCCGTCACCCGGTAAAGCCATGTCCGCACCGACGCGCCGCCCTGTGCGTCCCATCCCGGCGCCTGACGCCACAGCCGCAGCATCGCGTCCTGCGCCACGTCTTCGGCCTCGGCACGGTCATTGAGCATACGGAATGCATGGGCAAAGACCAACGGCGTGTAGGTGCTGGCAAGAGTCCGCGCCGCAGCGGCATCCCCGGCGGCATAAGCCTCAAGCAAAGCCGCCTCGGCAGCAGGATCGGTCTGGCTCTGGGTCATTCCACCGCGCGATTACGATTTCCGGTCCAGTCTATCATCTGCCCCGCGCAATGCACCTGCAACACGCGGGGCAGGTTCACATGATCAGCGGTCGCCGTGGCGCTTGGAGCCCGAATGGCCTCCGCGCTTGCCGCCCTGCTTGCCCATGCGGGCATCCGCGAACTCATCGGCGCTGACGACGCCATCGTCATTGGCGTCCAGCCGCTCGAACATCCGGGCCGGATCGCGACGCGAGGTCATTTCTTCTTCCGAAATCTTTCCGTCCTCGTTCGTGTCGAAACGGGCGATCATCCGTTCTGCCCGTTGCGCAGAGCGCTCCTGACCCATCGCGGCGATTTCCTCGGCTGTCAAAAAGCCGTCCCCGTCTGCGTCCGCCCGTGCAAATGGGGTCGCGCGGTTGGCAAATTCTTCTGCCGACACGCTGCCATCACCGTTTGTGTCGAGCTCTGCGAACATCTCTGTCCGGCGCTCATCACGGGCACCGTTTTCGTGCGCAAATGTCGTGGTCGCGCCTGTTGCGAGAAGCGCTGCGATCACCAATGTCGAAACCTGCTTGTTCATGCTCATGTCGTTTTCCTTTCGATGTCCGGACTACGCCGCCGGATCTTTTCAAACAGTGGGCCAAGTCGAAGCCATGTCGTCTTGGCATCCACTGCGTTTCACGGGGCCAGCCGGGTATTCCGTCGCAAAAAATTCGGATTTGTGTTCACGGTTCCGTGATTTGCGACATCCAGCCGCAAGGACAGTTTGGCGACTGTTCGTCGCTAACACCGCCCGCCATCTTGCACGCGGGAGAGCGAACATGACGACATCACATTCCACGCCGCAGGACGACCGTCCGACGTGGCCGGCAGTACGTAAGGGCTGGCGGCGCAAATGCCCGAATTGTGGCAGCGGCCCGCTTTTGAGCGGGTATCTCAAGGTGCGCGACACATGCCCTGTGTGCCGCGAGGAATTGCACCATCACCGCGCAGATGATGGCCCGGCATATCTGACGATTCTGATCGTCGGGCACCTGATGGCACCGCTTCTGCACATCGTGTTCGTGAATTTCCGCCCCGAACCGCTTGTCCTTTTCACCATCTTCGCGGTTGGCTGCGTCGCGCTGACGCTTTACCTTCTGCCAAGATTGAAAGGGGCGATCGTGGCGTTCCAATGGTCACGCCACATGCACGGGTTTGCAGATTCAGCCGCCTGACCCTTTCGTGGCGACAGGGGGCGCAGGTGTGAGCGACACAACAACGACCGACAAGACTGCGATCCGCGATGCAGCGACAGTGATTGTCCTGCGGGACCGGGATCACAGGCCCAGTGTGCTGATGGGGCAGCGCGGCGCCAAAGCCGCGTTCATGCCGAATAAATTCGTCTTCCCCGGTGGGGCGGTAGATGCAGAGGACGCGCATGTCCCTTTTGCCAAGCCGCTCTCTCCGCTCTGCGCAAGCCGGTTGACCGATGACGCGCCCATCGACCGCGCGCCCGCGCTTGCTGCGGCCGCCATCCGGGAGCTTTGGGAGGAAACCGGGCAAGTGCTTGGACAGCCCGGAACGTGGGGTACGACTCCCCCAAAGGGTTGGGAAGACTTTGCCAGCGGAGGGCACCTTCCGAACGCGGCGCCATTGCAGTTCGTCTTTCGCGCCATCACCCCACCGGGGCGCCCGCGCAGGTTCGACGCACGATTCTTCTTGCTGGATGCCGATGACCTGACGAGCGATCCCGACGATTTCTCGGCCGCATCCGACGAACTTGCCCATCTTCAGTGGATCTCACTCGATGAGGTGCGCGGTTTCGATCTGCCGTTCATAACGGAAGTTGTTCTGGCCGAAGTTGCCGCACGCGCTGCTGATCCAACGCCGCCCGCGTCGGTTCCGTTCTTCCGCAACGATGACGAAGAAAGCCTGTTTCTGAGGCTCTATGGGCGGCCCCTGCCGGACTAGAAGTCAGATCACCAGAATGAAGGTCAGGATCGAGAGCGCGAGAAATCCGATCCCGATCAGTTCGCGGGAGGTCACAGTCTCGCGGAAGAACAGGACCGACGCCAGAAGCGAAAAGATCAGCTCGATCTGACCGACGGCCTGAACATAGGCGGCGGTTTGTAGCGTAAACGCCGTGAACCATCCCAGCGACCCAGCCATCGAGGTCAAACCGACCCAGACGGCCACCCGCCGCGCCCGCCAAACAGCGGTCAGCTGACCGGGTTCACGCCAACGCAGCCAGAGAGCCATACCAATGAATTGTGAGGCCGTCACACAGACCAGCGTCACCCCGGCGCGAAGCAAAGCATCCTCACTGTCGATCTGAAGCGACGCCGCCCGGTATCCAGTGCCAGAGAAGGCAAAAAAGAACCCCGAGGTCAGCCCCAAAACGGTTGCGCGGCTGGACAGGCTCTTCCACACTCCCAGTTCCAGACCGGGCGTCCGCGACAGCAGAAGAACGCCGATCAGACCAATCAGGATCGCACCCCACCCCGCCAGCGAAATTTCGGCTCCGAAGAATGCAACACCGACGATGGCCGTCTGGATCACCTCGGTCTTCTTGAACGTGATGCCGACTGCAAAATTGCGTTGCCGAAACAAGGCAACGACGCAGATCGTGGCGAGGATCTGTGAAATTGCGCCCAACCATGCATAGAACCAGAACCACCCGTCGAGGACAGGCACAGGACTGCCCTGCGCCCAGAGGTAGACCGCCATAACCACAAGGGCAGCTGGAGCGGCGTAGGCGAAACGGGCAAAGGTCGACCCTGCGGTACTCAGCACATCGATGCTGAGCACCTTCTGCAGCATGAACCGCACGGTCTGAAAAAGCGCCGCGGCGACGCTTGCGAGTATCCAAAGCTCCATGCGCCTCTATGGCGTCAGCTCAGCCTTGTTGTCCATCCCGGTAAAGTGGATGCGGTACCGGATCTTTCGCCCGGAACAGAAACCGCCGGGCGATCTCTCCGTAGGTGCCATAGCGGTACCCTTCGTTTGTAGCGAGGTAGTCCTCGCGCCGGTCGCGGTACAACCCCGGCAGCGCGTACCATGGCACGCCGGGATGCGCGTGGTGGACGACATGCAGGTTGTTATGCAGGAAAAGCAGCGCGAAAAGGCCGCGATCCTCAACAATGGCGGTTCGGGCGGAAGACCGGTCATGCGCATGATGTTCAAGATAAGTGCGCAGTTTGAGCAGCGAGAGCGACACATAAACGGACAGCAGCCATGCCCAGATCGGCAGAGTGGCCACTGTGGCCACCCACAGGACGACGATCGCTGCAGCGGGAATGTGCAACACCCATCCAAGAAGAACACGACGATCGCCTGAGCGGATCAATTTCCAATCTGCCTGCATGAAGCTGATCTGACCCAGAACAGGACCGATGAGCAGACGTCCGGCAAGGGTGTTGTTGAAACGGCAAACGGACTGCCGCCATTTCGGCAACCCCGCCCAAACCTTTGGATCGAGGTAATTCGTCTCGGGATCATCATAGGGGTCGGTCAGCGTTTCGTCACAGTGATGTGCAAGATGCGTGTCGCGAAACCGCAGGTAAGGAACGACAAGCGACAGGGCGGGAAAAACCAACAGCGCGTTCAGGAACGGGCTGCGGGTCGGATGCCCATGGAGCGCCTCATGACTCAGGGATGAATGCTGCGCACCGGCGAGCGCCGCGAGAACAATCGCGAGGGGTACTGACCATGCGGCAACCCAAACGGTCGCAAGTCCCCAAAGCCCATAGGTTGCGCCAAGCATCAGAAGCGTCGGCCATTCTGCTGGTCTGCGGAGGTCCGCTGCGCGCGGCAGATGCGCTTTGGTCATATTCTCGTCTTCCGTGGCGTCCGACGCAAAATCTATCGCCAAGACGTCAGGGCAAGAATTTGGGGAATAGTGCACAAAGATCATGTATGGTGATTTTTGTCACCATCCGGTACTTTTTGACATGGACAAACGACTGCGCGCCGATCTGTTTCGCACACGTCTGATCATTGCGATCCGACGGGCCGGCACCAATCAAAGTGCCCTGGCGCGCGAGACGGGTGTTGACCGCTCCACGATCTCACAGCTTCTCAGGGATGACGCAGCCCGCCTCCCGAACGCGCATGTGGTCGGGGCCTGCGCAACGGCCCTTGGTGTGTCCGCCGACTGGTTGCTCGGACTGTCCGAACACCCCGAGAGCGCCACGGATCTGATGGCAAGCGCACTGACCCTGACGGACGCGCCCCGCGCTCTGGTGGATCAGCAGATCTACGATTGGCACCGCGAGGCGGAAGGGTACAAGATCCGGCATGTTCCGGCAGCGCTGCCGGATATGCTCAAGACCAACGACGTCCTGCACTGGGAATACGGGCCGCATCTGGGCCGCACAGCCGCACAGGCAATAACGGCATCTGCCAATCGGCTCGCATGGATGCGCCAGTCCGCATCCGACTATGAAATCGCCATGCCGTCCTTTGAGGTGCAGAGTTTTGCCGATGGCACCGGCTATTATGCCGGACTCCCATTAGAGATCAGGCGCAAACAGATCGAACACTGGCAGGACCTGACCGTGTCGCTTTACCCCCGGATGCGCCTCTACCTTTTCGATGCGCGGCAGCTCTTTTCGGCACCCATCACCGTGTTCGGGCCGCTGCTCTCGGTCATCTATGTCGGGCGCAACTACCTCGCGTTCCGTGACAGCCAGCGGGTCAGGGCTTTTTCCGACCATTTCGACCATCTGGTGCGTGAGGCGCAAATCACCGCGCGCGGTTTCCCGGATCACCTCGAGAAACTGCGCGCGAAGCTTGGCTGAGCCTCACGCTTCGGGCGTGTCAGGCCACCCGCTCCCCTGAGCCAGCGCGGATCGAATGGTCTCCGTATCCGCCCCCCTGTCACGGATCTCAGCCGGGGTTCGGGACGGAAGACCATCAAAGCGCGGCGCTGCCGCAGCCTGAAGCCCATCCGCCGTGTCATGCCATGTCTGTCGAGCGGCATTATGAGGATGTAAAAACGCCTCGCGGGGGCTCAGCACGGGCGCGACGCAGGCATCGGTACCTTCAAAACGTTCGGTCCAATATGCCGAATCCTTCCCCGCGAACAGCCTTTCCAACCGGGCCGACAATCGCGGCCAGGCCGACGCGTCGAATTGGCGTTCTGCGAAATCCGCGTCAGCTGCCAGATCCAGTATTTCGAGGAATTGAGCGTAAAACTTCGGCTCGAGACACTGAACACTCATGTACCGCCCATCTGCGCAGCAATAGGTCCGGGACCAGTGCGCTCCGACAAGCGGATTTTCCACCGCCGACGGGCCATCATCCACGCCGCCGTCAATTGACTGCAACAGGTTCTGCATGTGCGCCGCGCCGTCACAGATCGCGGCATCCACTACGGTCCCCCGTCCCGTGCGTCCGGCGGCAAGCAGCCCTGAGAGCATACCCGCCACAAGGTAAAGCGCACCCCCGCCGATGTCCCCGACAAGGGTCGGCGAAGCGGTTGGGCGTGCATCTCCGGTGGCGGACGACCAAAGCGCTCCCGCAAGCGAGATGTAGTTCAGATCATGCCCCGCCTGATGCGCCATCGGACCGGTCTGCCCCCACCCCGTCATCCGACCATAGACAAGGCGCGGGTTTACGGCATGGCATGCTTCCGGCCCAAGCCCGAGGCGTTCCATGACACCGGGACGAAAGCCCTCGATAAGACCGTCAGCGCCATCGACCAGTTTGAGGAAGTCCTTGCGATCCGCTTCGTTCTTGAGATCAAGCACGATGGACCGCTTGCCGCGGTCCGTCACCGGCCGCTCCCTGAGGCCCGCCACAGGGCCGGAGCGGGGACGATGCACAACGATCACATCGGCCCCCAGATCCGCCAGCATCATCGCGGCAAACGGACCGGGGCCGATGCCTTCGACCTCGAGAATACGGAAACCTGTCAGCGGCGCATCTGTCATCGACTGGCCTAGTAGGGCATCGGATGCAGTTTGTGCGTTGCGTCCAGTGCCGCCATTACGTCGTCGGCCAGCGTCATGTCAGACGCCTTGAGCAGATGCTCAAGCTGTTCCGAAGTTGTCGCACCAAAGATCGAGGAGGCCACGAAAGGCCGCTGTGCGGACCATGCCAGCGCCATCAGGGTCAGATCGAGCCCAGCGTCTTTTGCCACCTTGGCGTAAGCGTCCACCGCCTCGAAGGCGCGGTCAGTCTTGCGGCCCCCAAGGTTGCCGTTGAGAGACATGCGCGATCCCTCCGGTACCGCACCGTTCTGGTACTTGCCGGTCAGCAGGCCCGCCGCCAACGGCGAAAACGGCAAGAGCGACACCTCTTCATTGACCATGAGTTCCGCAAGGTCGGTATCCGCCAGGCGGCACATCAGGGAATACTCGTTCTGTATGCTTTCCATCCGCGGTCCGGCCATGGCCTCGGCCACCCGCAGCCACATCGCCGTGCCCCATGCGCTTTCATTGGACAGGCCAATATGCCGGATGCGCCCCTTTTCGATTTCGCGGCCCAATGCGCCGAGGACATCCGCCATGTTCTGCAAAGTTGCTGCCCGATCCTGTTTCGTGGGATCGAAGGTCCAGTTTTGCCGGAACATATAGGACCCCCGGTTTGGCCAGTGGAGCTGGTACAGATCGATGTGATCCACCTTAAGCCGCTTCAGCGACCCTTCGACTGCTTCGGGAACGGACTCGCTGGTGATGGGCGCACCGTCACGCACGTACTGCATCCCTTCACCCGAGTGTTTGGTGGCGACGATCCATTCGTTGCGACGGCCTGTCTTTGCAAACCAGTTTCCGAGAATTTCCTCGGTCAGACCGATCGTTTCCTTTGCAACGGGATTGACCGGGTACATCTCTGCCGCATCGAGAAAGTTGATCCCGGCATCAAGCGCCATTTCCATCTGCCGATGGGCATCGGCTTCGGGCGTCTGATTTCCGAATGTCATCGTGCCGAGGCACAGCTCCGAAACAACAAGGTCGGTCCTGCCCAGTGTGTTCATCTTCATCGCGCGTTCCTTCACAGTCAGTTGCGCGCAAGGTAGCGGCTACAGCCCGCTCTGCAAGCCGACTGCGATATCCGTCTGCGACACGGCGAGCGATTTCATCACCGCGAAGCAGTCGGTGCCTTCCACGATATTCAGAGCATCCGCACTGCGCCGCGTGATACGGGCCAGCAAACGGTCCTGCCCCGCCTGCACCTGAACGATCACCCCGGGCCCTTCGCCGCGCCGGACAGTCAGCACTTTGACCGGAAGCACGTTCAACGCGGAAATCTGCTCGGGCCGGGTTCGGGCCAGAATCACATCCTGCGCAAGAATACGCACCCGCAGTTGGGTCCCGACAGGCGCTTCGACGGAGGGCAGATAGAGCCGACCGCCGGAGACGGTGAGTTCCGTCAGTCCATCATCAGGATGCGCCGCAACGGTTGCGGACAAAACTGCACCGGCATCGCGAATGCCCAAGAGGCGAACCATATCCGGGTCGGTCAGAACCTCCTCGGGTACGCCGGAGCGGACAACGCGCCCCTCGTCGATCAGCACGATATGGGTGGCAAGGCGGGCCACCTCGGCCATGTTGTGGGTGACATATAGGATCGACAGACCGGTTTCGCGGCGCAGGGTCTCGAGATAGGGCAGGATCTCGGCTTTGCGCGGTCCGTCGAGTGATGCCAGCGGTTCATCCATCAGCAGCATGTCCGGCTCGGACAAGAGCGCCCGTCCAATCGCCACGCGTTGCGCCTCGCCGCCGGACAGGGAATGTGTCCGTCTGTCGAACAAATGCGAAATGCCCAGCAGCTGTCCGACCTCGCCCGGATCGCGCGTACCGCGACCGCTGGCCCGTGCTGCATAGGCCAAATTGTCCCGGACGCTCAGATGCGGGAAGAGGCGACTGTCCTGAAACACATATCCCAACCGCCTTTTGTGAACCGGAACATCGACACCACCCGAGCGGTCAAACAGGACACGCCCCCCCACCGCAATCCGCCCTTGCTCTGGCGTGACCAGCCCGGCGATGGATTTGACAACGGTGGTCTTTCCGCTGCCCGACCGCCCAAACAGGACGGTAACACCGTCTGGCGCTTCGAACTGCGTCTGCAGGTGAAACCCGCCCAGCCCGCGTCGGATATCGACAGACAGACTCATGTTCCCGAAATCCGCCTTGCGACCCGGCGCGACAGCCATTCGGACAAGACCAGCGCGCCGATTGCGATGACGACCGCCACGACAACCAACCGCAGCGCCGCACTTTCTCCGCCCGGGACCTGAAGGAAGGCGTATATCGCCGACGGGACCGTTCTGGTTTCACCGGGGATGTTCGATACGAAGGTGATCGTTGCGCCGAACTCGCCCATCGCCTTTGCGAACGCCAATACGGCACCCGCGATGATCCCCGGAAGGATCAGCGGCAGGGTCACCGTCCGAAACACGGTGAAGCGGTCTGCCCCAAGTGTCGCTGCGGCCTCTTCAAGCTTCGGATCGACCGCCTCGATCGCCAGCCGCATCGCCCGAACCATCAGCGGGAACGCCATGATGGACGCGGCCAGCGCCGCTCCGGTCCACTGAAACGCCAAAGTGATCCCGAACAGGTCATGGAGCACCGATCCGACGGGACCGCGCCGCCCGAAGCTCAGAAGCAATAGGTACCCGGTCACCACCGGCGGCAACACCAAAGGCAGATGCACCAGCCAGTTCAGGACGTCACGCCCAAGGAACCGCCCGCGTGCCAGCGCCAGTGCGCAGAGCAATCCGAAGGGCAGGCTCAGAAGTGTCGCCCAGAACGACACTTTCAGGGACAGCGCCACTGCTTCCCATTCCTCGGGGCCCAGCCAATCCGTCATTCGCCCGGACCCGGCTTCAGAAAACCGTGGCTTTCAAGGACCACTTCTGCGTCCTCACTGGTCAACCATTGAACAAACGCCGCCGCCGTATCGGGTGCGGGGCTGTCGCTGACAACAGCAGCGGGATAGCGGATCGGCGGGTGGGTGTCTTCAGAGAACTGCCCGGCCACCACAACACGCGGTTCCGCCCGCGCGTCGGTCGAATAGACCACTCCCAGCGGCGCCTCTCCGAGCGCCACCAACGCAAGGGCCGCGCGCACGTTGTCGGTGGGAGCGAGGCGGTGCGCAACAGCCTCCCAAAGACCCAACTTCATCAGGGCTGTCTTTGCGTAGATCCCGGCAGGCACCGCTTCGGGCAGCGCAATTGCCAACCGCCCGTCAGCGCCCAGCATCCCTGGAAGATCGGTGCCCGTGGTCACATCCCCAGCGGATTGCACTGACGGGTCATGCGCAATCAGCACCAGCCGGTTCGCCGCGATATCAACCCTGCTGTCCGGCAGGACCCGTCCCGCCTCGGCCAGCCAGTCCATCCATTCGCCATTCGCAGACACGAACACGTCTGCCGGCGCGCCGGCGTCGATCTGACGGGCCAGTGTCGAGCTGCCCGCGAGCACAAGCGTCACCGTCTGCCCGGTCTCCGCCTCCCATCCGGAGGCCAGATCGGCCATCGCATCCCCCAACGAGGCGGCTGCGAATACGGTCAGTTCCGCAGCTTTTGCAGGCACGCAAAGCCACGTCAACAGCACCGTCGCGCGCAGAAGAGGGATCATGAACACCGGTCCATACTATGTGCAACTCTTTGAGGCACCAGACCAATAGCTCTGACCCGAGGCAAGGGAAAGCGCACGGGGTGCGACGAATCTCTTGCGAACAAAAAGTGAACATATAAAATGAGTCCATGCACTCTGCCGCCACTCTGCTGTCACGCCGGCCACACCGCCCTGCGCCCGCTATCACTCTTGGGGATGCCGAAATCGGGCTGCGCCTGGGCCGGGTACATGAACTCTGCGGATCTGCCCGCCGAACGCTGGCTCTGGCGATTGCGGCGCAGACGCAAGGGCCGGTGGTCTGGATCACGCCGCAGGGCGTGTCGGATGTTCTGTGCGCAGATGCCATCGCGGACTGGATCAATCCTGGCCATATCCTCTTTGCGACGGCTCCGAAGCGCGACCTGCTGCTCTGGGCGATGGAAGAGGCGCTGCGCGATGGTCATGCGCCGGTCGTTATTGCCGATCTGCCCGCCCCGCCCGGCATGGTCCCCGTGCGGCGCCTGCATCTGGCGTCCGAAGCCGGATGCGGGGCCGGGGTCTGTCGCCCATTGGCGCTCCTGCTCACCCCGGATCAGGGCGGCGCACCGGGGATAGAAACCCGCTGGGCACTGAACCCCGCCCATCACAAAGGCGCGGGCCACTGGACCCTGAGCCGCCTGCGCGCCCGCATGGCCCCGCCTCGCGATTGGCTTATGACGGTCCGTCCGTCTGATCTCGCCCCCTGTATTTCTGCAGCCGAGACATCAGCCGCTTTACCCGACAATGAGGATTACTCTACCTTAAGCCAAAAGGAGCACCCACATGTCGCTTAGCCAGCTTGCCCCGGTGGCAGACCTCCTTGCCGCGCTTGGTGTGATCCTGTCGCTGGTCTTTCTGGCCTATGAAATGCGCCAAAACCGAAAACAATCCGAGCTCGCCAACTGGCGAGACTTGCTTGAAAGCCTCAGCAACTTCAAAGGCTTGAGCAACAATATCGAATTCTCGGAATTTCTGGAGCGCGCAGAAAAAGACTACGACGCGCTCACGCCAGCCGAAAAACGCGCCTTCGGAATGTATCTCGAACAGGGCATCCACATCATCGGCAACTTCGCAAAGCACAACGACACCATTCCCACAAAGCTTGTCGGGATGGACGGTGCAATCCATAGCCTTTTGCGTGATTTGCTGAACACCAAAGGCGCGCGGGCATGGTGGATCGAAACGAAACCGAAGGGTCGATTCATGCCGCAAACCTACGTCATGGTGGACGAGGTTCTCGACAAATACACACTGAACTGAGCAGACCCAACCGCACCAAAGAACGGAAAACGACCGATCACGTCGGATAAACAGTGGACTTAACCCGCCTATCGGGGTTGTAAAAACCAAATGCGTCTACCCCTCTCCTTCGCCGCCCTGTTTCTGTCGGTTGCCCTCTTGCAGCTTTCCTCCGGAGGCGTTGGACCGCTCGACGCCATTTCCGGAATAACGCTGGGATTCACGACCGCCGAAATCGGGATGCTTGGATCGGCGCATTTCGTCGGCTTCTTCATCGGCTGCTGGTGGGCGCCGCGCCTGATGGGCACGGTCGGCCATGCAAGGGCGTTTTCCGCCTTTACGGTGCTTGGGGCGATCGGTTTGATCGGTCACATGATGCTGCCTGACCCGGTGGCCTGGGCGCTTATGCGCGTGGCGACTGGCATCTGCGTTGCGGGGTGCTACACCGTGATCGAAGCCTGGCTTCAGGCCGAGGTCACAAACGAAACCCGCGGCCGCGCTATGGGGCTTTACCGGATCGCCGATATGGGCGCGTCGCTTGTGGCGCAACTGCTTATCGGCGTGCTGACACCGGCAGCCTATGTCAGCTACAACCTGCTTGCGATCTTCTGCTGCGCCGCCCTGCTTCCGCTGGCCCTGACCACCCGGCCCCAGCCCGAGACCCCCGACGCGCCGCGCCTGCGCCCCATGCTGGCCGTGGCGCGCTCCCCTTTGGCGGCGGCCGGGGTCATCGTGGCCGCGATCTCGTCAGCATCGTTCCGCATGGTGGGTCCGGTCTACGGACAAGGTGTCGGCCTCGCACTCGACCAGATTGCGCTTTTCATGGCGGCTTTCGTTGCGGGGGGCGCCCTGGCGCAGTACCCGGTCGGCTGGTTGGCCGACAAATATGACCGGCGCTGGGTGCTGATCTGGCTGTCGGTCGCGGCAATCGCTTCGTGCGTGATGACCGCCTCTTTGACCGACCTGCCAACATCGGGCGTCTTCATCACGGCGATGATCTTTGGCCTGACAACATTCCCGATCTACTCCGTCGCAGCCGCTCACGCCCATGACTTCGCAAGTTCCAGCGAACGGGTCGAACTCTCTGCCGCACTGATGTTCTGGTACGCCTGCGGCGCGATTGCCGCGCCTTACCTTGCTTCGGTTCTGATGGGACGCTTCGGGCCGCCCGCACTCTTTGCGATGATCGCCGTCGGACACGCGGTCCTCGTGGTCTTCGGCCTGATCCGGATGCGCGCACGTCCCAGCCACCCAAAGACGCCTTATGTCTATGCGCCGCGCACCTCGTTCCTCATCGGGCGCCTGATGAAGTCCAGCCGCGAAAAGGACTGATCCTCTGGCACTTACGGCGATGATCCGCTAAAGCGGCGCAAACCTCAGTGACAAAGCAGGCGCATAGGACATGGCACGGCATCTCATCACGTCGGCAATCCCCTATATCAACGGGATCAAGCACCTCGGAAACCTCGTGGGCAGCCAGTTGCCTGCGGACCTGTATGCGCGGTACCTCCGTGCCCGCGGTCATGAGGTGATGTTCCTGTGCGCCACCGATGAACACGGCACACCGGCCGAGTTGGCCGCAGCAAAGGCCGGCAAGCCGGTGGCGGAGTATTGCGCCGAGATGCACACCGTTCAGGCCGAGATCGCCAAGGGCTTCCGCCTGAGCTTCGACCATTTCGGGCGTTCATCCAGCCCACAGAACCACAAGCTGACCCAGCACCTCGCAGGCCGGCTGGCCGACGCCGGACTGATCCGCGAAGTCAGCGAAAAGCAGGTCTACAGCCATGCCGACAAACGCTTTCTTCCCGACCGCTATATCGAGGGCACCTGCCCGAACTGCGGCTATGACAAAGCGCGCGGCGACCAATGCGAGAACTGCACCAAGCAGCTCGACCCCACCGATCTGATTGAGCCCCGCTCGGCCATTTCCGGTTCGACCGACCTAGAGGTGCGCGAAACAAAGCACCTTTACCTGCGCCAGTCCGACATGCGCGGCAAGCTGCAGGAATGGATCGACAGCAAGACCGACTGGCCGGTGCTGACCACCTCCATCGCAAAGAAATGGCTCAACGACGGCGACGGATTGCAGGACCGGGGCATCACCCGCGATCTGGACTGGGGCATCCCGGTGAAGAAAGGCGAAGAAGACTGGCCCGGGATGGAAGGCAAGGTCTTCTATGTCTGGTTCGATGCGCCCATCGAGTACATTGCCTGCGCAGGTGAGTGGGCCGAAGCCAATGGCAAAACCGATGCCGACTGGGAACGCTGGTGGCGGACCGACAAGGGCGCGGACGACGTGCGCTACACCCAGTTCATGGGCAAGGACAACGTGCCCTTCCACACGCTGAGCTTCCCGGCGACAATCCTCGGGTCGGGCGAAGACTGGAAGCTCGTCGACTATATCAAGTCGTTCAACTACCTGAATTACGATGGTGGCCAGTTCTCGACCTCGCAGGGACGCGGGGTCTTCATGGATCAGGCGCTGGAAATTCTGCCTGCCGATTACTGGCGCTGGTGGCTGCTCAGCCACGCACCCGAAAGCTCGGACAGTGAATTCACCTGGGAGAATTTCCAGGGGTCGGTGAACAAGGACCTCGCGGACGTGCTCGGCAACTTCGCCAGCCGCGTGACCAAGTTCTGTCGCTCAAAATTCAGCGAAGAGGTTCCCGCCGGAGGCACACCCGGCGCACGAGAAGCACAGTTGATCGCAGATCTGGAAAAGGGTCTGCGCGAGTATGAAACCCACATGGACGCCATCGAGGTCCGCAAATCTGCAGCGGCGCTCCGCGCCCTGTGGGTACTGGGCAACGAATATCTGCAGGACGTGGCCCCCTGGACCACCTTCAAGGACGACCCCGACACGGCTGCAATGCAAATCCGTATCGCGCTCAACCTCATCCGCTTCTACGCGGCGATCTCCAGCCCGTTCATCCCGGACGCCTCGGCACAGCTGTTGACGGCGATGCACGCCGAAGACGCTGGCTGGCCAACGGATGTGGCGTCCGCTGTCGCCGCACTGCCGGAGGGGCACAGTTTCTCGGTGCCCGACGTGACGTTCCGCAAGATCAGCGATGAGGAACGCTCCGGCTGGCAGGAGCGCTTTGCCGGGGTCCGCACCTGACGCCTGCTTCTTCGGGCAAAAATACCTCGGGGAGCGCGAGGGGCAGAGCCCCTCGCCTCTGTCTGATCGGCTCTGCCGATCAGACCAAATCTCAGGCCGCTTTGATCTCGACCAGTTCCACGTCGAAGGTAAGGTCCTTGCCTGCCAGCGGGTGGTTCGCATCCAGCGTGACTTCGGTCTCGGTCACTTCGGCGACCATGACGGGAACGACCTGCCCGCTTGGCGTCTGCATCTGAAGCTGCGTGCCCGGCTCGAGCGGAATGTCGGCGGGGATGTCGGCGCGGGGCACGGCCTGCTGGGCGTTGGGGTCACGTTGACCATAGGCCTGATCTGCCGGAACCTGAACAGTCTTGGTGTCGCCCACCGCCATGCCGGGGATCGCCTGATCGAGGCCGGGAATGATCTGGCCTGCGCCCACTGTGAATTCCAAAGGCGCGCGGCCCGCAGAACTGTCGAAGGTCGAACCGTCCGAAAGCGTACCGGTATAGTGAATAGAAACGGTGTCGCCCGTTTTAACCTGGGTCATGAAGTCTCCGTATGTCGGGGGATGAGTGTGGGAGGCCGCATCTCAGGCGGGTTCTCCGGTGTACGCGGAGAGCCTACCGTCTTTGCCGCCGAGGCGCAAACAGACGTCTTCAGCCCACGACCGCCCAGCCACTCACACGCTACACCGGTAGCGCGGTTGTCTTGAACACGGTACGCAGCGCGAACGAACTTTGCATCTGCGCAACACCCGGCAACCGGGTCAGATACTGACGGTGAATGCGGGCGAAATCCTCGGTGTCTTCGGCAACGATCTTGAGGATGTAATCCGCAGTCCCCGCCATCAGATGACACTCGAGAACGTCCGGCACGCGCGCCACCGCTTTTTCGAAAGCTTCCAGCAGATCATCCGCCTGACTGCTGAGTTTGATCTCGACGAAAACAGTGGTCGGCATCCCCAGCTTGCGCGCGTTCAGCAATGCAACGTAATCACGGATGTAACCATCGGCTTCGAGGCGCTGCACCCGCCGATGACACGCCGAGGCCGACAGATGAACCGACTCGGCCAGTTCAGCATTCGAAATGCGGCCCTTCCGCTGCAGTACCCTCAGAATCCGTCGATCGGTATCGTCCAGAGACATGACGCAAGTTCCTTTCGAAATTTGCCCTTTTCTTCGAAGGGTCTTCGTAAAATGGCGTGTCTCCCGCCAAAAATCCATACGAAATTGCAGGCAGAATGGCGCATCCTTCTTTCAGACAGAGTCGGAGGAGACAGTCATGAAAATCGGATGCCCAACCGAGATCAAACCCCAGGAATTCCGCGTCGGCGTCACTCCGAGCGCGGCTCAGGAAGCCATCGCGCATGGCCACACCGTTCTGATCCAGAAAGGTGCTGGCATCGGCGCAGGATTTGACGACGCGGCCTATACCGCCGCTGGCGCGCAGATCATCGATACCGCAGAAGAAGTGTTTGCCACCGCCGACATGATCGTCAAGGTCAAGGAACCCCAGGCGATCGAGCGCAAGATGCTGCGGGAAGGCCAGTTGCTCTTCACCTATCTGCACCTTGCGCCGGACCCGGAGCAGACCCGTGACCTGCTCGCTTCGGGCTGCACCGCCATCGCTTACGAAACCGTGACAGACCGCAATGGCGGCCTGCCCCTTCTGGCCCCGATGTCCGAGGTTGCCGGCAAACTCGCACCGCAGATGGGTGCCTGGACGCTACAAAAAGCCAACGGCGGCCGTGGCGTTCTGATGGGCGGCGTGCCGGGGGTTGGCCCCGCACAGGTCGTCGTGATCGGCGGCGGCGTCGTCGGCACTCATGCAGCCCGCGTAGCTGCTGGCATGGGCGCAGACGTGACAGTGCTGGACCGCTCCTTGCCGCGCATGCGCTATCTTGACGACGTGTTCGGAAGCACCTTCCGCACACGCTACGCCAGCCAGGCGAATATTGCCGAAATGATCACCACCGCCGACATGGTTGTCGGTGCCGTGCTCATCCCCGGCGCTGCTGCACCGAAACTGGTCAGCCGTGCAGACCTTGCCACCATGAAACCGGGATCGGCGCTGGTGGACGTTGCCATCGATCAGGGCGGCTGCTTCGAGACATCGAAGGCCACCACGCATGAGAACCCCATCTACGAGGTCGATGGCATCATGCATTACTGCGTGGCCAACATGCCCGGTGCCGTTGCCCGCACCTCGACCATTGCGCTTGGCAATGCGACGATGCCGTTCATGCTGGCTCTGGCCGACAAGGGTTGGCAAAAGGCCTGCGCCGAAGATCCGCACCTGCTGGCGGGCCTTAACGTCCACGCGGGCAAGTTGACCTATGACGCGGTTGGCGCTGCTCTGGGCCTTGATGTGATCGAACCTCAGGCTGCACTGAAAGCTGCCTGATCGAAAACCACTTCTGGGCGGTGCCCCTTGTCGGGGCGCCGCTTACCTTTTTCGCTCCTCTTTCACGGTATGAACGGCAGAGAGTGCCGCGTGAAAAGGCGCAAGCTCCACATCCGACAGAGCGGGCAGTTTCAGGTCCGTATGTTCCGTGAGTACGCCGTCCTCAGCGACTGACACGACCCGGACACAGGGCGCATCTTCCTCCTGCCGTTGCGTATGAGTTCTGGCGATCGCCACCACAACCTCGCCGTATCCCGGTTTCCTGGCATGGTCCTTGTCCAACTCACGTCGAAACCAGCACAAAAACGTGTTGCAGATGGACGAACGGTCTTCGCGTTTCAGCGTGCAGCCGAACGCTCCATGATACACGCAGCTGCCTTGAACGCTCTCATCCGGCAGCGCAGCAAGGTAGTACGAGATCACGTCTTTGGCACGTGCCGAGGGGTGCCGCCAGCGGAACCGGTCAATGGTCCTCGCTGACAGAAACGCGTGATGGGTCCCGCCGGGAAGGCAGCAATCCCCACGGCAGGCAATGCAGGCGGCGTTCAGGACAGAGGGTTCCTCGGCCTCGTCTGCTGCGCGTTGGGCGTAGTCCGGGTCATCCTTTGGCGGCAGCGGCTCAGATCCTTCGGGCGTTTCAGTGAAACTGTTGTCAACGACCTGCCGGAGATGCGTCTCGAATGAGGCGCGCCTGTCTGCGGGCAGAGGGACAAGAGGACGATCCACAAATGGGACCAACCCGGTCACCGCCTCTGAAGCAGGTGTTTCCAAGCGAGACAGCACTGCATCCAACAAGGGGGCAGTCCGCCGCTGTGTCACTTCAAGCCACCGGGCTTCGCGAGCTTGCCGCAACTGGTTCAGCTCGGGGCGCTCAAGTTGCCGGCGCGTCAGACATGCACTGCGCCCGCAGAAATCGAAGCCCAGCTCGTCCTCTTCAAGAAAAGGCTGGCGGCAGGCTTGGCAGAGTTGCGGATTTTGCCGAGGCGGTCTGGCTGGAAACACCTTGTTTGCCCTCCTTCGACACGCCGCGTCTCGAAAACCCGGCGGCCTGAACGGGACGACCGCCACCGTACCCAAGCATCGGTGACTGCGATTTTTCTGTCAATGCGCGTTCGTGGGAAGAAATATGCGAGCAAGAAAAGCGCCCGCTCGGATGCGCATGTCATACCAGAATGGGTTGGCACATCGTCGGCTCGGGGTAGATCTTTCGCCGCAACCACATGGCAACAGAGCGTCCCACTCAAGGGACGCTCTGTGTGTTCGGCTTATCCCTTTTTCAGGGCGTCACGGATTTCCAGCAGGACATCCAGTTCGGACGGCCCAGCCGGTTCTTCTGCTGCCGGTTCTTCCGGTTGCTCGGCGGCTGCCTTGATCCGGTTGACCATCTTGACCAGCAGGAACACGACGAACGCAATGATCAGGAAGTTGATCACCGCCATGATGAAGTTCCCGATCGCGAAGACAGGAGCACCGGCTTCCTGCGCGGCGGCAAGCGACGCATGTTCGCTGCCGTCAAGGGTGTAGAACCAACCCGAGAAATCAATCCCGCCCGTAAAAAGCGCGATAATCGGGTTGATCAGGTCACCGACAAGCGACGTCACAATTGCCGTAAACGCCGCACCTATGATGATCCCCACGGCCATGTCCATGACATTGCCTTTGGCGATGAAGTCCTTGAATTCTTGAATCATTACGCTGTTCCCTCGTGTTGGCCGCCCGCGGCGCGAAAGGCCGTGGCTGCATTTTTGATAGCATTGCCACGGTCTTTGTCACGCGCCGCGAAACAATCCACGGGGAAATTGCAAAAGCTTGCCGCAAATTTGCAGCATCTGAAATTCACCTTTTACCGGCAGAGGTTAACCCGGCAAGGATCCGGTGAGCACATAGCGCAGAATCTGCGCCACTTCCTGCGGTGTGCGTGTCATCGCAAGTGCGGCAGCATCCACCTCCTTGAGGGCATGATCATGTTCCGGCTGTTGCAGGATGATCAGAGACTTGCCCAGGGCGCTCGCGTAGCCCGCGTCAAAGGCCGCATTCCACTGCTTGTACTTCTCTCCGAACCGGACGACCACGACATCCGCACCAGCGATGCCCTTTCGCGTCCGGATCGCGTTGACCATCGCGCCCTTATGGTCGTGCCAGTACTTGTTGTCTTCCGATCCCAGAATTGCGACTCCGCAATCATCGCTGGCGGCGTGATCGGTCACCGGGCTGTCAAAGGTGACATCCAGCCCTTCGCAGGCCTCGATGATCTGCTCGCGCCAGTCGGTGTGGATTTCTCCGGACAGGTATACTTTCAAGCCCATGTGCTCCTCCTCTGTTGGCAAAGAGGGGTAGCCCAGATTTCCGCCAAGTCCAATCATCCGTCTTTCCGTGCGACCAGATAGCGGCGTGGATCCTTGGTCGGTCCCTGCCCGGTTTCGATGATGGTAAAGCCAGCCGCGGTAATCGCCGCATCCAGATCGCGGGCTTTCATGCTGGCAACATACGGGGCTTTGCCTATCGCCTGCATGACCGGCACCACCACACGCATCATCACCGTGAGCCAACTGAAACCTTCGGGCAGGCAAAACGTCTTGGAAATGAACAGCCCACCGGGTTTCGTGCGCCGCGCAACCTCGGCCAGCGTCTGGTCGAGGTCTTCGATCAAATGCAGCAGATTGAACGCTGTGACCACATCGAAAGGCCCAACAGGCGCGTGCTGTGCGTCGGCCTGGGCGAACTCTACATTGGCAATATTCTGCGCCGCCGCTTTCTCGCGCCCTTTTTCAAGCATGGCGCCGGAAATGTCGGTGGCAACGATCTTGTGAACCTGCGGCGACAATTCGAGCGCAGTCGATCCTGTTCCGCAACCCAGTTCGAGCACGTGGTCTTCGACGTGAAGATAATGCCGGGTCCGGTCCAATGTGTACGCGTAGGACACCTGGTCCTTGATTGGGCTGTTCGCGTATTTGTCTGCAACGCGATCCCAGAATTTCGCTGTTGGGTACATGGGGTGGCTCCTGAATTTGGTGAGACCATACCCATGCGCATTTCAACTATAAATTGCCGAAATTCGCAGGGGCGTTATACGTATTTGCATGGATATAACACGCCGCTTTGACTGGTCTCATATCAATGCGTTTCTTGCGACAGCCGAGACCGGCTCTCTGTCTGCCGCTGCGCGCAAGCTCGGACTGACACAGCCCACGCTCAGCCGTCAGGTCGCGGCGCTTGAAGAGTCGCTTTCGGTCATGCTTTTCGAACGGGTGGGCCGATCGCTGGAACTGACGGAAGCGGGTATGCGGTTGCTGGAACATGCAAGGGGCATGGGCGAGGCGGCAGACCGGATTGCCCTGGCGGCCAGTGGTCAGGCGCAGGACATCGAAGGCCGCGTGCGGATTACGGCAAGCGATGTGATGACCGCGCATGTGCTTCCACCTGCGCTCCATCGCCTCCGCGAGATCGCTCCAAAGGTCGAAATCGACCTTGTGGCCACCAACGACATCCGCGACATCCTGCGTCGGGAAGCAGACATTGCCATCCGCCATGTCCGCCCGGAACAGCCCGACCTGATCGCCCGGCTTCTGCAGACCGCGACGGCAAAGTTCTATGGCTCAAAAGCGTATCTCGATCGGCGTGGTCGCCCAAAGACAATGGAGGAACTGGCCCAGCACGATTTCATCAGCTTCGGCGATCTCGACCGGATGATCGGGTTTCTCAAGGGAATGGACCTGCACCTGACCCACGCAAATTTCCGGATCGGATCGGAAAACGGGCTGGTCGCCTGGGCCTTGGCAAAAGAAGGGTTCGGTCTGTCGGTGATGTCAGACGAAGTGGGCGAGGCCACCCCCGGAATGGAGGTGGTCATGCCCGAGTTGAAACCGGTGGAGTTTCCCGTCTGGCTGGTGACCCATCGGGAATTGCACACCAGCCGACGCATCCGTGTGGTCTATGACCTGCTGGCCGACTTCCTTTCGAAACCAACGCGGTAGCGGACTACCGCGTTGACCGAACGATGCCTCAGCCGCGCAGAATGCCGCCCGTCGCCTTGCCGACTTTTTCGACGATCTTCTTGCCGACGGCTTCGATATCCGCTTCCTTCAGCGTTGTTCCCGTAGGTTGAAGCCGAACGGTGATGGCCAGGGATTTCTTGCCTTCGCCCAGCGATCCGCCAATGAACTCGTCGAACACGCGAACATCTTCGATCAGCGCCTTGTCGGCACCAGCAGCGGCATTCACCAGGTCCAGCGCGGCAACGTCGGCGTCGACCACAAAGGCAAAATCCCGTTCCACCGCCTGAAGGTCGTTCAACACCAGAGCCGGGCGGGTCGCTCCGGACTTGCGCGGCAGCGGAATCTCTTCCGGGAACAGCGTGAAGCCGACAACCGATCCCTTCACGTCCATCGCCTTGATCACCTTGGGGTGCAGTTCACCAAAGACGCCCAGCACCTTCTTGGGGCCGAGGCAGATCATGCCATGACGGCCCGGATGCCACCAGTTGCTTGCCCCACGCATGATCTGCGCCTTGGCGGGCGCGCCCATCGCCGCAAGAACGGCTTCGGCATCGGCCTTGGCGTCGAACACATCGACCGGGCGGGAGGCTCCGTGAACGTCCTTGGCGCCCGTCTTACCCACGAGAATGCCGGACAGCATGAGATGCTGTTCCTCAGGCTCACCACCGTGGAAGGCGTGGCCAAGTTCGAACAGGGCAAGATCCATGAAGCCGCGTGCCTGATTGCGCGCAGCGGCCTGCAAGAGACCGGGCAGCAGGGCCGGCCGCATATGGCTCATTTCCGAGCTGATCGGATTTGCCAGCATGGTGGCGTCATCGCCACCCGCGAAGAGTTCCGCCGCAGCCTTGTCGATGAAGCTGTAGGTTACACATTCGTTGTAGCCAAGCGCTGCCGCCGTCCGGCGCGCGGCGCGTTCGCGGCGCTGCATCGGGGACAGGATCGGCTTGGGCACTCCGGGATCCATCCGGCGCATCGGCTTGCCCTGAAGCTTGGTCAGAGAGGCGATGCGAGCGACTTCTTCGACCAGATCGGCCTCCCCCAGGACGTCAGGGCGCCAGGACGGGACATGCGCCATGTTGCCTTCGAGGCGGAAGCCAAGGGCAGTCAGGGTCTGACGCTGCTCGGCCTCGGGGATCTCCATGCCCACCAGCGAAATCACGCGTGCGGGATCAAGCTTATAGGCGCGGGAAGTGTCGGGCACAGCACCGGCCTGGATAAGCTCGGACGCCTCACCACCTGCATGATCGACGATCATGCGCACGGCCAGTTCCAGACCTTCGGGGGTGAAGGCCGGGTCGACACCACGTTCAAAGCGGTAGCGGGCGTCGGAGTTGATCTTGAGCGCGCGGCCCGTGTAGGCGATCTGGATCGGGTCCCAATAGGCGCTTTCGACAAAGACATCTGTGGTCTCGTCGGTGCAGCCCGTTTCCTCACCGCCCATGATGCCGGCGATGCTTTCAGGACCGTTTGCGTCGGAGATCACCATCTGGCCGGGCTGGAACGTGTAGGTCTTGCCGTCTAGGGCCAGCAATTCCTCACCACCGTTGGCACGGTGTACGCGCAGATCGCCTGTCACCTTGGCCATGTCGAACACGTGCAAGGGGCGGTTGCGGTCGTAGGTGAAGAAGTTGGTCACATCGACAAGGAAGTTGATCGGGCGCAGGCCGATGGCGCGCAGGGCGTCCTGCAGCCATTGCGGGCTGGGGCCGTTTTTCACACCGCGAATGATGCGCCCACAGAAGAGCGGACAGCCGTCCAGCGTGTCCTCGTCGATCACCACCTTGGTGTCGGCGGTGAAGCTGGCGGGGACCGGATCGACGGCTTTGGTCTTGAGCGTGCCCAGACCACGGGCCGCCAGATCGCGGGCGATGCCCTGCACCCCCAGCGCGTCGGGGCGGTTGGGGGTGATGGCGATTTCGATCACCGGGTCGACCTTGACGGGGTCGTTCTGGGCCAGCCAGTCGATGAATTTCTGACCGACCTCGCCCGAGGGCAGTTCGATGATGCCGTCATGTTCGTCGCTGAGTTCCAACTCGCGTTCCGAGGCCATCATGCCGTGGCTTTCGACACCGCGGATGTTGCCGACGCTGAGCGTGACGTCGATGCCCGGCACGTAGTCGCCCGGTTTCGCCAGAACGACGGTGATGCCCGCACGCGCGTTCGGCGCGCCGCAGACGATCTGTTTGTCGCCTTCATCGGTCTCAACCGTGCAGACACGCAGCCGGTCGGCATCGGGGTGCTGTTCGGCGTGTTTCACCTTGGCCAGCGTAAAGGTCTTGAGCTTGTCCGCCGGGTTCTCGACGCCTTCGACCTCGAGGCCCAGATCGGTCAGGGCATAGGTGATCTCGTCCACGGTCGCGGTGGTGTCGAGGTGCTTTTTTAGCCAGGAGAGGGTGAATTTCATCGTATCGTCTTCCTGTAAGGTCAGCTGAGGCCAGCGTGCAGCGTCGGCACGTCAAGCGCCGCAAAGCCGTAATGGCGCAGCCAGCGGAGGTCTGAATCGAAGAAGGCGCGCAGGTCGGGGATGCCGTATTTCAGCATCGCGATGCGGTCGATGCCCATGCCGAAGGCAAAGCCCTGCCATTCGTTCGGATCGACACCGGCGTTTTGCAGAACCTTCGGGTGCACCATGCCAGAGCCGAGGATTTCGAGCCAGTCGTCGCCTTCGCCCACCTTGAGCGTGCCGCCTTCCCAGGAACAGCGGATGTCGACCTCGGCCGAGGGTTCGGTGAAGGGGAAGTGCGAGGCGCGGAAGCGAAGTTCGACATCATCGACTTCGAAATAGGCCTTCACGAATTCTTCCAGAACCCATTTCAGGTTCGCCATGCTGATGTCCTTGTCGATGGCGAGGCCCTCGACCTGGTGGAACATCGGTGTGTGGGTCTGGTCGTAGTCGGCGCGGTAGACGCGGCCCGGTGCGATCACGCGGATCGGCGCGCCGTGTTTTTCCATCGACCGGATCTGCACCGGCGAGGTGTGGGTGCGCAGCACATGGGGCGGGCGATTGTCGCCCTCGGCGCGGTGCATGTAGAACGTGTCCATCTCGGCCCGCGCGGGGTGGTGGCCGGGGATGTTCAGCGCGTCGAAGTTGTACCAGTCGGTGTCGATCTGCGGGCCTTCGGCGACCGAGAAGCCCATATCGGCGAAGATCGCGGTGACCTCTTCGGTGACCTGGCTGATCGGGTGGATCGTTCCGGTGCGACGGCCCCGACCGGGAAGCGTCACATCGAGCCGTTCACCGCGCAGGCGTTCATCCAGCGCCGCATCCTCAAGCGCCACCTTCTTGGCCGACAGCGCCGAGTTGATCTCATCCTTCAGCGCATTCAGTGCCGGACCAGCGGTTTGCCGTTCCTCGGGGCTCATTTTGCCCAGTTCGCGCATCTTGAGGCTGATCTCGCCTTTCTTGCCGACCGCCTGCACACGCAGGTCTTCCAGCGCCGCTTCGTCGCCCGCTGCTGCAATCAGCCCAAGATATTTGTCGCGCAGATCGTCCATGTCACCCTCCGGCTCGTATCGTGCTTTCCCTAGCCGCGACCGTGCAGGGACGCAAGGCAGCCCAAAAGGCAAGCCGCAATCTTTCGGTCTGACGTGCAAAAGCTACAGGTTTGCCGAAATGCTACGCATGGGTAAACCGCAGGGACATATATGTTGACCCCCACACCAAATTCAGCAGTAATACACCCTATACTTGTCAAGATGTTGGGCGATTAAACGCTCACGCTGCTGCTAAACTCTGGGGGAAGAGCATGTCATTACGAGTGGTTAAAGAACATCTGCCGTGGGTTGCACCGACGGTGGCCATTGTCCTTGCGGCAACGGGCGTTATCGAATTCGGGCCGAAAAGCTCGGAAGAGGTTACAAAACAAACGGTTTTCGAAGAAACCGAAGTATCAAGGAATATCACACAGAACCCGGTCGCGCTTGGCGAACAGACCGTGGGGATTGCTCCGTTGGTGTCATCCGGTGCCGCCGCAGTGCAGGCTGCTGTCGTGCAGTCCCAGCGCCTTCCGGAGGTCGCCACCCCGGCCCCCGTGCAACCTGCGGTCGTCATACCAGCGCCGACACCCAAGGCACCCGAGACAACGCCACAACCCGTGTCGATCTCGCCAGAGCCGACGGTTGACCCAACAAACAATCCTGTTGCGTTTTTTGGCGCGGCACAGCAAAGCTCGCGCAGGACAATTCCTGCGTCGAAGACCTGCGGACGCTGGCCAGCGAAGCCAGGATTTACTTCCCGAGCGGAGGTCTGACCGCCGAGGAGTCCGGCATGGCGCAGGCGCGCCTGATCGGTCTGGTGGCACAGGATTGCCCGAACGTTGAGATCATCGTCCAAGGCCATTCCGACCCGTCCGGTGACCCGTCGGCAAACCTGCGGCTGAGCCAGAAGCGCGCGGACGAAGTGCTGCGGCGCATCGGGGCGGCGGGCATCGATGTGACCCGCTTCCGTTCCGTTGGTCTCGGCAGTCAGGAACCGTCGCGCATCAGTGGCAGCCAATCCTCTGCCTACTATGATCGCCGGGTCGAGTTCGAAATCCGTGAGATCAGAGGCAATGCCGCAGCCTCTGGATTGCATCGCACGCTCTCCCCTGCTGCTTCTGCCTGCGCAGCACAGCTTCAGGCTGCGGTTGCCCAGACCAAGCTTTTCTACTCGCCCCGCTCTATCACCGCACCATCGGACGGGATGCCGGCAGTTGTTCAGTTGGCCTCTCAGGCCAGTGCCTGCCCGGACGCCCGGCTCCGGGTGATCGGGCAGTTCTCGGATGAGCCAGGTTCGGGCGAAACCCCGGCAACGGCGCGACTGCGGGCGGTCGCTCTCATGAGTTCTTTGGTGGGTGCCGGGTTTGACCCCGAGCAGATCATCATCGCAGCACATTCAACACCGCAGATCCTCGCCGGTCAGCCCGGACTGAGCGAGCGGCGCGTGGATTTCGATGTGATCCTCGAATGACGTACCGGTAACGCAATCTACCGATTGATTGGGGGGCGATCTTTGCGGATCGCCCCTTTTCTTTATAAGCGCAAATGTGACGGATGACGGGTCCATGGCGGCTGAACAGGACACAGAGCGGCGAAATAACGGCAAATTATGTCAATATTTTGCCATCTGACGTTGATTTATACATTTAAAGACAACCTTAAGGCTTGGTGTTGCCCTTGAAATGGGGTGGGTTGGTGAGGCTCACGTTTACCATTCAAGGAGTATACCTGTGGCCAAACCAGCAATTCTGAACATCGCCAAGTTCTTTGGCAGGTGTATGCAGGCGCTTGAAGCGCGCGGTATCACCGTTGAAGAATCCTCCGATTTCGAGACTTGCGAAGCGCGCATGTCCGCAATCGGTAAGCAGAGCATTACTCCAATGCTGTCCAGCGCCCATCACGATCTCTCAAAGGATCACGCCGTCTGGCTGATGCTCCGCAAAGATGGGGAAGACATCGGCGGCGTGGCGGCACGGCACGACACACTCAGATCGGAAACACTGTCCGAATACTGGGCCCGAAGCTATGGTCGGCTTTACAAGGGAAAAGGCCGCCTTCGTCCCGTCCCCGAAGTGCATCGCGCCTGTGATGAATTGTCCGGTCAGGTCGTCTACATGGGCGAATTCTTCATCACAAAAGAGATGCGCGGGTCCCGACACCTGCTGTCGCTCTACACCCACATCCTGTTCAGCTATTGTCAGCTTCGATGGGATCCCGACTGGCTCTACGCCTTTGTCCGCGCCGATGATGCGCGCAAAGGCTATGCCACCGAGTATGGGTTCACCCGCCAATACCCCGGCGCCCATCTGTGGGACATTCTTCCTGAAGGCCGCGCGATTGGCGAATACCTTGTCGCCATTTCATCGCGGGAGTTCCGGGATATGGCGACGTATTTCGATCATCACCCCTCTTCCCTTCTGGGAGCGGATTCGCTCAGAAGGGTGGAATAGTTCAGAACAAAAAGCGCACCATCGTCATTCCGGACGGGCAGCATGAGGCGGACAAAGCTGACCTCGACGGCTTCTTTCGTCTCGGGAAATGGGACGATCCGCTTGAGCGGGGTGATCATTCCAACCCCGGAATGAGCGACGGTGCGAATGTGACCGTTGAGTTCCTGAAGATCGGATTTGCTCAGGGTTTCAAGGAAGCGTTCAAGCCGGGCGTTTTCAGCAGAACCGAGCGTGGTCGCCGAAAGTCCCAACGCTCCCACATGGTGAATTTTCGGGATCGCGCTCAGGGCCTGCGCTGCGCTGACCAGATCGAAATGCGGGGAAATCTGACTGCTTCGGGCCAGATCGCCATCGGTCTCTTTCCACCACGAAATGATCGAGTCGAGAGTCGGCCGATCACCGATTTTGTCCAGTGAACGCTCTGTCGCTTTGAACACCGCCGACAAAAGGCGCGCCGACTGACGATCCACTTCCATCACGGGCAGCGCCTCGAATTCCTCCTGAAGGTGTTGCTGCCGATCCCGGAAAAGCGCTTCGACCGGAACGCCAAGCGCGTCGGCAAGTCTGACCGGTGTCGCCATGTTCGGCAGGCTGTCACCCTGCATCATAACGGTGACGGCATCGTCTTCCTTGTAACCGGCACGCCGTGACAACTCGGCCTCTGACAAGTTCTGCGACTTCAGGATGCCCCTGAGGTTCGCTTTGAAAGTATTCAACACGTCACGTTCGGTTACAGCTACTGGCATGCGTCCTTCCGAGGCAGGGCGTTCATTCCGTTTGATCATATTCGTAAAGGTGCAGAAGATTTATGTATAGCACGAATTGCACCCATAAGATGATACCCAAGCGCGCCGGTCGCGCAAGACGTCCTAATCCCGCGGCCCGACCAATCGATCTATCGGGGCGTAGTCATCGGTCAACAGGGTTCCGGATGAGGCCAGCCTGTCCACGAAGGCCGGTCCCAGCGCGGCAAACCTGGTGCGTTCGGGTGCTGGCACGGAAAAGCTGTCCGTGGTGGTCTCCGTCCAGCCAGCAGCGATCACCATGACGATGCGTTCACTCTCTTCCGGACGCCGCGCCTCGGTCCAGACTTCCACCACGGGAAACACATCCCGAAGCGTGGCGACCAGACTTCCAACCGCGTGCATACGGTCGGAATAGTCGATCACGTTCATCAGATAGCTGCCGTTTTCGGTCAGGCGCGTCCGGATGAGTTCAAAGAATTCGCGTGTAACCAAATGCTGGGGAACGGCTGTGTCGGTGAAGGCATCACCGATGATCACGTCATATTGCGTCTGGTCGGTCAGCAGCGCGCGGCGGGCATCAATATGCTTGACCGTGGCACTTGCGGGGTCAAACCAGAAGTCCCGTTGGGCCAGCGCAGTGACGTCCGGATCAATCTCAGCAACGGTAGTCTTCGTGCGCCCGCGCGCCGCAAAGGCGCGCGGCAGCGCATAGTTTCCGCCACCGATCAGGAAACTGGATGGATCAGCCACCGGAGCACGCAGGCGCGTCAGGGCGTCCAACATCGCGGCATGATCCGTAAACATGATCTCCGGCGCGTTTACTGCTGAAATGCCGTGAACGAGGTGATCAATCACCATTGCGCGGGTTGGCTGGGACGGATCGGCCGAGACATCGACGGTCTGCAGACAGAAATACCGGCTTTCGACGGTACAGGGCCCCGAGGACATCGCCGTGCCGAACGCCAAGGCGGCAAGACCAAGCAGGGTCGCGCCCTGCACAGTGCGCAGCCGTCTGGCAAGGATGAAACAGAGTGCTGCACCAATCGCATAAACAACAGTCACGGTTGCAAGGGTACGCAGGCTGCCCAACCACGAAATGAAAACAAACCCGGCCAGAAGGGTGCCCAGAATGGCGCCGATGGCCCCCGAGGCGAACATTGCGCCCAATGCCTGCCCCTGCCGGGCTGGCCCCGACAGGGAGACCTGCGTGAGCAAAGGCGCCGGAATACCGGCAAAAAGAGATGGCAGAAAGAATGCTGCAAGCGTGAGGCCGGTAATGCCCCAGACGGGTTGTGGAAAGGCCGTCAGAACGGGACCGGCCGCGGCACGCAGGGCAACGCTGGCCAGCGCTGTCGTCACGGCAGCAGCGACCAACGCCCATCCTGTTGCGGCCAGCGGACTGATGCCGGACCGGTCGGCCAGGCGTCCACCCCACCAGTGGCCTGCCGAAAACCCTGCGAGAACCACCGCAATTACCGACGTCCACGTATAGAGCGACATTCCAACATAGGGTGCGAGCATACGCCCGGCGACGATCTCAACCACCATCGAGGCCGCAGAAACCGTCGCCTGCAACGCGACGAGCAACCAGAGAGGCACAGAAGTCATGGTGTCTCCGCAAGACTGAGGATGCGCCCATGTTGCGCGTGGTTTGATCGAAGGCAAGTGGCGTTCGTCTCAGCCCAGCGCCAGCACCGGCCCATCCAACAGGCGCATCAGATCGCCGAAATAGCCACCGGACCGCGCCGGTTGGGTCGGATCGGACGTGATGGCTACGGCAAGATTGCGCCCGGCATGGGCAGCAATGATCTGGCCCCCATATCCCCGCGCAAGTGTGTAGCCCGAGGGTGACAGGAACCAGCCGTAGCCATAGGAAAGGCCTGACCAAGGGGAGCGCGCATAAGGTTGGACTGACGCATCAACCCAGGTTTCCGGGATCACCTGCGCGCCATCGTACAGCCCGCCATCACGCATCAGTTTCGCAATCTTAAGCATTGCCGTGGGGCGCAAAGCCATCTCGTTCCCGCCCATGTAGTAGCCCTGAGGATCGCGCGTCCAAGGCGGGATCTCTATGCCCAAGGGGCGACCCAGCCGTTCGCGCGCCTGCGCCAGCAGGCTTTGCCCCGTGGCTTCTGCCAATGCCGCGCCAAGGATATGGGTCGATCCGGTGGAATACAGCATCTGACCGCCCGGTTCGGCCACCATTGGCCGGGTCAGCGCATCTGCCAGCCAGTTGCGGGAACTGACCCAAGCGCCATAGTTGGGGCCCGAAGTGCGTTCGAGACCAGCGCGCAGCGTGACGAGGTCTTCCAAGGTGATCTCTCCCGCCCCCGGCGTGGCGTTTGCAGGAAGGATGCTCGGTGCGGTCTCCGCCAGCGTTGCCGCGACCGATGGAACGTCACCACGATCTATGGCTGCGCCCAGCAAGAGCGCAACGATGCTCTTGGAGCAGGATTTGATGTTGGTCAGCCGATCAAGCCCCGGACCTCGCGGAGCCTCTGCGAAAACCGTATCTTCTCCGCGAAGAACCTGAATCGAATGAAGTTGCGGTAAAGCAGAAATAGCGCCTTGAAGAATGTTGGATTGCGCCCGCGCCAGGAACGGTGCGGTCAGCGCGGCGGCGGTCGTCGTCACAAAGGTTCGGCGGTTGAACATGGTGTTGTGTGTAATGCCGTGCCGCCATCTGTCCAGTTTGGCGCTTTCACGACTGCGTGCATTGGGGCGGGCCGAAAGACCCGCCCCAAGCTGGATCATGACGTGTGGTATACCTCCTGCAACCCATAGACCGGGGTCGGGATACCCTCCATGCGGGCTTTGATCTGGAGTGAAAGGAACTGCGAATAGTGCCGCGACTGATGCAGGTTTCCGCCGTGGAACCAAAGGTTCTCCTGTTGCGTCGGTTTCCACATATTGCGCTGCTCGCCTTCCCACGGACCGGGGTCTTTGGTCGTGTCAGAACCAAGCCCCCAGACCTTGCCGACCTTGTCGGCCATCTCCTGCCCCATCAGGTCGGCCACCCAACCGTTCATGGAATTGTAGCCGGTCGCCAACACGATCAGATCGGCCTCGAGCTTTTCACCAGTATCGAGAATAAGCCCGTCTTCGACGATCTCGGTCACCTGCCCGCGCTTGAGCTTGATCTCACCGTCGATGATGAGCTGGCTCGCGCCCACGTCGATATAATAGCCAGACCCGCGCCGCAGGTACTTCATGAAGAGGCCCGAGTCGTCGTCGCCCCAATCGAGCCAGAAACCCGCTTTCTCGAGTCCCTCGTAGAATTCCTTGTCCTGCTCTTTCATCGCGGCATAGGCCGGGATCTGGAATTCATGCAGGATCGCATAGGGCAAGGACGCAAAGATCAGATCCGCCTTCTCGGTGGTCATTCCCGCGTTGACGGCCCGTTCGGAGTAAAGATCACCCAGCCCGATCTCCATCAGAGTGTCAGACCGCACGATATGAGTGGAGGACCGCTGCACCATCGTTACGTCTGCATCGTGTTCCCACAAGGCCGCGCAGATGTCGTGGGCCGAATTGTTGGACCCGACGACAACGCATTTCTTGCCCGTGTACCGATCCGGTCCGGGGTGCTGCGACGAATGATGGATGTCGCCCTTGAATTTGTGCATGCCGGGGAAGTCGGGAATACGCGCCTTGCCGGACATGCCCGTCGCCATCACAAGTTGCTTGGGGCGCAGCGTGACCTCTTCGCCATCCCGGTCCACCACAACGGTCCATTCCTTCTTGGCCTCGTCATACGTCGCGGACTTGGCCGTGGTGCGGGTCCAGTAATTCAGCTCCATCACCTTGGTGTACATCTCAAGCCAATCACCGATCTTGTCCTTCGGTGCAAAGACTGGCCAGTTCTCGGGGAACTTGATGTAAGGCAGATGGTCGTACCAGACCGGGTCATGCAGGCAGAGCGACTTGTAGCGGTTGCGCCAGCTGTCTCCGGGTCGTTCGTTACGTTCGACGATGATGGTCGGCACGCCCAGTTGCCGGAGCCGCGCGCCAAGGGCGATGCCGCCCTGCCCTCCGCCGATGATCAGGCAATAGGGTTGCTGGGTATATCCCAGTTCCTTTGCTTCCTTCTCGCGTTCTTCCTTCCATGTCGTGCGGTTCTTACCCGCACCGTGCTTTGCGCCAAGCGGCCGGTCGAACCCCTTTGGCTCTTCGTGGCCCTTGAGCTCCACCATCGTTGTCAGAAGCGTCCAGATCTTCCCGTCGCGCAGACGGATGAGGCCGTAGCCGCGGGCCACCTCAGTTTCGAAGGTGATCCATGCGGTGACGATGCCACCGTCCTCGGTGACGACCTCGCCTTCCGCCACCGCCCAATTGTGCGGCTTGGTCGTGGACAGCTGGTGCTTCAGCATGTCTTCGACCTGATCCTTGCCTTCGACGGTTTTGATGTTCCAGGTGAAGGTCACGAGATCGCGCCAGTAGCAATCCTCCGCGAACATGTCGCGTGCACGCGCGATGTCGCCGTCTTCCAGTGCTTTCCCGAATTCGTCGAGAAACGCCTGCGTGGTGTCAGTCAATGTTGAGTCGAGCATAATTCCTCCCAGAGCTTATTTTTATGCTCTGAGAGTGCCAACAGCTCGGATTTCACGCTAGGGAAACTTTCGTCCTGCTTTGCGACCGGCGGATTTCCGGATCGTTGCGTCTGAAACGAAAAAGCCCCGCTGAATCAGCGGGGCTTTTCGAATTCGGTTTTCCGGGTCGCTTACGCGGCCAGAGCGCCTTTTGCCTGTGCGACAATCGCGCCAAAGGCTTCGGGTTCGTGCACGGCCAGATCGGCCAGCACTTTACGGTCCACTTCGATTCCGGCCAGGTTCAGGCCGTTGATGAAACGGGAATATGTCAGCGCTTCGTCATGCAGACGCACAGCCGCGTTGATCCGCTGGATCCACAGCGCGCGGAAATTGCGCTTGCGATTCTTGCGGTCGCGTGTGGCGTACTGGTTCGCCTTATCGACGGCCTGACGTGCAACCTTGAAGGTGTTCTTGCGGCGGCCATAGTAACCTTTGGCGGCCTTGATGACCTTCTTGTGACGGGCGTGGGTGGTGGTTCCGCCTTTTACTCGGGACATGTCAATTCCTCCTTAGCGCGCGTAGGGCATCATCGGCTTGATGATACCTTCATCAGCCT
The DNA here is from genome assembly GCF_002115805.1 of Marivita geojedonensis. Classification (GTDB taxonomy): domain Bacteria; phylum Pseudomonadota; class Alphaproteobacteria; order Rhodobacterales; family Rhodobacteraceae; genus Marivita; species Marivita geojedonensis. The sequence continues at coordinate 13,056 of NZ_JFKC01000026.1, read as the reverse complement.
TCGACAGCGTGGTGGTTCCGCGCGCATCGCGGATGAACTTGTTGGTGCGCTTGATCATGCCGTGGCGTTTGCCTGCCTGACCTGCTTTGATGCGGCCCTTGGCCGTCACCTTGAACCGCTTTTTGCAGCTCGACTTCGTCTTCATCTTCGGCATTTCCGTCTCCTATCGTCAGATCGGTGAACGCACGACTCGGTATGCCATTTCGACCGGCCGCACGGGTAGAGCGCGCCGTATAGGCGGGGACGCTCCGTGATGCAAGAGGCTTTGAGCCGGAGGCGTCAGGTAAAGCTGCTGATCACCTTGGCGATGACTTTCGGGATCGACTCGATCGGATAGCCGCCCGTTTTGTTGCTGATCGCCCAGACCACCATGGCCCCGGCGATCATAAGAGTGATCGTCGCAATCCGCGGGCGTTCGCCCTTCGAGATAGACGACACAACCGCCGGGATGGACAACACCCCAAGAGCAAGCCCGATAACAAATAACGTGTCAGGATCCATAACCTGTCCCTACTTTTTACTCTGCGGGAAAGGTTACTCCGGATCAGTATTGTAGATCAAACGTTCGTCGCACGGTGCCACACGAAGAATGTTCGTTGTACCCGGCGTGTTGAACGGCACACCTGCAGTCACAAGGATCTGATCGTTCTCATCAGCATATCCACCGGACCGGGCCGCACGGGCCGCGTTCACGACCGCCTGCTTGAAGCGCTCAAGATCACCGGTGATCACGCATTTCGTACCCCAGGTCAGCGACAGACGACGCGCCGTCCCCACAGAGCTGGTCATCGCGATGATCGGAACGCGCGGGCGTTCGCGCGCGGTCAGAAGCGCGGTTGTCCCCGAAGAGGTAAAGCAGCAGATCGCCTTGATATCCGTGGTTTCCGCGATTTCACGCGCAGCGGCGACGATCCCATCGGCAACAGTTGCACGTTTTGCGGCGCGGGACGCCTCGATGATCTCGGTATAGGTGGGGTCGCTTTCGACCTCTTCCGCCACGTTGTTCATCGTGGTCACAGCCTCAATCGGGTAATCGCCCGCTGCCGATTCCGCAGAGAGCATGATCGCGTCCGAGCCTTCGTAGATCGCGGTTGCCACATCGGACACCTCCGCACGGGTCGGCATCGGTGACTCGATCATCGACTCCAGCATCTGGGTCGCCACAATCACCGGCTTGGCCGCAGCGCGGCAGCGGCGGATCAGGCGTTTCTGGATCGGTGGCACATTCTGCACCGGCAGTTCGACACCCAGATCACCGCGCGCCACCATGATGCCGTCAGAGACTTCGAGAATTTCATCAAACGCCTTGACCGCTGCGGGCTTCTCGATCTTGGACAGGATCGCAGCCCGCCCCTTGCAGAGTTCACGTGCCTCGATCACGTCCTGAGCCCGCTGAACGAAGCTGAGGGCAAGCCAGTCGACACCGATATCCGCCACGAATTCCAGGTCCTCACGGTCCTTTTCGGACAGCGCCGCCAAAGGAAGAACCACGTCGGGCACGTTGACACCCTTGCGGTTAGAAATCGTCCCACCCGTCACCACGACACAATCCGCGAAGTCGGACCCGCATTTCTCGACTTTCAAACGGATCTTGCCGTCGTTCACGAGCAAGTGTGCGCCAGGTTCAAGAGCCGCGAAAATCTCGGGGTGCGGGAGCGTCACCCGCGAAGCCGTTCCTTCCTCCTCGGCCAGATCCAGCCGGAACGAAGCGCCCTCGACAAGATCTTCTGCGCCATTGGCGAACACACCGACGCGAAGCTTCGGCCCCTGAAGGTCGGCCAGAATACCGATCGTGCTGTTGAGGTCCTTCTCGACCTGCCGGATGATGGCATGCCGCTCGGCGATTTCGGCATGGCTGCCATGGCTCATGTTCAAGCGAAAGACATCCGCCCCGGCCTCGTGCAGCGCGCGGATCATCTCATAGCTGCTGGAAGCCGGCCCAAGGGTGGCCACGATTTTCACATTCCGCAAACGTCTCATTCGGAAACCTGTCCTTCAACTTAACTTGGGCGAACTTGCTGTTCGCGGGCATCAGTGCGGCGCTTATGTTACCGCTAACTTTAGGTGCGGGTTATTGCCCATTTCCATTTCCTGCGCAACTCCACTATCTGATGCGTCCGGGAGATCACACACCTATGACGTACCTACCCTATTTCATTCATGGCGAGAACCGCGAGTCGCGTTGGCTGATCACCTGCGACCATGCAACCAACACCGTGCCTCCGGACCTCGGCGGCAATTTGGGGCTTCCCGAAGCCGACATGACCCGGCACATCGCCTACGACCCGGGTGCAGCGGGTGTGACCCGCGCCATTGCGGACGCGCTTGGCGCACCGGCCATCCTGTCAAACTTCTCCCGTCTGGTCATTGATCCGAACCGGGGGGAAGATGATCCCACGCTGCTGATGCGGCTTTACGACGGCTCAGTGATCCCTGGAAACCGGAACGCGGATGCCACCGAAAAAGAACGCAGACTGAACGCTTATTACCGTCCTTACCATGAGGCGCTGAATGCGCTGGCCTCACGCCGTGAGGACACGGTGATCGTTGCGGTGCATTCGTTCACTCGGCAACTCAAGTCGAGACCCAGCCGGCCTTGGCACATTGGCATCCTGCACGCCTATGATCGCCGCCTCTCGGACCCGCTCATCGCAGCGCTGGAAGCCGAACCCGATCTCGTCGTAGGGCGCAATGAACCCTATCCGGGGCATCTGCCCGGTGACGCAATAGATCGGCATGCCTTGCATCACGGGCGGCTGAACACACTTATTGAACTAAGAAACGACCTTATTGAGACCGATGCGGCTCAGACCGCATGGGGTACGCGACTGGCGCCGATGCTGGAAGCGGCACTGGCTCAGACAAAAGAGTGATCCGGAGGACGCAAGAATGGACGAACAGACGAAACTCGAAATCGAAGCCGCCGCATTCCGCCGCCTTCGCCAGCACCTGATCGAGGATCGGCCCGACGCGCAAAACATCGACATGATGAACCTGGCCGGGTTTTGCCGCAACTGTTTGAGCCGGTGGTATCAGGAAGCCGCGAACGAGCGCGGCATCGAAATGGACAAGGAACAGGCGCGCGAGGTCTTCTACGGAATGCCGATGTCCGAATGGAAGGCGCGCTATCAGACCGAAGCGACCGACGCCCAGAAAGCAGCGTTCGAAGTAGCCTTCAAGGACAACGTCACTGACAAGCAGGGCTGACGTGGAAACATGCCAATTCCCGGAAGACCGGGAATTGGCGCGGCATGCTTCGGGCCTGACCTAGCGGTTCGCGCCCGGCACCCACAATACATCTGCTGTGCCATTGTCGTTCGCCACCCGCGCGGCAACAAAGAACCAGTCGCTCAGACGGTTAAGGTACTTCACCGCCGCGGGGTTTACGCTTTCCATCGTCGCAAGCTCCACGGTCAAGCGTTCGGCTCTGCGCGCCACGGTGCGGCACTGATGCAAATACGCAGAGAGTGCTGATCCTCCGGGCAGAATGAAGCTGCGCAGCGGCTTGAGACCCGAATTCATCTCGTCGATTTCGGCTTCCAGCCGATCCACCTGCGAACTGACAATGCGCAGCGGGGGATATTCGGCATCGGCATCTTTCTCCATGTCCGGACGACAGAGGTCAGCGCCGAGGTCAAACAGATCGTTCTGGATCAGCGACAGACGGGTGTCGGTGACTCCCTCTGCATGCAACCGTGCCAAACCCACGACGGAGTTCAATTCGTCCGTCGTGCCATAGGCCGTGACGCGCATCGAATGTTTGGCAACGCGCGCACCATTGCCCAGTGCGGTTTCCCCGTCATCCCCGGTCTTGGTGTAGATCTTGTTCAGGACAACCATGGCTTATTCTCCCCGCATCCAAACGAAGAGCAGGATCAGCAGAACCGCGACGAACTGTGCAATGATCCGCAGGCGCATCGCCTTGTTGGCGTATTTCTTGTTGAATTCGCCGCCTTTGGCGAAACTGCCGATGCCAAACAGCAGGACGGCCACAACTGCCAGACAGGCAATGGCAGCAATAATGAAAAGTGGGTCTTGCATCATGGCGGGCTGACTTCCTTCGCTTCGTGTACTGGCGGATGTAGCCGTATCGCGGCGTAAGGCGAATGAAAAGTCAGCCTTTGGACAAAAGCCAGTCCAGCGCCCGGGTCGGCAGAATACGGCGCGCGATGGCCATGACGTGTGTCGGTGTCGTTACCCCATAGCGGGCTTTGGGCCGGTTCGCCGCCAGGGCCCGTACCACGACATCGGTCACCGCAGACGCAGGCCACTGCGCCTTGGCGCTGCCGCCTTTGTGCAACTGATCAAGGAGCGACCTTTCATACTGCTCCCGCCGTGCCGAGGACGTCCAGTCGACCCATTTCTCGAACTGACGAATGGCATTCTTACGGAATGCTGTCTCAATCGGTCCCGGTTCGATCAGAACAACATGAATACCGGCCTCGGCCATCTCCATCCGCAGGACATCGGCGTACCCTTCCAGAGCAAACTTCGTCGCCACATAGGGGCCGCGCCATTTCATCCCGACCAGCCCCAAGACAGACGAATTGAACAGTATCCGACCACCGCCCTGACGCCGCATGGCAGGGAAAAGATGCAGATTAAGCTCATGCCATCCAAGAAAGTTGGCTTCGAACTGCGCCCGCATCCCTGCGGCAGGTATGTCTTCGATCGGCCCGGGCAACGCATATGCGCCATTGTGAAAAACAGCGTCAAGCGTGCCGCCGGTCTGACCCATCACCTCCGCAACGCAGGACTCAATACTCTTGGGGTCTTCGTAGTCGAGCCGGGGCGCCAAGAACCCTTCGTCCTGCCGTGCGCGGCAATCCTCTTCTGACCGGCAGGACGCGAAAACCGTCCATCCCTGCGATTTGAGTCTTCGGGCACAGTCGAGACCGATGCCTGAAGAACAGCCGGTGATCAGGATGGTCTTCGCGGTCACGTCAGTTGGCAGCCGTCACAAGCCAATCCGCCATCCAGCCTTCATCACCGGTGAGCGTATCACGCAGATGAAGCCAGCCATTGCCCTCGTCCTTGAGCACCTCGACCATGTCGTTGCGGTAGAGTTTTCCAACAACAGCAAAATTGGTGCCCGGACCGCCACGCAGATTGACGGTGTCGCCATCGACAAATCGCAGATCGGGTTCCGATTGAGCAACAGGTTCCGGGAGGATTTCCGCTTCGGCAGGAGCCGCAACCGTCTCTGTTTCCAGTGGCAGATCGGGCGACTCAGACGGAGTCAGTTTGACAAGTGCCAGACCGGCCACGCTTTCGTCGGGGGCGGACTCCACAACGGCACGCGCCGGGGCACGCGTGGGCGCGATATCGGTCAGGCTCGGCTCGGACGTGTCTGCGCGGGCGACCAGTGCCGGTTTTTCCTTGGGCGCAGCCGGCTTGGGTTCAGCGAAAACCACAAGCGAATTGGTACCCGGCTCAAAATCTGATCCGCCCGACAATTCATAAAAACCGACGCCCAAAAACGCGAACGCCACAAGAATGTACTTGTTCATCACAATCCCCCAGAGCGGCCGAAACACGCAACCGCCGCAAGACAATACTGCGATTCTCGCCCTGGGCCGAAGGGGAAACGCAAAAAATATTCCCTCAATTGCTTTACGGCCTCAGAGGGGGTGAGTATCACATCATCTATGGCCAATGACGTCGATGACCCCAAGATGACCCCCCGCGACTTCGCGGAACCGCTGCGTCGAGCGATCGGCGAACGGTATCTGACCTATGCGCTTTCGACGATCATGCACCGTGCGTTGCCCGATGCGCGGGACGGATTGAAACCCGTGCATCGCCGTATCCTGTATGCAATGCGCGAACTGCGTCTGAATTCCACCGGGGGCTTCAGAAAGTCGGCGAAGATTTCCGGCGACGTGATGGGGAACTATCACCCGCATGGCGACGCAGCGATCTATGACGCCATGGCGCGCCTCGCGCAGGACTTCAACGTACGTTACCCGCTGGTCGATGGTCAGGGCAATTTCGGCAACATTGACGGGGACAATCCCGCCGCCGCCCGTTACACCGAAGCCCGTCTGACCAATGTCGCCGAAGCGCTTCTCGAAGGGCTGAACGAGAACGCCGTCGATTATCGCGCCAATTATGACGGGACGTTGGAAGAACCGGTCGTCCTGCCTGCCCAGTTTCCGAACCTTCTTGCAAACGGCGCGTCGGGCATCGCGGTGGGCATGGCGACCAACATCCCGCCGCACAACATTGCGGAACTGATCGACGCCTGCCTGCATCTGATCAAGGTGCCGGACGCCCGGGACGACACGCTTCTGAACTACGTACCGGGACCGGATTTCCCGACCGGTGGCGTGATCGTTGAGCCGCGCGAGAACATCGCGCAGGCCTATCGCACCGGTCGTGGGTCCATGCGCCTGCGGTGCAAGTGGGAAGTCGAGGATCTGGGCCGCGGTCAGTGGCAGATCATCGTGACCGAGATTCCCTATCAGGTGCAGAAATCCAAATTGGTCGAACGTCTTGCCGAACTGATCCAGACCAAGAAAGTGCCCATCCTCGCGGATATCCGCGACGAAAGCGCCGATGACATCCGCATGGTTCTGGAACCACGATCCAAGAACGTGGACCCGGATGTGCTGATGAACATGCTGTTCCGAAACTCGGACCTGGAAGTTCGCTTCAGCCTGAACATGAACGTGCTGATTGACGGACTGACCCCCAAAGTCTGTTCGATGAAGGAAGTTCTGCGGGCCTTCCTCGATTTCCGGCGCGAGGTTCTGATCCGCCGCAGCCAGCACCGGATGGACAAGATCGATCACAGGCTCGAGGTGCTGGAGGGCCTGATCGTTGCCTTCCTGAACCTTGACCGTGTGATCGACATCATCCGCTATGACGACGACCCAAAAGCCGCTCTCATGCGCGAAGACTGGGGCAAAGATCACCCCCGCGCCCTCAACGAGGCGGAATATGTGTCACCGCTTATGGTGGCGAGTGATGATGAACTTGGCCTGACCGAAATCCAGACCGAAGCGATCCTGAACATGCGCCTGCGCAGCCTGCGCAAGCTGGAGGAGATGGAGCTTGTGGCCGAGCGCGACCGCCTGATGGAGGAACGTGCCGGTCTCGAGGACCTGCTTGAAAGCGGTGAATTGCAATGGGATGCGATTGCCGAGCAGTTGAAAGAGGTCAAAAAGGCCTTTGGCAAGAATTATGAAGGCGGCGCGCGCCGCACGCTGATCGAAGAGGCGGCGGAAGTGGAAGAGGTTCCGCTGGAAGCCATGATCGAGCGTGAACCCATTACGGTTGTGTGCAGCCAGATGGGCTGGATCCGGGCCATGACCGGGCATATCGACCTCAGCCGCGAGTTGAAGTTCAAAGACGGCGATGGGCCTCGTTTCATCTTCCATGCCGAAACCACGGATCGCCTGCTGGTCTTTGGCTCCAACGGTCGGTTCTACACGCTTTCAGCCGCAAATCTTCCGGGTGGGCGCGGCATGGGGGAACCTGTGCGCCTGATGGTTGATTTGCCGAACGAAGCCGCCATCGTCGATTTGTTCATTCACCACCCCGACCGAAAGCTGCTGGTTGCCTCCAGTGCGGGCGATGGCTTCATCGTGCCCGAGAACGACGTCGTGGCGCAGACACGGGCGGGCAAACAGGTGCTCAACGTCAAAGGAGACGTGCGCGCCAAGGTGTGCAAACCTGTAGTTGGTGACTCGGTGGCCGTTGTTGGTGAAAACCGTAAGGTGCTGGTCTTTGCATTGGACGAGCTACCTGAAATGGGACGCGGGAAAGGCGTGCGGCTGCAAAAGTACAAGGACGGGGGCCTGTCGGATGCAACCACCTTCACCTTGGGAGAAGGCCTCACCTGGCGCGACCCGGCTGGGCGCACCAGAACAGAGACAGAGCTCGCCGAGTGGACCGGAAAGCGCGCCGGAACCGGGCGCATGGCCCCCCGCGGCTTCCCGAGAGACAACACATTTACCTGACCCGCACACACTGACAACAGAAGTTGTCGGCAGCAGGAGCGCGCTGTTCTGGCTCGCCCTCAAGACCGGCGTCCTGACAGTTCTGACGCTTGGCTTCTATCGCTTCTGGATGCGCACACGGCTGCGGCGCTGGTACTGGTCCTCAATCCGTCCCGGCGGGCACCCGTTGGAATATGTGGGCGACCCGATCGAAAAGCTGTTGGGGTTTCTGTTCGCCGTGGTGGTGATGGCCTTCTATATCGGGATCGTGAATCTGATCCTGATGTTCGCCAGTTTTTCGCTGTTTCAGGACAATTTCGCAGCCTATGCGGTCAGCTTGGTCGGGGTCATCCCGCTCTGGTTTTTCGCGCAGTATCGCGCCCGGCGATACATTCTGGCCCGGACACGCTGGCGGGGCTTGCGGTTTGGGTTGGAACCGGGGGCATGGGGTTACGCGTGGCGCGCAGTCCTGCACTGGGCAGTCACAATCCTGAGCCTTGGGCTTCTGATGCCACGCATGACCTTCTGGCTGGAGAAATACAAGGTCGACCGAACCTTCTTCGGCACCGCCCGCATGGCGCAGGGTGGGACGTGGACCATGCTCTATGCATCCATGAAACCCATGTTCCTCGCTCTGGCGATTGCCCTGGCGGGCGGGGCTGCGCTTTTGGCCGAAAGTGTCCCTCTCGCCATAGGCCTGTTGATCGTTGCCGGGCTGGTTGGGTTCTACGGCTTGGTCCACTACCGCGTCGATGCGCTGCGCCGATTGACAGAAACGAAAACGATCAATGGCGTACGGCTCACGCTGTCGCCAAGTGCGTTTCGTGTCATGATGATCTACGTTCTGGGCACAATGCTTGCGGCGGTGGCCGTGTTCATCCCAATGGTCGTGCTGGGACTGCTTCTGTTACTCGTGCAATCGGCCGACGTGCTGTCCGAGATGGGTCTGGAAGACATGGTGGCGCCGATTGCCGGGCTGGGCCGCATCGCGATCATCGCACTCAGCGTCATGGCCTATTTCACCATCTTCCTGCTCTGGTCCGCACTGACGAATGTCTTTGTGACCCTGCCTGTCATACGACACTATTTTTCGAGCCTCACATTGTCGCCCGAAGAGGCCATTGCCGAAATCTGGCAGCGCCCGCGGGATGAATTCAAGGAAGCTGAAGGCTTTGCGGATGCTCTCGACGTGGGGGCTTCACTATGACCGTGCTCCGTGTCGGCCGCGCGCCAGAACCGTTTTCTGCCTCCGGTACGTATTTTGACGGCAGTCGCGCCATGCCAGTGCCAATCAGCCTGACAATCGATGAAGACAACCAGTGCCTCGTCGGGAGTGTCGGGTCCGGAGAACCTCTGAAGTGGCCACTTGCCGACGTTCGTGAACTCGCGGATCAGGCCGGTCAGGATCATATGGTGATCCAGCTGACACACGACCCCGTGCAGCGCATCTTCCTTCCCGATCACGACCTCGCTCCTCGGCTGCCAAACCGGACAAAGCGCGCGAAAGTCACAAAGCGAGGACCGTTGATCGTCTGGGCCATCGCTGCGGTCGCCTCAGTGGCCCTGATCATCTTTGTGCTTGTTCCGACGATGGCGAACCAGCTGGCGCGCTTCATCCCGCCCGAAGGCGAACGCGCATTGGGCGAGGTCACGTTCGAACAAATCCGCACGGCGCTCGACCAGACCGGACTGAACCCCGTACCGGTGTGTGACAACCGCGATGGTCTTGCAGCCCTCTCCAAGATGGAAGATCGCCTTCAGGCCGCCTTGCCCGAACCTCACCCGCTGACGGTGTCAGTGCTGGACCACGACATGATCAACGCCTTTGCCCTTCCAGGGAACTACGTCGTGTTCTTCCGTGGGCTCATCGACGAGGCGCAGACGCCTGAAGAGATATCGGCGGTGTTTGCACATGAAATCGGTCATGTGGTCAGCCGCGATCCGACACGCCACGCGCTGCGCTCGGCAGGATCGCTGGGTGTTCTGGGGCTTCTATTTGGCGACTTCGCCGGTGGAGCAGCTGTTCTGTTTCTCGCAGAGCGTCTGATCGAAGCGCAATATTCGCAGGAAGCCGAAGCCGACGCCGATGTCTTTGCACACGCGGTGCTCCGCGATGCCGGCATTGCCCCGTCGTCGCTCGCAACGATGTTCGAACGGTTTCGCGAACTGGGCGGGGATGCCGGCCCCTTCGTTGCTCATTTCCTGAGCCACCCCGCGTTGGGAGACCGCATTCAGGCCGCGCGCGACGCCACACCCAAGGGATTCGAAGCAGTTCCGATCCTGACTGCGCAGGAATGGCGCGCGCTGCAAAACATTTGCGATTGATGCCGCATCACAGCATCGGACTTGCCATTTCCTGAAAAACGCGACGTCCGATGGCGCTAACGTGACGATTTTGCCCTGTTTCCCCTGCCCAGTGTTGGGTATCCCTTGCCCGGAACGAAACGTCAGAATCGCAGATTTTGCTGCGATCCCAACGAGAGGAACGCGCCCATGAAGGTCCTGGTACCTGTCAAACGCGTGATCGATTACAACGTGAAAGTTCGCGTCAAAGCGGACGGTTCGGGTGTCGATCTCGCCAACGTGAAGATGTCGATGAACCCCTTTGACGAGATCGCCGTGGAAGAGGCAATCCGTCTTAAAGAGGCAGGCAAGGCAGATGAGATCGTTGCCGTCAGCATCGGCGTCAAGCAGAGCCAGGAAACGCTCCGTACCGCGCTCGCCATGGGTGCCGACCGCGCGATCCTCGTCGTGGCAGCCGATGACGTTCACACCGATATCGAACCGCTGGCCGTCGCGAAAATCCTTGCCGCCATCGTCAAGGAAGAAGAGCCCGGCCTCGTTCTCTGCGGCAAGCAGGCAATCGACAATGACATGAACGCCACCGGCCAGATGCTGTCCGCCCTGCTGGGCTGGAGCCAGGCAATGTATGCCAACAACATCGACATCGACGGTGACAGCGCGGTTGTGACCCGCGAAGTCGATGGCGGTCTTCAGACCGTCAAGGTCAAGATGCCCGCGATCATCTCGACCGACCTGCGACTGAACGAACCGCGCTACGCATCGCTGCCGAACATCATGAAGGCCAAGAAGAAGCCTCTCGATGAAAAGACAGCCGCTGATTACGGCGTAGACGTGACGCCACGCCTTGAGATCGTGAAAACATCTGAACCCGAAGAGCGGGCGGCAGGCATCAAGGTGGGTTCGGTCGACGAACTGGTTGCGAAACTCAAAGAAGTGGGAGCTGTGTAATGGCCGTTCTTCTGATTGCCGAAATCTCCGACGGCGCGCTGGCGATGGACGCCACCGCGAAGGCCGTGACAGCAGCCAAGTCACTCGGCGATGTGACCGTTCTGGCCGCTGGCGCGAGCGCCAAGGCTGCAGCTGACGAAGCGGCCACCATCGATGGCGTTTCCAAAGTTCTGCTGGCTGAAGACGCTCTGTACGGTCATCGTCTGGCCGAGCCTGTCGCGGCCCTGATTGCATCGCTGGCCGGTGATTACAGCCACATCGTTGCACCCGCAACGACCGACGCCAAGAACATCCTGCCCCGCGTTGCGGCGCTTCTGGATGTCATGGTTCTGACCGATGTGACCGCCGTTGCGGACGCCGATACGTTCGAGCGTCCGATCTACGCTGGCAACGCGATCCAGACCGTCAAGTCCTCGGACGTCACCAAGGTGATTTCCTTCCGGACGTCGACATTTGACGCGGCAGCGACCGGTGGGTCCGCTTCCGTCGAGGCCATCGCTGCGGGTGAAAACCCCGGCCTGTCCGAATGGGTTGAGGACAAGGTCGCAGAGAGCGATCGCCCCGAACTCACGTCGGCGGGCGTCGTTGTCTCCGGTGGCCGCGGCGTCGGTTCGGAAGAAGACTTTGCGATGATCGAGAAACTGGCCGACACCTTGGGCGCCGCTGTCGGCGCATCGCGCGCAGCGGTTGACTCGGGCTTTGCACCGAACGATTGGCAGGTAGGCCAGACCGGCAAGGTCGTTGCCCCCGATCTTTACATCGCTGTCGGTATCTCGGGCGCCATCCAGCACCTTGCAGGCATGAAAGACAGCAAGATCATTGTTGCCATCAACAAAGATGAAGAAGCGCCGATCTTCCAGGTCGCGGATTTCGGACTGGTCGCCGACCTCTTCGAGGCCGTCCCGGAGCTGACAGAAAAGCTCGGCTGATCGCCTTCACAGATCTTGGAACGGCGCGCCACACCGGCGCGCCGTTTTTTCATTGCAGAACCGGAATCACGGCCTGCGCGACCCGATCCGCCACCTGCCGATGCGCGACGGGTCCGGACAGATGCTCTGCCCGTGCATGTTCAAGCGGCGGGACCAAAAGCTCCTCGTCCCCGGCCCGCCACATCTCGGGAACCACGTCCAGCAATCCGGACACAAGTGGCGTCAGAGCAGCCACCGTATTCCGCGTCAGGAACGGCTCCTCCGAAAGCGCCGTTGATGTCCCGTCACGCAAAGGCTCGGGCGCGAACCACAGCAGGAAGGACTGACCATTCATGTGACTGATCAGTTTGCGCACCCGCGCCTGCCAGGCGCAGCGCACCTCTTCGGCCACCAGTTCAAACCGTTCAGCACAAATCGACTGCAACCGCGACAGCAGATGACGCGTGAAATGCACTTCAGTGAAGTCCATCTCCGGATAGAGCGATATCAACGCCTGTGATGCTTTCAGGAAGCGGTCGTTCCGCCGGGGATGCACGGAATAGAAGCGGTTCGACGTGTTATGGCTGCATGCCAGTTGAATGACCGCTGCTTGTGCGTTGGACGCCGTCACAAGGGCTCCGGGGTCATTCAGATACGCATCAATTCCGGCATTTTCGATACCAAGGTTCACCACCGGGCAGGAAAGCTGATCCTCAAGCAGATCGGGCCACGGACGCAGAAGATAACGTCCGTAAACCTCGCTCCCGCCAAGGCAGGCAACATATTCAGACCGAAGCGCTTTTCGCGGCCCTCTGAACCATAATCGAGAACCATTATAACGACACGGCGCATAATCGATCGACGGATCGCGCCTTGAGGAAATATCCATATCCCCACCCTTTCATTTCACCCGAGGATGAAACTGCGGCGATTCGGTTCTCAAATCGCTAGGG
>NZ_JFKC01000025.1 GCF_002115805.1 Marivita geojedonensis | reverse complement strand
CCCTAGTGCTTTAAGTGAAAATCCGGGGTTATGCCAATATCGTACCCGCTTCCTTCTCCTCACCCGACCGCCATCACTCCCGTCCCCCTGCGTGTTGAACCCGACGACGGGCAGCGCCATCAACTTGCCCAGTTCCTGGAGTTGCTCAATAAGCCGTTTCAACCTTGGTGATCTGGCGCACGGTGCGTTCGATCTCACCAACGCCGTCGCGCCAGCGGCGGCGACGCGTCCGCCCGCCCCAAGGCGGGCGCGTTCGCGCCCACCCGGGCGGACGCTTGCACTGATCTTTTATGGATTACCCCCGCTTCCGTCGCCGCACCCGACCACCATCACTCCCGTCCCCCTGCGTGTTGAACCCGACGACGGGCAGCGTCACCACCTTGCCCAGTTCGGGGAACGGGTCAGTGGCGTGCGGGATGGCGTTGGCGGCGACGAAATGTTCCTGAAAGCGCGGTTCGATGGCGGTTTCGACCTTGGTGATCCGGCGAACGGTGCGTTCGATCTCGGCCCGCGCGGCCAGATTGCAGAGCGCGATTCGTGCCCCGGTGCCTGCGGCGTTGCCGGCGCTGCTCACCTTGTCCAAAGGCACGTCCGGGATCATCCCCAGCACCATCGCGTGTTTCGCGCTGATATGCGCCCCGAAGGCCCCTGCCAGCACCACGCGGTCCACCACGTCGACACCCATCTCGTCCATAAGAAGCCGCGCGCCCGCGTAGAGCGCGGATTTCGCAAGCTGGATCGCGCGGATGTCGCCTTGGGTGACGGTGATGCGCGGGCCGCCTTCGGCGGTTGCGTCGTGGATCAGGTAGGCGTTGGTGCGGCCTTCGGCAAAGCAGCGGTCGGTCCCGGTCTGCGTGGCCGATCCGATCAGGCCCGAGGGGTCGAGCAGACCCGCGATGCGAAGCTCGGCCACCGCCTCGATGATGCCAGAGCCGCAGATGCCGGTGATGCCGGTGGCGGCGGTCTCGTCCCAGAAGCCGTCCTCGTCCGACCATTTGTCACAGCCGATCACGCGGAAGCGTGGTTCCTTGGTGACGGGGTCGATGCGGATCGCCTCGATCGCGCCGGGAGCGGCGCGCTGGCCGGATGAGATCTGCGCGCCCTCGAAGGCCGGGCCGGTGGGCGAGGAACAGGCCAGAACGCGGGTGGTGTTGCCCAGCAGGATCTCGGCATTGGTGCCCACATCGACGATCAGCACGAGATCGTCGGATTTGCCCGGCTCCTCGGACAGTGCGACAGCGGCGGCGTCAGCCCCCACATGGCCCGCGATGCAGGGCAGAAGGTAGATCTGCGCGCTGGCGGGCAGGGCGGTGAGCTCCAGATCGCGGGCGGTCAGGTTGAGGTGGTTCGACGTGGCGAGCGCAAAGGGGGCCTGACCCAGTTCGACAGGGTCGATGCCGAGCAGCAGGTGGTGCATCACAGGGTTGCAGACAAACACGGTTTCCAGAATGAGGCTGGTGGCGATGCCCGCTTCCCTGGCAATCTCCTCGGCCAGCGTGTTGATCGCCTCGCGCACCGCGCGGGTCATTTCCATGTCGCCGCCCGGGTTCATCATGGCGTAACTAACGCGGCTCATCAGGTCTTCGCCAAAGCGGATCTGCGGGTTCATGATACCGGAGGAGGCCACAACCTCGCCGGTCTCGAGATTGGTCAGGTGCGCCGCGACCGTGGTGGAGCCAAGGTCGATGGCGAGGCCATAGAGGCCCGTTTCATGCAGCCCCGGCCATGCGGCGATGATCTGCGGTGTGGCGGATGCGTCGGTCCTGTGCAGCGCAACGGTGATGGCCCATTTGCCCTTGCGCAGAACGGGTTGCAACTGCGTCAGCACCGGAAAGGCGCAGGTGACCTGTTCGATCTCCCACTGGTCCCTGAGCGCACGCGCCACGCGTTCCAGATCGCCGGTGGGCGTGTGCATGTCGGGCTCGTCGACCTCGATGTAGTAAAGGCGGGTCGCGGGGTCCATTTCGATCACCCGCGCGCTGGCAGCCTTGCGCACAACCTGACGGTGGACCTGGCTTTCCGGCGGCACGTCGATCACGATGTCGCCCTGCACCTTGGCCTGACAGCCCAGACGGCGCCCCGGCTTCAGCCCGCGCTTTTCGTCATAGCGCGCCTCGACGGCGTTCCATTCGGACAGCGCGCCTTCCTTGGCGGTGACGCCGTGTTTGGAGAACTCGCCATAAGACGGCGTGATCTGACACTTGGAACAGATGCCGCGCCCGCCGCAGACCGAATCCAGATCGACACCCAATTGCCGCGCGGCGGTCAGCACCGGGGTGCCGACAGGAAACCGTCCGCGTTTGCCGGACGGGGTGAAGACAACGAGCGGGTCTTGATTTGCCATGGGATTCTCTCTGGTCGCAGTTGACCGGGACCATAGCGTTCCGCGCGGAGGGAAAAAGGTGATTTACGTCATAATCTTTATGCAGAGCGTCATGGGATGCAGCGTTGACCGGCTGGGACGCCCGGTGCAAGAGTGGCGGCGACTTTGTGGTGGAGTGCTCCATGCGTAACCTGTTCCGTCTGATCACCCATGGCGCGGCCTTTGCCGCGGGTTTGGCGCTTGGCATCTACATCCTGCCGATCCTCACCGCAGCCCCTGCGCCCGATGCGGCCATGCTCGAGGAAAAGGCATCGCGCGCGCTGTATTCGGTGGAGTTGACCCGAGAACTGCGCGGAAGCGATTTTCTGCATTGGGGAGAGGGCATGATCAGCGTCACACCTCAGGAAATCGTGCATGAGGGCAAGCTGGCACCGGGGCCGGATTACAAGCTCTACCTGACCAAGGAGTTTGTCGATCACGAAGACGCGTTCAAGCCGATCAAATCCGAGGCGGTGCTGATCGGGGACGTCAAATCCTTCTCAGGCTTCCTGCTTGAGGTCCCCGAAGGCGTTGACGTCGCAGAGTACACCACTGTGGTGGTCTGGTGTGAAGCCTTCGGCGAGTTCATCACCGCCGGGCAGTATAAATAACAGGCACGACGACCCCGCCACGCGGATGCGGGCAGGGTGTCGAACTCTGTACCTAGTGGAAGCGGCGCCGCCCCGTGGGCCTGACCGTTCTCTCATGCTGGCAAAGCCGTGGCTTCGGACCTGTACCCCGACTGATCGGGGCCTTCTGTGACCGGTCTCTCATGGTCGTCCCCGATTTGGGGCATCTGAGAGCGATGTCAGTTCTGGTGTCGCGGCATGGGAGTGACCCTTCCCGCTCAAAAGCTTTTGTGCCGGGGAAGGTGCGGCAGAGATGTTAATGCTTTCGAAACCGTGCGTTCGGTGCGGGAAAGGCCATTCGAATGGCCTTGAAGCCCGTTCCAATGGGCTTAGCCCTTGTCCTCAAGCCAGCGCAGGATTTCACCCCGATCACCGTCGAGATCCGGTGCGGCGGGGCGCACAGTCGGGTCGGCCATACCGCTGAGCTTGATCGGGTTGCCGGCCGCCTTGAAGGCCGGACGTCCGTTGCGGTCGAGCACATCCACCACCATGTTCCGCGCCAGAATCTGTGGGTCACGCAGCACTTGTTCGACGTTCTGGATCGGTCCGCTCGGGATCCCCGCCGCACCCAGTTTGGCAATCCAGTGCGACCGCGTCCTGTCGATGGTCACGGCCTCGATCAGACGTTTCAGCAGGCGGGCGTTCTCGACCCGGGCCGGGTTGGTGGCAAAGCGCGGGTCATCCGACAGCGGAAGGTCCAATGCCACGCAGAGCTTTTCGAACAATGCGTCATTTCCCGCCGCAATTACGAACAGCCCGTCCGAGGCGTGGAAGGTCTCAAACGGAGCAATCGACGGATGACGCGCGCCGGTTGGGGCAGGCGGGTTGCCCGTTACGGTGGTGATGGCGATGGCGTGTTCGAGGATCGCAAGCTGCGAGTCGAGCATCGACACGTCCACTTTCCGTCCTTTGCCGGTGCGCTCCCGGTCCATCAGCGCCGCAAGTACCCCCTGGCAGAGGAACATCCCCGCCACGATATCCCCGATGGACGCTCCGACACGCACCGGATCGCGGTCTTTTTCGCCGGTGATCGACATCACACCGCCGCGCGCCTGCACCACCATGTCATAGGCGGGGCGCTTGGCCTCGGGTCCGGTGTGGCCAAAGCCCGAGACCGCGCCGTAGATCAACCGGGGATACTCGGCGTGCAGTGTTTCCCAGCCATAGCCCATGCGCTCCATCACGCCGGGGCGGTAGTTTTCGAGGATCACATCGGCGCGCGCCAGCAGACGTGCGAAAATCGCGCGGTCCGCCTCGGATTTGAGGTCGAGCGCGATCGATTTCTTGCCGTGATTGATGGCGGCAAAATAGGCGGATTTGCCGTTTGCAAAGGGGGGGAAGGCGCGGGTGTCGTCGCCGGTGCCGGGACGTTCAACCTTGATCACGTCCGCGCCAAGGTCACACAGCGTCATGGAACAGAACGGTCCCGCCAGCACGTGCGTGAGATCAAGGATTGTGATGCCGGAAAGCGGTTTCGTCATGGGGAGCCTGTCGAGTCGGAGTTTTCCCTAGTGAAGGCATCCCCGCACCGAAGTGCAACAACACCATGTCCTTTCGGCGGAAACCCGGCAGGTCTCATCAGGTGCCGCGCAGGGATCGGGCATGGAAGATGAAGCCGAGCAGGTTCATGAGCACCTGTGCGGCCAGGATCGAGGTTGAACCTGTCGGGTCGTAATCCGGAGCTACTTCGACAAGGTCGATGCCGACGATCTCGTGCCGGTTGGCCACCTGCTGCAGCAGTTCCAGCACGTCGTAATAGAGGAACCCGCCATGGCTCGGCGTGCCGGTGCCCGGTGCAATCGACAGGCAGAAAGCGTCGATGTCGATGGTGATGTAGACGGGCGCGCCCTGGGGCAGGCGGTTCGCCACGCCTTCGGGGCCGAGCTTGCGGGCCTGCCGCACCGACAGAATGTCCGAGCCGCGGCCACGGGCGTCCTCATAGCCTTCCCGTGCAGTCGAACTGACATTGCGGATGCCCACTTGGGTCATGCCGCTGACCCACGCTTTTTCGGAGGCCCGGCGCATCGGGTTGCCGTGGCCGTTGCGCACGCCGTGACGTTCATCGACGAAATCCAGATGCGCGTCGATCTGAAGAATGTGGAACGGCTCTGCACCTTCAAACGCGTCGATGCAGGGAATGTTGATCGAATGGTCCCCACCGATCACGACAGGCAATGCACCGGCAGCGCGGATCGCTTCGACGCCTTTGCGGATATTGGCGTGGCTCTGCACCGTGTCCGTGTGCACGATGTCGGCATCGCCCAGATCGACAATGCGCGTGTCCGCCAGATAGGTCGCGTCGTCCTCGTGGTCATAGGCCCCGGCATGGCCAAAGCTGAAGAGCGTCGAGGCCTCGCGCACCCCACGCGGGCCGAACCGCGCGCCTGCGCGCCATTGGGTGCCCGCGTCGAAGGGCGCGCCAAGGATCGCCACATCGGCGTCGATGCTGGTCCAGTCCGCCATGTATGGGTTGCGGCCGAAGGTGCAGATGCCGGTGAAGGGCAGGTTCAGGCGTCCCGCCTCGTATCCATGTGCCATGGGTGTCGCTCCTCTTGCGTTGCCCGCAGACTGAGGCAGCGGCACGCAGCCGTAAAGAGCCGATTGGGGCTTTCCCCCAAGGGCAACCCGTGCAATAGGGACGTGCCTAACGATGCTGTCCGTGGAAAGGGATTCCGATGGAGATTCGCGAGGCTCTCACCTTTGATGATGTTCTGCTGGTGCCTGGGGCATCCGAAGTTCTGCCGGCGACGGCAGACACAAGGACGCGCGTGACGAAAACCATCGCGCTGAACATTCCGCTGCTCAGTTCTGCCATGGACACGGTCACCGAAGGCCGCATGGCGATCACCATGGCGCAGGCAGGCGGCATGGGCGTGATCCACAAGAACCTCAGCGTCGAACAGCAGGCGCGCGAGGTGCGACGGGTCAAACGCTTTGAATCCGGCATCGTCTACAGCCCGGTTACGCTGCGCGCCGATCAGACGCTGGCGGACGCCAAGGCCCTGATCGAACGATACAATTTCACCGGCTTCCCGGTGGTGGACGACGCGGGGCGCGTGGTTGGCATTGTCACCAACCGCGACATGCGGTTCGCCACGTCGGACGACACGCCGGTCAGCGTGATGATGACCTCGAAGGATCTCGCGATTCTGCGCGAACCGGCCGACCGGGACGAAGCGATCAGCCTGATGAAATCGCGCCGCATCGAAAAGCTGTTGGTGGTGGACGCCAATGACAAGCTCACCGGGCTGCTGACCCTCAAAGACACGCAGCAGGCGGTGTTGAACCCGACCGCGTGTAAGGACGATCTGGGCCGTCTGCGTGTCGCCGCTGCTACCTCGGTGGGTGATGCCGGGTTCGAGCGCACACAGGAGCTGGTCGCCGCCGGTGTGGATATCGTGGTGATCGACACCGCGCATGGTCACAGCCGGGGCGTGATCGAGGCCGTGACCCGCGCCAAGACCCTGTCGAACGAAGTGCAGGTGATCGCCGGCAACGTCGCCACCGCCGAGGCCACGCGCGCCCTGATCGATGCGGGCGCGGATGCGATCAAAGTGGGTATCGGCCCGGGCTCGATCTGCACCACCCGTATGGTGGCCGGTGTGGGTGTACCGCAGCTGACCGCGATCATGGATTGCGCCAGGGCGGCCGGTGACATCCCGGTGATTGCGGATGGCGGAATCAAGTTCTCGGGCGACTTCGCCAAGGCCATTGCGGCGGGGGCCTCCTGCGCGATGGTGGGCAGCATGATCGCCGGGACCGACGAGTCCCCCGGTGAGGTTATCCTCTATCAGGGCCGCAGCTTCAAAGCCTATCGCGGCATGGGCTCGATTGGCGCTATGGCGCGTGGCTCGGCCGACCGGTATTTCCAGAAAGACGCAGCCAACGACAAACTGGTGCCGGAAGGTATCGAAGGTCAGGTGCCCTACAAAGGTTCGGCCAGCGCAGTGCTGCACCAGCTTGTGGGCGGTCTCCGCGCCGCCATGGGCTATACCGGCTGCGCCACGATCGACGAGATGCGGAGAAACTGCCAGTTCGTCAAGATCACGGGAGCCGGGCTCAAGGAAAGCCATGTGCATGACGTGCAGATCACCCGCGAGTCGCCGAACTACCGGCTCTCCTGATCTGCCTGTGCTGATCGCATGACACCTGCCGCACGATGGGCTGCCGCCGCTGATATTCTCGACCAGATCGGGGCGGGGGAACCGGCTGAAAAAGCGCTGACCACCTGGGCGCGGAAGTCGCGGTTTGCCGGGTCCAAGGACCGTGCGGCGATCCGCGATCATGTGTTTGATATCCTGCGCTGCTGGCGCAGCACCGCCGCTTTGGGCGGTGGGGCGACTGGGCGCGCGCGGGTGCTGGGCCGGTTGCGGCAGATCGGTGAAGATCCGGAGACCGTTTTCACAGGTGACGGGTACGCGCTGGCCGCGTTGACCGACGCGGAGCGTGCGGCGGGAGATACCCCGGACGGCGCCGTTGCGATGGATCTTTCGGATTGGCTCTTTGATCTATTTAACAGAGATGTGCCTGGCGAACTTGATGCGATGGGTGAGGCGTTGCGTCACCGCGCGCCCGTGTTTCTGAGGGTCAATACACTCAGGGCGGACCGTTCCGCTGCGCAGAACGCGTTGGCCGCAGAGGGCATCGGGACCGTGCCGCACGCCCTATCGGAAACCGCGCTTGAGGTCACGGAAGGCGCACGCAGGATTGCTCAATCCGAGGCGTTTCGCTCGGGTCTGGTCGAGTTACAGGACCTGTCCAGTCAGGCAGTTGTCGACGCGATCCCGCTGGAGCCGGGAATGTCGGCGCTGGATTACTGCGCCGGTGGAGGCGGCAAGACGCTTGCGTTGGCAGCGCGGCTGAAAGGGCCGGTTGTGGCGCATGATGCCGACCCGAAACGCATGTCGGATCTGCCTGCACGGGCCGCGCGGGCCGGGGCGGATGTCACGCTGACACAAAAGCCTGTCGGTCCCTTTGATGTGGTTCTGTGCGATGTTCCCTGTTCCGGGAGCGGATCGTGGCGGCGCGCCCCGGAAGGGAAATGGACCCTGACGCTGGAGCGTCTTGACCGCCTGACGGAGATCCAGAAGGAGATCCTTGCGGAGGTCACGGGTCTGGTCGCAGAGGGCGGGGTGCTTGTATACGCGACGTGCTCTGTCCTGAGTCGCGAAAACGAGGATCAGGTGGAGGCCTTTCTGGCATCTCATCCCGATTGGACGTGCCAGCGACAGCAGCGCTTTGGCTTTGAAACGGGCGGGGACGGGTTTTTCGTCGCGATATTGACCCGCCGCGGGATGTGAAATACAACCTATACGTGTTTCCATCTTAAGTGTCGCTTAATCCTCTTGCGGTCATATGGCGGGAACCGACGTCCCGAGGACCTGCTTGATGGCCTTTTCAGACCGAGCTGCCACAACCCCGACCCGCCCTTTGTCTACAGGGGCGGTCCTGCTGGGGTTTGCCGCGCTGTGCGGTGTGCTGTGGTCCGTTGCCACGCATCCCGCCCTGCGCACCGGTTTCGGGGCCGCAGGGTTGGGCTTTGGCGGGCTCGCATTTGCGATGCTTCTGCTTCAGGGGATAAAACACCACGCTGGCCGAAAAGCATTTGATACCATGTCGTTGCTCGTCGAACATGATGTAGCCGCCTGTGTTCTTGCCAATCACGCAGGGGCGGTTCTGCGGGTAAACCGCGTGGCGGCAAAGACTTTAAGGGCGGGTGATGGGCAAAGCCTTGCGATGCTTGTGGGCCGTTATGTGGCCGATGCTTCCGGGTTGATTCACCGCGTTCAGTCCGCGGCACTGATCGATGGCATCGCGTCGGAAAAAGTTGTGCTGCCCGACAAGCACCTCCGGCTGTCAGCGCATCAGGTCGGTCCCGACGCGCTGATGTGGCGGTTGGAGGTTTTTGACGAAGACCGGTCGCCCGGAAGTGGCAAGGTTCAGTATCCGGCTCTGACCATGGGTCGGGGTGGCACGGTCCTTTGGATGAATCCGGCGGCGCGTGCGCTGGCCGGGGGGCGTATCCGGCAGATTGACGATCTGATCGAGGATATGCCGCTGCGACCCGGACAGGTTCATCACCTGCGATCCGACAGTCAACAGGAGTATACGCTCACCCTGCATGATGCCGGTCTGGGACGGGAAGAGGTGGTTCTGATACCCGCCGGGGCTGAAGGCTCCGGCGCGGGTGAGGATGCCGGGTTCGATGCCTTGCCGGTGCCGTTGCTCAAGGTCACGCCCGAGGGCGTGATCGCTCAGTCGAACCGAAGCGCGCGCGAGCTGCTTCATGCGACCCGCGACGAGGACCGCAATCTGTCGGACCTCATGGAAGGGCTTGGCCGTTCCATCCCCGACTGGCTGGCTGACGCGGCGACCGGAAAAGGCTTGGCGAGGTCTGAATTCCTGCGTCTGACGCGATCCGATCAGGAGGTGTTCGTTCAGGTCACGCTCACGCGCGTGGTCGAGAACGGGAAAACCTGTCTGGTTGCCGTGCTGAATGACGCAACCGAACTGAAAAGCCTTGAGGCGCAATTCGTCCAAAGCCAGAAAATGCAGGCGATCGGGCAGCTTGCCGGTGGTGTCGCGCATGATTTCAACAACCTGCTGACGGCAATATCCGGGCATTGTGACCTGCTTCTTCTCAGGCATGATCAGGGTGATCCGGAATATGCCGACCTGATCCAGATCCATCAGAACGCAAATCGTGCGGCGGGTCTGGTGGGGCAGCTTCTGGCCTTTTCGCGCAAACAGACTCTGCGCCCCGAGCGTCTTGATCTGCGGGATATCCTGTCGGATCTGACACATCTGCTGAACAGGCTTGTGGGTGAGAAAGTGGCGCTTGAGCTGCGCCAGAACCCCAATCTACCCTCGATCCGGGCCGACAAGCGGCAGTTGGAACAGGTGATCATGAACCTCGTGGTCAATGCCCGCGATGCCATGACGCGGGGCGGTACGATCCTGATCGAAACCGATGAACGGGTACTGGACAGAGGCATGAAGAACGGCCGGGCAAAGGTGCCCGCCGGGCGGTATGTGCTGGTGCGGGTCCAGGATGAGGGCAAAGGCATTCCCGCCGACAAGCTCGAAAAGGTGTTCGAGCCGTTCTACACCACAAAACGCACGGGCGAAGGCACGGGCCTCGGGCTGTCCACCGTTTACGGCATCGTCAAACAGACCGGCGGGTTCATCTTTTTGGACAGCACGGTGGGCAAGGGCAGCGTCTTTACCCTGATGTTCCCGGTTTGCGAAGAACCGGTGCCGCTGGTTGAGGCCCCGGTGAGCAAACCGAAGCCCGCAACCTCACGGATCGGTGGCGGAGTCGTTCTGCTGGTCGAGGATGAAGCACCGGTTCGGGCATTCGCGTCGCGCGCACTCGAACATCGCGGGTTCAAGGTCATCGAGGCAAGCAGCGCCGAACATGCGCTCGACCTGCTTCGGGACCACGACCTGAAGGTCGACGTCTTCGTGACCGATGTCGTGATGCCAGGCCTCGACGGGCCCAGCTGGGTGCGCAAGGCGCGTGCGGACCGCCCTGACGTACCGGTTGTCTTCATGTCAGGCTATGCCGAAGATGTTTTCAAATCCCAAGGCGCGCGCATCGAGGCGTCGGCGTTTCTCGCGAAACCGTTTTCCCTGAATGACCTGACCGCGATTGTCAGCCAGCAGCTCGAGTCCGGTGCGACGGTGCCGGAGCTGGTCGTCGAGGCCTAGATTCTGCGTGGTCTTCAGAGGTGCAGACCCCCAACGGGGATCGAATCCCACAGCGCAAAGTCGTCGGCGCGACGCCTGCGCACAAGGCTTTCGGTCTCCGGCGTTACGGAAAGATCCTGCCGCGGGGAGACATTCACCGAGGGGATGTCGGGCAGGGGACCAAGCCGGTCGGACAGAAACCGTTGGAGGCCGGGCTGATCCTCGTAGCGAAACAGATGCCGCACAGCCGTGCCGTTCGGACGCGGTTCCACGAATTTCGCCTGCGATCCCGTGTTGGCGAAGGCAGGCGGCGTCTCTGCGCAGGCGGCCGTCAGAAAAGCATCGAAACACATGCCCCGGGTCGAGGCAGGCCGCCCATCAAGCGCGGAGCGTTGACGGTAGCGGTACCAGCTTCCGAGCCAGCTCAGAGGTTCGCGGATAACGGCGACCAGATCCATCTGCTCTGCGCCCATTTTTTCAAACATGGGGCGAAAGAACCGGTTGTAACGATAGACCGGCGCATGTTTGAGCTCGGGCGGATCGCTCACCACCATCGACGCGCGCGGACCGAGCGCCTGACTGTAGGCATGGGTCCCGGTTTTCGGCACCGACAACAGCACCAGCCGTTCATTCCAGAATACCAACATGCCCATCACCCCGGTTTGTCCGCACGGCCATAAACCACTCCTTAACCAACCCGCGCAACACTGAGACTGAAATTAAAAGTTGAAATGTTCGCGTTTTGATCTCATAAGATGTGAGAACAAGAGGTGAACGAAAGCAGCAATTGCCGCCCTGCACCGGGTGTGGAATAAGGATCAAAAGCAATGGCAACGGCAGATCTTCTGACAATGGACAGCAAGCGCGACGCGAACAAACAGAAAGCCCTCGATTCGGCGTTGGCCCAGATCGAACGGCAGTTCGGCAAGGGTTCGATCATGAAACTCGGCGGCGAAAACGCCATCCGGGACATCGAGGCCACTTCGACCGGATCTCTTGGTCTCGACATCGCGCTGGGAATCGGTGGTCTGCCGAAAGGCCGGATCATCGAGATTTATGGTCCCGAAAGCTCGGGCAAAACGACGCTGACGCTGCATTGCGTGGCTGAGGAACAGAAAAAAGGTGGTGTCTGCGCCTTTGTGGACGCGGAACACGCGCTTGACCCGCAATATGCGAAGAAGCTGGGCGTCGATCTGGATGAACTGCTGATCTCTCAGCCCGATACCGGCGAACAGGCGCTGGAGATCACCGATACGCTGGTCCGGTCGGGGGCCGTGAACCTCGTGGTGGTCGACTCGGTCGCGGCACTGACGCCGAAATCCGAGCTTGAAGGCGACATGGGTGACAGCAGCGTCGGCGTGCAGGCCCGTTTGATGAGCCAGGCGATGCGCAAGCTGACCGGCTCGATCGCGCGCTCGAACTGCATGGTGATTTTCATCAACCAGATTCGCATGAAGATCGGTGTGATGTTCGGCAGTCCCGAAACCACCACCGGGGGCAATGCTCTCAAGTTCTACAGCTCGGTCCGTCTCGATATTCGCCGGATCGGTGCGATCAAGGACCGCGATGAGGTGGTTGGTAATGCCACGCGGGTGAAGGTGGTCAAGAACAAGGTCGCCCCGCCGTTCAAGCAGGTGGAATTCGACATCATGTATGGCGAAGGCATCTCCAAGACCGGGGAACTGATCGATCTTGGCGTGAAAGCAGGCGTCGTCGAAAAATCGGGCGCTTGGTATTCCTACGGCGATGAACGCATTGGCCAGGGCCGGGAAAATGCCAAGACCTTCCTGAAGGAAAACACCGGCATTGCGCTTGAGATCGAGGACAAGATCCGCGCCGCGCATGGCTTGGATTTCCATATGGACGACAGCGATGGCGGTGGCGACGACGTGGTGGACGATTCCTGATCCGGGACCGGGGTGGCCCACCTGACGAGGGTCCAGCCGCGCAACAAATGATGAAGGGCAGCCCATGGGCTGCCCTGATTGCATTTTGGGACGTCCTATCCTGTGGACAGCCCCTTGAGCAGGGGCTATTTCAAGCCGAACCGAAAACGCCCGCCGCAGGTCCGCCTGTGACAGAACAGCTGCAACGTCAGGTCCATACATGCCCACGCTGAACGATATTCGCTCCACCTTTCTGAATTACTTCGAAAAACAGGGCCACGAGGTAGTTGCCTCGAGCCCGCTTGTGCCGCGCAATGACCCGACGCTGATGTTCGCCAACTCGGGTATGGTGCAGTTCAAGAACCTGTTCACCGGGCTTGAACACCGCGACTACAAGCGCGCGACGACAGCGCAGAAATGTGTGCGCGCGGGCGGCAAGCACAACGACCTCGACAATGTCGGCTACACGGCGCGGCACCACACGTTCTTCGAAATGCTGGGGAATTTCAGCTTTGGCGACTACTTCAAGGAAGAGGCGATCCCCTTTGCCTGGGAACTGATCACCAAGCATTTCGAACTGTCGCCTGACCGGCTGTATGTCACGATCTACCACACCGATGACGAGGCATTCGAAATCTGGAAGAAGGTCGGTGTGCCGGAAAGCCGGATCATCCGCATCGCCACATCGGACAATTTCTGGCAGATGGGCCCGACCGGCCCCTGCGGCCCCTGCACTGAGATCTTCTATGATCACGGCGATCATATCTGGGGCGGCCCTCCGGGAAGCCCGGAAGAAGACGGCGACCGGTTCATCGAGATCTGGAACATCGTTTTCATGCAGAACGAGCAGTTCGAAGATGGCTCGATGAAAGGGCTCGACATGCAGTCGATCGACACCGGCATGGGGCTGGAGCGGATCGGAGCGCTGCTTCAGGGCAGCCATGACAACTACGACACCGATACGATGCGGGCGCTGATCGAAGCGTCGGCGGATGTGTCTTCGACCGATCCCGACGGTCCGGGCAAGACGCATCACCGGGTGATCGCGGATCACCTGCGCTCGACCTCGTTCCTGATTGCGGATGGGGTGATGCCGTCGAATGACGGGCGCGGCTATGTGCTGCGCCGGATCATGCGGCGGGCGATGCGTCATGCGCATCTGCTTGGCGCGAAGGATCCGATGATGCACCGACTTGTGCCCGCGCTGGTGCGCCAGATGGGGGCGGCCTATCCGGAACTCCCGCGGGCGCAGGCGCTGATCGAGGAAACGCTGCGGCTTGAGGAAACACGGTTCAAGCAGACGCTGGACCGGGGTCTGAAACTGTTGGACGACGAGCTTTCGGGGCTGTCGGATGACGCGCCTCTGCCAGGCGAAGCCGCGTTCAAGCTCTACGACACCTACGGATTCCCGCTCGATCTGACACAGGACGCGCTGCGCGAAAAGGGGCGGACGGTCGATACCGATGGGTTTGATGCCGCGATGGCGGAACAGAAGGCCAAGGCCCGCGCGGCGTGGTCCGGCACGGGTGAAGCGGCGGATGCCGCGGTCTGGTTCGATCTTGCCGAAACCCACGGCGCGACGGACTTTCTTGGCTATGACACCGAAGCCGCTGAAGGGCAGATGGTGGCTCTGGTCAAGGACGGGGCCGTGGTCGATGCACTTGCCGAAGGGGACAGTGGTTGGATCATTCTGAACCAGACCCCGTTCTATGGCGAAGCCGGCGGTCAGGTCGGGGACACCGGCTGGCTGCGCCGTCTGGAGAACGAAGACGATCAGGCCGAAGTGACCGATACGCAGCGCATGGGGGGCGGCAAGGTGTTTGCCCATCACGTCACGGTCAAGAGCGGTACCTTCAAGAAAGGCGAAGCGGTCCAGCTCGAGGTTGACCACAAACGCCGCACGGCGATCCGCGCCAACCATTCGGCCACGCACCTTCTGCACGAGGCGCTGCGCCGGGCGCTTGGCGATCACGTTGCGCAGCGGGGCTCGCTCAACGCGCCGGACCGGCTGCGGTTTGACTTCAGCCATGGCAAGGCGCTGACGCTTGACGAGCTGCGGAAGGTCGAGGCCGAGGTCAACGACTACATCCGCCAGAACGCGCCGGTCGAAACCCGTATCATGACGCCGGATGATGCCCGCGCCATCGGGGCGCAGGCGCTGTTCGGCGAGAAATACGGCGATGAAGTGCGCGTCGTGTCGATGGGGACGCAGTCGGGTTCGGGCAAGGGCAGCAATGGTAACACCTATTCGCTGGAACTCTGCGGCGGCACGCATGTACGGCGCACAGGCGATATCGGAGTGTTCGTGACACTGGGCGACAGCGCATCAAGCGCGGGTGTGCGCCGGATCGAGGCGCTGACCGGGGCGGATGCGTTCCGCTACTTGTCCGAGCAGGATCATCGACTGGCTGAAGTGGCGCTGGAGCTGAAGGCGCAGGCAATGGATGTGCCGGCACGGGTGCGGGCGCTGCTGGACGAGCGCAAGGCGCTGTCCAATGAAGTGGCGCAGCTGCGGCGCGAGCTGGCGATGGCCGGAGGCGCCGGGCAGGGCGGCGGAGCCGAGGCGCGCGAGGTGAACGGTGTGAAGTTCATGGCGCAGGTTCTTTCGGGCGTATCGGGCAAGGACCTGCCGCCGCTGATCGACGAACACAAGTCGCGGATCGGGTCGGGTGCGGTGCTCCTGATCGCAGATACCGGGGGCAAGGCGGCTGTTGCGGCTGGCGTGACCCAGGATCTGACGGACCGGATTTCCGCCGTTGATCTGGTCAAGGCCGCCGTGCCAGAATTGGGTGGCAAGGGCGGTGGTGGCCGTCCGGACATGGCGCAGGGCGGCGGTGCATCGGCCGAGAACGCCGAGGCTGCAATCAAGGCCGCTGAAGCCGTTTTGGGAGGATAAACCATGCCTGCACTCTGGATTGCCCATGTCACGGTGACGGACCCCGAGGCCTATGCGAAATATGCCGAACTTGCCGGACCGGCGATTGCGAAACACGGCGGGCATTTCATTGCGCGCGGTGGCCGGTATGTCCAGCTTGAGGGTCAGGAGCGCCCGCGCAATGTCGTGGCTAAATTCCCGTCGGTCGAAGATGCTGAGGCCTGCTACAACAGCCCTGAGTATCAAAAGGCTCTGAATCATGCGCGCGACGCGTCCGAGCGGGAATTGCTGATCGTCGAAACGAGCGAATAATCCAGCCAGGGTCAGGCAGAAGCGTGGCCCGTCAGGGGTGGAACCTGTCAAAGATCAGGGAGCCGTCCTGGATGCGGCGCAGCTGCAGGCAGGGGTCACCGCGCCCGGTGACGTGTCGCCAAACCTTGTCGACGAAAAGATCGGGCGCCATGTAGAGCAGAAAGGCGTTGATCTCGTCATGTTTGACGGGATCCGCCGGCAGCGCAGAGGCCGCAGACGCGGATGCCATGACGGTTTCGCGTTCGTCCTCGGTCAAATCGAGAAGCTGAACCGTGTAGGCGAAATATTCACTGGTCGCCACACAGCTGGCGAGTGGGCACGGCGTGAGATCAACAGCGGCATGTGCGATTTCGTGGACGATCACGCTTTCGAACAGGCGCTCGGACGTCAGAGGATTGAACAGGCCGATATCGCTGCGTTTTGTGTCGATGACGTCGGGGGCGATGACCTCGATGCGGGCTTCGCCGCAGTGAAACAGCCCAAGGCAGGATTGGTCTGAAAGATCCGACACAAAGATGTCGATGGCGGTGGGCGGCGTCAGCGCGCATTGATCGAAAACCGTCAGGGCGCGGTCTGCGGCAGCGCACATCAGGGGCAGATGGTTCTGTTGGGAGCTGTGTGCAGTCACCACGCCGTTTTCGCAAAGCTGCGTTTCGGCGTGGGCTGTCGAGACTGCGGCCACCGCAGAGGCGAGGCCGAAAAGGCGAAAGGCGCGCAGGAACATGCCGTCAGACTAGGGCCCGCGCGCCGATTTGAACAGTGTCAGCTGGTTTTCGACATCCGCTTACGCTCATGCGGGTCCAGGTAGCGCTTGCGCAGCCGGATTGCGTTGGGCGTGACTTCGACCAGTTCATCGTCATTGATATAGGCGATGGCCTCTTCGAGGCTGAACTGCACATGCGGGGTCAGGCGCACAGCTTCGTCCGACCCCGAGGCGCGGACGTTGGTGAGCTTCTTGCCCTTGAGCGGGTTCACCTCAAGATCATTGTCGCGGCTGTGTTCGCCGATGATCATGCCGGTGTAGACCTGCGCCTGAGGACCGACGAACATGCGCCCACGCTCTTCGAGGTTCCACAGGGCGTAGGCCACGGCCTCACCGTTTTCCATCGAGATCAGAACGCCCGCCCGGCGACCCGGAATCGCTCCTTTGTGCGGGGTCCAGCCGTGGAACACGCGGTTGAGAACACCGGTGCCGCGTGTGTCGGTCAGGAATTCACCGTGATAGCCGATCAGGCCGCGCGACGGGACATGGGCGATGATGCGGGTCTTGCCGGCACCGGCAGGGCGCATTTCGACCAGTTCACCCTTGCGCGTGCCGGTCAGCTTTTCGATCACTGCGCCGGAATAGTCGTCATCCACGTCGATCGTGGCTTCTTCGACCGGTTCCAGAAGCTGGCCATTCTCGTCTTCCTTCATAATCACCTGCGGGCGCGAGATCGACAGTTCGAACCCTTCGCGACGCATGTTTTCAATGAGAACGCCCATCTGAAGTTCGCCACGGCCCGAAACCTCGAAGGCTTCGCCGCCCGGGGTGTCCTTGACCTTGATCGCGACGTTGGATTCCGCCTCTTTCAGCAGACGTTCGCGGATCACGCGTGATTGCACCTTCTTGCCGTCGCGGCCCGCCAGTGGACTGTCGTTGATGCCGAAGGTGACGGTGATGGTGGGCGGATCGATCGGCTGAGCCTCAAGCGGCTCATCCACGGCCAGCGCGCAAATCGTGTCGGCCACAGTAGCCTTGGACATGCCCGCGATGCTGACGATGTCACCCGCCAGTGCCTCGTCAATGTCCTGCATTCCGAGACCCCGGAACGCCTGGATCTTGGTGACACGGAACTGTTCGATCTTCTGGCCCACGCGGCTGAGCGCCTGCACGGTGGCACCCACCTTGAGGCGGCCGGTTTCCACACGGCCCGTCAGGATGCGGCCCACAAACGGGTCGGAGCCGAGCGTGGTGGCCAGCATGCGGAAGTCTTCGTTCTGATGCTTGATCTGCTTGGGGGCAGGCACGTGATCGACGATCAGTTTGAACAGCGCGTCGAGGTTCTTGCGCGGCCCGTCAAGCGACATGTCGGCCCAGCCGGACCGGCCAGACGCGTACATGTGGGGGAAGTCCAATTGGTCTTCGTTCGCGTCGAGGTTCGCGAAAAGGTCAAAGCATTCGTCCAGCGCACGGTCGGGCTCGGCGTCGGGCTTGTCGACCTTGTTCAGAACGACAATCGGGCGCAGGCCAAGCGCCAGCGCCTTGGAGGTCACAAATTTGGTCTGCGGCATCGGGCCTTCGGCCGCGTCCACCAGCAGAACAACCCCGTCGACCATCGACAGGATGCGCTCCACCTCGCCGCCGAAATCGGCGTGGCCGGGGGTGTCGACGATGTTGATGCGTGTGCCTTTCCATTCGACCGAGGTGGCCTTGGCCAGAATGGTGATGCCGCGTTCGCGTTCGAGGTCGTTGCTGTCCATCGCGCGTTCGGCGACGGCCTGGTTCGCGCGGAAGGCACCGGATTGTTTCAGCAGTTCGTCAACCAGCGTCGTCTTGCCGTGGTCAACGTGGGCGATGATCGCAATGTTGCGAAGGTCCATGAATCTTGGTCTCGTACAGGGAAGAGTTGGGCGGGGGTTACAAGGGACCGCCGGAGAAGGCCAGCAAAAAAGGCCGATGAGATAAGTGTTGCCGGGATGGCACCAAAGGTGCCTCACAACAGCGTGACAGGGAACCGGCAATAAAGCACTGACGGAGGGGCCGGATTGGGCGGCCTTTGGCCGGATTTCGGGGGCTTTTCAGAATGTGCTGCCCCGCTGCTTGAAACAGGATCAGGAGTTCCGACGTTGGCACAACAGCGCGGCAGGCGAGATGCGCACTGCCGCCGTGAAATGAGGCAAACCGAGAAAGGAACTCTCATGAAACATATTCTGCTTGGAACAGCCCTTGTGGCCACGGCAGCGACCTCGACCTATGCAGGCAGCGCCGATCTGGCTCCGGTGGAGCCGATGATCGTGGAGCCGGTCACCGTGGCCCCGACCCAGATGGGCGGCGACTGGACCGGTGCCTATGGCGGCCTGAGCTTCGGCAACCTCTCTGCCGACGCCGATGATCTGGACGACAGCGAAGGCGTCTATGGCGTTTACGGTGGGTATGACTACGATTTCGGCCAGTTCGTCGTTGGTGGTGAACTCGATTACCAGACCGGCGAGGATATCCAGCTGGGCGGCATCGAGGTGGATGACGTGCTGCGTGCGAAGGTGCGCGGTGGCTACGACCTTGGCCGGACACTGGTTTACGGCACCGTGGGTGCGGCACAGCTGAACACCAATATCGGTGACGACACCGGGTTCGTTGGCGGTCTGGGTGTCGAATACAAAGTCACCGAGCAGATCACTGTGGGTGGCGAATACCTTGCTCACCGCTTTGACGATTTCGACGGAACCGGCGTCGATGTCGAAGCGGACACGGTGTCGATCCGGGGCAGCTTCCGCTTCTGATCCCACGCGCTCGTAAGGCATGGAAACGCGCATCGGCCCGTCCGGTGCGCGTTTTTCAGTGGGTGGCGGTGTTTGAGAAGAGGTTGATGACCAAAATCCCCGCCATGATCAGCGCGATCCCGAGGATCGCGGGCCAGTCGAGCCGCTGGCCGAACACCGCAAAGCCGATGATCGCGATAAAGACGATGCCCATCCCGGACCACATGGCATAGGCGATGCCTACCGGAAAGGTCTTGAGAGCGACGGCCAGCAGGTAAAACGCGGCACCATAGGCGATCACGACGATGACCGAGGGCAGGGGGCGGCTGAACTGCTGGCTGGCCTGCAACGCTGTGGTGCCAATGGTTTCGGCCAGCACGGCCAGCATGAGGATGAAATAGGGCATGGAACGACTCCGGACCTGGCCCATTCAGCGCGGGGGGACCAGCCCCCGCGCCATGGGGCTGGATCAATTCAGGTGGATGTTGAACCGGTTTCGGATCGCGACGTCGGTGACCGGATCGAAACGCGCACGCGACGGTTTTGAGAGAATTCTCTCTTTCCGTTCCGTGGCCTTTTCAACAAGGATCGGCCGACCCTGTTCGACCCATTCCTTGGGCGAGGCGCGGTTGCCCAGCACCGGGTAGACATAGTCGCGCTGCATCCGGTTCAGCGTGTCGTCGCTGCCGAGGTAATGACCCGGACCGCCAAGGCAGGTGGCGCGCATGACCTCGAGGCTCAGGTCGTCCTCGGTCACTTCGATCCCTCGCACGCAACGCAGCGCCTGTCCGATCAGGTCGTCGCCGAGGATCAGACTTTCATGGCAGAACCCCAGCAGCGAGGCGTGCATCCCGGCGGCTTCGTAGACCATGTTGAGGCCCGAGAGCCCTGCCATGACGTTCGAGCACATCTGCTCCCATCCAGCCTGCATGTCGGGCAGCTTGGCATCCGCGATACCCGCCGCTGCGCCGCCGCAGAGGCCGTAGTAGCGGTGCATCTGTGCGCAACCTGCCGTGAGAAGCGCCTGTTCACCCGACCCGCCCGACATTGCGCCCGTTCGAAGGTCGGACACAAAGGGCCATGTGCCGAATATCGTTGGATGCCCCGGCGCCATGGCGTTCACATAGACCACCCCCGCAAGACATTCCGCGACGGCCTGGACGATGGCACCAGCGATCGACGCTGGGGCAGTGGCCCCGGCCTGACCGGCGCTGAGGAGCAGCACCGGCATTCCGCCCCGGATGCAGGCTTCCATCACCTCGCAGGCTTCGGTGGCGAATTTCATCGGGGGTACGACAAAGCAGTTCGAGTTCGACACGAAGGGCCGCGCGCGCCACGCCTCTTCGCCGCCTGCAATCAGGTGGAGCAATTCAAAAGCATCCGGCACGAAGGACGGTTCGGTGAAAGAGGTGCCGACATGTTTCAGCGTCCCGGAACAGCAGGCGTAGATGGTGTTTAGGTCCATCTCTCTGTTGTCGGGAATGTCGCGGGCGACCATGGGGCGTTGCAGGAAATGGATGTTGTCCAACTGATCCGCGATGCGCGCGGCGTCGTGCAGATCCTGTACCGTGCTTTCGCGGTAGTGTCCGGTGTCCACATCCACCATGTGTACCGCGGCGCCTGCGGTGCCGTAATGCACTCGGGTGCCGGACAGGTCGAGGTCATGGAGCGGGTCACGGCCACACAGAGTCACGGTGCGGTTGGCCTTGGCGAGCATGTCTTCGACGAGCGCACGCGGGAATCGGATACGGCCATCGTCGCCAAGGATCGCCCCGGCCTCTGTCATGATCCTGATGCCAGAGGCAGGAGCGTCGGAGAGACCGATTTCCTCGAGCGCCCGAAGGGCGGCGTTGTGGATGCGGTCGAGGTCCGAAGCGGTCAGCGGCTCATAACGTCCTCCGGTCATGCCGGGGCGGATGGGACGCAGATTTTCGGCAAGCGGGTTGGCGCGGGCCTGACGGCGGGCGGCACGGCCTCCGGCGCGGCGGGGGGACGTATCGGTCATGTGAGGTCTTTCAAAACGTGGATCGGGCAGGGCGAGGGCGTTTGGCCTCTCAGGGTCTGCCACGCGCAGCACGGCCCCGGCGCGCACCGATGGTGCGTATCACCAAGGAAAGGGCGGACCGGTCACCGCGCATCTGCGTCTCCGATTGAGTTATGCAAATGCTGGGGTGTCGCGGTGCGACATTCTGTGCCATTCGCGACAGAATGTCGTTTTTGACCGATTAATGGGCAGAACGCCTCAGGATCGGGCGACGTACCTGTCGCGACGATGGTTTACCGTGATGATCAGGTTCAGGATCACAGCGCCCAGCAGGGACCAGATCACCACCTCAAAGGGAATCAGAAACACCGCCAGACCAAAAACAAACAGGTCGAAAAGCAGTTGCGTGTTCCCGGCCGCGAAACCGCGCGTGTCCTGAAGCCACAGCGCGACGATGCCGACGCCGCCCAGCGTGGCACCATGGCGAAAGAGAACGATCAGGCCGACACCGGCTAGGATTCCGCCAAGAACAGCGCCAAGGGCGGGGTGCAGGGTTTCGATCCGCAGAACCGCTGGCAGCACTTCCGATATCACCGACATGACCGTGACCGCCCCGAAGGTCTTGAGCGTGAAGATCCAGCCAAGCTGCCGGATGGCCAACAGGTAGAACGGCAGATTGAGGAGGAAAAAGATTGCGCCGAAGGACCACGGCGTGACGTAACTGCCGAGAAGCGACAGGCCTGCGATTTGCCCGGTCAACAGGTTTGATGCCGTCAGAAACTGCACCGCGAGTGCAACAAGCGTTGCACCGACAAGGATGCCTTGTGCGTCTTCGAAAAGTGTGTGCCGGTCGGCGGGTGGTTTGCTCAGCAGAAACATAGGTCAGGAATTATGACATATCCTGGCCTTGTCAACCCGGTGGTTTCACCAGCGTCCGGTTGCCCCACCTCCACCGGAGCGTCCGCCGCTGAAACTGCCTGACGACGAAGACCGCGTGCGCGGGATCGTATAGGTCCGCTGATCGCGATAGCTGCACTGGGAGCAGCGGGTGAGAACCTCGCCATTGCCTTCGGAGTTGCGGCTGGCCTTGCGCAGCACCTTGCGCTTTCGATTGAGCGTCCGATGTCCGCAATTCGGGCAGCGGCGGAAGCGGGTGGTCCAGTCGCCGATCGTCTGTCGGGCCATCAGCAGGAGCGAGCCGAAAATGGCGGTGAAGACGATCCATCCCATTGGAGGTTCCGATGAGGCGGGCGCCTCCTGCCCACCCGAAAACGGCAGCGCGATGGAGGCGATCAGATCTTCGACACCGGTGGAAATTCCACTGGCATAGTCGCCTGACTCGAAGCCGGGCAGGAACGAGCGATTGATCACCTCGGCCGTAGTCCTGTCCCAGTCGCGCCCATAGCCTGCGCCCAGTTCAATCCGCATGGCCCGGTCTTCGGACAGGATCAGAACGAGGATGCCATCGTTGCGCGAGGCATCGCCAATTCCCCAATGATTGAACAGTCCCGTTGCAAAGGTTTCGATGCTGTCGTCAGGGGCGTAGGGTGTCTGTGAAAGCAGGGTCAGAACGGCCAACTCAACCCCGGTGTCGCGGCGCAGACCTGCCAGACGTGCATCGAGCGCGGTTTCTTCCTCGTCGCTCAGAAGATCGGCCTGATCGGTGATCGTGGTCCGCTCGTAGTCCGGGTATGTCTGAGCCCAGAGCGGCGCAGCAAGGACCGTCAGAAGGATCAGACACCACCGCATCGTTCTTACCCCGTCAAAGCCGCGTTCAACCGTTCATCCAGCTTTTCCAGAAAGCCCATCGTGGTCAACCAGCTTTGCTCGGGCCCGACCAGAAGGGCGAGATCCTTGGTCATGTACCCGGCCTCTACCGTTTCCACGACCACCCGCTCCAGCGTTTCGGCAAAGGCGCGCAGGCTGATGTTTTCGTCCAGCTTCGCACGGTGCTTGAGCGCGCCGGTCCAAGCGTAGATGGATGCGATGGAGTTGGTCGAGGTCTGCTCTCCGGCCTGATGCTGGCGGTAATGGCGGGTGACGGTGCCATGTGCCGCCTCGGCCTCGACGATCTTGCCATCGGGGGTCATCAGGACGGACGACATCATGCCTAGTGACCCGAACCCCTGCGCCACGGAGTCGGACTGCACGTCGCCGTCGTAGTTCTTGCAGGCCCAGACAAAGCCTCCTGACCATTTCAGCGCGGAGGCCACCATGTCGTCGATCAGGCGGTGCTGGTATTCGATGCCTTTGGCATCGAACGCGTCTTTGAATTCAGCCTCGAAGATTTCCGCGAAGATTTCGATGAAGCGGCCATCGTATTGTTTCAGAATGGTATTCTTGGTGGACAGGTAGACCGGCCAGCCAAGGTTCAGACCGTAATTGAACGACGCGCGGGCGAAATCGCGGATCGAGGCGTCGAGGTTGTACATCGACATGAACACGCCTGCCGATGGCGCGTCATAGACCTCGCGTTCGATCACGGTGCCGTCTTCTCCGACGAACTTCATCGACAGTTTGCCCGCGCCGGGGAATTTGAAATCCGTGGCTTTATACTGATCGCCAAACGCGTGGCGGCCCACGACGATGGGCTTTGTCCATCCCGGTACAAGGCGCGGCACGTTGCGGCAGATGATCGGCTGGCGGAAGATCACGCCACCCAGAATGTTGCGGATCGTGCCGTTCGGGCTGCGCCACATCTGCTTGAGGCCAAACTCTTCGACGCGCGCTTCATCCGGCGTGATGGTCGCGCATTTGACGGCAACGCCGACTTCTTTGGTCTTTTCGGCGGCGTCGACGGTAATCTGATCGTTGGTGCGGTCGCGTTCCTCGATGCCGAGATCGTAATAAAGAAGGTCAATGTCGAGGTAGGGCAGGATCAGCTTTTGCTTGATGAAATCCCACATGATGCGGGTCATTTCATCGCCGTCCATTTCAACGATGGGGTTATCGACCTTGATTTTCGTCATGGGGCGCGTCCTTTCCGCAGTCTTGGTTTTGAGCGTATCAGGTTGTCAGCCGCGCATCGACCCGGACCATGAGCCGCATGAGGGCCAGACCAACTGCGGCCTGAAGGAAGATCGAGACCGACAGTGGCAGGGCGGTGCCGTCAAACAGCAGTCCCACCGGTACGGCGAGGATCACGCCGCAGACCGTCGCAACCGAACTGATCACGCTGGTGGCCATGCCCGCGATATGGCCCATCGGCTCCTGCGCGATGGCGTTCAGATTGCCGATGGTCATGCCGGCCTGAAAGAACAGCGACACCTGCCACAGAATAAACGCGCCGAAATACAGGTCGTTTGACACGTGCCCATTGGCCGCGGCGATGGCGACGAGGATCATTGCGGCAGACAGAAAGACCTGCGCCAGCAACATGGCGCGGACAAGAAACATCATGCCGAGCCGCATCACCAGTCGTGCATTCAGCAGGCCGGAGGACGCGGCGACGATGGCGACCGCTCCGAACCAGAGCGGGAAGGACTCGGCCCTGCCAAACGTGATGTCGAAGATCTGCTGGATGGAGGACAGGAGGGCAAACAGCATGCCGAAGGACAGCGCCTGTACCGCGATTGAGATGCGGACAACGGGGTGGACGAACATTTCCACCACGGCACCCCGCAGCGCATCGATGCGCAGGGATCGGCGGTTTTCCGGGGCAAGCGTTTCGGGCAGGCGGATGGCGACCCACAGGGCGGAGATCGCCGAGAAGGCGACAAACCCGTAGAACACCGCGCGCCAGTTCCAGATGTCGATCACGATGGACCCGAGCAGCGGTGCGATGGCCGGGACAAGTGAGAAGACGATCATCACGAATGACACGATCTGCGCCATGCCGCGCCCGGCATAGAGATCGCGGATCACCGCCATCGCCACGACGCGCGGTCCCGCTGCACCCAACCCCTGACAGACGCGCGCGGCCAGCAGTACCTCAAGCGACTGCGCGCGCGATGCGACAACCGCGCTGACGATATACAGGACAGACCCCCAGAGCATCACGGGTTTGCGTCCGAACGTATCCGAGAGCGGTCCGGTCACGAAGGTGCCCAGACCCATACCCAGAACAAAGCTGGTGACGATCAGTTGGGCCTGATTGATGTTGTCGGGCGAGAGCTGTTCGGCGATCTGCGGCAAGGCCGGAAGCATGCCGTCGATGGACAGCGCCACGGTCGCGGCAAGCATGGCCATCAGGGCGACAAACTCTGTACGCGACATGGCGGTGGACATGGGGACTCCGGAAGGTATGCCAGTGCCCTAGCACCATGTGCTTTGTGGGAACAGAGGTGATCGTGTTCAGGTTTTGTCGGGCGGGGTTGACGGTTCAGCCGGATCGGCGTCGGTGTTGGCGGTCTCGTCGGGCTCCTGAAACCGGGCGACGAGCCATTCGGTGTGTTCTTCGCGCTGGCGCATGGCGAACATGCCAAACTGTTGAACGGCAAAGGCAAATACGCCCAAGCCCAGGAAGATGAACACCGTGGTCCCGATTTTTCCCAGAGCGGTCGCAGGTACGAGGCTGCCATAGCCGACCGTTGAGAGCGTCACGACGGTGAAGAAATAGGAGTCGAGCCAGCTCCAGCCTTCGGCCCAGCGGAAAAAGGCCGTGCCCCCGATCACGATCATCGCGAGTGTGACAACCAGTGTGATGATGCGGAACGGGAGTTGCATGTGCGTCAGGAGGCGGTCTGCGCCAGATCGTCGAGAACCTTGAGCCAAAGTTCGGTGGGTTGGGCACCGGGAACGGCGTGCTGGCTGGCGACGATGAATGTGGGAACGGAGTTGATCCCCATTCCACGCGCAGCGGCATCACGCTCAACGATCTCGCGGCGGTCTTCGTCGGTGGCCAGCAGGCGCAGGACAACACTCGCATCCATGCCACAGGAGTCCGCGATATCGGCCAGAACGTCTGCATCGCCGATGTCTCGGCCATCTACGAAGTAGGCCTGAAACAGCGCATCCACCACTTCGGTCTGTCGTCCCTCGATTCCGGCCCAATGGATAAGGCGGTGCGCATCGAGAGTGTTCGGCGTCGTCTTGATGGCTTCGAGATTGATCGTCACACCAGCCTTTTCGGCGTGGTCCACGATGGGCGCGTAGGCTTTGACCGCGCCTTCTTTGCCGCCGAATTTGGTTTCAAGATAGGTCCGCCTGTCCATGCCTCCCTTGGGCATGTCGGGGTTGAGTTGAAACGGGTGCCAGGTGATCATGAAGGGATGGTCCGGCCGCTGTGCGAGAGCGCGGTCCAGATTGGCTTTCCCGATATAGCACCAGGGACAGATCGGGTCTGACATGATATCGAGTTTGACCATTACGCTTTCCTTCCAAACCGTTCGCCTTGGTCTAGCAGACCATTGGACGAATGATAAGCGGGTCCGGATCAGCCCGGACGCTGTTCGGGAAGCGCGCGGCGCATGAGCTTGTTGTTGGCGTTGCGCGGGAGTGCCGCGATGCGCTGATAGAGTCGAGGTTGTTTGTAACGGGCAAGCCGTTCGGCGGCGAACGCGCCAAGAGCGTCGGGATCGAGGTCACAATCCGCCACGTAATAGGCGGCGATGATACGGGTGTCCTGTTTGACCTCGATATCGGTGACACCGACCTCGTGGACGTCCGGGTGCGCAAGCAGGGCGGTTTCGACTTCAAGAGGACTGACGCGGTATCCTCCCGCATTCATCATGTCATCGTTGCGGCCCAGGTAGAGTATTTCGCCGGTTTCCGTCATTTGTCCGAGATCGCCGGTCAGGAACCAGTCGCCCTGATAGCGCGATCGTGTTTCCTCTGGCTGATCGAGATAGCCCAGCATCAGTCCGGGGTCGGCTTGATGCACGGCGATAATCCCCTCTGAGCCGATAGGGGTCGGTCCCGTTTCGTCGACGATCGCGATGCGGCGGCCCTGCTGGGGCCAGCCAAGGCTGTTGGCGCTCAACCCGGTTGTGCCCGGACAGGACGATATGAAGGTCGAGCATTCCGACATGCCGAAGGCTTCGTACATCTGACTGCCCGTGGCGTTGTGCCAGGCCTCCCGGATCGATGCGGGCAGCTTTTCCCCGGCAGAAAGACCGTGACGGAGCTTGGGGAGGTCCAGCGGGCCGGACTTCAGGATGTTCCGATAAACGCCGGGTGCTGCGGCGAAAATCGTGGCTTCGTGGCGCTTCAGAAGCAAGGGAATCTGCGCGTGATCCACGCCCTGAGCCGGGATCAACGCTGTCGCGCCCCTTGTCCATGGGTCCAGCAGGCCGGTTCCCAAAGTGTATGTCCAGTTGAATGCGCCTGCGTGCATCAGGCGGTCGTGTTCGGTCAGCCCATACCAGCCGTCCATCATCATCCCGCGGGCCCAGATCGCGCGATGGGCGTGGCAGACTGCGCGCGGTTTGCCGGAGGTGCCGGAGGTGAAGATGATGTACGCCAGCCGCTCTGGGTCTCCGAATGCATAGGCTGCGGGTGGAAGGCCGTACCACTCGGACATCTGCGCCGTTCGGATCACGCGGAGGGTGTCCGGGCAGGCGGTTTGTCCGTCATGCAGGATGGCGGCAGGCGCCGTCATGTCGATGAGGACCTGCACTTCGGGTTCGGTCAGCTGCGATGAGGTCGGGATGGGGGCTATGCCAACGGCGATTGCGGCGAGGTAAGCCACCGGGAACTCGACAGAGTTGCCGACGC
This sequence comes from Marivita geojedonensis, assembly GCF_002115805.1. Lineage (GTDB taxonomy): Bacteria > Pseudomonadota > Alphaproteobacteria > Rhodobacterales > Rhodobacteraceae > Marivita > Marivita geojedonensis. The sequence goes on along the minus strand of NZ_JFKC01000025.1, from coordinate 31,129 downwards.
GCATCAGCAGGCGGTCGCCCGGGCTCAGCCCGCTTTGCAGAAACCCGGTGGCCGTGCCGAGGATGGCGCTGCGCAGACGGTCATAGCTCCAGCGCTGCGCGCCGGTGGGTTTGACAACGGCGAGCGCAATCTTGTCCGGCAGGCGGTCCGCTGCGGCAAGAACATGGGCGGTCAGGTTGAAATCCTGCGGGCAGGGGGGCCACTGGCCGTTGTCGAAAACGGATGTCATGTCACAGCCCTAGGCCGCAATCGGAAGCGCCGCAAGCGCAGGTTGCGGGGTATGCGCCGCCCGACTATAGGTTTTGCCATGACCGATGATCCGAAGAACCTGATACGCATCGCGCGCGACAGCGGCGCGCATGACCAGCCCGAGCCACTTAACCTTGGCGAACGGGTGCGTGATCTGCGCAAGGCGCGGAACTGGACCCTTGAACAGGCGGCGCAGCAGGCGGGCTTGGCGCGATCGACGCTTTCCAAGATCGAGAACGGTCAGATGTCGCCCACCTATGACGCGCTGAAGAAACTGGCGACAGGGTTGCAGATCAGCGTGCCACAGCTTTTCACACCGCCCCAGCGGGAAAAGGTGAATGGACGGATGGTGGTGACACCAAGCGGACAGGGTCAACAACACGCCACAACCACTTATGAACACGAGCTTTTGGCGGAATCGCTGACCAAGAAGCAGATGCTTCCGTACCGGGCGCGGGTGCGCGCGCGGTCGGTCGATGAATTCGACGGCTGGGTGCGCCATGACGGGGAGGAGTTTCTGTACGTCCTCACCGGTGTGATCCGGCTCTACACTGAATTCTATGAACCGGTGGAAATGCGGCGTGGTGACAGCGCCTATTACGATGCCACCATGGGGCATAACGTGATTTCGGTTTCCGATGACGATGCCAGCATCCTCTGGGTGACATCGCTGAACTGAGGACCGGGATCAGCCGAGCCCGAATTCGCTCGCCTGCCGGGCTAGGGATTCGACAAACAGCCAATCGGTCAGTTCTTCGCGTACTTCGAGGGCGGTCAGATCGTGGGTGTCGGCAAGATGCCGTGTCAGGCCCGAGAGAGACTCGGGAGGATGGGGCAGCGAGTCACGGTTCAGAAGGGGAAACCGGGCTTCGAGGCGCGCAAGAGCGCCGTTCCAGTTTTCGGTGAGTTCAGTCCAGTCCATCAGGCGCTCCTTCCCTAAAAACGCCCCTCGCACGGTGCACGATGGCATGCAGATTTTGCTGGGGAAAAGCGGCGCGCGGTCAAATGGGGCAGTTGACCGCAGACTTTGGTCGAAGATTAGGTCAGAACCAGCCCTGAACGGTGCGGGATCCGGCAGAGATATCCTGTCCGATCCTGTCAACCGTGGCGCAGGCGCTGAGTGCGCCTGCCACCAGAAGTGCTGCAATCCAAGGGCGCAAGGGGATTACTCCTCTTCCCACCACCAGACATCGGGCTGCCAGCCAATCCAGTCGCCGTAGATGGGCAGGTTTTCCGGGTATTTCAGTTCCTTGGCGTGAGCGATCCGGCTGATGTTCCATTGGTAGATCGGAATCACGTAACGCCCGGTGGTGAGAATCCGGTCCAGCGCACGGGTGGAGGCGATGAAATCGTCCCGGCTTGGTGAATTCAGGATTGCGTCGATCATGGCTTCGGCAGCCGGGGAACACATGCCCATGTAGTTGCGCGTGCCTTCAGCCTCTACGCCGTCACAGCCCCAATACAGTTTCTGTTCGTTGCCGGGGCTGAGCGAGAGACCGCGCCGGTAATAGGTCATGTCGAAATCGTAGGTGTTGACGCGTTCGTTGTATTGGGCGCTGTCGATGGTGGTGACCGTCGGAGTAATTCCCATCCGTTCGAGCGATTGGATGAAGAGGTCGATGATGGCCTCGTTTTCGGCGCTTCCCTGGCTGAGAACGACTTCAAAGGTGAACGGCGCACCGTCCGGGCCGACCATCTGACCGTCGGTGATGGTGTAGCCAGCCTCCTCCATCAGAGTGATCGCCGTGCGGATGTTTCCGCGGTTGCGTTCGGTGCCATCGCTGACTGGCAGCGCGTAGCCATCGAGGGCCCCCGGAAGCAATTCATCGGCAAAGGGTTCGAGAAGTTCCCGAACGCGTCCTTCGGCCGGGCCGTCCTGCATCCCCAGAACCGAGTTGGAGAAATACGACGTAATGCGCGGCTGTTTGGAGCCGGTCATGGTTTCGTTGATGAATTCAAAGTTGAAGGCATGCAGCATCGCATCGCGCACGCGCCAATCCTTGAACGCATCCCGGCGGGTGTTCATCACGAACCCGGTGATGCCCGAGGGGCGTTCATGCGGGATTACCGACTTGATCACATCGCCGTTGTCGATCGCGGGGAAATCGTACTGGGTGTCCCATTTCTCGACGTTGAATTCGCGGCTGGAGTTCAGAACGCCGGCCTTGAAGGCCTCGAACATGGCGGTGCCGTCGCCGTAAAACTCCATGCGGATTTCATCGAGGTTGGCCTGACCGCGCATGAAGTTCACGTCGGCGCCCCAGTAATCCGGATCACGCTTGAGGCTGACGAAGCGCCCGGCTTCGAAATCGTCGATGACATAGGGGGCAGTGGTGATCGGCACCTCGTCGATGCCGGAGGCGTCGAAATCCTTGCCCTCCCACTGGGCTTTTTTCAGGATCGGGCGCATTCCGATGAGAAGCGCCATTTCCGGATCCTGTTCGTTGAAGGTGAACCGAATGGAGCGCGGGCCGGTCTGCTCCATCGAGGCGATCTTGTTCCACGCGCCGTGATAACGCGGGTGGCCGATCGTGCCGAGGGTTTCATAGGACCACATCACGTCTTCGACGGTGAGTGGCGTGCCGTCCGAGAATTTGGCCCCTTCGCGCAGGACGAATTCAACCCATTCGCGATTCTCGCCCACCTCGATTGATTCGGCGAGAAGGCCATAAAGCGTGAAGGGTTCATCCCAGTTCCGGCCCATCAGGCTTTCATAGGCGAGGAAGCGAAGCTGCCAGGGTGTAGAGCCCTTGGAGATGTGCGGGTTGAGGCTGTCGAAGCTGCCAACCTCGCCTGTGACGATCCGGCCGCCCTTGGGGGCATCGGGATTGGCATAGGGCAGGGACACAAAATCCGGTGGCAATTCGGGGTCGCCATACATAGCTATGCCGTGCTGCGGCTCTGCCGTGGCCGCTTGCGCGGCACATGCAAGTGCCAGCGCGGCGATGCCGATCCGGCGGCTCAAGAAAAAATCCGGTCTCATTTTTGCAACAATCCCTGTCTGCCCTTGTTTTATTGTCGCTGACGGTAACGGGGCTTTTGTGCCTTTTCAAACTTTTAGCTTGGATCGCTGCGAAAGATTGCCTATAAAGAACTTACTGCTCGATAGGTTTCTTGCCTGTATGAAACCTGCCTCAATAACTTAACCCCGGCTTCGTGCCGGGGTTTTTTTCTGTGCCAAAGCATTCCGACCTGCAAGGATGACGCAACAGAAAGGGGGCTCGCATGGATCGCCTGGACCAAGTTCTAAAGGCCTATACCGACGCGTGGTGCGAGGCGGACGGGGGCGCGCGAGGCGCGCTGCTCGAGATCGCATGGGCCGAGGACGGGCTTTATCAGGACCCCAGCGGAGAGGCGCAGGGACGCGATTCGCTTCATGCGCATATCGGCCGTGTGCAGGCGCAGTTTCCGGGTGCGCGAATCGAGCTGAGTACCGGTGTTGACCGGCACCATGACCGGATCCGCTTTGGTTGGCAGATGGTGCTGGAGGACGGCTCCATCCCGGTGCAGGGCATTGATTGCGGCCGCGTGGGCGCCGATGGACGTTTGACAGAGATCATCGGATTTTTCGGCGCACAGCCGCCGGAGATGTAAGGGCACATCCTTCCTTTGTGTTTCGCAAACGCAGCATGTAGCGTGCTGCACAAGCGAAAAAGACCAAGGAGAGCGATCATGTCGCTTAAAGGAAAAACAGCTGTCATCACCGGATCGAACTCTGGAATCGGATTGGGCGTGGCCCATGAACTGGCCCGCGCCGGTGCTGACGTGGTGATCAATTCATTCACCGACCGGGACGAAGACCATGCGCTGGCGGAGGCAATCGGCAAGGAACACGGTGTCACCGCACGCTACATCCAGGCGGATATGTCAAAGCCCGACCAGTGCCGCGCACTGATCGAGCAGGCCGGTCGCTGCGACATCCTCGTGAACAACGCCGGCATCCAGCATGTCGCGCCGATCGATGAGTTCCCGGTCGAGAAGTGGGACGCGATCATCGCGATCAACCTGTCGTCCGCGTTTCACACCACGGCGGTTGCGCTGCCGATGATGCGCGCGGCGGGATGGGGCCGGATCGTGAACATTGCGAGCGCCCATGGCTTGACGGCCTCGCCCTATAAATCCGCGTATATCGCCGCCAAACATGGCGTTGTCGGGCTGTCCAAGACCACGGCTCTGGAAACCGCACGCGAGAACATCACCTGCAACGCGATCTGTCCGGGCTACGTTCTGACGCCACTGGTGGAAGCGCAGATCCCCGACACGGCGAAGAAATACGGCATGACCGAGGAGGAGGCGAAGCAGAAGGTGATCCTCGAACGGCAGCCGTCAAAAGAGTTTGCGACGGTCGAACAGATCGGCGGTACGGCTGTGTTCCTGTGTTCCGATGCTGCGGCGCAGATCACCGGGACGACGATCTCGGTCGATGGAGGCTGGACCGCGCTCTGAGGCGCACCCGGTCGCATGATGCGAGGGGCCAGCCCCTCGCGCTCCCCGGAGTTCAGGGGCAAGATGAAGGAGCAGGTTCGCCATGGTGGCCATCAATCTTGCGCTTCAGGGCGGTGGCGCGCATGGTGCGTTCACCTGGGGTGTGCTGGACCGTCTTCTTGAAGAAGAGGATATCGAGATCGCGGCGATCACCGGGACGTCTGCCGGTGCCCTGAATGGGGCCGCACTCAAATCAGGGTGGCTGGTCAATGGTCGGGAGGGCGCGCGCGACACTCTGGACTGGCTCTGGTCACAGGTGGCGCGGCTTGATGACATGGCTGTTCCGAAATGGATGCAGGCCTGGCTGCCGACGCCGGGTGTGGTGAGCAAGAGCATCGAGTTTTCGCCCGCTTACCTGCTTGGCGATACATTTGGGAGGATGATGTCTCCCTATGCCTGGGGGCCGCTTTACGAGAATCCGCTGGAAAAGATCGTGGCGCAGTTCGATTTCGACCGGGTCTGCGCAAAGGACGGCCCGAAATTCTTTGTCTGTGCAACACAGGTGCGGGACGGCAAAGTGCGGATTTTCGAAGGGGATGCGATCAGCACGAAGAGCATTCTCGCCTCGGCCTGCTTGCCGACCCTGTTTCAGGCGGTCGAGGTGGAGGATCCCCAGACCGGAACACTCGAAGCGTTCTGGGACGGGGGCTATACCGGAAATCCCGCGCTGTTTCCTCTGTTCCATGGCGATCTGCCCGATGATGTGGTGATCGTGAACATCAACCCGCTCGAGCGCGACGCCGTGCCGGTGATGCCGAACGAAATTCAGAACCGGATCAACGAAATCAGTTTCAATTCCTCGCTCTTGAGAGAGTTGCGGGCCATCGAATTCGTGCAGCGTCTGATTGCCGAAGGCGCGGTGCGGGAAGGCGCGATGAAAAACATGCGGGTTCACATGATCGCCGATGACGACCTGATGAACGATCTGTCTGTGGCGACGAAGCTGGTTCCGGTGCCTTCGGTGATTGCGGATCTCAAGGCTGCGGGCCGTCATGCCGCAGGCGCGTTTCTTGCAGATCACAAACAGGATCTGGGCCGACGGCAGACGGCGGATCTTGTCAGAATGTTTGGCTGAGCCAGGCCATGTAACCCGCATAAAGCGCGAGGAAGGCAGATCCAGACAGGCGGCTGATCCGGGCGCGCCAGAACAGCAGGGCCAGAAGAAGCGCGGTTGTGCCGAGCATGATCCAGATGTCGCGGCTGATGACCGGGTCCATCGGCAGCGGCGCGACCAGCGCGGTGGTGCCGAGGATGCCGAGGATGTTGAAGATGCCGGAGCCAAGGATATTGCCCAGAGCGACATCCGATTGGCCGCGTCGCGCGGCGATGACCGATGTGGCGAGTTCGGGCAGCGACGTGCCGACGGCCACCAGTGTCAGGCCGATCACAGCCTCGGGCACGCCGTAGCCGCGCGCGATGCCGGTTGCGCCGTCCACCAGCGCGATGGCGCCTGCGATGGTCAGGGCCATCCCTGCGATCAGGCGCAGAGCGGCACCGGCAAGCGGGTCTGCCGGGATGGACAGGTCGTCATCCGGCGCGTGGGAGCTGCGGAATGCGCCCCAGAGATAGGCTGCGAGCAGGGCCAGAAGACCTGCGCCCGCCCATGTTGCGACCTGACCACTGAGCGACAGGGCCGCAAGCAGAAGGGCAGAGCCGCCGACCCAAGCCGCTTCGCGCGGCAGGGCCGGCATGTGTGCGACAACCGGGCGGACCAGCGCGGCCAGACCGAGGATCAGAAGAATGTTAGCGATGTTGCTGCCCACAACGTTGCCCAGTGAAATGGCCGGGGCACCGGAGAGCGCGGCGCTGAGCGACGTTACGAGTTCGGGTGCAGAGGTGCCGAAACCGACCAGCGTCAGACCGATGACCAGAGGCGACACGCCAAACCGGCGGGCCACCCCGACGGCACCCCGCACGAGGGCATCGCCGCCGAACAGCAAGGCTGCCAGCCCGAACAACACCAAGACAACATCCACCGGAAATTCCCCACCGTGTCGCGTGCACAACCGCTGCGAGACGTGTTCTAGACCTGTGCAGCGCCAATGGCTGCGTCAAGGTCCTCAGCCGAAATTATTAAGCAGCCTTGGCGGGTTGGGTCGGGTCTTTGGCGTTGGGGTAGACCAGCCCGGCCGAGATCACCAGCTTGGCGGCGTCCTCGATGGTCATGTCGAGTTCGATCACGTCCTCTTCGGGAAAGAAGAGCAGGAAACCCGAAGTCGGGTTGGGTGTCGTGGGCACGAACACCGAAATAAGGTTTCCCATCGTTTCGGCGCGCTGCGCGATTTCACCCTTGGCCCCGGTCGAAATGAACCCGATGGCCCAGATCCCTTTCCGGGGATATTGGATGAGGCAGGCTTTTTCGAAATTGCGTTCCGACTGGGCAAAGATCGTCTCGGCAATCTGTTTCACGCCGCTGTAGATCGACCGGACCACGGGCATCCGTTCAACGAGGCTTTCGGCAAAGCGGATCAGTGACCGTCCGATCAGCCCCTTGGCCACCCATCCGACAAAGATGGTGAACAGAAGAAAGATGATCACACCCACGCCACGCAGGTTGATGCCGATATACTGTTCCGGATTGAAGCGGCTGGGCACCAGCGGAAGCACAAATCCGTCAACCCAGCCCATGATCGACCAGATGAGCCAGATGGTCAGACTGACCGGCGCGATCACGACGATGCCGGTCAGAAAGCTGGCGCGCAACCGCGAGAACAGGCTGGGTTTGCGCCGCTCTGGATCGAATAGGGTCGTCATAGATTGTCCGTGACTGGTTCTTTGCGAAGGTAGGAAGTTCGGCACGGCTCTACAATGGGCGCAGGGCGCATCAGCCTGGTTTTCAACGCAAAGATGTCAATTCCTGTGCAATCTGCGCGCCCAGCCGGGCATTGTTGAGCACCAGTGCGACATTGGCGTCGAGCGAGCGTCCGTCCGTCAGTTCAAAGATGCGTTGCAGGAGGTAGGGGGTCAGCGCCTTGCCCGCGATGCCGTGTGCTTCGGCGTCCTGTGTGGCGCGGGTGATGATCGGGTGGATTTCGGCGTGGGGGATTTCGGCGTCGGCCGGGATCGGATTGGCGATCAGTTGGCCTCCGGGCAGACCGAGAGCGCGGCGCATCCTGTGCGCGCGGGCGATTTCGGAGGGTGTGTCAGCGCGCAGCGGCGCTTTCAGTGTCGAGGCACGGGACCAGAACGCAGGCAGGCTGTCCTGACCGTAGGCCATGACCGGAACGCCAAGGGTTTCCAGCACTTCGAGGGTCTTGGGCAGGTCCAGAATGGCTTTGGCACCTGCGGCCACTACGGTCACTGGGGTCTGCGACAGTTCCTGCAGGTCGGCGGAGATGTCAAAGCTCTGATCCGCGCCGCGATGCACGCCGCCGATTCCGCCGGTGGCGAAGACCTCGATCCCGGCAATATGAGCGGCAATCATGGTGGCGGCCACGGTGGTCGCCCCTGTACCGCCGCGCGCAATGCACACAGCCATATCGGCGCGGCTAAGCTTTGCGACCTGTTTGGCCTGTGCAAGTGCCTCCAGCTGGTCTGCGCTCAGACCGACGCAGAGCCGCCCGTCGATCACCGCGATGGTTGCGGGTTCGGCACCGGCCTCGCGCACCGTGGCCTCGATGGCACGGGCCGTTTCGAGGTTCTGCGGCCAGGGCATACCGTGGGTGATGATCGTCGATTCCAGCGCCACGACCGGCTTACCGGCGTCCAGCGCGTTTTTGACGGCGAGGGAGATGTCCAGGGGCAGGGTGGTCATATCAGGTTCCTCCGGCGACATAGGCCGCCGCTGTGGCAAGGGCGCGGTGCAGCGCGGTGGGGCGGTCGGCGCCGCGAAGTTCGGATGCGATATGAGCGGCCATGAAGGTGTCGCCCGCCCCGGTCACGCGGGTCACCATCACTTCGGGCGGACGTTCCGCCAGGATGCCATCCCGGGTGGCGTCGCAGGTCACATTGCCGCCATCGGTCACAAGAGCGCGGGCAGCCCCCCGTTCCACCAGCGCGGCCCCGGCCTGCGGTGCGCTTTCGAATTCGGTTTGGCAGAGCAGGCCGGCCTCTTCGAGATTGACGTAGAGCACGCCGTGCCCTGCGCGGATGAAGGGAAGAAGCCGTTCGGCCTTGCCGGGGGAAGCCGGAGCAATGCGCAGGTCCGCCTGTGAGAAGGCCGGATGATGCACGATCTGGTCGAGAAGCGACTCTGTCAGGTTCCCGTCGAGCGCGACGGGTCCGGGGAAGGGAGCCTCTACAAATCCGAGGGGGCCGGTGATCAGGGGGCGCAGGATCTTGTCGCCCGCTTGTTCCAGCGAATGTGCGTCAGCAATCGCGGCGATCAGGCCGTTCGCCCCCTCGACCGCCATGTATTGATCGGTGGGCAGATCATCCGAGCGGTAAAGGTGATCCGTGATCAGACCGAGGCGCTCGCAGGCGGTGACAAGTTCTTCGCCCTCCGGGTCACGCCCGACGACGCTGAGGAGGGCGGGCGTCAGATCGAACCGCGCCAGTGTCATCGCGATATTGAGCGCCACACCGCCGGGCAGCCGGGTGATGTGACCGGGCACATCGGCCCCGTGTTTCATGTGGCGGTCGGAACGGCCGATCACGTCCCAGAGGACCGAGCCGATGCAGAGAATATCCGGGCGTGTCGTCATATCCCGTGTCATCGCCTGACCTGCCCGCTGTTGCAAGACCGGGATTTCGGAACGTGCCGTCGCGCCTCCCATTGTTGCGGTCGAGACTTTGTGGCAGGCCTGCTGCAAAGATTTGGTTGGAGACAGGCAACAATGATGAAACGCACCCTGATGCGCCCCGGTGGGCTGCCCGAGAGCGCGTCGACCCCGGTGGTCACGCCGATCATGCCATCGGTGGTCTATGCGAGCGAGACGCCGGACCGGCTGGACGATCAGTACGAGGGTCGGACCGAGGGCTACACCTACGCGCGCGAGGGTCATCCGAATGCCGATGTGCTGGCCCGCCGGATCGACGCCATGGAGGCTGCACCGCAACCGGGGCTGGTTCTGGGGTCGGGCATGGCGGCTGTGACCGCGGTTCTGCTGGGCCTGTGCAAGGCCGGCGATCATGTTGTCGGGGGCGATCAGCTTTATGGACGGTCGCTTCGGATGATGCGGGACGATCTGCCCCGGCTCGGCATCGATACGACCTTGGCGGATCCGACCGATGTGACGGCTGTGGCGGCGGCTTTGCAGCCGAACACCCGACTGGTGCTAATCGAAGTGGTGTCAAATCCGACGCTGCGGATTGCCGATATCGATGGGATTGCAGAGCTTTGTCGGGAAAAGGGCGTTCTGCTTGTCGTGGATAACACGTTCACCACACCGCGCGCCGTTCAGCCCTTTGCGCTTGGCGCCGATGTGGTGCTGCATTCGGTGACCAAACTGCTGGCCGGGCATTCCGACGTGACCCTTGGTTGGGTGGCGGCCCGTGATGCGTCTCTGAGCAAAGCGATTTACGATTTCGCGGTCACGACCGGACTGACGCCCAGCCCGTTCGACTGCTGGCTGGCCGAGCGGGGCCTGATGTCGTTTGACCTGCGGTTCGACCGGGCCGAGGCCACGGCGGCGCGTCTGGCGGACCACCTCGCGGCGCAGCCCATGGTCAAGCGCGTGCTTTATCCGACGCGGCCAGACCACCCGGACCGCGCCCGCGCACAGGGCGTGTTGCAGGGGCGGGGGTGCAATATGGTCAGCTTTGAACTGGACGGTGGTCGCGATGCAGCCAATGCCTTTACGAAAGGGGCGGACCAGATTGCGTTTGCGCCGACACTTGGCGATGTCGGTACCACCCTGTCGCACCCGGCCTCGTCGTCGCACCGGGCGCTGACGCCCGAGGGCCGTGAGAAACTTGGAATGACCGAAGGCTTCTTCCGCGTATCTGTCGGACTTGAGGACCCGGACGCGCTGATCGCTGCGTTTGATGCCGGGCTTGCTGCGGTGGCGGCCACGAAATGACGGCAGCCCCCCGCGATATTCTGATGGTTTTGGGGATCCCGGCGGTGCTGATCGCACCGGACGAGCGGATCCTTGCAGCCAATCCGGCAGCGGAGCGCCTGCTGGGCAGGAATATCGAGGGGCGGCACTTCATCACGGCGCTGCGCCAGCCGATCCTGCTCGACACGATCGAGCAGGTGCAAAAGGACGGCACGCGCAGGGAAACGCGCTACCTGACCAATGACGGGCAGCATGACATCACCTATCGCGTGACCTGTGGCGCAGTACCGATGCTGGGGCGCTCGGGTATCCTTGTGTCCTTCGAGGACATCACCCCGATGGAGCAGGCGGGACAGATGCGGCGGGATTTCGTTGCCAATGTCAGTCACGAGCTGCGGACGCCTTTGACCGCTCTGCTCGGGTTCATCGAAACCCTGCAGGGACCGGCGCGAAACGACCCGAAAGCGCAGGAGCGGTTTCTGGGCATCATGGGGGCCGAGGCAGAGCGGATGAACAGGCTGGTGTCGGATCTTCTGTCGCTCAGTCGTGTCGAGGCAGACGAACGGGTGCGTCCCATTGATCCTGTGGATCTTGGTGGTGTGATCGAACAGACGCGGCACAGTCTTGCCCGGTTGGCGGAGGACGCGGGCGTTGAACTGACCGTACATCTTCCCGAGGCGCGGGTCGTGGTCCCCGGCGATGCCGATCAGATCCGGCAGGTGCTGACCAACCTCGTTGAGAACGCCATCAAGTATTCAAACCGCGGCGGTTCGGTTCGCATGCACCTCGGGGTGCCGGACTACGAGAGCCGTTTGCGCGGGCAGGGGGTCAGGATCGAGGTGAGCGACACCGGTCCGGGGATCGACGCGGTGCATCTGCCGCGGCTGACCGAGCGGTTCTACCGCGTCGACAGCCACCGGTCTCGGGAGCTTGGGGGCACCGGACTGGGCCTTGCGATCGTGAAACACATCGTCAACCGGCACCGGGGACGGTTGCAGGTTGAAAGCCGCTTCGGGTCCGGCAGTACCTTTACCGTGATCCTGCCACTGGATGGCCGTCAGGACTGAATGAGGCAGCGCCGTTCGGAGCTGTTCGGATCAGCCCAGGGAATATCCGGCACCACGCACGGTGCGCAGGGGATCGGTCCCGCCCGACATTGTGAGCGATTTGCGCAGGCGCCCGATATGCACATCGACCGTCCGCGTATCGACATAGATGTCCCGTCCCCAGACCCGGTCGAGCAGTTGTTCGCGTGACCAGACACGGCCCGGTTTTTCCATCAGGGTGGACAGCAGGCGGAATTCCGTCGGCCCCAGCTTGATCTCGCTGCCATCCCGGGTGACGCGGTGGGTTTCTGCGTCCAGCACGATGTCCTCGAATTCCAGACGCAGACCCGCAGCGGCCGGCCGGGTGCGCCGCAGCTGCGCTCGGACACGGGCCATCAGTTCGACCACCGAATAGGGTTTGATCACATAGTCATCCGCCCCGGTCTCGAGGCCGCGCACCCGATCCACCTCTTCCGAGCGGGCCGAGAGCATGATGATCGGCACGTTCCGCGTGTCCGGGCGGGTCTTGAGTTGGCGGCACACTTCAATGCCCGAGACATTGGGCAGCATCCAGTCGAGGACGATGATATCCGGCTGTTCCTCATCGACGAGGATCAGGGCTTCTTCGCCGTTTTCTGCCTTGGCGACACGAAATCCCTCGGCTTCAAGGTTGTAGCCAAGGACTTCGCGTTGTGCGGGTTCGTCTTCGACGACCAGAACAGTGGGTTGTCCGGCGGACATGGCTTAGTCCCCAAGTTCGACCGAATGCGACAGGTCGGCATCGGTTGAAGTGTTGTCCTCTTTCTGGCGGGGCTCTTCCGGTTTCTCGCCGGTGACGAGGAACACGACCTGCTCGGCGATCGATGTGACGTGATCCCCCATGCGTTCCACGTTCTTTGCGATGAAATGCAGATGCATGCAGGGGGTGATGTTGCGGGGATCTTCGAGCATGAAGGTCAGGAATTCGCGGAAGAGCGTGTTGTACATCTGGTCGATGTCCACGTCACGTTCGATCACATCGCGGGCCAGCACCTCGTCGCGCTGAATATACGCGTCCAGCGCATCCTTGAGCATGATCTGAACGTCCCGTGACATGCGACGCAACTGCGCGGCAGAGCCGTTGATTGCCGGCATGGTCATCAGGACCGCATTGCGCTTGGCGAGGTTCTTGGCGAGGTCGCCGATACGTTCGAGATTGGCGCTCATGCGCATGACCGAGAGGATCACGCGGAGGTCGATGGCCGTGGGCGCGCGCAGCGCGATGACGCGGGCGGCTTCCTCGTTCAGAAGCTCTTCCAGTTCGTCGATGACCTTGTCATTGGCGCGGACCTGTTCAGCCAGTTCCTGATCCCGGGTTTCGAGGGCCTGCGCGGAGTCGAGGATTGCCTGTTCCACAAGGCCACCCATCTTCATGATGCGGGCCTGTATGCCTTCCAGATCGCGATCGAAGGCGCTCGAGATATGTTCATGTGTCACGATCTTATCCAATCCGTCCGGTGATGTAGCTTTCGGTGCGGCTGTCTTCGGGGTTTGTGAAAATCTTTGAAGTGTCGTCGTATTCCACGAGATTGCCAAGGTGGAAGAACGCAGTTTTCTGGCTGACGCGGGCGGCCTGCTGCATCGAGTGCGTCACGATCACCACCGCATAGTTCTGGCGCAGTTCGTCGATCAGTTCCTCAACCTGGGCCGTCGCAATCGGGTCAAGCGCAGAGCACGGCTCGTCCATCAGCAGCACTTCGGGTTCTGTTGCCACGGCGCGGGCGATGCAGAGGCGCTGTTGCTGACCGCCGGAGAGGCCGGTGCCCGGCGCTTGCAGGCGGTCTTTGACCTCATCCCAGATCGCGCCGCGACGCAGGGCGCGTTCCACGATGTCGTCCATCTCGGCCTTGTTGCGGGCCATGCCGTGGATGCGCGGGCCGTAGGCGATGTTGTCGTAAATCGACTTGGGGAAAGGGTTCGGCTTCTGGAACACCATTCCCACCTTGGCGCGCAGCTGTACCGGGTCCACGCGCTTGTCGTAAATGTCGTCGCCGTCGATCCGGATATCGCCTTCGACGCGGCAGATATCGATGGTGTCATTCATGCGGTTCAGGCAGCGCAGAAAGGTGGATTTGCCACAGCCCGACGGTCCGATGAACGCCGTCACGGTCTTGTCCTGAATATCAACCGTCACGTCTTTGATGGCGTGATTGTCGCCATAATAAACCTGCACGTCCTGGGCTTTGATTTTGACGTCCGTCACGCCGGTCTCCTGTCTGGTGTAGTGGGGTGCATCGTACATGGTGCCGGGTCCTGTTTACCAGCGGCGCTCAAAGCGGCGACGCAGAATGATCGCGATGATGTTCATCGTCAGAAGGAAGATGAGCAGAATGATGATCCCGCCCCAGGCCTTTTCATAGAAGCCCGCATCTGCGCGTGCGGCCCAGGTGTAGATCTGCGCCGGCATGGCCGAGTTCGGATCGACGAAACCCGATACGACGCCTTCGGGGTAGGCGCGGGCGATGAATCCGACCATCCCGATCAACAGCAGCGGCGCTGTCTCGCCAAGCGCCTGAGCCAGACCGATGATGGTTCCGGTCAGGATGCCGGGCGCCGCCAGCGGCAGCACATGGTGAAACACGGTCTGCATCTTGGAGGCACCGACACCCAGTGCGGCTTCGCGGATCGACGGCGGCACCGCCTTGAGCGAGGCGCGGGTCGAGATGATGATCGTCGGCAGGGTCATCAGTGTCAGCACAAGACCGCCGACAAGCGGTGCCGACTGGGGCAGGTGCATGAACTGGATGAATACCGCGAGGCCAAGGATGCCGAAGACGATGGAGGGCACCGCGGCGAGGTTGGAGATGTTCACCTCGATCAGGTCGGTGAACCAGTTCTGCGGTGCGAATTCCTCAAGATAGATCGACGCGGCCACGCCGATGGGCAGGGACAATACCAGCACCACCAGCATCATGAAGAATGACCCGATCACCGACACGCCGATCCCGGCTCCGCCGGGATTGTCGACGCCGGTGTCCGACCCGGTGATGAAGTTCCAGTTGAAGGCCTGCGTGATGATCCCCACATCGTGCAACGCGTCCACAAGGTCGAGATCGCTCACCATCAGGAAGCGGCTGTCCACGACCGTGTCACGCGACACGCGCCCTTTGAAATAGCCGTCAACGCGCGAGGATGCGGCCAGTTCAAACCGTACCGGGGTGCCGATCTGATCCGGGTTTTCACGATAGTATTCGCGGATCGTGCCGCCGGTCTTGCCAAGCAGCCGCTCGATTGCGGCCGGGTCGAAGGACACTTCCAGCCCACGGTCTTCAAGCTGAGACTGCAGCGCCGCGATGAACAGCTTCTGATAGGCGCTCGTCTTGAGCATCTGGCTTTCGGCGTCGTCGAATTGCTCCTGTGTGATTGTGAAGTCGATATGGACCTCGGTCTGCGTGAAGGCAGGAACACCGGAGCGGATGATGGAGACAGCCAGAACGATCAGGAATAACAGGCCAATCGCGATGGCCGTCAGCCCGTAAGCCCTGAAGCGTTTTTCGGCCGCGTTGCGCTTGCGTGTGCGCGCATCCACGGTTGTAAGCGAGGATTTCGGTGCGGAACCGCCCATGCTGATGTCGGTCATTCGTACTGCTCCCGGTATTTGCGCACGATGTAGAGGGCGAAGACATTGAGCCCGAGTGTGATGACAAAGAGGGTCATGCCGAGGGCAAATGCGACGAGGGCTTCAGGGGAAGCGAAGTCGGAGTCGCCGGTCAGCTGTGACACGATCTTGGCGGTGACCGTGGTCATCGCATCGAAGGGATTGAGGCTCAGCCGCGCGGCGGCCCCGGCACCAAGAACCACGATCATGGTTTCACCGATGGCGCGGGATGCAGCCAGAAGGATCGCGCCGACAATGCCGGGCAGGGCGGCTGGCAGAACCACCTGCCGGATGGTCTCGGACTGTGTGGCTCCGAGGCCGTAAGAGCCATCGCGCAGCGCCTGCGGTACGGCGTTGATGATGTCATCGGAGAGGGAGGACACGAAGGGGATCAGCATGATGCCCATGACCAGGCCTGCCGTCATCACGGCGGTGCCCGCCTGCATCCAGCCCAGACCCTCATCCCCGAAGACGCGCATAAGCAGCGGACCGACGGTCAACAGGGCGAACAGGCCGTAGACGATCGTTGGGATGCCCGCCAGAACCTCGAGCAACGGCTTCGCAACCGCGCGGACCTTGGGGCTGGCGTATTCGGAAAGGTAGATCGCGGCAAACAGGCCAATCGGGACTGCCACGATGAGCGCCACGAGCGAGATGTAGAAGGTCCCCCAGAGAAGCGGCACAATGCCAAGATCCGAAGCTCCGCCGCGGCCCGAAAAGCTGGGGGCCCAGTTGGTGCCGAAGAAAAACTCGGACGCCGGGTAGAGGCGGAAAAACTCGACCGTGTTGAAGACCAGCGACAGAACGATGCCGAGGGTGGTCAGGATCGCAATCGACGCAGCTGCAATGAGCAGACCACGCACACCCTGTTCGACGACGTTGCGCGCCCGGAAGTCCGGTTTTGTTTCGCGCAGAGCCCACAGCGCTCCGAACAGTGCGATCAGCACGACGATGATCGTCATGGCCTGCGTTCCGACAGCGCTCAGAGCGCGCAGTTCCTGTGCCGCGCGGAACACAGGCGGCGTGATCTCGGATGTCAGGATTGCGCCGGCGTCGGACAGGCGCGCCGACAGATCCTCTATGTCAGCCTGCGGGTCGCGCGCCGCTGTTTCGCTCAGTTCTCCGGACGCAATGGCCATATCGATGCCGTCGGCGGTGCGGCGTACTTCTGCCATGACCAGACCGCGCGATGTGGTTTCCGCGATGGCGCTGTCAGGGATGTGACCGGAGGCGATCGTGTCGATCACCAACGGCTGCGCCACGAGCCAGACCGCCAGAACGAGCAGGGCAGGGACGCCCGATTTCATCGCGGCATTGCTGCCGTAATAGACCGGCAGCGAATGCAAGGCGCGACGATTCTCGCCTGCCATCGCAAGCACGCGAACCCGGGCAAGGACGTATGCCCCTGCCGCAATCGCGAGCACGATCAGAAAGAGCCAAAGTAGTGGCATTTTGCCCCCAGCGGTTTTGAAAATGACCTAAAAGGAAAAGGAGGCGGCGAAATATGCCGCCTCCTGTCGAAGCGTCAGGGCAGATTACATGTCTGCGCCCATGACCTTTTCGTCTGCAACCATCTGCTGGGTCTTTGCCAGTTCCGGATCAGATACGAGGCCGTAGTTGGCCAGCGGGCCGTTCGGGCCTGCGAGTTCATCGGCAACGAAGAACTGTGCGTATTCCTTTAGGCCCGGGATCACACCGATATGCGCTTTCTTGACGTAGAAGAACAGCGGGCGGGAGACCGGGTATTCGCCGGATGCGATGGTGGCGGTTGTCGGCTCGACGCCGGACATGGTGGCCACTTTGAGCTTGTCGGTGTTGTTCTCGTAGAACGCGAGACCGAACACGCCGATGCCGTTGGTGTTGGCGTCGATACGGGCGAGGGTTTCAGTGTAGTCACCGTCGATGTCGACCGACTTGCCGTCCTGACGCACGTCAAGGCAGGCGTCTTCCGCATCGTCCTCGGACATTCCGCCAGCGATCATGGCTTCCATTGCGCCGGTTGCCTCGCAGCCGATCAGCAGAACCTTTTCCTCGAACACTTCACGTGTGCCGTGCTTGGTGCCGGGAATGAACATCGCGATTTCCGCGTCCGGGAGGTCTGCGTTGAACTCGGCCCAGGAGTTGTGCGGATTGTCGACGATTGCGCCGTCCTTGAGAACCTTCGCGCCGATGGCGTTGAAGATATCGGACGGCTCGAATGCGCTGAACGCGGGGCCGGACTGCTGAGACGCAAACACGATGCCGTCATAGCCGATGCGGACTTCGATGATGTCTGTCACGCCGTTTTCCGCGCAGGCGGCGATTTCCTTTTCGCGGATCGCACGCGAAGCGTTTGCCACGTCGATTGTGTTTTCGCCCACACCTTCGCAGAAGCGCTTCAGGCCGGCAGACGAGCCACCGGATTCGACAACCGGTGTCGGGAAGTCGGTGTTTTCGCCAAAGGCCTCGGCAACGATGGACGCGTAGGGCAGGACGGTCGACGACCCAGCCACCTGAACGTTGTCACGCGCAGCAGCGGCAGTTGCAGATACCGCGACGATCGCGAGTGCGGATACAGAGAGTTTTACAGACATTACGTCAGCTCCTTGATTGGATGTCTCTCGGCCATCCCCCTGATGACCGTTGGCGCCGTGTCTAGTCAGCTTTGGCCATGCTTTTGTGACAGTTACGTAACTGTTTTATGACACCGGGCGTTGACGTAACGGAATTATGCGGAGTTTTCCGCAAGGCTTTAAAAGAAGGTGGTTTTATCTTCGGCTGATTTATTCGATCTGTGCCGGAACAAATGGATTGAATAGGGCTTTCCGAGCACTCAAGGCCAGGTGGTACGTGTTTGGTGACATTTCACTGATGATGGTTCGGTCTGGAGTAGGAATCGACTCGGGTCTTTTTGCGTGCAGACAGACAGAGTAGTGCGGTTTGCGAATTTCCTGCTTCGGTCATGCGTTTCCACGGAGCATTAACTGTGTGTCGTATGCGCTTGATTCAAATAGAGTAAGTGGCGTCTTGGTGCCTACATTAATCTTATAATCAGTATTATGTAATATATAGCCAGAGCACCGTATAGACAAAACGACTGTCCGCACCGTAGACACGCTGTGTGGTATTGAGAATCCGGTTACGATGACACCCGAACAAAATGCAGCCCTGTTGGACCTGACGCATTCCAGCAGCATTGAAGAATTGTGGGATCTGCATTGCCGCCGCATGGCGGGTTTCGGCTTTGATC
This sequence comes from Marivita geojedonensis, assembly GCF_002115805.1. Taxonomy (GTDB): domain Bacteria; phylum Pseudomonadota; class Alphaproteobacteria; order Rhodobacterales; family Rhodobacteraceae; genus Marivita; species Marivita geojedonensis. The sequence goes on along the minus strand of NZ_JFKC01000025.1, from coordinate 12,544 downwards.
GGTTGCTCTACGGCTTCACACGGTTCCGGACAGCGACCTCGCTTGGCGATCCGGACGACTTTATCGTTCTGTCGAACATCGACTCCGGCTACGTGACGCGGTTCATCAACGATGGTTTGTACCGTTCGGCTCCGATGGTGCGTTGGGCGCTTGAGAATGATGGCGCATCGAGTTGGACGCTTCTGAGGATGATGATGGAAAGCGGAACCGTCACTGACGACGAGCGGCGCATTCTTGAGTTCAACGCGCAGAACGGCATCACAGCCGGTTACTCGATCAGTTTCCGCAGTCTGTCGGATCGCGCCAAAGGCGCCATCGCACTGATTGCAGAGCCTGGAATGTCTCAGGCGGATGTGGATGCTGTGTGGGACGCTTCGGGTGACTTGATCCAGTTGATGAACAATATCGTTCACCTGAAGATCCTGACCCTGCCCTATAATCCGCCGAACCAGACGCTCACGAAACGGCAGCGCGAGGCGCTGGAATGGGTCGGCGGCGGCAAGACGATGCAGGACATCGCGACGATCATGGGGTTGACGCCCGCAACGGTCGAAAAACACCTGCGCCTGGCCCGTGAAGCTCTGAACGTCGATACCACGGCGCAGGCAGTCCTGAAGGCCGCTCTACAGAACCAGATGTTCAACAGCGACGCCTGAGGCGTGAAAAAACTGTGAGGTACGGAAATCCGGACTTCCTTGACCTCGCGTAAATTGGCAGACTGTTGATGTTCCGTGAGTGGTGGCAATTTTGGCCAAGGAACAAGGGACCCGCATCCCATATATTTTCAGGGCTCTGCGGGTCTCATTCAAAGAAACCCGGCCTGCCCGGTAAAGGATGACCTGTCGCGGTTCGTTTTTTCCGGCCCGTCGGGGGATCGCATCATCCCCAATATGATGCAGTCCATTGCTCCCGAAGAAAGCGGCGCTGCCAATTAAGACAGCGCCGCTTCACTTTTTATAAAGATTTCAGGAAATTAGCCCTGAGCAGCTTTGGCAACCTCGGCTGCGAAATCTTCTTCTTTCTTCTCGATGCCTTCGCCCACTTCGAGACGGACGAAACCGGTGATTTCGACGCCGGCTTCTTTTGCGGCGGCTTCGACAGTGAGATCCGGGTTGATCACGAAGGACTGACCCAGAAGGGTCACTTCGCTGAGGAACTTCTTCATCCGGCCTTCGATCATCTTCTCGATCACCTGCTCGGGCTTGCCCGACTCACGTGCGATGTCGATCTGGATCTGGCGCTCTTTTTCGACAACGGCCGGGTCCAGGTCGTTTGCGGACAGCGACGCCGGGTTTACAGCTGCGATGTGCATCGCGACCTGCTTGCCGAAGGCTTCGTTGTCGGCAGACAGCGCAACGAGAACGCCGATCTTGCCCATTCCGTCTGCGGCAGCGTTGTGGACGTAGGACACGACCTGCCCGCCTTCGACGGTCGACATGCGACGCAGCGACATGTTCTCACCAATGGTGGCGATCTTGTCGGTGATGGTGTCCTGTACGGTCTTGCCGCCGAGATCTTTGGACTTCAGGTCTTCGATATCGGATGCTGTCAGCGCGGCACCTGCGATTGCGTTGACCATCGCCTGGAATTCAGCGTTCTTGCCGACGAAGTCGGTTTCAGAGTTCACCTCAACCGCAACGCCCTTGCCACCTTCAACCTTAACGGCAACGAGGCCTTCTGCGGCAGTCCGGTCGGATTTCTTGGCGGCTTTGGCGAGACCTTTGGTGCGAAGCCAGTCAACGGCCGCTTCCATGTCTCCGTCGTTTTCCACCAGTGCTTTCTTGGCATCCATCATGCCTGCGCCAGTCATTTCGCGCAGTTCTTTCACGAGTGCTGCTGTGATCGCCATCTTCGGCTCTCCTCATAGTTTTACGGGCGCGTGGGCGGCCCATGGACCGCCCTGCCCTGTCATATCTGTGTAACGGCGCGGTAACGCTTATTCGGCTGTGGCGGCCTGCGCTTCTTCGACCAGTTCCTCAACCGGCGCGTCTTCGAGGGCGCCAAGGTCAACACCGGCGGCACCCATCTGAGCGGTCATGCCGTCCAGAGCGGCGCGCGCGGCCAGGTCACAGTAGAGGCTGATGGCGCGGGCTGCATCGTCGTTGCCGGGGATGATGTAATCCACACCCTCGGGCGAGCAGTTGGTGTCGACGATCGCCACAACCGGGATACCCAGCTTGTTGGCTTCGGCAACGGCCAGCGCTTCTTTCTTGACGTCGATGACGAACAGCAGGTCAGGCACGCCGCCCATTTCGCGGATACCGCCCAGCGACGCCTGCAGTTTGCCCTGCTCGCGCTCCATGCCCAGACGCTCTTTCTTGGTCAGGCCTTCTGCGCCGGCGTCCATCTGTTCGTCGATGGATTTCAGACGCTGGATCGACTTGGAAACGGTCTGCCAGTTGGTGAGCGTACCGCCCAGCCAGCGGTGGTTCATGTAATACTGTGCGCATTTTTCAGCGGCTTCTGCGATCGGCTGCTGCGCCTGGCGCTTGGTGCCGACGAACAGGATGCGGCCGTTCTTGGCCACGGTTTCGCGGATCACGTTCAATGCTGCGTCGAGCATCGGAACGGTCTGCGTCAGGTCCATGATGTGGATGCCATTGCGCGCGCCATAGATGAACTCGCTCATGCGCGGGTTCCAACGCTGCGTCTGGTGGCCGAAGTGAACGCCAGCTTCAAGCAGCTGACGCATGGTGAACTCTGGAAGAGCCATGTGTCGTATCCTTTCCGGTTTCAATCCTCAGCGGGGGTATCAGCCAGATGGCCAACCGGTGGACATTTGGGGATGTCTCCCCCAAAGGCCCGACCCCGCCTGCGGTGTCAGTGGCGCGCGTATAGCGGGGGTTTCCTGCATGTGCAAGAGCCAGATCGAGGGAACATTTTGGGGCTGTTTGCGAAAATGCTACCCTTCGTCCGGCAAAATCTGATGCGGTCGGTTTCGCCGGAAATCCGGGACACCGACAGGTAAGCGGACCTATCGCCTTCGGCTGAAGGCAATAGGCCAAAGTTGCGCTTTTTCGGATTACAGAAAGACCCGCTCTATGAACCAATATGCGCCGACCAGCGCAATCGCTGCAGAGGCTGGAACGGCCACGTAGCGACGATAGGCATCGATCTGTTCAACCAGAGTGGCGGACACCGCGCAAAGCACCGCGAGGGCCGCGAGCGGCCAGAAGAACACCATGGCAGAGGCCCCCATCACCTCCTGGAAGCCTTCCGTGTTCATCGCAAAGCCCAGGCCTACGAGGATCACGGCCAGCGCACCGTATATTCCCTGCGCCGGGGCGACATCCGCCTCTCCTTCGTCGACCCGAATGGCGTACCAGACCAGGATGAAGGCGATTGCGATGACGGTAAGCTGGCCCAGTTCCACCCCGATGTTGAACCCGATCAGCGCCGGGATCACCTGCCCGTCCGGCAGGCCGAATTCACCCAACACGCTGGCAAATCCCAGACCGTGCAGCAGACCGAAACCGAAGATCACGAAGGGCCGCCATCGGTGGAGCTTGTCGGACACGATATTTTCAACCGCCACATAGACGATGGACGCCGCGATCAGGGGTTCCACGATGCTCGCAGGCACCGAAACGATGCCCAGCACCGCCATCGCCAGCGTCACCGTATGCGCCAGCGTGAAGGACGTGACCTGCCACAGCAGCGGCGTGAACCGTGTCGACAGGAAGAAGAGGCCGAGGACGAAAAGAATATGGTCCAGCCCTTTGGGCAGGATGTGATCGAACCCGACAGGGATATAGGTGGCAAAGGTGGCCCAACCGCCGGCCTCATCGCCGCCGCCGAGCTGGATGTCTCCGCTGCTCTGACCACCTTCGAGGTAGCCGGTATAGGGTTCTTGGACACCCTGTTGGCGCAGCACGAGCGCGCCGTAGGCAGCAGGCCATGTAACGCTGATCGTGTCCGCTCCCTCGGGAATCGGTCCGGTCATGCTGAGCACGGTATCGCGCGGCAGTTCGGTGTTGCCGACTTCGTCGACGTCTATCGCGTTCACGGTCAGCGGAACGGCCTGACCTCCGGCGGTGACGCTCAGGCTTTCGGTGAAGCCGGTCATGCGGGATTGCAGTTCCGCGCGGAGTGCGTCCGGTTCAAGCCCGCGCAGCCGGTCCACATCTGCGGAGGCGTCCAGTTCGTCGGTATTTGCGATGCCTTCGAGACTGACCTCTGCGGCCAGAGCTTCTCCGTTCAGGGTCAGGGTGATCTCGACCTGCCCCTCGACCACCTCGAGATCACCAATCGCCGGGCGCACCTCGTGGGCAGTCGCCATTGCGGCTGCAAACATCAGGCAAAGATTGATCCAGATCGTTTTCATCGCACTCACTCTCTCGTTCCGCAATACGGCAACAGTGACGTTGCCGCGCGCATGTTCAACCCATGAGGGTGAAAAAAGTCCTGCGGACAGGCTGGCTTATGCCGGGCGCAAACCGACGCGGAAGCGGCGCATGTTGGCTTGATAGCCAAGCGCGCTTTTCCGAAGACCCTCTATCGCGGCCTCGTCCAGGTCGCGCACCACCTTCCCGGGGACGCCCATGACCAGCGATCCATCCGGGATTTCCTTGCCCTCGGTGATCAGCGCCCCGGCCCCGATCAGGCAGTTGCTGCCGATCTTTGCGCCATTGAGGACGGTGGCGCCCATCCCGATGAGGGAATTGTCGCCGATGGTGCAACCATGCAGCATCACCTTATGGCCGATGGTGCATCCTTTTCCGATGGTCAGCGGATAGCCCATATCGGTGTGCAGCACGCAGTTTTCCTGAATGTTGCTGCCCGCACCGACGGTGATCGTCTCATTGTCCCCCCGCAGGGTTGAACAGAACCAGACGCTTGCCGCGTCCTCAACGATAATGCGGCCGATCAGATTGGCATCCGGGGCAATCCATGTGTCTTCCGCGATCTGAGGTGCAATATCGTCCAAAGCATAAAGCGTCATGTCAATTCCTCGAATTCCTGTTGCAGCTTGCGGACATGTTCGACCAGCCCCGGCTGTTGCAGGCGGCGCAGGCGGGTCGCGGTGACGATGGTTTGCAGATCGGCAAAGGTGCGGTCCAGATCGTCATTTACCAGAACGTAATCATAGCTGCCCCAGTGGCTGATTTCGTCCCAGCTTTTCTGCATCCGTTTCCCGATGGTCTCGGCGCTGTCCTGCCCACGGCTCTCCAGACGCCGACGCAGTTCCGCGATCGACGGCGGAAGGATGAAGATCGACAGCGTGTGCGGACCAAGGGCCGAGTTCACGATCTGCTGCGCGCCCTGCCAGTCGATGTCAAAAAGCACGTCATTGCCGGCGTCGATGGCCGCCTGCACCGGCTTGCGCGGGCTGCCGTAGAAATTCCCGAAGACATGCGCGTGTTCCAGCATGTCGCCCGCGTTCACGTCGCGCTTGAACGCGTCCTCGCTGAGAAAATGGTAATGCTCACCATTCACTTCACCGGGACGCGGCGCACGGGTTGTCGCCGAAACCGAAAAGCTGAGCGAGGGATCCCAGTCCAGAAGGCGGCGTGACAATGTGCTTTTCCCGGCACCCGAGGGCGATGACAGGATGATCAGAAGACCCCGGCGATTGGTCATGGCTTACTCCACATTCTGCACCTGTTCGCGCATCTGTTCGATCACCGATTTCAGCTCAAGCCCGACGGCCGTCAGTGGTGCGGACTGCGCCTTTGAACAGAGCGTGTTGGCTTCGCGGTTGAACTCCTGCATCAGGAAATCCAGCTTTCGGCCCACCGCGCCATCGGCGTCAAGCAGACCGCGTGCAGCGTCGACATGGGTGCGCAGACGGTCGATCTCTTCGGTCACGTCCGCCTTGACCGCGATCAGGGCAAGTTCCTGTGCGATGCGCTGCTCATCGATGGTGTCCTGGGCGTCCATGACACGTGCCATTGCTGCCCGCATCCTGTCGGCCTGTTCATCCTTTCGGGCCTCTGCGACGGTCTCTGCCTGTGTGACCAGATCCGCAATCTGGTCAACCTGTCCGGTGAGCACCTCTGCCAGCGCGGTTCCCTCGTTTTGCCGAGACGCGATGAAGCTGTCGAGCGCCGGCTCGAAATCAGCGAGCAGCGTCTTGCGGAGTTCGGCCGGATCAGCGGCCTGCTGGGCGGTATCCATGACGCCTCGGAGGGTGATCAGATCAGCGGCAGAGGATGCGGTCAGGGACAGCCCGCGCGCCATCGCTTCCGCCTCGATCTGGAGCATCGCCATAAGCACGCGATCCAAGGCAGCTTCGTTAAGCTCCTGAGTGGCCTCGGCCCCGTTGGATTGAAGTCGCAGGGATACCGTGACGCTGCCGCGCGCGAGCCGCTTGGTCAGCAGCGCCCGCAAAGCCTGTTCCAACCCGTCGATCCAGTCGGGAACGCGCACGCGAATGTCCAGGCCACGGGCATTGACGCTGCGCAGGTCCCAGGACCACGCAAGTCCCAGAGCTTCACCCTGCCCGGAGGCAAAACCCGTCATGGAGTGGCGCATTCTGTATCCCCCGGATGGTCCCCTGTTCTGCTCATCGGGTTACGCGTTGCGTCCGGGCGATGCAAGCCGCAGGCGATCCTGCGACGTTAACCATTTGTTAAGACTCTGGGCCAAATTGCGGCCTGCCCGTGCTAGCGTTCTTTTCTTATTGGATTTTTTTGGGCACTGGACCCTATATTGGACCCTATATTGGGGGAGAAACCATGCAGTACAAACCAAGCACTCTGCAACGGAGGAAAGGCAAATGGTACGTCTGTGTTACCAAGCCCAAGGAACTCACTTTCGGGACCGACACACAGGCCAGACGCAGCACAGGTACCAGCGACAAACGACAAGCCCAACTCAGACAGCACGAGTTGACTCAGGTGATATATGACGAGTTCGACACGCTCTTGGAACGCAGCGACAAGTTCTACGAGAGTATCAGGCCCTTGCTGGAAAAAGAGGGTATCAACACAAAACAATGGTACACCAACGGCTACATCACAGTCGATACATCTGCGTTCAAGGGCAGAGGCATGGGTTTTATGGGTATCTATGCGAGTGGCCTGCATGGCATCGACCGGAACCCCGACGGTAAATACCAACTGCAACCTACCATTAAGATCAGCACTCACGTAGACCTTTGCAAACTCTTGACCGCACTTGGACACTCGATACCGCTTAAGCACTTCCAAGGGGACAAAGATGAATTGCAATCAAAGGAACTAAGTACAGACGCACTTCTAGGCATTGCCGACAGGACACAAGACCACCCTGTGTTTCGGAGGAATGTCATAGAGCAAATGAAGAATTTTGCAGTTGATGCCCCAGAGGTGCAGACAGGTGGTCAGACCTTGGGTGACCTGTTGGACCGATACAAAGAAACTAGGCCTGAGAAGTCCCGCAAGAACGATAGATGGCAGTTACGTAAGTGGCACGATCATCCTGACTTTGGAAAGAAACCCTTAAAGGATGTGACTGTATACGACGCCTATGACTTCCTGAATGAGATTGGTGAGGACTCCAGTGCATCAAGTATACGAGTGTTACGCGCTGCTATGTCTAATGTATTCAAGTGGGCCAACAAACACAGAGACCTCGACATAGGACATAATCCTTGGATCGGACTAGACCTCAAAGGCATTGGCAGTGATGCTGTAGAGCGCCTTCCCTTCACCCATGACCAACTGTACGCCCTGTTCCAGATGGACATGCCCGAGGAGGATCGTAAGGCTTTCGCAATCCTAATAACAACAGGGATGCGTATCGGGGAACTGCACAAGAAACCACCTGTGCGGGAACAAGGCAGCATCCGGTATATGGACTTAAGGGAAGATGATCCCAAAACCAAAGGCTCAAGGCGGCTAGTACCCCTGCATGACAATGCCGATGTTGTTCCAGTATCTTTCAGCAAAGGACGCCTGAGGGAACACATCAGAAACCTCATAGATGACCCAAGGGTAGTTCCCCACAGTCTTCGTCACACCTTTAAAGACCTTGCACGAGACGCAGGTGTACCCAAGGAAGTTTCAGACTTCATCACAGGTCATAGACAAGGTGATGTTGCGGCTGGTTACGGACAAGGACCAAGCCTTAGGACACGTTATGAAGCCATCATGTCCATTGACCACCCTTGGCTTTAGTAGAAACGCATCACCCAAGGAAACCCGTGTCCGTGCACATCGGGATGGAAGCCGCGTAAGGGGCATTTGTGGTGCGGGATGACTCAGGAACCTTGGGCAATGGGCTTTGACAATACATGCAGCTGACCCTTGCTTCACTGCACTACTGTGAACGAAGGTTGATCCCAAGCACTTGGTGAGTCACGCTCGGAAGTGAAATTCGGTACGGACTTGCAAGGTGGCTTCAGAGCTTTCTGAGTGGGTGTAAACAGTCGCGATTCTTTACAGAATCTGCTGCGCAAAAAACATAATTTCGCACCCCATACGTTCATTATCGCGACAACTGAACCCGGCTGGTCGCGTGTTCTCCCTTCACGTGTCGTTCTGTGTCGTATTAGGTTGGAAATACGCATCTAACCGCATTGGAGGCAGGAAATGAAGCTTTGGGCCTTACTATTTCTTCCCATGACGACATCATACGCGTTGGCGCAGTCTGAAGATATCCCCCAAGCTGTGATCGCTGAATGCAATGCAAAAGCCAACGCATCAAATTTTCCGACTTGTCTAAAAGAAGGTGCCATCGCCTTTCAGCTTCTGGGGGACATGATTACCAGTGATTACTACGGCCCAGCCGCTGAGCCTGTCGTCAACGCGTGCTCTGCTCGCAATGATAGCTATGCGGATACATGGACTTGCTTCTTGGAAGCTGCGAGGTCAGCCGCTGAAACCCGAGACTTGATCGGAATTGAAGATATAGCAGACCCTTGTGTTGCCGGAATTTCTGATCAGCAGATGGCGGCTAGGATTGGAACTGAGTTCATGGCTCTTCGATCAGAGCGGTTCCCGTATGAGACTTACTATTCTTCGGGCAGCGACTACTATCCATTTCAGGGCTGCAAAGACGAGGGTGATCAGCAATCCAGCTTAACCTCATCAATTGCGACCATCCACACTGTTTCGCAGGAGACTGGTTCCGCCATTTCACCCATTGCGTGCAGCACTTATTCCGAAATTCAAAATCTGGTTCAAAACCTTAGTGAACGCGAGCTTCGTTACATCTGGACATCACTGCAAGAGAACGAAGGTGCAGATGCAGCAACGATTGCACAAATTACCGGTCTATCGACGGCGTCAGCGCAATTCATATTAAATGCGAATGAAGACCAAGCTATGATGACCGGAGCCCTTCTTGGTGCGTTCTTGAGAAAAACTCACCCGTCGATCCTCGAAAATTTCTTAGCGGACAGTGCGCAGGCGACAGAAAGCCCTGCAGAGCAAATGGGGAGCGATATGGCGGTTGCAATGTTTTACATGGTTCTCGAGACTGCCGAAGAACAATACGTATCTGCATGTAAAGTACGTTGAAGTAAACGCGTAAGGTGTACGGATGGCGAACTGTTCGAGATGTGGCAAGAAATTCGGAATGCTTGAATCCGGGTACGGCGGTCTATGCGCCCAGTGTCATTACCTAAATACGATTGAAACGGGTAGTCCCGTAATCCAGCAACAGCATCAAGAACGTGTGGAACGCGATCTGGCCATTGAAGCTGTAATGCTTACCACTGAGACACAAGCGCAAGACCTCCAAATTCAAGAACGAATTTCCATCGTCACAGCAGAGTGCGCGTATGGAATGCATGTTTTCAAAGACTTGTTTGCGACAGTAAGGAACATTGTAGGCGGGCGCTCAGAAGCAGTTCAAAAGACCATGCGAGACGCTCGTGAAACCGTCCTATACGAACTTAAGAGAGAGGCTCATGCTGTCGGTGCCAATGCGGTCGTCGGTGTGGACTTAGATTATACCCAGATCGGGGAGACAGGTTGGACAATGGTGATGCTGGTGGCGTCAGGAACAGCTGTGAGGATTGAAGAATGAGACCGTTCGGGAGCACTGCCGCGGCGGTATTGATGAGTAGCGCAGCTGCAGCACAGGATGTTGGTTTTGCTTGTTACGATGAAGCCCGAAATCTTGGGCTAGTGCTCGCGTTCCACGAAGGTGAAGAGGGCCCCGTTGCGCTAATTGATGGTAACGTAGAAAATCCTTTGTCTGCAAAGTGGGATATCAGCGATAACATCCTTGGGTCGTTTGAGGGGCCTGATTTCCTCGCGGTTCTGTACAACAACTTACAACTGGATGTTCTGTCCAAGTCTAATGGTTTGGTGTCCTTTACTTGTACTGATGTTACTGCTGCCGCTCGAACTCTTAACAATGACTTTGGCAAGCTGGCCGAACTTAGAATTAGAATGAAGGAGCTGGAGGCGAACCTGAACCAGTCAGAAGTTGACCTTCAGCTTGCGCGAGAGGAACTGAAGCGCGCGCGAGAGGAGCCCAAGACAACCAAGAGCCAGACCACAGCAAGTTTAGCAAGGTTGATTGAGTTGGAGGCGGAAATTGCAGAACTCAAAGCGCAAAATGAACGTCTCATCAAGAATAGTCGTATGTGGCAGGACGTCATCGCCCGATTACGTGAGCAGCTTCAGGAAAAATAGTTTCGTCTGACAGCCATACATAATGACTGTAGCGAGTTGGTCGGAATTTTTATCAATGTTCGGGCAAGAACCATAGGCTTGCTTGAGTGGCACCCGAATAGTCTCAAGTAGATACAGCCACTTGCCATAAAAAACACATGTATTCCCAATGGCTTAACCAAGGACCGACCTAACCACAACATTTGACGCAAGATCATACGCTTGGATACATGTGAACTACTCGTGCGGACATGAGTATTCACCTGTAACCTACTGATAAATATCACCCAATTATGTAGCCAGTGCACGCTCTGAGGTGCCAATTTCTTACGTAGGGGCTGGTCCCTGTTTCCCATGTGGGGGGGTGTCATTGATCATCGCCACCAAGTTTACTCAGCTTGATGCTAATCTCTGCAAGTGTTCCGAGACCTGCCGAACTGACCCAACCGCCAATCATTATGGCTACACCAGAGAAGGCAATTTCCCTCGAACCACTGGTAACGCCCGCGAAGATCAACACGGCTCCAACGATGGTGCCAACCAACGCCACGACCCACGAAACAAGACTTGCTACAAATGTGAAAACGCCAACTCCACTTTTTGAATTTCCAGACGGATTCCGACTAGCCATTTATCACCTATGCCTTTGATACATCGTCTCTTTACCCTAATGACAATGGCTTAAGAACTCAATGTAACCACCAAGATTGGATCCGCCCTGTTGTCGGCAACTGTCTCAATAGACCAAGCCCCAATGGCACAAGAGAACGATGCCTTAAAACGCCGTATTACCAACTCTATTGAAGCATTTCTCAAAATATACTAATATTCTATTGAGAATCACGGGAGACATCTCATGCTGGTTGGATATGCAAGAACTTCGACCTTGGAACAGGACGCAGGGTTAAATGCGCAGGTTAGAGACCTTCGGGACCACGGATGTGAGACCATCTACAAAGAGCAGGTTTCTAGTGTTGGTGAACGAGAGCAGTTGGACGCAGCCATCAAGTCACTTCGCTCTGGTGACAAGCTGGTGGTATGCAAGCTGGACCGTCTGGCACGTTCTGTACGGCACCTAGGCGATCTGTTGGAGACATTGGAAGACACTGACGCAGGGTTGGTGATCCTGTCTATGGGGGGGCAACAGGTCGATACCTCTACGGCTACTGGCAAGATGATGCTCAACGTGATGGCTAGCGTTGCTCAATTCGAACGTGAGATGATGCTAGAGCGGCAGAGGGAAGGTATTGCCAAGGCTCGCGCAGAGGGGAAATACACAGGACGTAAACCTACGGCTATGGCAAAGGCTGACAGTGTAAAGGCTCTGCTTGCTACGGGTATGTCAAAGGCGAAGGTTTGTGAGCAGGTGGGTATCTCGAGAGCGAGCCTTTATCGCATTCTAGCCAACTGAGTTGAGGTCCCTATGGAACCCAAGGCTAACTGGGGTCAGCTATTGCTCTTGCAGCCAGACATTACAAAGTCGCGATCTTCTGCATTGTTGCTAAGGCCTCCGAACTCTCCCTGATGACGTGCTCCATTGAAGGCTTCTACCTCCATAAGTACACTTTCGGACGAAGTTAGCCCACTGCGGAAATCACGGTAACCACTCGGTAAGAATGCTGCACGACCGTCAGTCGATGGGGACCAGCGTTCGGAGATCGGTTCATTGTCATCAAACCTGTACCTAACGCGCAAACGATCATTTCCCAAGTATCCATCCGATACAACATACAATTCCGTGCCGCCTTCTCCATTACAGCGAATGATTATGGCATTGAGGTCTTGCATACCTCCTCCTGCCTGCGCGCTTTCAAGGTACACATAGGAAGTATCCGCTTCGGTAAACCCATCTCGTTCTTTGACTAGGACCCAACTGTTGCCGCTTGATACCTCTTCTTCGATAGTTTCCGTGGGTACACCGGTTTCAGCTTCAGCTTCAGATGTGCTTTGGGGTTTTTCGAAGCCCAGTACCTTGTCGTAACACTCTAGGGTCAGGA
>NZ_JFKC01000024.1 GCF_002115805.1 Marivita geojedonensis | reverse complement strand
TCCTGACCCTAGGACTAGGGCAACAAACTGGAGCCAATGTGTTTAAAATTTGCTATTTTACACTTGGTTTAAGCAGGAAACCGCCAATTCACCGAAGATTTGTGGCGCATATGTGTCAAGGTAAATGCGAAGCCAAGGTGTGAAGCGGCTTGGGTCGTTAACCACCTCCTCCATCAGGTCGCCATAACGCACCCATCTGGTCGCCATCACTTCGTCCGGATTGAGCGAGAGTTTTGGCGCGGATTCCACCTCAGCGACATAGATATCGACCACCTCGTGTTCGATCAGGCCACCGCCGACATCGGCCCGGTATTCGACACGATCCCGGTAATCGAGCTTCAGGCCGGTGATGCCGAGTTCCTCGTTCAATCGTCTGTGCGCACAATTGAGACTCGACTCTTCCCAGTTCGGATGTGTGCAGCACGTGTTCGCCCAGAGACCGGGAGTATGGTATTTTCCCATGGCCCGTCGCTGGATCAGTATCTCATCCCCACGCAGCACAAACACGGAAATCGCCTTATGCTTGAGGCCCCGGATATGGGCATCCAGCTTTTCGACGGGTTCGAGTGTGTCGCCAATCCATGCAGGAATGAGCGTCTGGGTCATACATGGGTCTCCCGCACCAGACCCAGAAGATGGCGCGCGTTCTTGAAGCCGATCTTCAGATGCGCCAGGGGCCGTGCTTTCACGAGCTTTTTGTTCATATACGCTTCAAAGGTCAGCTTTTGAACATCGACATCGTGACACAGGGACACGAACCGCTCGCGGCGGGAATCGCTCTTGTAGTAGGCGTCCTGCATCTGACCCAGAACACGGAACACGGTCTTGTGCTCTTTCATGAACAGGCGGCGTGCCAGCGCCAGATCGGTGATGCGCCCTGATTTCAGGGTTGCCGCGCAGGCCGTGGCTGCAAATCGACCACAGATCATCGCGTAGTAAATACCTTCACCGCTCGACGGTGCGACGACGCCCGCCGCATCGCCCGCGAGCACCACATCGCGTGCGTTGTCCCAGAAGCGCAGCGGCTTCAGCGGGATCGGAGCACCTTCCTTCCGCAGCGTTTCACACTCGGCCAGACCAGAGGCCTGGCGCAGAGCGGCTGTGGCTTCCTTCAGGTCGACGCTTTGGACATAGGTTCCCATACCGACCGATGTCGTACCTCCATGTGGGAAGACCCAACCGTAGAAGTCCGGACTGATGGAGCCATCGTAGATTACGTCGCAGCGCATTGGGTCGTAGACGTCATTCTTTTCCGGCGCAGCAATGATCTCGTGATAGGCAAAAACCAAAGGCACCTTGTCGCCGCCTGGAATCTCATCACGGGCGACGCGGGAATTCGCGCCGTCGGCACCGATGATCAACCGGGTCTCCAGCGATCTTTCTTCACCGGTCGCCTTGTCTCGATAAACGACCCACCGCTTTTTTGCCGGTCTGTCACGTTCGATGCGCACAAAGGTTCCGGTGAAACGTTCGGCGCCCGCAGCCTCGGCGCGCGCGCGGAGAAAGGGATCGAAATCCTTCCGGTCAACCATACCGACAAAGCCGTTTTCGATCGGGATATCGACGTGACGCCCGGTGGGCGAAATCATCCGGGCTGTGTTGACCTTGGCGACAAGCTGGTCCTCTCCAATGTCGAAATCCTGCATGAGGCGCGGAGGAATAGCGCCGCCGCATGGCTTGATCCGACCTTCCCGGTCCAGAAGTGCCACCTTGTGCCCGGAGCGGGCGAGATCTTCTGCGGCTGTTGCACCAGAGGGTCCACCGCCCACAACAACGACGTCATACATGGTCATTCTCCTGCGATCAGTTCGGCTCGTGCCGCGCTGCCCTCCATGATGCGCAGGGCCATGAGGGCCGCGCAGAGAAACAGTCCGGCTTCAAATACAAAAACGGCTCCAAAGGCCGGAGCATCGGTGGTCAGCGTGCGCATGACATCTGCTGCGGCCGCTCCGGTCAGCCCGCCGAACCCAGCGGCAATTGCCTGTGCAGCGCCCCACAGGCCCATGCGGGTTCCTTCGCGCTTTTCCCGGCCTTCGCCGGCAAGCGCCATCATGGAGCCGATGGCCGCGACCGCAAATGCACCGTTGAAGAACCCAAGAGCAAATACGGCGGGAAGCAGGGATTGTGGCAGCGCGTAACCACCCAGTATGGCAATCACACAAAGGCTTGCTGCGGATCCAAGACATCCGCCGATGACCCAGTTGCGAAGGCAGCCGAAACGCAAGGCAGTTGCGGCAATTCCGACAGTCAGCATCCCAAGGAACACCCCGCCGTTCTGAATACCGGACAGGGTGGTGCTTTCACCTGGAGTGAAGCCGAAAACGAGTCCGGCATAGGGTTCAAGGATCAGCTCCTGCATGAAGTAGGCGGTCATCGACAGGAACACGAAGATCGTGAACAGACGGGCCTTGGGTTCTGCCCAGACTTCGGCCAATCCTTCACGGAAGGGCACCGGGTCTGGTTCGGGCGCGGCTTCAACACCGCGTTCGACCCGCCATGTTGCCAAAACGGTGATCGCCAGCGCCGTGGCTGCCACGCCGGAAACGACTCGGATCAGAACGGCAGGTGAATATGGATCGAGAAGCTGGCCGACAACGCCCGCAGTCATTGCAATGCCGAAGATCATCATCAGCCAGGTGATCGTTGCGGCGGCGGCCCGGCGATGCGGCGCGGTTGCCGTTGCCAGAAGAGCGAGAACCGAGGTGCCTGCCGCTCCAGCACCCAAGCCGATGAGGGCGTACGCGATGATCGACAGGGAAAGCCCGAACCAGTAACTCTCGGCCATTTCCACGACGCCCAGAGCAGCCAGAATTCCGCCCGCGGCAAGGATCAGCATCCCGCGCAGAATCCATCGTGTGCGATTGCCACCCTTGTCTGAAATGAAACCCCAGTTCGGACGGGTGATCTGAATACCGTAATGAAGGGCGACAAGCGCGCCGGGAAGCACGGCCGCAAGGGACAGTTCGACCACCATCAAGCGGTTAAGCGTCGAGGTCGTCAGTACGACGATGGCGCCAAGCGCCATCTGCACAAATCCAAGTCGAACGATGGCCAGCCAACCCAAGGTCATCAGAACACCTCGACCGCGCGCAGCGCAAAGGCGGACACCATCATCCCCGAAACATACATGAGTACCCCGGTGGCATTGTACCAAGGCGCTTTGGCCTTCGGGTCTTTCAGCATCACCGACATTGCCCAGATCTGCCCGAGCACCAGCGCGAGAACGATCGAGGCATGTGTCGGCTGACCCCATTTTGCGAGGGCAAGAATGACGAAGATCTGCGGAACGATCATCACGACGCAGGCGACTTTCGCCGCTTTTTCCGGGCCAAGCGTGACCGGAAGGGAATTCACGCCCATCTGCCTGTCGCCTTCAAGGGCCTTGAAATCATTCAGTGTCATGATGCCATGCGCACCAATGCCATAGAGAAGCGCGATGAGAATGATCGGACCGGATGGCAGGGTCTGGCTCAGAACGGCGGCGCCGGTGAACCAGGGAAGGGATTCATAGGACAGACCAACAAGCCCCGGCCCAAGCCATCCGGAGCGCTTGAGGCGGATTGGTTCAACTGAATATATCCAGGCTGCGATCACGCCCACGACGGTGGCGATGAACCCCCATGTCCCAAGAAGCGCGCCGAGCGCCAGGGAAAGAACGGACATCGCCAGTGCGATCCACAGTCCCCAACGCCCCGGTATCCGCCCGGAGGGAATCGGGCGGTCCGGTTCATTGATGGCGTCCACATGTCTGTCGCACCAGTCATTTGCTGCCTGGCTCATTCCGCAGACCACCGGACCGGCGAGGATGACACCGACGATGAGAAGCCCCAGATGCTCTGTGATTGCCACACCCGAAGCAATTGCACCGCACGCATAAGCCCACATCGGCGGGAACCAGGTGACGGGTTTGATCAGCTCCAGCATGGCCGAAGGGGCAGGGTAGCGATCTTGGTGTAAACTTATGCTGACAGTCATGTGTAAACTAGACACGACAAATCGATTCACATCAAGCGAAACTGTCAGGACAAATTGTCATTTGAGATGATACCCACAGTGGGCAGTCGGCGTCATTCGCCGTCTGAGTCGCCGTCTTTGTTCAAGAGACCGTATTTCCGGAGCTTGACGTAGAGACTCTGCCGGGACAGCCCCAGCATTTCAGCGGCCGCCACTCGGTTGTTCCGGGTCAGGCTGACGGCTGTTTCGATGCACATCTTTTCAACCACATCCGTTGTCTCGGACACGATCTCTTTCAGAGTCGCCGATCCAACCAGTTCCATCACATTGCGGCTGGATTCTTCGCTGGTCTGCAACGGTGCCTTGCGCATCGCATCAACACGGCTGATGTCGCGGATGATGAAGCCGAGCGTCGGCTCGCTCCGGTCTTCGATAAAGGTCACAGACATCTCGACCGGCGTCTTCGCGCCAAAGTCGTTCAAGAGCTTGGTGGAATACATCCGCATCTGGCCGGTGCGCCGCGCATTCTCGACCAGAACGCTCATGTCGATCTGACCGCGTCCGAGAAAATCGGCAAGACCGCGCCCGCGTACGTCAACTGCATGTGCCGCATCGACCAGATCGAGGAACGCATCGTTGCAGGCTTCGATCATGCCGGTCACCGAAGTGAACACAATCGCGTCGGATCCCTTTTCGAATACTGAGGCGAGGTTGTTGCTCAGGTTGTCGAACCGGGTGGCGCTTTCTTCGGCGGTGGTCAGGCGACAGATGAGAATACGCTCGCCCGCAGCGCGGAAAACCTGTGGCGTGATGACCACGCGCTGGCGACCGCGGCGCGACTGCACATCGACGCCGGTGCTGGTTTCCGAAATCGCTGCGTTGATCAGGGCTTCGGTAAACTCTTCGCGTCGCTTGTCACGGAACTCCTGCGCGAAGGATGCGCCGATAAGGTCCTCCCGCGTGGATTGCAGAAGGGCAGCGGCGGGATCGTTCAGGTCTTTGATCTTACCATCGTTGACGGAGACGAAAACGATGCAGTCCCGGACCGTCCGGAGCAGAAGGCGGTAGCGCGCGTCGAATTCGCGGCGCGCCTCATACCCCTGCTCGAGCGACATCTGCGCCTGCACGAGTTGCTGCTGTGTTTCAGCAATCGGGCGCAGATCACGGCCGAGCATGAGAAATGAACCGTCAGAGCCAAACGGGTGAAAGCTGTACCGGATGGGAAATTCCCAAACGGCATTGTCTGAGTGGTTCAGTTCGACAGAGCGCGAGGGAACCTCGCCTTTCTCCATCGCTTCCATAACCGCCTCGATCTTTGGACGGCTTTCACGGGTCAGGAAATCCGTGAGAGGACGATCCTCCCAATGGCTCAGTTTGCCGAACGACGTTTCATTGGGATTGATCAGGACAGACAGCACTTTGCCCCGCCGGGACACGACGAGGGCAATGTCCGACGCAACAGTAATGATGCTCGACAAAACCTCAGCGTCGATCAGGGGGACGGAGCCGCTGCTCCAGAAACTGGACCCACTGCTGTTCATTATCGCGTCAACGACCTGTTTCTGGACTTGTTCTTTTCGCACAGCTTGAGTGCAACCTTCACATCGTTTGTCACCAGGTCGACGTCTGTCTTTTCCTTGACACCGTCCGCGAGGCTCAGAACGATTCCTCCCAGAACCAAAGGCGGCGGAGCCAAGACACCGGTTCTAATGCGTTTAACCAACTTTGCGATTGATGCAAGCGCATCGGGCCTTGAGCCCGAAAACAGAACCATATCGTAGTTTTCTTCTGACAGTGCGCGAATGATCGTCTCTTCGCGCGCGCCAAACAGTATTCTCACCGATGCCCCCGCGCGCCGCATCTGTGCGGTGGCGACATGCGGACCCAGAGTGTGGCTGTCATTGCCCTGCAGGAGCAGCAGAACATTCGTTCCGTTTGCCGTCTCTGTTGTTTTGGATGCCCAAGGCGGTGCGAGCAAGGTCAACAAACCCTGCAGCCTCGCGGTTGCTATTGTCACCTTGGCGAAGCCAATAACGTCTTCCGTCCACATGCGACCCATTTCGCGGGCGGCTTGTGGGATATAGATATCGACGATCTGATCGGCGCTGATGCGCCTGTCTTTCAGATCCTCCAGCAGCGCCTCTGAATTGAACGCGCCTGGCTGGAGCGCGACATCCACCAATTTCTGTACAACACTGTTGCGAATTGTTTGCACGCCTTCCTCACCCTTGTCACTCAAAACAGAAAGAACGGTGGACGCCAGAGCGGAAATATCCGGGCGACTTTCTTCGGTGGTGGAACGGTCGTCGGTATGGTCGTTTGCCATGTCTAACCCTCGCTACCGATACAGCCAAACGCATGTCAGGCATATCAGACAGTCACAGTGTCCGATTCTTGGCGATCAATGTCAAAGATAATTGACACTAAGGCTTGTTCGGCTTTCCTTTCAAGAAGGTAGGCCCGAAAAAACGCCAGAAAAATAAAGATTTCTGCCGGTTTTCCCAGAATCACTGCCACGATTTCATGCAGCGTCATATGCGGATCAGTGAGTGTAAGTTTTAGTTGACACTCGGGCAAACGAGCAGATACTTTTTCTGAGACAAGGACGGAATCGTGGACATGGCAGGATCAGAACGCGCCTCTGAAAAACGGGTGTTCCTTTACACTGAGGAGCAGCGCGCGCGCCGTGACAACAGCATTTGGACAGTGATCCAGGGCGTGCTTGCGCCGCTGCAATTCCTTGTTTTTCTTATCTCTTTGGGGCTGGTTCTGCGGTACCTCTGGACCGGCGTCGGCTACGATGCCGCGACGATCTCAATTCTGATCAAGACGGTGTTTCTGCTGACCATCATGGTGACAGGCGCCATCTGGGAGAAAGTGGTCTTCGGCCAGTATCTGTTCGCAGAAGCCTTCTTTTGGGAGGATGTGTTCTCCTTCCTCGTGATCGCGTTGCACCTTGCCTATGTCTGGGCGCTTTGGACCAGTGCGCTGAGTCCGACTGAAGAAATGTGGCTCGCGCTCGCCGCTTACGCTGCCTACGTGATCAACGCTGGCCAGTTCCTTTGGAAACTGCGGGTTGCGCGACTTGAAGCAAGCAAAGCCGCTTTGACAAACGAGGCCCCCGCATGACCGAACAATTCGCCCCTCCTCCGTCGCGCGGTTGTTCCGGCACGCCTGTCCTCAAGGAGCGCGGTCAGCATGAGGTTTTCTGCGGTCTGACCGGGATCATCTGGTTGCACCGCAAGATGCAGGATGCGTTTTTCCTCGTTGTGGGCAGCCGCACCTGTGCGCATCTTCTGCAATCCGCCGCTGGTGTGATGATCTTTGCCGAACCGCGTTTTGCAACGGCGATCCTTGAGGAGACCGATCTGGCCGGGATGGCCGATGCCCAGCAGGAGCTGGATCGCGTGGTCAGCGAATTGCTGGCCCGCCGTCCCGACATCAAACAGCTTTTCCTTGTCGGCTCCTGCCCGTCCGAGGTGATCAAGCTTGATCTGGCAAAGGCTGCAGAGCGCATGAGCGCGCAATTCGCGCCGAATGTGCGGGTGCTCAGCTATTCCGGGTCAGGCATCGAAACCACTTTCACTCAGGGCGAAGACGCGTGTCTTTCCGCGATGGTTCCGGTTCTGCCGCAGACCGATGCACGCGAGTTGCTGCTTGTTGGCGCGCTTCCCGATGTGGTCGAAGAACAGGCAATTGGATTGCTTGAGGCGATGGGCATAGGTCCGATCCGGGTTTTGCCCGCGTCGCGTGTGAATGACGAGTACGGGATCGGAGCCAACACTCTCTATGCGCTGACGCAGCCGTTTCTGACGGACACACACGAAGCTTTGCAGCGCCGTGGCGCCAATCATATCGCCGCGCCTTTCCCGTTTGGCGAAGAAGGCACGACCCAGTGGCTCCGAGCAATCGCGGATCAGTTCGGTGTTTCTGAAGCAAAGTTCGCCGAAGTCACGGATGCCCCTCGTGCCCGTGCCCGTAAGGCAGTGGCCCAGGCGTCCGAGGCGATCATGGGCAAGTCGGTGTTCTTTTTCCCGGACAGCCAGTTGGAAATTCCGCTCGCTCGGTTCCTCACCCGCGAATGCGGGATGGAAGCGGTCGAGGTGGGCGCGCCGTTCATCCACAAGGCGGTGATGACGCCGGATCTTGATCTGCTGGCCGAAGGTCCGGTCATTGCCGAAGGTCAGGACGTTGACAGGCAGCTCGATCGCTGCCGCGCTGCACAGCCTGATCTGACGGTCTGTGGTCTTGGTCTTGCCAACCCGCTAGAAGCCGACGGGCTGACCACAAAATGGGCCATCGAACTGGTCTTCACGCCGGTGCATTTCTACGAACAGGCAGGCGATTTGGCCGGGCTCTTCTCGCGCCCCGTGCGCCGCCGCGCCCTCCTCAAGGTGGAGGCGGCAGAATGAAGCTGACCGTCTGGACATATGAAGGCCCACCCCATGTCGGCGCGATGCGCGTCGCCACCGGGATGACCGGACTGCACTATGTTTTGCATGCACCGCAGGGCGACACGTACGCGGACCTGCTCTTCACCATGATCGAACGGCGCAACCACCGCCCGCCAGTGACCTACACGACGTTTCAGGCGCGCGATCTGGGTGCAGACACAGCATACCTCTTCAAGGACGCCGCCACCGCTGCCTATGAGCGGTTCAAGCCGGAGGCGATGATTGTCGGCGCGTCCTGCACAGCCGAGCTGATCCAGGACGATCCCGGCGGTCTGGCGGAAACGCTCGGTTTGCCGATCCCGGCCATTCCGCTGGAACTGCCCAGCTACCAGCGCAAAGAGAATTTTGGCGCAGACGAGACGTTCTTCCAGATTGTGCGTGCTTTGGCGAAGCCGATGGAAAAAACCGCGCGTGTGACCGCCAATCTGATTGGTCCCACCGGCCTTGGCTTCCGTCATCGCGACGACATCGTCGAAGTGACCGGTCTCCTTATGGATATGGGGATCGAGGTGAACGTTGTGGCCCCGATGCCCGCTTCTCCGTCGGACATCGCCAAGATGGGTCAGGCGCATTTCAACGTGCTGATGTACCCTGAAACGGCCGAAACTGCAGCCCGTTACATGGAGCGCGAGTTTGGTCAACCTTACTCCAAGACGGTTCCAATCGGTGTCGGAGCGACCCGCGATTTCGTTAAGGAAGTGGCCGAAATCGCGGGTGTAGAGCCTGTTCTGGATGAAAGCCGTCTGCGGATGCCGTGGTATTCGGCCAGCGTCGACAGCACCTACCTGACCGGCAAGCGCGTCTTCCTCTTTGGTGACGGCACGCATGTGGCCGCCTGCGCACGTATCGCGCGCGACGAGATGGGTTTCGAAGTGGTCGGAATGGGCTGCTACAACCGCGAACAGGCCCGGATGCTGCGCGGATTGGCCAAGGACTACGGCGTCGAGGCGCTGATCACCGACGATTACCTCGAGGTCGAACGCCGGATCGAGGAACTTGCTCCCGAACTGATCCTGGGCACGCAGATGGAGCGTCATATCGGGAAGCGCCTTGGCATCCCCTGCGCGGTGATATCCGCACCCGTGCACGTCCAGGATTTTCCCGCCCGTTACAGTCCGCAAATGGGCATCGAAGGCGCGAACGTGATCTTCGACACTTGGGTGCATCCGCTGGTGATGGGCCTGGAAGAGCATCTGCTCACCATGTTCCGGGAGGATTTTGAATTCCACGATGAGGCAGGTGCCAGCCACCACGGGCACAAAGCAAAACTGCGCGAGATCGGCATATCTGACGGTGCCGAAAACGAGACTGTTTCGCCTCAACAAGCCCAAGTGAGTACCGGCCCGGTCGAGATTGTCTGGCTGCCAGCTGCCGAAAAGGAACTGAAGAAGATCCCGTTCTTCGTGCGCGGAAAAGCCAAGCGCAACACTGAGACATTCGCGTCGGAACGCGGGGTTTCCGAGATCAGCGTCGACACGCTTTACGAAGCGAAGGCCCATTATGCGCGATAGTTTCACCGAAGCCCGGGCGTATAACATCGCCATCATTACACTGGACAGCCATTCCGCTGGCCCGGTGGCACGGGCTTCTGTGAACCTTGCGCGTGACTTTCCCGGCCTGAGCGTTTCCGTCCACGCAGCCGCCGAATGGGCGGAAACGCCCGAAGCGCTGACTGAAGCCAAAACCGCAGTCGCAAATGCGGACATGGTCGTAGCCAACCTTCTTTTCCTCGAAGAACACATCAAACCGATCATCGACGATCTGCGCGCCGTTCGCGACAAGGTGGATGGCATGATCGGCGTGATTGCCGATGCTGAGATCATCAAGCTGACCAAGCTTGGCAAGCTCGACATGAGCAAGCCGGCGTCGGGGCTGATGAAAATCCTCAAGTCGCTAAAGCCGAAATCAAACGACTCAGAGGTCGAAAAAGGCGAAAAGCGGATGCAGCAACTGCGCCGCTTGCCGAAACTGCTCAAGATGGTTCCGGGCAAAGCACAGGATCTGCGGTCCTGGTTTCTTGTGATGCAGTACTGGCTGGGTGGGTCCGACGACAATATCGAGTCGATGGTCCGGTACCTTCTCGGCAAGTATGCCAAAGGGCGGGACGAGTGGTTGGGCGCTGTTGCGGATGCGCCGATCGAATACCCGGATGTGGCTCTGTATCACCCTGATTTGCCAAATCGGATCACTACGGAGATCGCCGATCTGCCGCGCCCGGCAGAGGTCAAAGCCACCATTGGCCTGCTGATGATGCGCTCTTATGTGCTGGCCAACGACACCGCGCATTACGATGCGGTGATCCGTGCGTTCGAAGCAAAAGGACTTGCCGTTGTTCCCGCCTTTGCGGGTGGGCTGGACGGACGCCCTGCCATTGCCGAGTTCTTCCGCAAGGACGACCGCACCACGATTGACACGATGGTGTCTCTAACCGGGTTCAGCCTTGTCGGCGGACCGGCTTACAATGACAGCAACGCCGCTGTCGAAGTTCTGAAAGACCTCGACATCCCCTACATCGCGGCGCATCCGCTGGAATTCCAGACGCTTGGCCAGTGGTCCTCGGGCGAGCAGGGGCTTGGTCCGATCGAGACCACCATGCTGATCGCGCTGCCCGAGCTGGATGGCGCGACCTGCCCGACGGTGTTCGGCGGGCGTCACGGCCCGGAAGGCTGCACTGGATGCCATTACCAATGCCCGTGCGACACGCAAAGCAAGGCCATGGCACCGTGCCGTGAGCGGATCGACAGCCTTGCGGAAAAGGCGCTGCGCCAGGCCACGTTGCGGCGCAAGCAGAACGCCGAGAAGAACGTCGGGATTGTTCTTTTCGGCTTTCCGCCCAATGCAGGAGCGGTTGGCACCGCGGCCTATCTGAGTGTTTTCGAGTCGCTCTTCAATACGCTTCACGCGATGAAGGCTGAGGGTTACGACATTGACCCGCCCGAAACGGTGGATGCGCTGCGCGCAGCTGTTCTTGAAGGCAATGCCAAGCAATATGGCCAGGAGGCCAATGTTGCCGCCCATGTGAGCGCTGACGACATCGTTCGCAATACTCCGCCGCTCAAGGCTATTGAAGCGGTCTGGGGTCCGGCACCGGGCAAGATTCAGTCGGACGGACGGGGTGTCTTTGTTCTGGGCGCCCAGTTCGGCAAGGTCTTTGTCGGCGTTCAGCCAACCTTCGGTTACGAAGGCGATCCGATGCGGCTGCTGTTCGAACGCGGCTTTGCGCCAACCCATGCGTTCGTCACCTTCTACCTCTGGATGCGCAACACGTTCAAAGCGGATGTGGTGCTCCATTTCGGTATGCACGGCGCGCTGGAATTCATGCCGGGCAAGCAGGCGGGCCTGGGCGCGCGTGACTGGCCGGATCGCCTGATCGGCGAAATGCCGAACGTGTATCTGTACGCCTCCAACAACCCGTCCGAGGCCGCTTTGGCCAAGCGTCGGTCGGGTGCCGTGACCGTCACGCACCTGACCCCGCCTCTGGCGCAGTCCGGGCTCTACAAAGGCTTGCAGGAGCTGAAAGACAGCCTGACGCGCTGGCGGTCATTGGGTCCGAGTGATGCGGAACGGGCAGAGTTAGAGACACTTATTGCCGAACAAGCCGAGGCTGTGGACATGACGGGCACAGAACCTGATGCGCTTTGGCTCAAGTTGCTTGAAACCGAAGACGCCCTGATCCCCGACGGCCTGCATGTTGTTGGCAAGACGTTCAGCGATGCGGCGCGGGCTGAGTATCTCAAGCTCATTGAAACCGCTGATGACGCGACCAAGGCGCGGGTCGATGCATTGTTGCAGCAGGAAACCGAACTGGCCGGGATCCTGCGCGCATTGAATGGCCGTTTCACGCCACCGGTGCCGGGTGGTGACTTGATCCGCTCAACCGATATGCTGCCGACAGGGCGCAACATCCACGCCTTCGATCC
Source organism: Marivita geojedonensis (assembly GCF_002115805.1). Lineage (GTDB taxonomy): Bacteria > Pseudomonadota > Alphaproteobacteria > Rhodobacterales > Rhodobacteraceae > Marivita > Marivita geojedonensis. Next base: position 53,565 of record NZ_JFKC01000024.1, on the reverse strand, counting down.
GTTCCGGATGCCGACCGAGTATGCCTGCCGCGATGGTGCGAAACAGGCTCAATTGCTGCTGGAAACGCACAAAACGCTGCCGCGCACGGTGGCGCTCGTTCTGTGGGGATCGGACAACATCAAGTCGGACGGTGCGCCCTTGGCGCAGGCTTTGGCCCTGATCGGGGCGAAGCCGCGGTTTGACAGCTTTGGGCGCATCTCGGGCGCGGACCTGATCCCGCTGGAAGAACTGGGTCGTCCGCGCATCGACGTGGTGATGACCCTGTCCGGCATCTTCCGCGATCTTCTGCCGTTGCAGACACGCATGTTGGCAGAAGCCGCGAAGAAGGCGGCGGAAGCGGATGAGCCTCTCGAGCTGAACTTCATTCGCGCGCACGCTTTGGATTATGCAAAGGAGCACGCGTGTGATCTTGAGACAGCCGCGCTGCGGGTCTTCTCGAATGCCGAAGGCGCGTATGGCTCGAACGTAAACGCGCTGGTCGACAGCAGCGCTTTTGGCGACGAAGACGAGTTGGCTGACGCCTACGAGGCACGGAAGTCTTTCGCCTATGGCGTGAACGGCAAGGCGGCGGCCAATCCGGCGCTGCTTCAGGAAACGCTGAAGACCGTCGATGTGGCGTACCAAAATCTCGAATCCGTCGAATTGGGTGTCACCACGGTTGATCACTACTTCGACACGCTGGGTGGCATTTCCCGTGCAGTAAAGCGGGCGCGCGGTGGTCAGGAAGCGGCGATCTACATCTCGGATACCACGCGCGGCAACGGCAAGGTGCGCACGCTTCAGGATCAGGTCGCATTGGAGACCCGGTCGCGCAGCCTGAACCCCAAATGGTTTGAGGGCATGCTCAAGCACGGGGCCGAAGGCGTGCGCCAGATCGAGGCGCAGGTCACCAACACGATGGGTTGGTCCGCGACCACGGGCAAGGTCGAGCCCTGGGTCTATCAGCGCCTGAGCGAAACCTTCGTGCTAGATGCCGACATGCGTGCGCGCTTGGCGGAATTGAATCCGACTGCGTCGTCCCGAATGGCGAACCGCCTGCTTGAAGCCCACGACCGTAACTACTGGCAACCCGACGCCGAAACGCTCGCTGCCTTGCAAGACGCAGCAGACGCTCTGGAAGATCGCCTTGAAGGGATCGCTGCAGAATGAGCGCCAACACGTACAACCGGAGGCCCACATGAGCCCACTAGACGCCAAGAACCCGCCCGCAGCCAAGGCCGCGATGCGTGAAGCCGCCGGTCTCAAGGCGCGCCGCATGTCCGCGCCACCCGTCCTCAAGGGGCAGGACGGCGAAGGCTCGGTTCAGGTGCACCAGGACAATTCGATGCGCATCGAAGGGGCCAAAGTGTTTGCCGTCTATGGCAAAGGCGGGATTGGCAAGTCGACCACGTCGTCGAACCTGTCCGCTGCGTTTTCCAAGCTGGGCAAGCGCGTGCTGCAGATCGGGTGCGACCCGAAGCATGACAGCACCTTCACATTGACCGGCAAGCTGCAGCCGACGGTGATCGACATCCTCAAGGAGGTTGATTTCCACGCCGAGGAACTGCGCCCCGAAGATTTCATGGCCGACGGATTTAACGGTGTAAAATGCATTGAGGCTGGTGGTCCGCCTGCCGGAACAGGGTGCGGCGGGTATGTCGTTGGTCAGACGGTAAAGCTGCTCAAGCAGCATCACCTTCTGGAAGACACCGACGTGGTGCTGTTCGACGTGCTGGGTGACGTGGTCTGCGGCGGCTTTGCTGCGCCGCTGCAGCACGCTGATCGCGCGATGATCGTTACGGCGAATGACTTTGACAGCATCTATGCGATGAACCGTATCATTGCGGCGGTTCAGGCCAAATCCTCGAACTACAAGGTGCGGCTTGCGGGTTGCGTTGCGAACCGGTCCAAGGACACGGACGAGGTGGACCGCTTCTGCGACAAGGTCGGGTTCAAGCGCATTGCTCATATGCCCGATTACGACGCTATTCGTCGGTCGCGTCTGAAGAAGAAGACGCTTTTCGAGATGCCGGACGAGGAAGATATCGTCATGGCGCGCAAGGAATACATCCGGCTTGCCGAAACTCTTTGGAACGGGACCGAAGCGCTTGCTCCGCAGCCTTTGGAAGACCGTGACATCTTTGAACTTCTGGGATTCGATTGATGAGTTACGACGCGACACGCGATCGGGTCGAACACTATTTCGACCGCACGGCGACCAAGGTTTGGGAGCGTCTGACCTCGGACGCGCCGGTCAGCCGTATTCGCGAGACCGTCCGCAAGGGCCGGGACCAGATGCGGGACAAGCTGTTGTCGGCGCTGCCGTCAGACCTGAACGGCGTTCGCGTTCTGGATGCCGGATGCGGTGCGGGGCAGATGACGCAGGAATTGGCCCAGCGGGGGGCTGACGTGGTGGCCGTGGATATCTCGCCGTCGCTGGTCAAGATCGCGCGCGACCGTCTGCCAGAGCACCTGCGGTCCCGCGTGACGTTCGCCAGCGGTGACATGCTGTCAGCGGATCATGGGTCGTTCGACCACGTCATCGCGATGGACAGCCTGATCTACTACACGGAGTCCGACATCCGCGCCTCGTTGTCCAGATTGGGCGAACGGACGCGGGGATCCATCGCCTTCACCGTTGCACCGCGTACGCCGCTATTGATGACGATGTGGTACGCGGGCAAGGCGTTTCCGCGCTCCGACCGGTCGCCGGTGATGATCCCGCATGGATCGGCGCGTTTGTCGAAAACAGTCTCTGATATTGGCCAACTCAATGATCTGGGCCGCGTGAATTGCGGCTTCTACATCAGCCAGGCCCTGGAGTTCCGCCCATGATCGTGACCCGCTCTCAGGTCAAGTCTCTCGGGGTGAGCCTGCTTCCGTTCTCGGACGCGGCCTCGGACGATTTGCCTTTGGGCCAGCTTCTTCGGCTTGCGCTGTTCCAGGTGTCGGTCGGCATGGCGGGCGTCATGCTGCTGGGTACGCTGAACCGGGTGATGATCGTCGAGCTTTCCGTTCCGGCGACGTTGGTGGCGATCATGGTCGCGCTGCCTGTTCTGATTGCGCCCTTCCGGGCGCTTCTCGGGTTCAAGTCGGACAACTATCGCTCGGCGATTGGGTGGAAGCGCATTCCCTACCTTTGGTTCGGCACGCTCTGGCAGTTCGGCGGTTTGGCCGTGATGCCCGCCTGTCTTTTGGTCCTTGGTGGCGACGTCACCCATGAGATTCCGTTCGCTGGAGAGGTGCTGGCAGCCTTGGCGTTCATCATGACCGGTCTCGGCATGCATATGACGCAGACAGCCGGGCTTGCCCTTGCCGCGGATCGTGCGACCGATGAAACCCGCCCGCGCGTCGTGTCCCTGCTTTACGTCATGTACCTGATTGGCATGGGGGTGTCTGCCATCGTCATTGGCTGGCTGCTGCGCGATTTCTCGGGCGTTCTGCTGATCAGCGTCGTTCAAGGCTGTGCAGTTGCGACACTGCTGCTCAACGTGATCGCGCTTTGGAAGCAAGAGCGCGTGCGTCCGATGTCGAAAGAAGACCGTGAGGCTCCGCAACCGTCCTTCAAGGATGCCTGGGCGGACCTGACGGCAGGCGGCACGGCTGGGCGTCTGCTGGCCGTGGTGTTTGTCGGAACGATGGCCTTCAACATGCAGGACGTGCTGCTCGAACCTTATGGCGGCGAGATCCTTGGGCTGAGCGTATCGTCCACAACGCTGCTCACCGCGACCTGGGCGCTGGGCGCATTGCTCGGGTTTGCCTTGGCTGCGCGGGTACTGTCGAAAGGTGGGAACACCTATCGCATGGCCTCGGTCGGGTTGCTGGCGGGTGTCGCAGCGTTCAGCATCGTTATCTTTGCTGCGCCGATGAACTCCGCCCCTCTGTTTTTCCTCGGTGCTGGCCTGATTGGGTTCGGTGGTGGTTACTTCGCCATTTCAACACTGACGGCTGCGATGACCCTACCTGCCGACGGATTGGCGGGCCGAGGATTGGCGCTGGGCGCGTGGGGCGCGGCGCAGGCAACGGCTGCCGGTTTTTCCACACTCATTGGCGGCGCAACCCGCGACGGGATCAACATGGTCGCCATGTCCGGCCGCTGGGGCGATGCCTTGGCCACCCCGACGACGGGCTATTCCGTCGTCTATCACCTCGAAATCGCGCTTCTGTTCCTGACGCTCATCGTTCTGGGCCGTCTCATCAGCCAAAGCAGAAGCACCCTGATATCCAACCAGAAACCGACAGGGCTGGGCCTTGCCGATTTCCCAACCTGACCAAGGCCCATCAAGGAGGACACTCAGATGACCGAAGACTATATCCTTGGCAACCTAGACCTCGCGAGCATCTCGCTCTGGTTGTTCTTCATTTTCTTCGTCGGACTGGTGATCTGGATCCAGCGCGAAAACCAACGCGAGGGTTATCCGCTTCTGGACGAGGACGGCACCCCGGCAGACGCGGGTGGCGTATTCCCCAACCCGGCAGACAAGACGTTTCTGCTGCCCCATGGCCGGGGCGAATACACCGTACCTTCGGGACAGACTCCCGAGCGCACGGACATCGACGCCAAACTCACACGCCAGTTCGACAGTGGCGGTTTCCCGTTCGATCCGGTGGGCAATCCGCTGGCGGATGGTGTTGGTCCAGGCTCTTGGGCACCGCGCCGGGATGAGCCGGAGCTGGATGGGCATGGTCACCCGAAGATCATTCCCATGTCGGGCAGTGAACACTTCCGTGTTTCTGCCGGCCGTGACCCGCGTGGTCTTCCGGTTGTCGCGGGAGACGGTGCAATCGTCGGCAAGATCACCGACATGTGGATCGACGAGCCTGAACAGATGGTGCGCTACCTCGAGATGGAACTCGATGCCGAATATGGCGGTGGATCGCGGCTCGTGCCGATCACCTTTACCCGCATCTGGGGTAACCGCGTGAAAATCCGTTCGATCTTTGGCGAACACTTTGCCGGTGTTCCCCAACTCGCGTCACCGCAGCAGATCACAAAGCTCGAGGAAGAAAAGGTCAGCGCCTACTACGGCGGCGGCACGCTCTACGCGAGCAAGGCGCGGCAAGAGCCGCAGCTCTGACACGTCAAGGACCAACAGCCGCAGCCACGGCTTACCGAAAGGGAACCTACCATGCCGCATGATGACTTTCAGGTAGAACCGGTTAAAGGCCTTCCAGAGACACCTCCCAAGGGAGAGGTGATCCTCTGGCAAGGCAAGCCGGATTGGTGGGCGCTTTCCAAGGAGTCGCTGAACCTGCTGTGGGTCGCCGGTTATTTCGTGTTCCTGGCGCTCTGGCGGTTCGTTGCTGTTGTCGATTTGATGCCGCTTGGGCAGGCAATCTGGGCTTCGGTTCCGTTCCTGATCCTTGGGGCTATTGTGTGTCTGCTGCTCATCGGGATCGCATGGGCTCAGGCGCATTATACGGTCTATACGATCACAAATCGGCGTGTAGCGATGCGGATCGGTGCGGCTCTGACGGTGACGCTGAATCTGCCATACACGCAGATCGGTGCGGCCAACCTCGATCTGCGCAAGTCCGGCACGGGAACAATCGCTTTCGACCTCTTGGGCGATACGCGGATCAGCTACCTGGTCTGCTGGCCGCATGTGCGCCCGTGGCGGATTTCGCCGACGCAACCCGCGCTGCGCTGCATTCCCGAAGCGGAAAAGATCGCCGCAATGATCTCTGAAGCGGCGCAAGCGCGTATCTCGACACCGCAGGTCGAGCGCACGAATGCCGCCCCGTCGGCTGTTGCCGCGGAATAGGGGGGTCGATCATGCAAACGCAAACCGTCGATAAAGCCCGCATTCACGCAACAGAGCGTGAACTCGTACCGCGCCTCTTTGTACGCGCGATGTTCGGGATGGTGATGATCTGCCTGATCATGGTGGCGATCTACCGCTGGATGGACGGCCCGGTGCAATACACGGCGCCTGAATCGCCCGTCGTGATCGAAAAGACGCTTTTCCTCGAAGGAGCGATGAGCGGGGCCGCCAGGGTTTTCGCCGAGGATGGCACATTGATTGCCGAGTATTCGCCTGAAGAAGGCGGGTTTCTTTCCGGCATGTGGCGCGTCCTGCAACGGGAACGCACCAAGGCACGTGTCGATCTGGATGGTCCTGTGATCGTCCGCGCACGTGAGAACAACCGTCTTGAGATCTTTGATCCCAGCACGGGATGGGGGGCCGACCTGATGGGTTTCGGCGCCGACAACTCGGCCGCCTTCGCCAGGCTGCTGAACTAACCGAAAGGGAATCGGAAATGGGTCTTTTGACGAAAGAAATCGAAAGGGCACCGTGCACAGTGGAAATCAGCCACTGTTTCGAGAGCCTGCACGCGCATGTGCGTTTCAACAACGGCGCTGTGATCTATCCCGGCGACGAGGTGAAAGTTCAGGGGCCCGAGATCATGGCCCCATTCGGAGAGGTCGTTTCCGAAGATCGCGAAGCGATCATCGTCCGCGCCTCCAAGCTCGAACAGCTTTGGACCCGCCTGACCGGGGATTTCGAAGTGATGGAGCTTTGTGAATTCTCCTTCTCTGAAGAGGTGATGCTATGAACATGCATGCCAAACACTCCGCCGACGCGACGACCGTCGAAGAAGGTCTTGCCATTCAGGAAGAACAGGCGAAATACGACGACAATTTCGCCACTGAAACGGCGATGGCCAATACGCTGCTGACGCCGCGCTTCTACACCACGAATTTCGACGAGCTGGATGCGATCAATGTCGATGGCATCCGCGCCGAATGGGACGAGCTGATCGCCCAGATGGAAGCGGACCCGAACAAGGGTCACTTCAAGAAGAACGAAGACTGGGACCATGTCGACTGGGAGAACATGGAGCCACAGTTGAAAAAGGAATTCATCGATTTTCTGATCTCGAGCTGCACTGCCGAATTCTCGGGCTGCGTTCTCTACAAGGAAATGAAGCGGCGAGGGAACAACAAGGACATCACACAGCTCTTCCAGCTGATGGCGAGGGACGAGGCGCGGCATGCGGGGTTCATCAACGATGCGCTGCGTGAGGCCGGCCTAAGGGTGAACCTCGGATTCCTGACACAGTCGAAAAAATATACCTACTTCCGGCCAAAGTTCATCTACTACGCCACCTATCTGTCGGAAAAGATCGGCTATGCCCGCTACATCACGATCTTCCGCCATCTCGAGGCGAACCCCGAGCATCGGTTCCATCCGATTTTCAAATGGTTTGAGGAATGGTGCAACGACGAGTTCAGTCACGGCGAGGCGTTTGCCCTTCTGATGAAGACCGACCCCAAGCTGACGCAGGGCAAAAACGTGCTCTGGATCAAGTTCTTCCTGACTGCCGTCTATGCCACGATGTATGTGCGCGATCATCAGCGCCCTGCGTTCCACAAGGCGCTGGGCGTCGACCCGGATTGGTATGCGCATGAAGTCTTCGCCAAGACATCCAAACTGAGCGAGCAGATCTTCCCGATCACGCTGGATATCGACCACCCTCGGTGGCAGCCGACGCTGGAAAAACTGCAACGTGCGAACGTGCAGATTGCCGAAGCCAAGGCGCAGGGTGGTGTTGGTGGCAAGCTGAGGGAAATGGCAGGCGCAGCCAAGGCGGCAATGTGCTTCTTCTCGCTTTACACCATCCCGGCAAAGAAACACGAGGTGCCTGAGAATACGCGTCTGGTGCCCGCTTACTGAACAAAGGGGTTGCCGTCTCGGGGCGGCAACCTCGTGGGGGCTGGCCCCCACACCCTCGGCATATTTGTAGAACGAAAAAGGACAAGACAGCGTGTTGAATGATCCCTGGATCGCGGCCCTCGTGGCGCTCTTTCTCTGGTGGTTTTCCACCGGGGTGATCCTGATGGTCGTGAAATACGCCGATCGTCGTGGTCCGCGTTTCGGGCAGATTCTTTGCATCGCCGCCTTGCCGATCTTCCTGCTTGGAGTTTACGGGATCTGGATCAGCGCGGATGGCACTGATCCGGCGGGGGCGTATCACGCGTTCCTGTCCGCGCTTGCGCTGTGGGGATGGATCGAAATGGCGTTTCTGACGGGCGCAATCACAGGTCCAAACCGACTTGCCTGCCGGGATGACATTCCGGAGTGGGAGCGGTTCATCCGGGCCTGGGGGACGATCGCCTATCACGAGATGCTGCTTACCGCGACGCTGGCCGGGATCTGGCTGTATACGCAGGGGGCCGAAAACACATTCGGGTTCTGGACCTTTGCAGTTCTCTTTTTCGCGCGGGTGTCGGCCAAGCTGAACCTGTTTTTGGGTGTTCCAAAGATCAATACGGAATTCCTGCCGAGCGCGCTTGCGCATCTGCCCAGCCATTTCCGGATCGCAAAGATGAACTGGCTGTTCCCGATCTCCATAACCGCGCTGACCTTTGCTGTCGCCTGCTGGCTGGAACGCATCTACTCGGCGTCCACAGTTGGCGATGTGGTGGGCTTTGCTCTTCTGGCGGCCATGACCGCGCTCGCGTTGCTTGAGCATTGGTTCATGGTGCTGCCGCTGCCCGACGAGAAACTCTGGCGCTGGATGATTCCTGCGCCAAAACCAACACCAAAAGAAAAGACGATACGAACGGAGGACGCCCATGGACTTTGACAGCTTGTTCAATGCCCAGCTTGATGCCCTTAAGAAAGAAGGGAACTATCGGATCTTTGCGGAGCTGGAGCGCAAATGCGGCGCGTTCCCCAAAGCCAAGTCACATGATGAGGATTGTCCCGACGAGGTCACCGTCTGGTGTTCGAACGATTATCTTGGCATGGGCCAGCACCCCGACGTCATCAAGTCGATGCAGGATGCTGTCGCGAAGAATGGTTGCGGTGCCGGGGGAACCCGGAACATTTCTGGCACCAATCACCAGCACAAGCTGCTTGAGGATGAGCTGGCAGACCTGCACGGCAAGGAGGCGGCCCTTCTGTTCACGTCGGGCTACGTGTCGAATTGGGCGGCCTTGTCGACGCTGGGGTCCCGTTTGCCGGACGCTGTGATTCTGTCAGACGAGCTGAACCATGCGTCGATGATCGAAGGTATTCGCCACAGTCGTGCCAACAAGGTGATCTGGAAGCACAACGATCCGGAGGATCTTGATCGGAAACTGGCCGCGCTGCCGTCGAACGCGACCAAGATCGTCGCGTTCGAGTCGGTGTATTCGATGGACGGCGACATCTGCCCGATGAAGGAGATCGTCGAGGTGGCTGAGAAGCACGGAGCGATGACCTATCTTGACGAGGTCCATGCCGTGGGCATGTACGGCCCGCGCGGCGGTGGTGTTTCGGAACGGGAGGGACTTGCAGATCGGATCACTCTTATCGAAGGTACTCTTGGAAAGGCGTATGGCGTCATGGGCGGGTACATCACCGGGTCCGAAGCCATGTGTGATTTTATCCGATCATTCTCTTCAGGGTTCATCTTTACCACCGCCCTGCCTCCTGCCGTAGCGGCGGCGGCGCGCACATCGATCCGTCATCTCAAAAAGAGCGACACGGAACGCAGGCAGCAGAAGGCGCAGGTTGCCAAGCTCCGCAGGCGGCTGGACGACATGGGGATTCCGCATCTCGACAACCCAAGCCATATCATTCCTGTGATGATCAAGGATCCGGTCAAATGTCGGATGCTGGCCGACATTCTGATGCAGGACTACGGCATCTACGTTCAGCCGATCAATTACCCTACAGTTCCCAAAGGCACGGAGCGTCTGCGTTTCACGCCAGGGCCGCTTCATTCGGACGCAGACATCGAACAGTTGGTCCAGGCGCTGGCAACCCTTTGGAAACAGTGTGCTATCGCACATCAGGTCGCTTGACTTGGGGCTCGGCCCGGTTAGGTGATACGGAACCGCACAGCTTTGCTATTGGTTAACAAGATAAAAGCGCATTACTGTGCGCCGGAACACGAAAGAGGAGTTCAACAATGAAGTTGATGATCGCAACTGCGGCGATGCTGCTGGCGGGGTCTGGTGCGGCTTTTGCACAAGACGCTGCTGCTGGTGAAAAGGAATTCAACAAGTGCAAGTCCTGCCACATGATCGTGGCGGACGATGGCACAGAGATCGTTAAAGGCGGCCGTACCGGCCCGAACCTTTGGAACGTGATTGGCCGCAAGGCGGGAAGCGTTGAAGACTTCCGCTATGGCGACAGCCTTGTTGCTGCTGGTGAGGCTGGCCTTGTCTGGGACGAAGAAACATTCGTTGCTTACGTTCAGGACCCCAAGGGTTTCCTCGCTGAATACCTTGATGACTCCGGCGCACGCTCGAAGATGTCCTACCGTCTGCGCAAGGGCATGGAAGACGTCTATGCCTATCTTGTCACGGTCAGCCCCGACGCCGGGTCTTAATCCGGGAAAGCGAACCACAAAAAAAGGGCGCGCTGCCACAGCGCGCCCTTTTTCGTTTTTCGGTTCAATGCGTAGAGTTGACCCGCCCTCTGCACTGCCGCAAAACACCGCACAAGTCTTAGAAGGGCAGAGCTATGAAGATTGCGATGATCGGGACCGGGTATGTTGGTCTGGTGTCTGGAGTGTGTTTTTCCGATTTCGGTCACACGGTGGTGTGTGTGGACAAGGATCAGCGCAAGATTGACATGCTGGAGCGGGGCGAGGTTCCGATCTATGAGCCGGGGCTCGATGCGCTCATGGCGAAGAATGTCGAAGCCGGTCGCCTGACGTTTACACGCGATCTTCCCACGGCCATCGACGGTGCCGAAGCGGTGTTCATTGCCGTGGGGACACCGACACGCAGGGGGGATGGGCATGCCGATCTCACCTATGTGATGGCCGCCGCCGAAGAGATCGCCAAGGCGGCCAAGGATTATGTCGTCATCGTCACGAAATCGACCGTGCCCGTTGGCACGAACCGGAAGGTGCGCGAGGTTGTGGCCGCAGCCAATCCGGAGCTGGATTTCGACGTCGCATCGAACCCGGAGTTTCTGCGCGAAGGGGCTGCCATCGACGATTTCATGAAGCCGGACCGCGTGGTCGTCGGTGTGGAAACCGACCGGGCCGCTGCAGTCATGTCGGAGATCTACAGACCGCTGTACCTGCGCGATTTCCCGATTGTCACAACCGATCTGGAATCCGCCGAGATGATCAAATACGCGGCCAACGCGTTTCTGGCGACAAAGATCACCTTCATCAACGAAATCGCCGCTCTGTGCGAGAAGGTCGGTGCGGATGTGAAACAGGTGTCCAAGGGTATGGGTATGGACAACCGGATCGGGAACAAGTTCCTGCACGCCGGGCCGGGTTATGGCGGGTCGTGTTTTCCGAAGGACACCAAGGCGCTGGCACGGATCGGACAGGAATATGCAAGCCCGATGCACATCACGGAAACCGTGATTGCAGTAAACGAGGATACCAAGCGCCGGATGATCGGCAAGCTGCAGGATCTGTGCGACGGGTCGTTCAACGGCAAGACCGTTGCCGTGCTGGGGGTGACGTTCAAACCCAATACGGACGACATGCGGGATGCACCTTCGCTGACCATCGTTCCGGCGCTTGTGGGCGGTGGGGCCAGGGTTCGGGTGTGTGATCCGCAAGGGCAGCATGAAGGCGAGGCCCTGCTGCCGGGTGTTCAATGGCAGGACGATCCCTATGAGGCGTCGAAGGACGCTGATCTGATCGTGCTGCTGACAGAGTGGAACGAGTTCCGCGCGCTGGACCTCGACAAGATCGCATCCAGCATGTCGCGGCCCGCCATGGCCGACCTGCGTAACATCTACAGCGCCGACGTGGCGCGGGACGCAGGCTTTGTCGCGTATGAGAGTGTGGGTCGGATCGGGTTCCCCTGACAGGTAATCGGACAGAAGACCCTGCTGGTTTCGCAAACCAGGCACGCCCAATTGGGCCAAATTGTGGCGTAATTTGGGCAGTTTCTTCTGACAAACCAGGCCTTATGCGAAGGATTGTCCCTGATTTTGCGCCTCCATCGACCAAATGGGGCGAAATGCTTTGCGAGCCGTCACATTTCTGACAAAAACATATCTGTCGGGCGGGGGCTCGAACTCAGGTGCGTCCATGCGTCAGGTCTCTAACACTGTCCACTCTCTCTTTTTGCTCACGGACCGCGTTTGGCGCGGACCCATGGTGCATGGGATGAACGCCACTGATCAGCAGGAGTTTCGGATCTGATCACACGCCAAGGCACGCGCGGGGGCGCGGGTGGCAGCTACAACCATTCGACGAGGTGAAGCGTCGTGTGCCGTGTGAGCGTTGGGGGACGCGTCCGAAACTCCTGCAAGTTTTGTTCCTGGACCTATCCGTTCGAACCCCGACCAAGAATGGTTCTCAGGATGTTTTTGGCATTGTCCGATGCCCAGTCGGCATCGCCGCGCATCCGGGCAACCTCTTCTCCCTCAGGGTTGAGAATGACCGTAATCGGCAAACCCAGGACACCCATCTCGCGTGCGAGACCGGATTTCGGGTCCCGGTAAAGCGGAAGGTTACTCACCCCGATTTCCCTGAAAAACGACTGCATGGCTGGCGGAGGATTACGACCCGTGGCAATTGTCACAACGTCGAAATCGTCTCCGCCGAACTCGGTTTGCAGCTCTGACAGCATGGGCATTTCCTTGCGGCAGGGCGCACACCATGTCGCCCAGAAGTTCAGCAGAACCCATTTGCCCTTGTACTGCTCCAGCGACAACGGTGCGCCATCGAAGGTGGTGAACTCAGCCGTTCCAGCGGGCTGTGCTGCACTGTGAAAGGTCAGCTTTTTCATGTCCCCTTCACGCATCGCCTCAGCTTTGGCCAGATCGGCCAGCGCCGGGTTTGCAAGCGTCACGAGGCCCGTATAGAGGAGGACGGCAAGTGTTTTCTTCATTTTCCCTCCGAAGGGGTAGACCATGTCCGACAAATCCTCGAACCAGATGTGGGGTGGCCGTTTCGCCGCCGGTCCAGACGCGATCATGGAGGCGATCAATGCCTCGATCGGTTTTGACAAACGCATGGCGGCACAGGACATTGCCGGTTCAAGAGCCCACGCCGCAATGCTTGCCGCGCAAGGCATCGTAACACCTAGCGATGCGGATGCGATGCGGGAAGGCTTGCTCACCGTTTTGTCAGAGATTGAAACAGGGCAGTTCGCCTTTTCGACCGCGCTTGAGGACATCCACATGAATGTCGAAGCACGTCTGAAAGAGGTGATTGGCGAACCGGCTGGCCGTCTGCACACGGGCCGGTCGCGAAACGATCAAGTGGCCACCGATTTCCGCCTATGGGTTCGGGATCAACTGGATGCAGCGGCCTCTGGTCTTGAGGCGTTGATGCGCGCATTGCTTGCTCAGGCCGAAGCGGGTGCGGATTGGGTGATGCCTGGCTTTACCCACCTGCAGACCGCGCAGCCAGTGACGTGGGGCCATCACATGATGGCTTATGTCGAGATGTTCGCTCGTGATTTGTCGCGCGTTCAGGACGCACGCCGTCGGATGAACGAATGTCCTCTGGGCGCCGCTGCACTCGCGGGAACGTCTTTTCCGATTGATCGTGAGATGACAGCAAAGGCGCTGGGTTTTGATCGCCCGATGGCGAACAGCCTCGATGCGGTCAGTGACCGGGACTTTGCGCTGGAATTTCTCAGCGTTGCGAGCATCAGCGCGATGCACCTCAGCCGTATGGCAGAAGAACTGGTGATCTGGTCTTCGGCACAGTTCCGATTTGTGACTCTGTCTGACCGGTTCTCGACCGGATCCTCGATCATGCCACAGAAAAAGAACCCCGATGCCGCAGAGCTTATCCGTGCGAAGATCGGTCGTATCTTCGGTGCGAATGTTGCGCTGATGACCGTGATGAAGGGTTTGCCGCTGGCCTACTCCAAGGACATGCAGGAAGATAAGGAGCAGGTCTTTGACGCTGCGGACAACTGGATGCTGGCGCTTGCTGCCATGGAAGGCATGGTCAAGGACATGACCGCGAATACGTCCGTGCTTGAATCCGCCGCCTCGGCCGGTTTTTCGACTGCAACCGATCTGGCCGACTGGCTTGTCCGAACGCTCGACCTACCTTTCCGGGAGGCGCATCATGTCACCGGGTCTCTGGTGGCGATGGCGGAAAAGAAGGGATGCGATTTGCCGGACTTGAGCCTCGGGGACATGCAGTCAGTCCATGCCGCGATCACCGCCGATGTGTTCGAGGTGCTGGGTGTGCACAATTCGGTGGCCAGCCGCACCAGTTATGGCGGTACGGCGCCCGTGCGGGTGCGGGAACAGATCGCGCGCTGGAAAGAGGCTTTGGCATGAAAATCGTACTGCTGTTTGTCGGGCTGACAGCCCTGACTGCGTGCGGCGCGGACGGCCCACCGATTACTCCTTCGGTCAACACGACAGTGTCCGTCGGATCCGAAGGCGTGCGCACATCGACGGGCGTATCAGTCACATCCGGCCCGGTAACCGTAGGGGCGAGTTTCTGATGAGCCCGCTGCGTTGGATCTATATCGGGCTGGCTGTGTGGGGCGCCATCCACCCCATGTATTACTTTATGTCATACATGGCGGAGAATGGCTGGAGCCTCGGCGCGCTGATCGATGCTTGGTACGTGAACGATTCGACCACGGGCCTGACATGGGATCTGACGATTGCGGCCATCACGCTGACGATCTGGATCATCGCCGAAGTGGCGGTTCGCCGGAACTGGTCGGCACTGATCGCGATTCCGGCGACTTACTGTATCGGTGTCAGCTGCGGCCTGCCGCTTTATCTCTTTCTGCGGTCGCGTCCTGTCGCCTGAAGAGACTTTGATACCGGTCTGAGCCTCGATTTCCGCAGATCACGCCGGGCAAACGGCCAGTGTCGGATTTGCATATTTGGAAAAAGAAGAAGCTGCGAGGGTGGTGCAAGACTTTCAGCTGCGCTACTGCGGCGCTGGCTGATCAGGAGTCGGAAGTGGACCATTTTCTTTATCGGGACGGTGTTCTATTCGCCGAGGATGTCTCGGTGGCCGATATCGCAGCGTCCGTGGGGACGCCGTTTTACCTCTATTCTACTGCCACGCTGACGCGCCACTTCCAGCTGTTCGACGAGGCGCTGGATGGCATGGAGCACATGGTCTGCTATGCCATGAAGGCAGCCTCAAATCAGGCTATCCTGCGAACGCTGGCCGAACTTGGGGCCGGTATGGATGTCGTGTCCGGTGGTGAGTACGCGCGGGCAAGAGCCGCAGGTGTGCCCGGCGATCGAATTGTCTTTTCCGGTGTCGGCAAGACCCGCACTGAAATTCGTGCGGCTCTTGAGGGCGGTATTCGACAGTTCAATGTCGAGAGCGAGCCCGAGCTGCACGTGATTTCCGAGGTTGCGTCAAGCCTTGGAACTACCGCGCCGATTACTGTTCGGGTGAACCCGGACGTGGATGCCAAAACGCACGCCAAGATCGCCACGGGAAAATCCGAGAACAAGTTCGGGATTCCGATTTCAAAAGCCCGCGCGGTCTATGCAGAAGCCGCTGCCCTGCCGGGGATCGAGGTCATCGGCATCGATGTCCACATCGGATCACAGTTGACTGATCTGGAGCCCTATGAGCTGGCTTATCGGAAAGTCGCCGAACTCACAGAACAGCTGCGTTCCGATGGCCATGACATTCGCCGGCTTGATCTGGGCGGTGGGCTTGGAATTCCCTACGCGCGCTCCAACGAAGCACCGCCGCTGCCATCCGACTATGGAGCCCTGATCAAAAAGACCGTTGGCCATCTGGGCTGCGAGATCGAAATTGAGCCAGGACGCCTCATTGCGGGGAATGCAGGTATCCTCGTCAGCCGCGTGATCTATGTTAAGCAGGGGGAAGGGCGTCAGTTCCTGATCCTCGACGGGGCGATGAACGACCTGATCCGTCCTGCAATGTATGATGCGCACCACGACATCGTACCTGTTTTGGAACCCGCACCTGGCGTCGAATACCAGCCATATGACATCGTTGGTCCTGTCTGCGAATCCGGCGACACATTTGCCAAGAATCGTATGATGCCACCCCTGTCGGCAGGGGATCTGGTCGCGTTTCGCTCTGCGGGTGCTTACGGGGCGGTGATGGCCAGCGAATACAACACCCGTCCTCTTGTGCCTGAAGTTTTGGCAAAGGGTGATCAATTCGCTGTCATTCGCCATCGTCCCGACTTTGACGAAATCATAAACCGAGATACCATTCCCCCATGGCTGTGAGGCATTCCCCCGCGGTCAGACAGCCGGGAGACTGGAATGACCGCACGGGATGACCTGCCCACGGAAATCAATACGGCATTGCGATGGCCGCTGCTGCTGACCCAATTGGGGATGCTGGCGGAAAACGTTGTGCGCGCTTTCTGGCCGCTCTGGTCGGTTCTGTTTGCCGTGCTTGCCTTCCTGATGCTTGGGATTCAGGACTATCTGTCGACCGAAGCAGTCTGGGCGGTACTTGGGCTTTCCGGTCTTGGTGCGGTTTGGGCGCTGGTTCGGGGGGTGGGCCGCTTTGCCTGGCCAACGACGCCTGCCGCGCTTGTGCGGCTCGATGCGACGTTGCCGGGAAGTCCGATCCTTGCCGCGATGGACAGTCAGGCCATCGGAACCGGCGATGCGGCGTCTGCCGCCGTCTGGAGAGTGCATCAGGCCCGGATGGCAGCGCGTCTGAAACAGGCGAAGGCTGCTGAACCTGATCTGCGTGTATCCCGTGCCGATCCGTTTGCTCTGCGGTATGTCGCGCTTCTTGCGTTTCTTGTGGCGGCGGTTTTCGGTTCCGTACTCAAGGTGCAGTCCGTTTCCGCGATGGGACCAAGTGGGTCTGATCTGGCTTCAGGTCCAACCTGGGAGGGCTGGCTTGAGCCACCGCACTACACGGGCCTGCCGTCCATCTACCTCAACGATATCGACGCGGCGCAACTGGAAACCCCGGAAGGCAGCCGGGTGACACTCAGATTTTACGGGGAAGTTGGGGTTCTGAGTGTTTCGGAAACGGTGTCCAACCGCGTCTCTCCGACGGCCACGCCTGAAGAGCTTGTGCAGGTCTCTACGAGTACGGCGCAGGAATTTTTCGTTCAGCAATCCGGTCGGCTTGAAATCGAAGGTCCGGGAGGCAGGCTCTGGGAAATCATCGCCACTCCGGATCGCGCACCGGAGGTGACGCGGGATGGAGAGATTGAAGTCACCTATGAAGGTGAGGCGCAAATTCCTTTTGCGGCAAAAGATGACTACGGCGTTGTAACTGGAACAGCGCGCATTGAATTGGCGATCGACGATGTGGATCGGCTGTATGGTCTCAGGATTGATCCCGAACCGCGCCCGGTGATTGAATTGCCTCTTCCGATGCCGATTGCGGGCGATCGATCAGATTTCACCGAAACGCTTGTCGACAACTTTTCGGAACATCCCTGGGCGAACCTGCCGGTCAAGTTGAGCCTGAGTGTCACGGACGAGGCGGACCAGATCGGTGAGGCAGTTCCCGATGTGATCGATCTGCCGGGGCGCCGGTTCTTCGATCCGATGGCCGCCGCAATCATCGACCTGCGGCGCGCACTTCTTTGGAACCGGAAAAACGCGTCTGACATCGGATTGCTCATGCGGGCCATCTCGCACCGGCCCGACGACGTGTTCCGTTCTTCTACGGATTACCTCAGGCTGCGCGCGATCCTGCGCAGGGTTGAAGCACTGGCCGACTACAACATGACGGATGACCAGCAGGCGGAAATCGCCCAGGCGCTGTGGGATCTGGCCATCCGGCTTGAGGAAGGGGATCTCGACGACGCACTCGAGCGCCTGCAACGAGCGCAGGACAGGCTGGCCGAAGCCATGCGCAATGGTGCGTCCGATCAGGAAATCGCGGAGCTGATGCAGGAGTTGCGGGAGGCAACGGACGATTACCTTCGACAGTTGTCGCGTCAGGCGCAACAGGACCGGCAGAACAATCCTGATCAGGAAATGACTCAGAACCAGAACATGATGGAGATGAGTCAGAATGATCTGCAGGAGATGATGGACCGCATCCAGGAGTTGATGGAGCAGGGCCGGATGGCCGAGGCGCAGGAAGCGCTCGAACAGCTGCGTCAGATGATGGAAAACATGCAGGTCACGCAGGGTCAGGACCAGCAGGGCCAGTCGCCGGGGGAACAGGCGATGGAAGGGCTCGCAGAGACCTTGCGCGAGCAGCAGGGGTTGTCGGATCAGGCGTTCCGCGACCTTCAGGAACAGTTCAATCCGGGTCAGCAAGGCCAACAGGGTCAACAGCCCGGCCAACAACAGGGACAACAGGGCCAGGGTCAGCAACAAGGACAAGGCCAACAGCAAGGTCAGGGGCAAAATGGCCAAAGCCTCGAAGAAAGCCTCGCTGACCGCCAGCGCGCGCTGCGGCAGGAACTGAATCGCCAGACGCAGAACCTGCCTGGCGCGGGAACCGAAGCAGGAGAGGCTGCCCGCGATGCGCTTGATCGTGCCGAAGGTGCGATGGAGGGCGCTGAAGAGGCTCTGCGTGAGAATGATCTGGCCGGAGCAATCGACAACCAGTCCGAAGCGATGGAAGCCCTGCGTGAAGGTATGCGCAATCTGGGTGAGGCCATGGCGCAGCAACAGCAGCAGGGTCAAGGTCAGCAGGGTATGGCCGACGGGGCCGATCCGGGCCAGCAACGTGATCCGCTGGGGCGCAACGTTGGTTCCAATGGTCAGATCGGATCCAACGAGAACCTTCTTCAGGGTGAAGATGTTTATCGTCGGGCGCGCGAGTTGCTGGACGAGATCCGGCGCCGCTCGGGCGAAGGTGAACGGCCCGAGGAAGAGCTTGAATACCTCGAGCGCCTGTTGGATCGGTTCTGAACTTAGCGGACTTGTCAGCGCAAATGAACGAAGTGCTGACGCAAAATCTACTGACGAATAGCTTGGCGTGGGATCAGGTCTCCGGGTCGACCTTGCCACGCAGTGATTTCACTTCGCCGCGCACTTTTTTTGCCTTGAGCCGACGCTTTTTTGACCCAAGCGTCGGCTTGGTCGGGACCCTGCGTTTTGGCGGTGTCAGTGCAGCGACAATCATTTCCTTCAGTCGATCCCGCGCAATGTCACGATTTCGCGCTTGGGACCGTGTTTCATCCACTTGTAGAACAATCGCGCCTTCCTTCGTCCATTTCCGTCCAGCGATGCGCCGCAGACGGGTTTTGACGGGGCCCGGTAGATTGGGAGAACGGTCTGCTTCGAACCGCAACTCAACGGCCGTCGATACCTTGTTGACGTTCTGACCACCCGGGCCCGACGCGCGGATGAACTGTTCGGTCAACTCCCAGTCCTCAATCGTAATGCTGTCCGAAACTCTGATCATGTTTGGTACCTTAGTGTAGTGGCGCCAGGCAGACAAAAAGGGTCGCCAAATTGGCGACCCTTCGAGACTTACGGAGGTGGGTTCCGGTTAGGTTCCTCACCAATTCGATGGCTTCATCACCCAGGGGCTGCCCTAGATGTGTGCCTCTCGAACTGTTCCGACACCTCTCTCCAATACCTCTCTCGACACTGGATCACCTCCTTTCAGCTGTTACAAAACGCAATTGAAAGGTGGCACGGTTTCAAGAAGAGGCAAACATTTTCTTCACGTCAGGGCGGCGTTTTCGCGAAAACGCTGAACGATGAGTCGAAAAGGTATCAGTGCGATCAGCGCGAGAGCGAGTTTAACCATCCAGTCCGCGACTGCGAGCGACACCCAAAGCGGAACAACCGGGCCGCTGCCCAGAAGCGGCAGCATCTCTCCGGCCCAGGAAACATCATTCTCTGGTTCGAGGAAGGACAGCGCGCCAGAGAACGCAATGGTGAAGAAAAGTGCTGTGTCCAGGGACGACCCAATCAAAGTTGAGGCCAGTGGTGCACGCCACCACGCTCCGCTGCGCATCCGATCGAAGACTGCCACATCGAGAAGCTGCGCGGTCAGAAACGCGAGGCCGGACCCGAGCGCGATGCGGAATGTGACGAGTGGCCCGAACTCACCCTGGATCTGTGTGCCGACAAGCGAGCAGAAAACGCCCACCACGAAGCCGGCGAATACGACCTGACGTGCTGGTCCGGGGCCGTAAAGGCGGTTCATCAGGTCGGTGACGAGGAATGCCAAGGGATAGGTGAATGCACCCCATGTGAGCCAGTTTCCGAACAGAAACTGCACGAGGATGTTGGAGGCCACCACGATGTTGGCCATGGCGATTATGCCAGGAATATGAGCTCGGGTCATTGTGACTCCCGTTTTGCCAAGGTTGCGGGGACTTGATTCCCGAAACTCGGGAATGGCGCGACGCATAAAGCGAGAGTCAGATGCAGACAAGTTAAATGCTGACTGCGTATTCCACGATTTCCGTCTTCTGGAAGAAGCGGAAATTGTCGTCTGACACCATGGTCAAGCGAAGCGACCCGTCTTCTGCACCCCAAACCGACAACCCTTCGAGATTGTCGTGCTGGCGTGTCTCTGAGATCATCAGGGTCTCACCCTCTGCGGTGGTGCCATTTTCCAGAGCGAACCGACGGACCCGGCTGACAAAACCGAAACCGCCGAAGCCACGTTCCAGCACATAAAGCCGTCCATCGGGACCAATGTCTGCCCCGACAGGCAGGAAGCCTTTACTGCGGGTGATCGCCATCGGCTGATCCCAACCAGCGCTCTCTCGATATCGATACACGGGGAAGGGTGCACGCAGCCCATCGGACATTTCTGGAAGTGCATAGAGTGTACCGTCATGATCTATCGCCAGCGCCTCGAGACCACGATTGTTCGGCAAGTCGTCTATTGCCGGGTGGGAAGGCAGGGCCGACCACGCGCCGTCCGTGCCCCGCCGAAGAACCCGATTGTCGCTTTCAAGAGAAATATAGAGTTGCCCTTTCGCATCGCGCGCCAAGCCCTCGGTGTCCCGTGTCGGCTCCTCGTCGAACAAGTCTTCGGGTATTTCGAGTTTGGACAATTCGGTGCTGCGGACACCGATGATCCGGCCCTGATGTCGGAATATCGTCCCCTCTATGAGATGGGCCCGGTCACTCAGCATCACGAAGCCGCCTCCGTCCGGGGCAAGGGATATTGCGGAATAGCCGCCAAAGTCTTTCTGCTCCTTGGTCCAATGATAGGACGACAGGAATCGTGCTGCTGGCATTTTGTCCGACACTTTGTGTTCAGTGGACGCGGAAGGTCAGTTTGCTGAAAGAACGGCAGCGCACTGCGCAGGCAGATCAGCCATCGTCAATTCCCGCCGTGGTTTCGGTTTCGGCGCGTTCGGATCCGGCGGAGGTGGGTTCAGGATGTTGTTGACCCATTGTTGCGCATCCGCGCAACCATCTCCACGCGGGGGCGGATCCTGATCCACACAGCCGGACATCCCACGAGGGCAGGCCAAACGAACGTGGAAATGGTAGTGATGACCATACCACGGCCGGATTTTGCGCAGATAGCTGCGGTCTCCTTTTTCGGCATTGCACATCGCGACCTTTGCGCCCGGGAATACGAATATCCGTGCCACGCGCGGATCGCTTGCCGCAGCCTTGATGATGTTGCGGTGCGCTTCGGTCCATTCATCGTTTGTGAAGGCTCCGTTCGAACGACGCATCGAAATTGACGAGATGTTCTCGCGTTCCGACTGGGTCAGGTTCAGCCGGTTGGCAGGACGCATCCAGATATCCGCATCGAGTCCGATCTGATGGCTTGCATGACCGGTGAGCATCGGACCGCCACGCGGTTGGCTGATATCCCCAATGTAAAGGCCGTTCCATCCGGGTTGCCGTGCCGCGATGCGCGACAAATCTTTCAGGAAATCGACGGTGACCGGCAGACCCCAATTGCGGTTTCGGGACAGGCGCATCGCCTGCCACGTTGGTCCAGTTTCCGGCAATTGAACCTGTCCGGCTGCGCAGCCCTTGGCGTAGCTTCCGTAGGCAGCCGGCGATTGTCGGGATCCTGTGTCCATACCGCCGAAAAGCTGCTTTGCCTGCCGGGTGCTCAGAACTCCGCTCACGCGTGGGGAACTGGCGGCGGTTGCCTCGGCGCTACGCGACCCGCCATCGCCACCACAGGCAGCCAGAAGAAAAGCGAGACCAAGAAGAAGAGAAATCCGTTTCATGATACTGCTCGTTTCCCGTTTGGGTTGACCCAGACTAACAAGACAAGCCCGATCAGGAAAAGGATAATCACTGGGCTGACCCCCAATTGTTGGGAGCCGGTGACGTATGTTGTAACTCCGATCAGAAAAGGTGCCAGAAAACTCGTCGCTTTCCCGGCCAAAGCGTAAAGACCGAACGCTTCTGTCATGCGGGCAGGATTCGCCTGACGCACCATCATTGTCCGGCTGGCTGACTGGATGACCCCGCCGGCTGCACCGATCACCGCACCGATCACGAAGAACGCGATGTCCGGAAGCGCCGAACCCTCTGCAAGCGAAATCCCAAACATCGTATCGCGCGAGATCAGAACGATGGCGATGCCAACTGCCGTCAACGCAAGGATGCAGACAACGATCACCGGCTTTGGCCCGAACCGGGAATCGGCCATGCCGCCCAGCCATGCGGCAATGGCACCAGCAATGATGGCGATGATGCCGAAGATGCCGACATTCTGCACGCTCCAGCCCAACACCCCGGCAGCGTAGATGCCGCCAAAGGCATACATGCCGTTCAGCGCATCCCGGTAGAACATCGCGGACGCGAGAAAGGCAAACAGTGACCTGTCCTGCGGAAGGCGCCGCAAGGTAAATTTCAGGTCTTTCAGTGCACGCCTGATCGCACCCGGTGCCGCCTTGTTGGCTTTCGGGTCTTTGACGAAGAGAAAAAACGGGATCATGAACACCGCAAACCAGATCGCCACAAGAGGGCCGACAAACCGCGTCCCCTCCCGCGTCTCCGGATCCAATCCAAATGCCGGGCTGAGTCCAATCAGGGTCTTTCCGGTCTCTGCATTGTCCGCAAAGAAGACGAGCATGATGACAAGTGCGATCAGACCGCCGACATAGCCAAATGCCCAACCGTTTCCGCTGATCCGACCAATTTCGTCAGGCGTCCCGAGATCCGGCAGCATGGAGTTGGTGAACGTGGTTGCGAATTCCATTCCGATCATGCCGATGGCGAAAAGGGTCAGGATGAGCACAAGGTTGAAATCTCCGGGTGCTGCAAACCAAAGGCCACCCGCGCCGAGAACGTACATGGCCGAGAACAGCCAGATCCAGCGCATGCGATTGCCGCCTGTGTCCGCCATCGCACCTAGAACCGGCGCTAACAGAGCGATCGCAAGACCGGCGGTTCCGATCCCAAACCCCCAAGCCGATTGAGCAGCGGTTCCGTCCCCAACCAATTCCTTGATGTAGGGGGCAAAGATGAATGTAATGAGCAGGGTGTTATACGGCTGACTGGCCCAGTCGAAGAAGAACCAGCCCCAAATCCGTTTGCGCAATGATGCGTTTGCCATTCCAAATCCCCCTTCCGGGGTTATGAGTGCGAAACGCCAGAGCGACAAGCATCGTTATTGCTGAACTGTTTCCTGCATGGGGGGCCAGGGACGAGCGTCCTCTGCATGAAGCCACATTTCCACCCAATCGGGCGTCTCTGGAGAGGGCGTTCCCGCCATGCCCATCGCGGCGATCACACGTTCGGTAGGCACTATTCCGTTCCGGTCGGTCACAGCAGAACGGTAGACGGCGTGGTTGGCGCACTCGCCATTCTCTTTCCACATCGACTGTTCAATATACAGAAAACGCTCGTCCCAGCACAGCAGACGGCTGCGCATTTCAAACCGCTCAAAGGTCCGGATGCGCCGCCTGTAGCGAACGACAACGCCCGCCATTGTCAGGCCCCAGCGCTCGCTGCGTACCATCGACAGAAGACCGTTCACCTGTGCCAGGGGGATACGCCCAAGGTCATAGAGAGTCAGGGTCCGGCCATTGTTCAGTTCCATCCACATATCGATGTCCCACGGCCAGCAGCGATGGTGCGAGACATAAGTGCCAAACGGACCGAGCTTTGGGGCGGTGCGCGCTTTCCAGATACCAAGCGCCATGCGGACAAAGGGATACATCAGTGCCTCCTGTTCGGGCCTTGGTTGACCCAAGCAGGAGCAACGTCAACCGCGACCTCGCGGAAACTGCACTGACTTGTTCTTCCCGGCGACAGCGCCTAGGTCTAACGCTGTTATTGACGAAGGAACTCAGTCCGATGCAATCGCTGTACCAGATCCTCATGCTGCTTCTCGACGTGGTGTGGTTCTTCATCATCGCTCATGTCATCATGAGTTGGCTGATCAATTTCCAGGTCCTGAACCTGCGTCAGCCTATCGTCGCGCAGATCTGGGATGCCCTGATTCGGATTCTCGAACCGCTCTATTCCCGGCTGCGACGCATCCTGCCACCGATGTCCGGGATTGACCTTGCTCCGCTCGTCGCGCTGATCGGTGTCTACATCATCCGCATCGTTCTTCAGAACAACGCAGGTTTCTTCTACGGGTTCTGACCTGCAATGCCGCACGGTCTGAAACTGGCAGATTCGCGTCCTGGGTTGCCCGACTTTCGAGGCGCCACCTTTCGTGGGTAATGGCGCGTCCTTTCCAAAAGCGAGGATGGGTCAAATCCTTGGATTGATACGGCAATCCAAACTTGTTCACGCATCCTTAGTATGAGACTGTCAGCCTAAGAGCAGATGTAGTTAAGAACCTGACAGGTCATCCATGCCCCGCGACATGTCCGACGCAGACGCGATTCTGCGCGACGTCTTTGGATTCGACAGCTTCCGTCCCGGCCAGTCCGAGATCGTGGATGCCGTCACGCGCGGGGAAAACGTGCTTGCCATCATGCCGACCGGCGGTGGAAAGTCTCTGTGCTTCCAGCTTCCGGCGCTGTTCCGGCACGGTGTGACGGTGGTCATTTCCCCGCTGATCGCCCTGATGCGCGATCAGGTACGGGGACTGCGCGAAGCGGGTGTTGCGGCAGGTGCGCTGACCTCGGCCAATACCGACGCGGAAAACGACGCCGTGTGGGACATGCTTCATTCCGGCGCGCTCAAGCTGCTGTACCTCGCGCCAGAACGGCTTGCCTCGACCGCCACGCAACGGATGCTGCAGCAGGCGGGTGTGTCTCTGATCGCTGTCGATGAGGCCCATTGCGTGAGCCAATGGGGCCACGATTTCCGGCCCGACTACTTGCGTATCGGGGAATTGCGACGCGCGCTCGATGTGCCGCTGGCGGCGTTCACCGCAACCGCAGATGCGGAAACGCAGGAGGAAATCGTCACCCGTCTGTTTGACGGGCAGCCGCCGCGCACCTTCCTGCGCGGGTTCGACAGGCCGAACATCCACCTGATGTTTGAACCTAAGAACAAGCCGCGCCAGCAGATCATGCAGTTCGCCGCTGCCCGCAAGGGGCAGTCTGGCATCGTCTATTGCGGCACCCGCGCAAAGACCGAGTCGCTGGCGCAGGCGCTGAATGCCGAAGGTCACGCGGCCTGCGCCTATCACGGTGGGATGGAGGCGGATCAGCGTCGAGAGGTCGAAGCACGTTTTGCCACCGAGGACGGGTTGATCGTTGTCGCCACGGTTGCATTCGGCATGGGCGTCGACAAACCCGATATCCGCTGGGTGGCCCATGCCGATCTGCCAAAGTCCATCGAAGCGTATTACCAGGAAATCGGTCGCGCCGGACGCGACGGCGCTCCTGCCGAAACCCTGACGCTATACGGGGCCGATGACATCCGTCTGCGCCGCTCGCAGATCGACGAAGGTCTGGCCCCGCCGGAACGCCGTCATGCCGACCACGGGCGTCTGAATGCCTTGCTCGGGCTGGCCGAAGCGCTGGAATGCCGACGCAAGACATTGCTGGGGTATTTCGGTGAATCCGAGGTGTCCTGCGGCAATTGCGATCTGTGCGACAAGCCGGCCGAGGTGTTCGACGGCACCGAAGCGGTGCGCAAGGCGCTGTCGGCGGCGTTGCGGACGGGCGAAAGTTTTGGTGCGGGACATCTGATCGATATTCTGCTGGGTACGAAAACCGAAAAGGTCCTTCAGCGCAGTCACGACACGCTGCCGACATTCGGTGTCGGCAAGGATCTGAAACGCGGTGAGTGGCAGGCAGTGTTCCGCCAGATGATGGGTCACGACCTGATGCGCCCGGATTCAGAACGGCACGGGGCACTTGTGATGACCGAAGCGGCTCGCCCGATCCTGCGGGGCGAACAGACGATCTCGCTGCGTCGTGACAGCATAGAGGCCGCCAGCGAGCGCAGGCCACAGGTGCGCACGCTGGTCAGTGACGAGGACGCGCCGCTTCTTTCGGCGCTCAAGGCGAAACGCCGCGCGCTGGCCGAGGACCTGTCGGTTCCGGCCTATGTCATCTTTCCCGACCGAACGCTCATCGAAATGGCAGAAACGCGGCCCAAGACGCTGGACGACATGGCGCGGATCAACGGTGTCGGTGCGAAAAAGCTAGAACGGTACGGGCGTGCCTTTCTCGAAGTCATCGCGGGAGATGTTCCAGAAACCCATCCCGCCCGCCGCAAACTGGCGACCAGTGACGCGGGCGGCCTCTACGATGCGCTACTGCAGTCGCAGGCCCAACTGATCCGAGGGGAATGTGGCACGCTCAAGCCGATGTCGTGCAGCGCCGGTCAACTGGCCAAGCTTGCGCAGAACAGACCGCGTGATGAACGCGGGATTGCACGAATTATCGGGGAGCGACACGCTGACCGTTTTGCAGAGACGTTTCTGGACGTTTTGAGGGCTGCGCACTAGATCGTTCGGAACTCTGAATTCTAGGAAGGTACTCCCATGCTTGTCGTGATTTCTCCGGCCAAACGCCTTGACTGGTCCGAGCGCGATGTGGCGATGACCGAACCGGTCTTTCAGGATGACGCCAACAGGCTGGCAAAGACCGCGCGTAATCTGACGCTGGGCAGTCTCAAGGCGCTGATGGACCTGAGCGACGATTTGGCAAAGTTGAACCGTGACCGCTTTCGCGACTTCGACGAGTCCCCGTCGATCGATGACCTGCGCCCCGCCGCGCTGGCATTCGCGGGAGACACCTATCAGGGTCTGGAGGCGGCGTCGCTGGACACGGACGAATTGCGCTGGGCGCAGGATCACCTCCGTATTCTTTCGGGCCTTTACGGTATTCTGCGCCCGCTTGATGGTATTCAGGCCTACCGCCTTGAGATGGGAAGCCGACTGAAAACCCGGCGCGGTGGCAATCTCTATGACTACTGGCGTGACCAGATCGCAAAGGAACTCAGGGCGCAGGCAGCTGACCTCAAGACCGACACGCTGATCAATTGCGCAAGCCAGGAATATTTCGGGGCGGTTCCGGTAAAACCTCTTGGTTTGCGAATTATCACTCCGGCCTTCATGGAGGATAAGGGCGACGGCAAAGGGCCGAAAATCGTTAGCTTCTTTGCCAAGAAAGCACGCGGATCGATGGCCCGGTTCATCATCCAGCGGCGGCTGACGGACCCTGCAGGTATCCTTGATTTCGATCTGGGCGGTTACGCCTACCGTGAAGACCTCTCCAAACCCGACGCACCGGTTTTTGTACGTCCTTACGACGCCAACTGAAACTGTGGACAATAGAGTTCGAGTTTCTCGATCAAAGCATCCTTGCGCAGCGGCTTGGTAAGGTAGTCGGTCAATCCGGCATCCAGAACCATATCGCGATCGCCGTCCATTGCATGCGCGGTTACAGCGATGATTGGTACATTTGGGCCATTGCCCTCAAGCGCGCGTATACGTGCAGTTGCCTCTTTCCCGTCCATTCCGGGCATTGAAATGTCCATGAAGATGACATCCGGGCGCTCAGTTTCGAAGGCAGTGACAGCCTCAAACCCATCATTGGCCATACGAAGATCAATCCGCAGTTTGCGCACCATTTTGCGGAATACCAATTGGTTGGTGAGGTTATCCTCGGCCAAGAGCACTTTTGGTTGGGATTCTCCGCAGTTCTCGGCCGTCGGCGGCTTTTGTGCCTTGGGGATCGCCAAAGTCTGTATCGCGTCGAACAGGGCGGTACGCGCATAAGGCCGCTGAATCGTTTGTGTTTGTTCCAGTCCCGTGTCGGTCACGCCTTTCGGGTCCCGGGATACGATCAGAACAGGGGTTTCTGCACTCAGCCTTCGCATGACCGTGAGGGTCTTTCTGAACATCGGGTGGTGCGGTTCCAGAGAAAGCACGACCAAATTGGCGGACTCAAACATCGACTCCGTCAGTTCCGATGGGTCGATACACAGACATGGTTTGCCGCCGAAGGCCCTGATCTGGTCGGTCAGAAGTGCCCCGGTCTTTCCTGTGCCTTCGTCGATCACCAATATGTTCTTTAACTGTGGATCGATTTTCGCGAGTTCCGTGTCGTTTTGCAGATCGACGGGAAGGACCACAGAGAATCCGAAGCAGCTTCCTTCCCCTTCTTTGGACGTGACCCAGATATTGCCCCCCATCAGTTCGACCAGTCGTTTGGTGATGGTCAGTCCAAGACCAGTCCCTTCGAACTGACGATTGCGGTCATCTTCGACCTGATTGAATTCTCCAAAGACGTGATCGATCTTGTCCTCGGCGATGCCAATGCCTGTGTCCTCAACCGTGATATTGAGTTTTCTGGTCGTCCCATTGGAGGTCTCTCCAACCACCCGAAGAACGACCTGGCCATCGAGCGTAAACTTTACGGCGTTGCCCATCAGATTCGTGACGATCTGACGAATGCGCCCCGGATCGGCAATGAACCTGGTCGGGAGGAACACGTCATAGTCGAGGATTACAGCAAACCCTTTTGCCTGTGACGATGGCTGCAAGAGTGTGATCACCTCCTGAAAAGTCTGTTCAAGGTCAAAAGCTTCCGGATGCAGAACAAGTTTGTCTGCGTCGATTTTCGAGTAATCGAGGACGTCGTTGATAATAACCAATAGCGCCTCGGCAGAGTTTTTGATCGTATCGACAAACAATCTTTGTTCGGTATCGAGTTCGGTTTCGGTCAGCAGGTCGGCCATCCCGACAACTCCGTTCATGGGTGTCCGGATTTCGTGGCTCATGTTGGCCAGAAAGGCCGATTTGGCCCGGTTTGCCGTTTCGGCCCGTTCCCGGGCTTCTCGCAGCTGTTCTTCGTAGCGGACGCTGGATGTAATGTTGAGTGCAAGGCTGACCACATCGCCCGAAGGCCCGCGGCGGTCGAAGATCCGGACGTGTTCACCATTCCAAAGCTGGATTTCCATCGGCGTGGGATCATCCTGCTGCCACCGATCCTGCATTCGGGCCCGCCACTCGGCGGGGTGTTCTTTGCCGATATTGACAATGCCTTCCTCGGTCAGAAGCTGAAGGATGCGTGGGTATGTGATACCCGGCTGCACCTCTTCCAAATCGTCGAACACTGCAAGATAGGCACGATTGGCGACGATCATGCGGTTGTCGGAGTCGAAGAATGCGAAACCGTCCTGAATTGTCTCGATGGAATGCCACAGACGGCGTTCCGCGATCTGAATCTTTTCGTTGGCGACGCCCAATTCGGTTTTTACGCGCTGGTTCTCTCCGCGCACCATCGCCACCTCGGCCCGCGTCTCGACGATTTCGTTGCTGAGCTGCTGTGCGTGGTTGCCCAGCTTGCGATTGGCGGCGAAAAGTTCGGCCTGCTTGAGTTCCAAAAGGCGTTCAGCGGCCAAACGGGCACGCCGTTCCTCTGCCAGTTTGTTGGCGAGACTCATCCAGTCCTCCGTCATTCCGTTTTGGGACTGTCCGGGATCATGCTGAAGAATGAATTAACCCGGCTGAGGGTGGTCAGCCGGGTTTGCAAAGCGGAGTGTGCCCTTGGGTTACAGGCGTTCGATAGCCAAGGCGATACCCTGACCGCCACCAATGCACATGGTGATGAGCGCTTTCGATCCGCCGATGCGCTCCAATTCATAGAGCGCTTTGACGGTGATGATCGCTCCAGTCGCGCCGACAGGATGGCCGAGCGCAATTGCGCCGCCGTTCGGGTTGACCTTGGCAGGGTCAAGACCAAGCCCTTTGTTCACGGCAAGTGCCTGTGCCGCAAAGGCCTCGTTGCTTTCA
This sequence comes from Marivita geojedonensis, assembly GCF_002115805.1. Taxonomy (GTDB): domain Bacteria; phylum Pseudomonadota; class Alphaproteobacteria; order Rhodobacterales; family Rhodobacteraceae; genus Marivita; species Marivita geojedonensis. Next base: position 23,645 of record NZ_JFKC01000024.1, on the reverse strand, counting down.
ATCACGTCGAAATCATTGATCGACAGACCAGTACGCTTGAGCAGGTTCTCGACCGCAGGCACAGGCCCGATGCCCATCACCTCGGGGCGGACGCCCGCATGAGCGTATCCCAGAATGCGCGCTTTGGGTTTGAGACCGGCCTTTTCGGCCGCAGACGCGGTGGCCAGAACAACAGCCGCAGCACCATCATTGATACCCGAGGCGTTTCCGGCGGTGACGGTGCCATCTTTCCGGAACACGGTTTTCAGACCGCCAAGCGTTTCCAACGTGGTGGCCTTGGGGTGCTCATCCGTGTCGAACGGCACCATGTCGCGTTTGACTTTGACCTCAATCGGAATGACTTGGCTCTTGAAGCGGCCTTCCTCAATGGCTTTCGCCGCGCGTTTTTGGCTTTCAAGCGCAAACGCATCCTGCGCGTCACGGGTGATGTCATGCTCGGCGGCAACGTTTTCTGCCGTCACGCCCATGTGGCCTGTGCCGAAGGGACAGTTCAGCGCGCCAAGCATCATGTCGAGCGTGCGGATGTCACCCATCTTCGCGCCCCACCGCTGGTCCGGCACGATATAGGGAGAACGGCTCATGCTTTCTGCGCCACCGGCCAGAGCGAATTCCGCATCGCCCAGCATCAAGGACTGAATGGCCGAAACGATGGCCTGTGCGCCCGATCCGCAAAGACGGTTCACGTTCATGGCAGGTGTCGTGTCCGGGATTCCGGCCTGCATTGCTGCGACGCGGCTGAGGTACATGTCGCGGGGTTCGGTGTTGATGACATGACCGTAGACAACATGCCCGATTTGTCCGCCCTCGACCCCGGAACGTTCCATTGCAGCCTTGGCCACCGCTGCGCCGAGATCGATCGGAGGCGTGGCAGCCAATGATCCGCCAAAGGTGCCGATTGCGGTGCGCGCACCGTCGAGAAGTACGATTTCGTCTGCCATAAAAGACTCCCTAACTAATCGAAGACAGTATGTGCGAGCCGATAGGCGGAGTCAGCCGCAACCGTCCGTCAGTCGGGGAGCGATTTTGTCGCAAGCTCCGATCCTTCGAGCAGCTTCACCTCTCGTTGCGGGAACGGAATCGAAATTCCATTTTCGTGGAACGCATCCCAAAGGGCCAGATAGACATTGCCCCGGATGTTGGTCAGCCCGCCTGTGGGATCGCGGATCCAGAAGCGCAGGATGTAGTCAACCGAACTGTCTCCGAAACCGACGATGTGACAGACCGGAGGTTTGAAGCTCAGTACGCGATCTACCGACTTCGCCGCATTGATCGCGATTTCCCGCACCTTGTGGGGGTCGTCAGAGTAGGCTGTTCCAAAATAGATATCCAAACGTACGAATTCGTTGGAATGAGACCAGTTCACCACCTGCCCGGTGATGAGGTCTTCATTTGGGATCAGGTATTCCTTGCCGTCACGCGTGACCACGCTCACATAACGCGCGCCCAAGCTGTTGATCCATCCGAAAGTGTCGCCCAGAGAGATCACGTCACCCGGTTTGATCGACTTGTCGAGAAGGATGATGATGCCTGAGACCAGGTTCGACACGACCTTTTGGAGGCCAAAACCGAGGCCGACACCGATCGCACCTGACAGAACGGCAAGCCCTGTCAGATCAACTCCGACGATCCGTAAACCAAGAAAAAAGGCCGTTCCAAAGAGCGCAACCTGCAGGAACTTGATTGCAAGAACCTGCATTGACGGTGAAATATCTTCATTCCGTCGGATCGACGCGGCCGTGGTGCTGCTGATGATGCGAGCCAGTGTCAGAAGTGTTGCAACGATGACAATTGCTTGGATAACCAACCAAATTGAGACGCGCATGTCGCCAATGCTGAAAGCCGCGCTGTCAAGCAGAGCCTGAGCTTCGTCAGACAGACCCGTAATGGACAGCGTGACCCAAATCCACGCGCCGTATCGCACGATACCGCGCATGAGCGTGTTCTTGATAAGGCGGGTCGCAAAGGCAATGAGAAGCCATGCTGTCGCAAGATTGGCAATGATTGCCAAAAGGTATGATCGCGATGGCCAGGTGATTTCGCGCATGACGAAGACCACAAGCCAGATCAACACCACGAAGAGAGCCATGCGCAGGCGTCGGTGAAACACCACCAAAGCCCGCATGCGCCATTTTGGCCATCCTTCGAGACCACGCATCCACTCGTGCATACGTGGCTTGATGATCGCAGAGAGAAGATGGGCCGTTAAGAAAACGCCAAGCGCAATCAGAAGTTGGTAGGCGTTCCATGGTCGCAGCAGACTTGTCAGAAAGGCCTCTGCCCAAACGTATAGGTCGAGTGTGACCTCGGTCAGGGTTTCTGGTGAGACGACATCAGGATCCATTCTGTGCCCGGGTGACTGCCTGACACCAGCGTTGCATCGCTGAGTGATCAGCGCAACTGGTTAAGAGTCGGTGAATGGAAACACGACTGCGATCGGTTCGAGATCCGTGTCCGCGCCTGCCGTGTGCACGACAAGACCGGCCGCAAGAATCGCGATCAGCGTCAGATTGATGATGTTGAGTTTCGTCAGCATTTGTCCCTCGCTAGTGTCTGGTACGCGGTAAACGGGTTACTGGATCATCTTTTTCCATACGGGCGCGCGTGTAGCGCCGCCCTTGCGGCGAGGCAGGGCGATGATGTAAAGCAGCAGGCATGGAAATGGTTTTCGATCTGGACGACCGGGCGCGTTTGCGGGAACGGTTTTTCGGTGCGACGCATACCGTGCTCGCGCGGCTAGACTGCTGCGCCTGAGCTACCCCGACCACACCACCAATTCTGACAAGTTCAAGGGAGAGGACCGATGTCCCCCAAAACGCTCTATGACAAAATCTGGGATGCCCATGTCGCGCATGAAGCCGACGATGGCACCTGCCTTCTCTACATCGACCGTCACCTCGTTCACGAAGTGACCAGCCCCCAGGCCTTTGAAGGTCTGCGGATGGCAGGTCGGTCGGTGCGTGCGCCGGACAAGACCATTGCGGTTCCGGATCACAACGTTCCTACCACTCCGGGCCGTGAAGATCCGAAGAACATGACCGAGGACAGCGCGATCCAGGTCGCCGCACTCGACAAGAACGCAAAGGACTTTGGCATTCATTACTATCCGGTGTCGGATGTCCGTCAGGGCATCGTGCACATCGTCGGGCCCGAACAGGGCTGGACCCTGCCGGGCATGACCGTGGTCTGTGGCGACTCGCACACCGCGACGCATGGTGCTTTCGGCGCTCTTGCGCACGGCATTGGTACGTCCGAGGTCGAGCATGTTCTGGCAACCCAGACGCTGATTCAGAAGAAGTCCAAAAACATGAAGGTCGAAATCACCGGCAAGCTGCGCCCCGGTGTGACCGCCAAGGACATCACCCTGTCGGTGATCGGCAAGACTGGCACCGCCGGCGGCACTGGCTATGTCATCGAGTATTGCGGTGAGGCGATCCGCGATCTGTCGATGGAAGGGCGTATGACCGTCTGCAACATGGCGATCGAAGGCGGCGCACGCGCGGGTCTGATCGCACCGGATGAAAAGACGTTTGAATACGTCAAGGGCCGCCCGCACGCGCCGAAGGGTGCGCAGTGGGAAGCAGCACTTAACTGGTGGAAAACCCTCTTCTCTGACGAGGACGCACATTGGGACAAGGTGATCACCATCAAGGGTGAAGACATCGCACCGGTCGTGACATGGGGAACCTCGCCTGAAGACGTGTTGCCGATCACTGCAGAAGTCCCCGCGCCTGAAAGCTTTGAAGGCGGCAAAGTTGGTGCTGCGAAGCGCTCGATCGAGTATATGGGCCTGACACCGGGTCAGAAGCTTTCGGACATCGAGATCGACACGGTCTTTATCGGGTCCTGCACCAATGGCCGGATCGAGGACCTTCGCGCTGCAGCCGAAATCCTCAAAGGCAAGAAGATCGCAGTCAAACGGGCGATGGTCGTGCCGGGCTCTGGCCTTGTGCGCGCTCAGGCCGAAGAGGAAGGTCTTGCAGACATCTTCAAAGAGGCCGGTTTCGAGTGGCGTCTTGCTGGATGCTCCATGTGTCTTGCGATGAACCCTGACCAGTTGGCTCCGGGTGAACGCTGCGCGGCTACGTCCAACCGCAACTTCGAAGGCCGTCAGGGCCGTGGTGGTCGAACCCATCTGATGTCGCCCGCTATGGCGGCAGCTGCGGCAATCACCGGAAAACTCACCGATGTGCGGGAGATGATGTAATGGAAAAATTCGAAAAACTCACCGGGATTGCGGCACCCATGCCGCTGGTGAATATCGACACCGATATGATCATCCCCAAGCAGTTCCTCAAGACGATCAAGCGCTCGGGTCTGGGCGTGAACCTTTTCGACGAGATGCGTTATGACGACAACGGTGATGAAATTCCCGATTTCGTGCTGAACATGCCGCAGTATCGTGAGGCAGAGATCCTCGTTGCAGGAGACAACTTCGGCTGCGGGTCTTCGCGCGAACACGCCCCCTGGGCGCTTAAGGATTTCGGGATTCGGGCGATTGTCTCGACATCGTTTGCGGACATCTTCTACAACAACTGCTTCAAGAACGGCATTCTGCCGATTGTTCTGCCGCAGGAGGCTGTGGATGTGCTCATGAAGGATGCCGAAAAAGGCTCCAATGCGCGCATGACGATTGATCTGGAAAACCAGGTCGTGACCAGCTCTGACGGAGAAACCTTCTCGTTCGAGGTTGATAGCTTCAAGAAGCACTGCCTGTTGAATGGTCTCGACGACATTGGCCTGACGATGGAAAAGGCGGCGGCCATTGACAGCTTTGAGGCCCAGGCTTCACAGGCCCGTCCATGGGTGTAATCACCACAAACGAGATCGGAAAAGCCGCCTTGCAGGGCGGCTTTTTTGTTTGTTGATCGCGTCCGTGTTTCTACAATATGTTGTGTGTTTCTGTGGGTTTGCCATATTTCAAGGCACGGTTTGATGTAAACGCGCACCAGTTTTCGTGTAACTTCAATGATTTCGGCGACTTCTCATGGCAGCGGAGTTGAGCGCCGCGGCGAACTTGGGCACAAATGGGGCAATAATGAGGCAGTCCGCCATCCCGGCGGCACAAATTTGGAATAAGGTCGCGGCATCGTATCGCGATCGTCCAGGTTGAAGGGAAACCAGAGTGGTCAAGCGGATCATCGGATCAGCTGTGCGTGCGCTTTTGATGGCGTTGCTTGTGGCGATTCCGTCGCTCGTTCTTCCCGGAACGTCCAGCGATTCAGCCCAGATGGCGGCATTGATAGCTTTGGTCGCGGCGGTCGTAACCTTTACCGAATACAACAGCGAATATCCGACTTTCCTCGAATTCAGGAATGCACCGCCATTCAACAGGCTGCGCTTCCTCGCCCTGTTTTTCTGTGTTCTGTTTGCGTCGATACTCATGGCAACAGCCGAAGCCGGTGCGCGCAATACGACGACTTTGCTTGAGTCCCTTGCGCTCTGGGCAACCCGTTTGCTCGATTTTCCGTTTTCCCCGGTCCGGCTTATGTCGATTGCGCTGAATGATCTGCCTGCGGGGTTTGATCATGAAACGGCACTGAACGTGTCCGGCTTGTTGCTGACCGTAACCATGATGGTCCTGCTGTTGTTTTGGCTGCATGCGCGGTTCATTTTCTGGCCGATCCGAAAGAAAGCCTTCAATTTCTGGATAAATCTGCCGCTCTTCGATCCGACGTCAGGGCGTGATGTGCTGTTCCGCCTGAAAAGAGATGCGCATTTTAACCTCGCGTTAGGATTTCTTTTGCCATTTCTGATCCCGGCAATGCTGCGTCTCTGGATCGGCGCGTTCGACCCGAGTTTGCTGATGCTGCCCGAAGTCTTGATCTGGGTGCTATGCGCATGGGCTTTCTTGCCGCTGACACTGATGATGCGTGGCATCGCGCTCTTTCGGGTCGCTGTTCTGATCGAGGAAAAGCGTCGTCGCGCCTACGCTCAGGAAGACGAATTGCAAATCGCCTGAGAGCCATTGCTTTGGCCTTTGTTCTGGCGACCCAACATGCCCATGCTGACGATCTGCGCCTGGCTCTATGGCATGTTGCTTTGTCGCGCGATGGTCCTGGCCTTCTGCTGCGTGATCTGCATGTCCCGGACCAAGACCTATTGCAGGTTGCTGAGGCCATACGTCGTGCTGACGTTGATGTTCTCGTTCTGACCCAGATTGATTTCGATGCGCTGGGCACCAGCCTAGCCGCGTTATCGGACCTTGTTTCTGATGGGCACCGATATGTTCTGCCGCTCGCCTCGAACGCGGGTCGGCCAACCGGACATGATATCGACGGCGATGGAAGGCTCGGGGAACCTGAGGACTCTCATGCTTACGGGCTCTTTCCAGGACAGAAGGCGTCGGGGATCCTGTCGCGGTTTCCGATAGACGTCGAACGGGTAGAGAACTTCAACGATCTTTTGTGGAGAGACATCCCGGGAACCAATCTGACAGACACCGATGCAGCGGCAGATATTCAACGGCTGTCAGCGGGAGGGCATTGGATCGTGCCGATTCTGATTGATGGAGAGAGCAGTGACAGAACGCTGAACCTGTTGATCGGACACGCCGGAGCGCCTGTTTTTGATGGACCGGAGGATCGGAACGGTCGGCGGAACCTTGACGAATTGAGACTGTGGACGATGATCCTCGATGGACGCCTTGGCACAGGGTTGGGGCGACCGTGGGTCTTCATGGCCAACACCAACCTCGATCCTGAGAGGGGAGAAGGGTATCGCAGGGCGATGGCCGAATTTCTTTCAGCCCCTTTGTTGAGCGACCCGCTTGCCGGGCAGGTGAGTGCGCATTGGGATGATCCCGGGCCAATGCGGGTCTCCTATCTGCTTCCGTCCGCCGAACTTCTGACAGGTGATGCGCAGGTCTGGCCTGCTCTTCCCGGCCAGTGGCACAGCCTGATCACCGTCGACATTGCTCTTCCGGACTTGGCTCTGCCTTGACCCTAGGTGCTAGCGGGTCTAGGCGAGGCGCAACCCTGTTGATCAAAGGAACTCCATGATGAGCAACGCTTCGCTTCTGATTCTGCCCGGTGATGGCATCGGCCCCGAGGTCATGGCCGAGGTGCGCAAGATCATTGATTGGTTCGGCGCAAAACGCGACCTGACATTCGACGTGAGCGAAGACCTTGTTGGCGGCGCGGCTTATGACAAGCACGGCACGCCTCTCCATGACGACACGATGGCGAAGGCACAGGAAGTCGATGCCGTCCTCTTGGGTGCTGTTGGTGGACCCAAATACGACAATCTTGATTTCAGTGTGAAACCGGAACGTGGCCTTCTGCGTTTGCGCAAAGAAATGGATCTCTTCGCGAACCTTCGTCCTGCGCAGTGTTTTGACGCGCTCGCCGACTTCTCGTCGCTCAAGAAAGACGTGGTTGCGGGTCTGGACATCATGATCGTGCGCGAACTGACATCCGGCATCTATTTCGGTGAACCCCGCGGCATCTTCGAGGAAGGCAACGAACGTGTTGGCATCAACACGCAGCGTTACACCGAATCCGAAATTGACCGGGTAGCGCGCTCGGCTTTCGAACTGGCGCGGCGTCGCAGCAACAAAGTCTGCTCGATGGAAAAGGCCAATGTGATGGAATCGGGTATCCTGTGGCGGGAAGTCGTGCAGAAAGTGCACGACGAGGACTATCCCGATGTCGAGCTGTCGCACATGTATGCAGACGCAGGTGCGATGCAGCTCTGCCGCTGGCCCAAACAGTTTGATGTAATCGTGACGGACAACCTGTTCGGTGACCTTCTTTCGGATGCTGCCGCAATGCTCACAGGCAGCCTCGGCATGCTTCCATCGGCGTCGCTAGGTGCTCCGATGGCGAACGGTCGGCCCAAAGCGCTGTATGAGCCCGTGCACGGTTCCGCACCTGACATTGCGGGGCAAGGTAAGGCGAACCCGATTGCATGTATCCTCAGCTTCGCAATGGCGCTGCGCTACAGCTTCGATCAGGGTGATGAAGCGGCACGTCTGGAAAACGCCATCGAGAAAGTTCTCGCCGATGGTGCGCGCACGGCTGATCTGATGGGTCCGGAAGGCGGCACACCTATGTCCACCTCCGAAATGGGTGATGCCATCGTCGCTGCGCTCGACGCCAGTCTGTAACTGAAAATGGGGCCAGCCGTGTCTTCGAATGTAAAAGGCGCAGTGCTGGCCCTGATCGCTTTCGGTCTTTTCTCGACCCATGACGTGTTCATCAAGACGCTTGGGGCGACGTACTCACCAGTTCAGATCGTTTTCTTCAGCGTATTGTTGAGCTTTCCCCTGGCGACGATCATGCTGATGCGGGACGCAAAGCCGGGAACGCTTGTTCCGGTTCACCCTTGGTGGATGGCCGTCCGGACAATGGGCGCCGTGGTCACGGGTGTATCTGCGTTTTATGCGTTCTCGGCGTTGCCTCTGACCCAGACATACGCGATCCTCTTTGCGACCCCGCTTCTGATCACCGTTCTTTCGATTCCCATTCTTGGGGAAACCGTCCGGTTGCAGCGCTGGATGGCCGTGATCGTCGGTCTGATCGGTGTCATGGTCGTTCTGCGCCCGGGGTCCACGGACCTGACTCTTGGTCATGCTGCAGCTATTCTCGCGGCTTTTGGTGGTGCGTTTGCATCCATCGTGGTCCGAAAAATTGGAGCTGAAGAACGCCCGGTTGTCATGCTTCTTTACCCTATGGTGGCCAATTTCGTGGTCATGGGGGCGGCTTTGGCGTTCGTTTACAAGCCGATGCCGATCGAGCATCTCGGATTGCTTGCAATCATTTCGCTGATGGCGTGGATCGCCGGGCGCATCATCATCACGGCATACCAGACCGGAGAGGCCGCGATTGTAGCCCCAATGCAGTATTCCCAGATTCTCTGGGCGACGGCATATGGGCTTCTTTTCTTTGGCGAGACCACGGATCTGTATACGGCGCTGGGCGCTACGATCATCATTGCATCGGGATTGTTCATTGTTTTCCGAGAAAGCCGTTCCGGAGCTTCCAAGAATATGCCTGTGTTGCGGACCAGAAGCCGCATCGGCACACCGTCAACCTTGCGGTTGAGTGGATTGATGACATCCGGTCGGTTCCGGGACCGGATCAAGACGGCACAGGACGAAGCATAGCGTGCATATCGGGTGCAATGCTCAAAAAACGCTGTCACTTCCTTTAAATCAACTCTTGTCAAATCCGTACGTGGGCAGTAGTTCCCGCTGCACGGTCGGGCTGTAGCGCAGCCTGGTAGCGCACCTGCTTCGGGAGCAGGGGGTCGGAGGTTCGAATCCTCTCAGCCCGACCAATTTCCAGACAGAGTGAATACAATAACGGTTAGACCGTGCCTGCTGCGCGAAGGCCGCCTTCGGCGAAGACCGGGACGAAGGCTCCGAGTTCGAGCGCTTTCTCCGGGTTTGAAGCATTTCCATCAAGTGCTCGGCGTTTCACGCCCTGCAGGATCGAAGCCATGCGGAAATAGCAGAAGGCGAGGTAAAAGCCGAACCGATCAATGCCGGGCAAGTCGAGACGGTGGCAATAGGACTCGATAAAAGCCTGATCCTCCGGGATACCCAGTGACTTTCGATCCACTCCAGCCAGTCCACGCCCGGTGTCGCCCGGAGGCAGGCCCCATTGCATGATAACCGCCGCAAGATCCGCAAATGGATGGCCGAGCGTCGACAATTCCCAGTCCAGCACAGCAACACAGGCTGGATGGCCCGGAGCAAAAAGCAAATTGTCGATGCGATAGTCCCCGTGGACCAGCGTGACCCGCCCGTCATCTTCGGGAAGATTAACCCGTAACCAGTCGATCAGCGCGTCCATGTCGGGAATGCTTTCGGTTTCGCTGGCGCGGTACTGCTTGGTCCAACGGTCAATCTGGCGCTGATAGTAGTTGCCTTGCGGCCCGTAATCCGAAAGGCCGGTCGCATTTAGATCGACGGAGTGGATCGCGGCCAGTACGCGGTTCATGTCGTCGAAAATCGCGGCGCGTTCCTGTTTGTCGAGACCGGGAAGACGGGGATCGACAAATGTTCGGCCCTCGACGAAATCCATTACGTAGAACATCGAGCCAATAACACTGTCGTCCTCGCAGAGCGCGTGCATGCGGGAAACAGGCACATCCGTCCCGGCAAGCGCCTTCTGAACGCGAAACTCGCGATCGACCGCGTGGGCTGACTTCAAGAGCTGACCAGGGGGCTTGCGCCGCAGAACATAGACGCCTGACTCGGCGGTCAGCTTGAAGGTCGGGTTTGACTGTCCAGTGGCAAACTTCTCAACCGAAATCTGCCCCCGAAAACCTGGCACATGCGCTGTCATCCATGTCTCGACAGCCGCCGGATCGAAAGTCGCGCTCATCCGTTGGTGTATTTGCGCAGTTCGGCCCGCGCGACCTGGCGGCGGTGCACTGCATCCGGGCCGTCGGCAAAGCGCAGGGTGCGAAGATGCGTCCACATCCGCCAGAGCGGTGTGTCCTGGCTGATCCCGGTGCCGCCATAGAGTTGCATTGCCTCGTCCACGACCTTGAGCGACATGAGCGGCGCGACCACCTTGATCTGGCTGATCCAGGGCTGCGCAGCGCGTGTCCCTTGCGTGTCCATCATCCACGCCGCTTTCAGACAGAGCAGGCGGGCCTGTTCGATCTCCATCCGCGCATTGGCGATGATGTCGTAATTCGCGCCCAGATCGATGATCCGCTTCCCAAAGGCTTCGCGGTGAAGCCCGCGCAGACACATGAGTTCAAGCGCCTTTTCCGCCAGCCCGATAGAACGCATGCAATGGTGAATGCGTCCCGGCCCAAGCCGCCCCTGGGCCACTTCAAACCCGCGCCCCTCACCCAGAACGATGTTCCGGGCAGGTACACGGACATCCGTGAACTTCAGGTGCATGTGCCCGTGTGGGGCATCATCCTGGCCGAAGACATGCATCGGGCGCAGCACCTCTATGCCCGGCGTGTCAGCATCCATGACGAACATCGTGTGGCGGCTGTGCTTGGCTGCCTCAGGGGCTGTACAGGCCATCAGAATGTAGACAGCGCACCGCGGATCCCCGGCGCCGGAAATCCAGTACTTCTCGCCGTTGAGCACCCAGTCATCGCCGTCTTTCCGGGCCTCGAAGGCAAGCTGAGCCGCATCCGACGACGCCACGCCGGGTTCCGTCATCACATAGGCCGAACGGATATCGCCATCGAGAAGGCGTGTGAGCCAGCGGTCTTTCATCCACTGCGCGCCGTAGCGTTCCAGCACTTCCATGTTTCCGGTATCGGGGGCAGAGCAGTTGAACACCTCGGCGGCAAGATGCACCTTGCCCATCTCTTCTGCGAGATAAGCGTATTCTACGGTAGTCAGGCCGTGACCCTTGTCACTGTCTGTCAGCCAAAAATTCCACAGCCCACGCTCCTTGGCCTTGGCTTTCAGCCCGTTGAGTATCTCCAACTGCCTCGCGGTATGCTGGAACCGATCCCCGGAGGGATGCTTGCCGACCTCTGCGTGGTATTCTCCATCCAGCGGCGCGATCTCGTTTTCCACCATCGCCCGCACCTGTTCCACCAGTGCGCGCACGCGTTCCGACATTCCAAGGTCCATGCGTCCCGCTCTCCCCTACGTGACAATCTAGCGAACAGTAGAAGCACTTGCGTCGGACGACCAGAGCCGACGCGCCACGAACCAATCGTTACTCATGTTCCGCGCAGTGCGCCTTGCGATTTCCGAATGTGCAAAGCCAAATCAGAAATCGAGGTTCTCAACACTGAGCGCATTTTGCTGAATGAATTCTCGGCGCGGTTCCACGACATCACCCATCAGTTTGGTGAACAGATCGTCCGCTTCCGTCATGTCATCAACCTTGACCTGCAGCAGAGTGCGCGCGTCCGGATCCAGCGTGGTTTCCCATAGCTGATCAGGATTCATTTCACCCAGACCTTTGTATCGCTGCAGGGTGAGACCCTTCTCGCCCTCATCAAGGATGGCGTTGAGAAGGTCCAAGGGACCGTGGATCACCTGACGGCGATCCTTTCGAACAAGCGTTGCCGGCTGATTGTAGACAGCCTGGAGACTTTGCGTGAAACTTCCCGTTTTCCGCGCCTCACCGGACCGCAGCATCGGGCCGTCCAGCGTCCTGACTTCCTCGACGCCGCGCAGAATGCGGGCCAGACGAACACCGCGATCCTGTGTGATCCGTCCTTGCCACCCGCGCTCATATTCCAATGCAATGAGGTCAAGGCGCTGTGCAACCTTGTCCGCGACGCCCTGAAGGTCCGCATCTACGGCGCCCTGAACGAAAGCGCCGGCAATGGCGGCTTGCTCAAGGATGTGGCGTGGATAATGCGTAGGGAAAGCATCAAGAACGCGTTTGAGTTGTCGTGCTTCCTCAACCACCCGAGCGAGATCCTGACCCGAAATGGTTTCGCCGTTCCCTTGCACCAGCTGTGCACCTTCGACACCCATTTGGATCAGATAGTCGTCCAGCGCAGCCTGATCCTTGAGATAAACTTCCGACTTGCCACGGGCCACTTTGTAGAGCGGCGGCTGTGCAATATAGAGATAACCGCCTTCAATCAATTCGGGCATCTGACGATAGAAGAAGGTCAGCAACAGCGTGCGGATATGCGCGCCGTCAACATCGGCGTCCGTCATGATGATGATCTTATGATACCGAAGCTTCGCGATGTTGAATTCATCGCGGCCGATACCTGTTCCGAGCGCCATCACCAGATTGCCGATTTCCTGACTGCCGAGCATCCGGTCAAAGCGAGCGCGTTCGACATTGAGGATCTTGCCGCGCAAAGGCAGGACAGCCTGCGTGCGACGATCACGCCCTGTCTGGGCAGAACCGCCGGCGCTGTCACCCTCGACCAGGAACAGTTCCGTCTGGGACGGGTCTTTTTCCGAGCAGTCTTTGAGCTTACCGGCAAGGAAGTTCACATCCATCGCCGTCTTGCGGCGCGTCAGTTCACGGGCCTTGCGGGCGGCTTCCCGTGCCAGCGCGGCTTCAATGATCTTTCCGACGATGATCTTGGCCTCGTTCGGGTTCTCTTCGAACCATTCGGCCAGTTTTTCGTTGACCAAACCTTCAACTGCCGGGCGTACTTCGGACGAAACAAGTTTGTCCTTCGTCTGGCTTGAGAACTTCGGATCCGGCACCTTGACTGACAGCACGCAGGTCAGGCCTTCGCGGGCGTCGTCGCCGGTGAAGTTGACCTTTTCCTTTTTCGCGATGCCCGAAGACTGCGCGTAATTGTTGATCGTGCGCGTCAGCGCACCTCGAAAACCTGCAAGGTGGGTGCCGCCGTCGCGCTGCGGGATGTTGTTGGTAAAGGGCAAGACGGTTTCGTGGTAGCTGTCGTTCCACCACATGGCCACTTCGACGCCAATGCCATCTTTTTCACCGGTCATGAACACGGGCTCAGGCATGACCGGAGACTTTGATCGGTCAAGGTATTTGACGAATTCGCGAACGCCACCTTCGTAAAACAACTCGGACTTGAGAGGTTCCGCCGGGCGTTCATCCTCGAGGATGATGCGCACGCCAGAGTTCAGGAATGCAAGTTCGCGCAGCCGCTTTTCCAAAGTGTGAAAATCATAGTCGAGGTTCGAGAAAGTGTCGGTGGAGGCCAGGAACCTGACTTCGGTTCCCTTCTCGCCCTCGGCATTGCCGACAACCTCCAGATGCTTGACGGTGTCGCCGCGTTCGAAGCGCGCTATGTGCTCTTTCCCGTTGCGCCAGACTCGCAACTCCAACCAATCCGACAGCGCGTTCACAACCGACACGCCGACGCCGTGTAAGCCACCTGAAACCTTATAGGAGTTCTGGTCGAATTTTCCGCCTGCGTGCAGTTGAGTCATGATGACTTCGGCAGCCGAAACGCCTTCTTCCTCATGCAGATCGACTGGAATCCCGCGACCATTATCGCGCACTGAAACGCTGTTGTCGGCGTGGATTTTGACATGAACAAAATCCGCATGGCCAGCCAGTGCTTCGTCAATTCCGTTATCGACCACCTCGTACACCATGTGGTGCAGACCCGAGCCGTCGTCAGTGTCACCGATATACATGCCAGGACGCTTGCGAACGGCCTCCAAGCCTTTGAGAACCTTGATGGAATCCGCGCCGTATTCTTCCGGTGCCTGTGCGGGGTCTGCCATGTACGTGCCCTTTGTTTTTCTGCTGATTTTATACGCTAAAGCCAAAGGGTTGTCACGCAACTGACACAAGATTTAGCGGTCGAGTGATTTACCCGGCGGACAGGTCGTTACGCAGTCTCGAATGGTGTTACGACTGTGCGCCCTTCTTTTTCGCTTACCTCGAAATACTGCGCACGTGGCCCAAGTTCGGTGAAGAGTTCGGCACCGGTTCCCGTCATCCAGGCTTGAGATCCCAAAGCGCAAATCTCATCATAAAGCGCGGCTCGGCGGTTGGCATCGAGATGTGCTGCAACCTCGTCCAGAAGAACGATGGGAGCGGCCCCGAAATCTTCGACCAGAGCACGTGCGTTCGACAAAACGAGTGAAATCAACAACGCTTTCTGCTCACCAGTTGAGCTGTCGGCTGCGGGAACGCCTTTGGTTGCAAAAACGCCATACAGGTCGGCGCGATGCGGACCGACCAGAGTTCGACCAGCGGCAAGGTCTCGAAAGCGACTTTCTTCAAATGCGCTGCGGAGATCTTCGGCGGAATCGGGCATTTCGCCTTCTGTTTGGACAAGTTCGAGCTCAGCTGTTGGAAACTCAGTACTTGCCTGATCCTGCGCCAACAGAATGCGCTCCAATGCCCTTTGTCTGTTCTGATGAATTTGAGCTCCGGACTGCGCCATCTGCAACTCAAGAGCTTTGTACCACATTGGGTCGCGCACCTGATCCTTCAGCAGCCGATTTCGCTCTCTCATGGCCTTTTCATATAGTAGCGAGGTTTCGCCGTGTTGTGGAAAGAAGCTGAGCGTCATGCGGTCGAGAAATCGTCTGCGACCCTCCGCCCCTTCGATCCAGAGCCGGTCCATCGAAGGGAGCAACCAAAGCAATCGCACCAGTTCACCGAGCCTCGTTTGAGGTGCGGGTTTGTCGTTAATCCGGACTTGCCTTGGGGACCCCTGTTCCGATTGAAACGCGATGTCCTGAAGACCTTCTGGTGTTTGCACGAGCCCTGTCACCTTCCATCCAAGGCTTTCAGGGCGGCGGGTCATGTCCTGTGCAGAGGCCCGGCGCATCCCACGACCGGGTGAGAACAGCGATACGGCTTCAATTAGATTGGTTTTGCCTGCACCGTTCGGGCCGAAAAGAACGACCGGTCGTGCATCGGGTTCAATCGACACATGCAGATGCGACCGGAAATGCGATAATTCAAGGCGGTTCAGGTGAAGCGGCAACAGCGCCCCCGTTCAAAGGCGCGGCAGGCTTACACCCGCATCGGCATCACGACATACACCGCGCTGGTGTCATTGCCTTCGCGCATCAGTGTCGGATCGCCCGCTGAATTGAACATGAAAACGGCGTTCTCGCGGTCTACCTGACTCGCGATTTCGAGCAGGTACTTTGCATTGAATCCGATTTCGAGCCGGTCATCGGCGTACGCAACAGCCAATTCTTCTTCGGCCGCACCGCTGTCTGGAGCATTGACAGACAGGACCAGGCGATCTTCGTCCAACTGCATCTTTACAGCACGGGACCGCTCTGATGACACGGTTGCTACACGATCGACAGCTTTTGCAAACTCTGCGGCGTCAACCTCGAGGCGGCGAGTATTGCCCTGCGGGATCACCCGTGTGTAATCGGGGAAGGTGCCGTCGATCACTTTGGACGTCAGCGTGATGTCCGGCGTTGCGAACCGGACTTTGGTTTCCGAGACAGAAACCGCGATTTGCATGTCGTCATCGTCCAACAGCTTGCGAAGTTCGCCTACAGTCTTTCTCGGTACGATCACGCCAGGCATGTCAGACGCGCCGTCCGGCAATGGCGCATCGATCCGGGCGAGGCGATGCCCGTCCGTGGCGACGCAGCGCAGGGCCTTGCCATCCTCGCTGTCAGCAACATGCATGTAGACGCCATTGAGATAGTAGCGTGTTTCTTCCGTCGAGATCGCAAATTTGGACTTGTCGAATAGCCGACGCAGAACTGGCGCAGGGGCCGAGAAATTCGCGCTGTATTCGGATGACGCCATGACCGGGAAGTCTTCTTTCGGCAGAGTCGCAAGAGAGAAGTTCGAGCGGCCCGCTTCGACAGTAAGACGGCCAGACGCACTGTCTTCGGAAACAGATACCAAAGCACCGTCCGGCAGTTTGCGAACGATTTCGTGAAGCGTCACAGCGGAAACGGTCGTTGCTCCGGCGCGCTCCACCTGAGCAACAGCGCGATCTACAACCTCGATGTCGAGATCCGTCGCGCGAAACTGAACGGTCTCGCCCTCAGCCTCGATCAGAACGTTTGCCAGGATGGGAATGGTATTGCGCCGTTCGACAACGGACTGCGCCTGCGACACGGCCTTGAGCAGCGTTCCGCGTTCCATGCTGAATTTCATGCGTTCATCCCCCGACTGGCCGGACGCCGACAGTAACCCCCATTAGGGTTGCTCTCCAAGCCCTTGTTTTGCAATTTCTTGGCCGGATTGCGCGCAGGGTCAAGGGCGGGCGTGCAGTAAAGCACGCCATAGCCGGGTTTGTTGTGTCTGGGACTCAGGCTTCGAGCGAACGGCGGAGCAGTTCCACGTCTTCCGCAATCTGAGCGTCCTGTTTCTTGAGCTCTTCGATCCGGCGGACACCATGCATGACTGTGGTGTGATCACGCCCCCCAAAATGCCGGCCAATCTCGGGGAGCGAGCGTGTGGTCAACTGTTTGCACAGATACATCGCAATTTGGCGCGGACGGGCAAACGTGCGGACCCGTTTCGGGCCGACCAAGTCAGAATGGCGGATGAGGTAATGGTCGGCGACCTTGCGCTGGATTTCCTCAATCGAGACTTTGCGCTCGGAGACGCGAAGAATGTCTGTCAGGCATTCTTGCGTGAGGTCCATCGAGATCGGTTTTCCCACGAGCGATGCAAAAGCGAAGAGTCGGGTCAACGCCCCTTCGAGAATGCGCACATTGCTGACAATCCGCGCCGCAAGGAATTCGAGAATTCCATGCTCGACCTCGAGACCGGGATACATGCGCGCATACATCTCGGACTTTGATTGAAGAATGCCCAAGCGAAGCTCGTAGTCCGTGGGGTGCAGGTCAACCACCAAGCCGCTCTGCAGGCGCGACCTGATCCGGTTTTCCATATCCTTGATTTCCTCCGGCGCGCGATCAGCAGAGATGATGATTTGCTTGTGCTGATCTACGAGTGCGTTGAACGTATGGAAGAACTCTTCCTGGGTGCTGTCCTTGCCAGCAATGAACTGCACATCGTCAACCATGAGTACGTCAACCGACCGGAACAGCTCTTTGAAGTCCATCATCTTGCGATCCCGCAGAGCCTGGACGAAGCGATACATGAACTGCTCAGCCGAGAGATTCAGGACGTTGAGATGAGGGTGGTTGTTGCGCAGCTCCCATGCGATGGCATGCATGAGGTGCGTTTTACCAAGGCCGACGCCGCCATAAAGGAACAGCGGATTGAACGTGACAGGCCCGCCCTCGGCGACGCGTCTTGCGGCCGCGTGGGCCAGTTCGTTCGGCTTACCAACCACGAAAGTGTCAAAAGTGAACCGCTTGTCCAGCGGGGAGCCGGAAAGACTGTCGGATTGAGGAGCCGCCTTTGTTTGTACTGCGGGAGCGGAAAGAGACTCTGCTTCGGTTTTGGTATTGGCAGAGGCGCGGTTTTCATTCGACGCGCTTGACGTGGCCGCATCGAACACGATCCGTCTGATAGACGGGTTCAGGCGTGTGATCTTCGACAGAAGCATGTCGCCATAATTCTGCGACACGTAGTTGCCCATGAAGTTGGTCGGAACCTGAAAGCGGGCGATTCCGTTTTCCGATCCCAAGTAGGTCAGTGGTTCAATCCAGCTTTGGAAGCTGTTCGCTCCCATCGTTTGATTTAGCTCTTCCCGAATTGTGCCCCACTGATCCTGCGTCATCTGTCCCTGTTCCACGCTCGGCATGTCATTCAACATGCTGGTTCCCCTGTCGGAGTGACATTCGTATGTCACTCTTGCGGCACATCTGGGAAAAAAGACATCTGTTGGTCGACTCAGGCAAATGAGCGACCTTGTTTTTGGCCATCAGACCTCTTGGCAAAGAGAGATCGAGACGACCCTGACATCAATTTGGACGAGGCGTTTGACCTATAATCAATTTGTGCCACCAGACCAAAATCGAAGCAGATTGTTATGTCGATTCTGAGCTGGCGGAGCCTGTCCCCCCAACGCGACGTGACTCGCAGGATTGATTTATCAACGCGGCGGGGAGTGCTTCAACTGAACTTCGTTATTGACTCAGGCAAAGCCGAAAAAGAATCTCTGACCGGTGCATCGCTGCGCAAGAGCCAACAAAAAACGCCGCCTCAAGTAGGGCGGCGTCTTGATTTTTTGAGCCGGATTAGTAACCCGCTGATTCTCAGCCCAGGGCCTTCACACGGGCTGCCAAGCGGGACACTTTGCGCGAGGCAGTGTTCTTGTGAAACACACCTTTGGTCACGCCGCGCATCAGCTCAGGTTGTGCTGCGCGCAGAGCTGCGGTTGCGGCATCCTTGTCACCCGAAGCGATGGCTTCTTCGACTTTACGGAGGAATGTGCGAATGCGCGAACGGCGCGCTTTGTTGACTGCGAAACGCTTCTCGTTCTGACGAGCGCGCTTTTTGGACTGGGGCGTATTTGCCATGCGATCTATCCTGGTTCTTCGGTTCCAAATTCAGTTGCACGACAGCCGCAAGCCCGGAACCTCAACCGGAACGATTCTTGCCAAGCGGGCAGCACGCGCATGTATCGGGGCCGTATAGCCCCAGATTCCCTAGATGAAAAGGCCCTTTGTTCGGCCTATCTGTCGCGGAACTGCGGGGTTCTCTTCTCAAGGAACGCCGCCATCCCTTCTTTTTGGTCTTCTGTCGCAAAAAGCGAATGGAAGAGCCGCCGTTCGACCAACAGGCCTTCCGCAAGCGTCGTCTCATAGGCGCGGTTCACCGCTTCCTTTACAGCATAGGTTGCCAGCATGGATTTCTCGGCAATTTTTGCTGCAGCGGACTGCGCTTCTTCCATGAGCGATTTCGCGGGCACGACACGGCTGACAAGCCCGGCACGTTCTGCTTCTTCCGCGTCCATGAAGCGTCCGGTCAGATGCATGTCCATGGATTTCGACTTTCCGACAAAACGCGTAAGCCGTTGTGTCCCGCCGATCCCCGCAACAACGCCAAGATTGATTTCGGGTTGTCCAAACTTGGCCGTGTCGGATGCAATGATAAAGTCACACATCATGGCCAGCTCGCAACCTCCGCCCAGCGCGTAGCCGGAAACGGCGGCGATGATCGGTTTGCGGACTGAACAAATCGCTTGCGATTCCGATCCAAAGAAATCGGACATGTACATCTCGACAAATGACTTCTCAGACATCTCCTTGATGTCTGCGCCAGCAGCAAAGGCCTTGGCCGATCCGGTGAGGATGATGCATCGCACTTTCTCATTCGCGTCCGCATCCGCAAGTGCGGTCGCCAATTCAGACAGAAGCTGACTGTTCAACGCGTTCAGGGCGTCCGGTCGGTTCAGTTTGATCGTGGCAACGTGATCTTCGATTTCGACGATGATCGTCTCATAAGCCATGAGTGAGGGCTCCGTTCGGTGATCTCAGGCGTGCAGCCTTACGCATGTGATCGTCACCGTTCAAGCTATCTTTGACAGGTCGGACAATAGAAGGTCGAGCGGCCCGATTGCACAATTCGCCGGATCATCGACGCGCAACCAGAGGAGCGGCATGGCTCTCCTTCCCGTCCATAAACATCGAAGCTGTGCTGAAAATATCCAAGTTCTCCATCAGTTTGCCGGAAATCACGCAGGGACGAGCCGCCCGCCTCAATTGCGTCTGTCAGTACGTCCCGGATGATGGGAACAAGTCGCGAAATGCGTTCTTTCGAGACCCTGCGCGCAGGGCGAGTGGGATGAATTTTTGATCGAAACAGCGCCTCACAGACATAGATGTTGCCCAGTCCTGCGATCGTTTTCTGGTCAAGGAGTGCCGATTTCATCGGTGTATTACGGTCTGCAAGCGCTGCGATCAGGTAATTTTCATCGAAGGTATTTCCCAAGGGTTCCGGCCCCAGGGGCGCCAACAGTGGGTGCGCGTCGCCACTGCCCGTTTCAAATAAATCCATCGCACCAAAGCGGCGCGGATCATTGAATGTGATCCGGGCACCGTTTGCCATGTCGAGCACGACATGATCGTGTTTCTCGGGGGCTGGATGATCGTGGACGAACTGGCCAAGCGGGTCGCCCGAGACAAGCATCCGCCCGGACATCCCCAGATGGATTAGCGCTGTCTCATCACTATCAAGGTCAACGAGGATGTATTTGGACCGCCGACGCAGACGCAGAACACGCTTACCCGTCAGGCGTTCGGCCATGTTCGACGGAAAAGGCCACCGCAGATCGGGTCTGTTCACTGTTGCCTTGGCGATGATTTGACCTTCCATCGCCGGGATAAGCCCGCGTCTTACCGTCTCAACCTCTGGTAATTCAGGCATTCCGCGTGTCCTGTCTCGTGTCGCCGCATTGTATCGCCGTGTGGGCGCTCTATAAGAAAGCCTGTCACGGGAAACGACAAGGCTTATGACGGACGAAAAACAATCCACCACGCATTTCGGGTTTCAGGATGTTCCTGAAAATGAAAAGGCGGGTCGCGTTCAGGGCGTGTTCAGTTCTGTCGCGTCAAAATACGATGTCATGAATGACGCCATGTCCTTCGGGATTCACCGGATCTGGAAAGATGCGATGATGGATTGGCTCGCGCCGCGTCCCGGCCAGAAACTCCTCGATGTCGCCGGCGGTACAGGGGACATTTCATTCAGGTTCCTGAAACGGGCAGGGCATGGCCACGCAACCGTTCTCGACCTCACCGAACCCATGCTTGTCGAAGGTCGCAAACGTGCCGAGGCGTCTGCCATGGGCGATAGCCTGGACTGGGTTGTTGGCGATGCGATGCACCTGCCCTTCGAGGACAATACGTTCGACGTCTACACCATATCGTTTGGTATCCGTAACGTGACCCGACCGCAGGAGGCGCTGAATGAAGCGTTTCGTGTCTTGCGCCCCGGTGGCCGTTTGATGGTGCTGGAGTTCAGCCAGATTCCGAATGACCTGATGCAGAAGGTCTATGATCTTTACTCCTTCAACATCATCCCGCGCATGGGGCAGGTCATTGCAAACGACAGAGACAGTTATCAGTACCTCGTTGAATCCATACGGAAGTTTCCTGATCAGGAAACGTTTCTGAGCATGGTTCGACAGGCCGGATTCGAGAATGCCAAGTACCGAAATCTGAGCATGGGAATCGCCTGTCTGCATTCGGGCTGGAAAATCTGACGTGAAGGGCCCGCACAACATCCTTCGTCTGATCCGTACGGGCGCTACGCTGGAGCGCACGGGCGCGATGGGCGTGGTTCTCGACGCCTTCGATGCGCCCAAACCGCTTCGCATGGCTGCGCGTCTGCTCGGCTGGCCGTTCAAGTGGCTGGGTTACAAGGGCGACCCGACCATGCCTCCGGCGCCTCGTGCGCTGACGGCTCTTGGCCCTGCGTATATCAAGTTCGGTCAGGTCCTCAGCACACGGCCGGATGTGGTTGGCGACACGATGGCGACGCAACTGCGGATCCTGCAAGATAAACTGCCGCCTTTCTCGGTCGGTGAAGCCAAGAAAATGGTCGAGTATGAACTTGGAGTATCGGTAGACAGCGTGTTTTCCGAGTTCAGTGAGCCAGTTGCCGCAGCTTCTATCGCTCAGGTCCACAAGGCGACGTTGGTTCAAACCGGAGAAACCGTGGCGGTCAAGGTGTTGCGCCCGCACATCGAAAAAGACTTCCGAAAGGACATCGACGCCTTCTATTTCGCTGCCGGTATGATCGAGGCGCTTGCCCCCTCATCGCGCCGTTTGCGCCCAATGGATGTGATTGCGCATTTCGAAGGCGTGGTCATGGGCGAACTGGATCTGCGGCTGGAGTCAGCGGCGGCATCCGAGTTCGCTGCAAACACAACGGATGATCCGGGTTTCCAGCTTCCAGAGGTAAAGTGGGAGCTTTCGGGTCGCCGGGTCATGACCCTGGGTTGGGCGGATGGAATCCCGCTTGGCGACAACGCAGCGTTGGATGCTGCCGGTCATGATCGAGTTGCCCTGAGCGAGCGTGTTCTGCAGCTGTTTCTGCAGCACGCATTGCGGGATGGATATTTCCACGCGGACATGCATCAGGGGAATCTCAAGGTCGCGCCGAATGGAGACATCATCGCTCTTGATTTCGGGATCATGGGTCACATCGACGAATACACCCGCCGTGTCTACGCGGAGATCCTCTACGGCTTTATCCGTCGTGACTACAAACGCGTGGCAGAAGTGCACTTCGAAGCCGGTTACGTTCCAAGCGATCAGGATGTCGATGAGTTCGCCCGTGCCTTGCGCGCGGTTGGAGAACCTATCTTCGGGATGGACGCCACCCGCATCTCAATGGGCCGTCTGCTCAGCTACCTGTTCGAAGTGACTGAACGTTTCGGAATGCAGACACGCACTGAACTGATCCTTCTCCAGCGCACAATGGTTGTGGTGGAAGGCGTGGCGCGCTCGCTTGATCCGAAGATGAACATCTGGAATGTCGCGAAACCGATCGTCGAGGATTACATCAAGACGAGTATAGGTCCGCGAGCTTTTGCACGTGATCTCGGAAAAACCGCGCTTGTTCTTGCGCGGTTTGGACCGCGGCTTCCCGGTCTGATGGAGCAAGCCCTGATCGCCCAAGCGCAAGGTAAAGCCGAACCGCAAAACAGCTCGGTCAAGACAGCGGTTGTTTCGGCCCTATTGGGCGCCCTGATCGGTGGCGGACTTGTAGCAGTGATCGAGGCGTTTTTCTGATCGTAACCAAATCCTAACTCTCTGACCGCTAAGGTCGCCCGGACCGGAGAATGCGAAGGGTGTCAGGTGATCAGGACTTGGGTGAAACTCCGTGCTTTGGCCGCATTTGCCACCTGCGCTTGCGCAACAACGCTTGGTGCCGGAATTTGTGATGCATCAGCGCAAAAAGCGGCCACTCGAACGGGTGTTCCGATTGATGTCATGCTCACGATTACCCGGTTGGAAACCGGGCGCGGCGCAGCGGCAGAGCCTTGGCCCTGGACAGTGAATCACGCCGGGGCCGGATCATGGTTTCAGTCAGAGGATGAGGCGCGGGCCTTTGTTTTTTCGAAGGTCAAGCAAGGCGCGTCCAACATCGACATCGGGTGTTTTCAGATCAATTATCGCTGGCATGGCCAAGGGTTCAGTTCCCTCGACGACATGTTCAACCCTGACCTCAACGCGCTCTACGCTGCGGAATTCTTGTCTGAACTTCACCGGGAATTCGGCAGTTGGACCGAGGCAGCAGGCGCATATCACAGCCGCACTCCCGAATATGCGGAGCGTTACAAATCGAAGTTTCGGTCTTTGAGGTCACACGTTGCCGAATTGGCGACAATGCTTCCGACACAAGACGCACATCTTGCGCTGTCACCAAATTGGGGAACCGCCGCGTCTTCTAGGG
>NZ_JFKC01000023.1 GCF_002115805.1 Marivita geojedonensis | reverse complement strand
CCCTAAGGTGTCGTTCATTCGCAACGCAACTCATTCAATAAAGCATCTCTCGTCAGCGTCCACTGTTTCAGGTTGACCACATGCCGAGGCGATTGCTCAAATGATCCGGACAGTTTTCGAACCTGCCGGGTTCTCGTTGGTACCGTCGTTGATTGGAAGCCCGATGTCTGAAGATGTTGACTTGGCAATGCAAGAACTTGGAGTCCAGGCGGCCCTGCTGTACCATCACGTCACAAATTTTCAAGCTGCGCACCGGTACACCCGAAAGCCACATGCAGATCCTGCGAAGCGGCGAGAAATCTTGCTCTCCCCAGCATGCATGTCCCGATACGAAGCAACGATCGTCAATCCGGTTTGAACGTGAACGTTCAAGAAATGTGCAACAATTCAACTCCGCTCGTTTCGATAATCATGCCCGCGTTTCAGGCCGAGGTTCGGATCGAACGTGCAATCGCATCTGTTGCAGCTCAAACGCTCACTGCATGGGAACTTGTGATCGTCGACGATGCGTCGACCGACCGGACTCGGACCATCGTTCAGGATTTGGCAAGATGTGACGAACGCATTAAACTGTTCGAAATGAAGGAAAATTCTGGACCTGCGAAAGCCAGAAGTCATGGCTGCCAGGTCGCGCGTGGCCGCTACATAACGACTTTGGACAGCGACGATATCTACATTTCGCCACGGAAACTCGAAGCGGAGCTCGCGATTGTCCAAGCGGAAGAAGCAAAAGGGAATACCGTCGTTGCCTTTTCAAAACATCTCCACGTCAGGAGCACTGACCGGATCAAGCTCGACAAGTCATTCTTCAGGCGCCCGAAAAGTGGCAATCTGCTCTGGGAGATCCTGACCAGATCCACTGTTATCCCTCGAGACATGTTGCTCTCAAGAGACCTCTACGAGGCGGTCGGCGGCTTTGATTCGAAGATCCTGATGTATGAAGATTGGGATTTGAAGATCCGCTTGGCTGCACGGGCGGCATTTATATATTCTGGGGTAAGGGGCACCGGGTATTTTCGAGAGGAGCAAAGCCGGAAAAACGTGTCGCAAAGCCTCTCGATGAGAAGTTTTGGCGAGCATCGTAGTTGGCTTGGACACGTCTTCCGAAAAAACATTCATCTTCTCGAGACAACGAAACAGAAAAGCGCCGCGGAAACCCTTGAAAGGCGAATGTTTGCGATGGATTCAATATCCTTGAGCCAAGATGGCATGGACCTCGACCCAGCCGAGATCCTTGGTGAGAACATCATTTTCTTGATTTCGATGCCCAGATCCGGGTCGACAATGACCCAACGACTGATCATGAGTCATCCGGACATCGCCTCTGCTTCTGAGCCCTGGCTACTGTTCGCGCCCGCCTTTGCCGACAAGAGCGTCGGCTGGATGCCCTACAACACTCACATCGCCGCAAATGCTTTGGAGGACGTCGTCGAGCATCTTCCAGGGAAACGAGAGGCATACCTGAGGTGTCTTCGTGAATGCTACTCGCGGATTTATGCGATGCTGCGAGGCGCCGACAAGAAATACTTCCTGGACAAGACCCCTCGCTATCACCTGATACTCGATGAAATTGCCGAGCTTTTTCCAAGGGCACGTTTTGTGTGCGTTCATAGGCACCCCTTCGCAGTTCTGAACTCGATGCTTGAAGAAATCGAATTCGATGAAACCCGGTTGCCGCATTGGCGCGCCGACCTTTTGACCGGGATGAAGAACCTACACGCGTTCCAACCCGGTGCGAGCCGAAAGATTTCCCTACGCTACGAAGATATTCTTGCAGATACGAAAGGTGAGATGAAGCGGGTCTTCCAGTTTCTGAAACTCGATCCTGAACGCGCCGACGTCGAGAATGCTCTCGCCAAAAGACAGCAGGCGTGGAAACTCGGCGATCAGAAAACGGCTTGGAGCACGAAAACAGTGCAAAGCAGCAGGGCAGATGCCTGGCGGGCCTCGCTTGAAGAGAATTCTTTGCTTGCGGAGCTTGCACCGGGATACCTCGACTATCTCGGCCAAAAACTCGTCAACGACTGCGGATACGATTTCGAGGCAGCAAGAAACCACGCAGAGATGACCGCGACACTCGATAGATTCGACGAACTGATAAACTCGACGGACGCGGTCTTTGAGATGACCAAGGCGTCTCAATCACCAATGGTGGCCGTGGCCGCGAGACTCGCAAACATGCTCGGACCGCAAGTCTACCTACCTGCGAAGAAATTTTACCGAAAATTCAAAGGCCGCAACTGATGTCCGGACCGTGGGTGTCGGTTGTTACGGTGTGCCGAAACGCACGCGAACTGTTGCCCGAGACAATCGAAAGCGTTATCGCCCAAGACTTCGACGACTTCGAATACATCGTCGTCGATGGAGCGTCAGACGATGGATCGCTTGAGGTTATTGATAACTACCGAGAGTTCATCGACCAATTTGTCTCTGAACCAGACAAGGGTGTCTATGATGCCATGAACAAGGCCGCGGCCCAAGCACTTGGTAAATATATCATTTTTATCAATGCTGGTGATGTATTTGCGACAGACAATGTACTGTCACTGGCACGACGCATCAGTCCAGACGAAGCCGATTTTCTCTATGGCATCTCATATTGGATCAACGACGGAAAACTTTCCGATTGGAAAACCCGGCCTTTAAACGAAATGTGGAAACGCAATGCATTTTCGCATCAGAGTTTATTTTCCCGAACCAACTTGCTGAAGAGACGCCCGTTCGACACCTCATTGAAGATTGTTGCAGACTATAAGTTCATCTTTGAGCGTTATACGGAGGGATGCATATTTTTTAATCTCGATTTTCCAATCGCCTACATGCTGCCCGGCGGAATATCAGACCTTGGGATCTACAAGCGCACCTTCGAACGCTGGTCGGTCGTAGCGAAAATAAGACCAAAAATATCCACCCACATCTATTTCATTAAGCTCTTGCTCACCGAGATCATTCCTCAACACTTTAGACGCATGCTAAGATGACTTGATAGGCAAGAGCAGGGCTCATCGAGGCTGATTGTTCAATGCGGACCAAGTAGACGAAAGACCCGAACCGCTCTGCGGTCTCGGCGCGTCGATTATGATAGCATCGGGTGCCCACCGTGAAGACGTTCAGCCGATTGCAATCTACCGGGTTGGTGAAAATAGGCGCTTCACAGGCGGAGTTTTCCCTTCAATCGGAGAGCTCGCCGGATCAAACCGTCAGCTCATTTCCATTGCGACGAACATTCGTGACCGATATTGGAGGAACTGCACGCTCCACGGGACAAAAAGAGGTTCGACTTGCCGCTGAGACGAATGTTGCGATCGCGACGCGAACGTGAAGAAGCTCGGGAAAGACAGCGCGTTTTCGACGCAGCGGTTGAGTCCATCAGGACAGCTGGAGTGTGGTTCGTGGATATTCCCCGGACCTCCTCAACGTCCTTGAAATACGAACTTGCCAGACAATTCGGAGCCGCGTTCGGCAAGATGAATGTGAACGAACCCGACTTTGCAACCAAGCAGCAGTTTCCCGACCACATGCGCGCCACTGAGGTACGCGCGATGATTGGCGCCGACATCTGGAACGACCTCTTCACCTTTACTATCGTGCGAAATCCTTGGGACCGGATGCACTCGCTCTATTTTTACCGGAAGAAGGTCGAAGAGATCCCGGCAGATTGGACCTTCCGGGAATATGTTCTGCGCTTTGCCGCGGCTAACGAATTCACGCCGTATTTTCGCTACCCGCCGTTGCGGATAGCCGCGGCCGACTTCATCTTCGACGAGACCGGGGAGGCCATAGTCTCCACAATCATTCCGTTCGAGGACCGCCATGCGCGCATCGCCGATATCGCGCAGAAGATAGGAATTGCCGATCTTGGTACAACGCACATTCAGGCTGCAACACCCGATGCTGCTTCCTACCTAGAGGCCTATGACGATGAGACACGCCAAGCTGTTTCGCTGGTCTGGCAGCGGGATATTACACTCTTCGGGTATGAATTTGAAAAGCCAGGTCACTGGCACTTCAAGGAGTCGGTCAACCTTTAGCGAACCGGTTTAAGGCGGAATAGTTCCCCCGAACCGATCCTCCGAAATCCCCCGCAACAGCCTCTGGAATTCCTGGCTGTCACGTTCAAGCTTCTCAAAGCTGCCGCTTGCCGCGATGTGTCCGTCCTTGACCAGGTAAATCCGGTCGCAGGACCGCAGCGTCGTCAGGCGGTGCGCGATGGCGATGATCGTTTTCGTGCCGCTGAAGCGGTCGATCGCGTGCGTCAACTCCGCCTCCGTGACACTGTCGAGCGCCGCAGTCGCCTCGTCGAAGACCAGCACTTCCGGGTCACGGTAGAGCGCGCGGGCGATGCAAATGCGTTGCCGCTGGCCGCCCGACAACCGGCTGCCCTCCTCACCCAGCTCGGTGCCCAGCCCGTGTTCCAGCCCTCGCACCACATCGGCGATTCTGGCTACCTCGAGCGCCGCCCAGACCTTGTCGTCGTCGATATCGGCACCCTCGTAGGAAAACGCCACGTTCTCGCGCAGACTGCGCGGCACGATGAAGGGCTGTTGGCCGACATAGCCGATCTGCCCGAACCACGAAGCAAGGTCTTCGCAAATGTCCCGCCCGTCGCACAACACGCGGCCCGCATCGGGTGTGATCAGCCCCATAAGGCTAAGCGCCAGTGTCGATTTTCCGCCACCCGAAGGCCCGCAGAAGCCCACGAACTCACCCTTTGAAATGCTCAGCGAAATGTCCCTGAGCGCCGAGTCCGACGAGCCCGGATAGGCAAAGGACAGACCCTCGGTGCGCAATTCGGAGGTGAGCCGCAACGGTGCGCCGGTTGCGGGCACGGCAGAGACGCCATTGCCCGCGTCGGCCAGCCCGATCAGCGTGGGCGCCACGATGCGCAACTCGGCCACTAGCGCCTCCCGGTCGGGTATTCCCTGCCGCAACCGCTGCAAGTTTGCCGTCAGCCGCGACAGCGCCGCGGTCAGGCGCAGGCCCGCAAAGCCCGCCACCGCAAGTGTCGGCACGGCCCCGGCGATACCTCCTGCCTGATCCGCGAAATACACTGCGGCGAGAACGATGCCCGCGGCCAGCAGCATCTCGTTGAAGGCCCGCGGCAGCATCCGAAGCCCGGCGCCTCGCCGGTCGGCTAGCGAAAGGCTCTGCAGCGCGCGCGCGTAACGGTCGGTCATGACGTCCTCCCGCCCGGCCAACCGAAGATCAACGATCCCGCGCAGCCCTTCCTGCATCACCTTCGTGATCTCGCGTTCCTCGAGCGCCTGACGCGCCCCCAGCCTGTCCGACAGCGCCTTGGTCGAGACCATGAACAGGTAGCCGCCAAGCCCAAACAGCAGCCCGCTGGTCAGCACGAAGGTCAGCGGCAGAAACAGCAGCAAGGCCAGCATCACCGTGCTGATGATCGCGATCTCCGATAGCGCCGCCAGCGCAGCGCTGAAGCTGTTGCGGAAGACCCGGGTCGCGACGCGAAGCATCTGCATCGCCTGCACTGCCCCCTTGCCGTAAAATACCTCGAGCCTCAGCCCCAGATAGGTGGCAAACAGCCGTGTCGATATGCGCTCGTACCGCTTCATCGAAAACCGGGTAAGCATGAAGGCGGTCAACAAGCCGGAGGCGTTCTTGAGCGCGAAGATCACCAGCAACAGCAGCCCCGCCACCAACGCAAAGGCGCGGTCATTAAGCCCCCCGGCGATGCTCTGGTATAACGTCACTGCGGGGTTCCCGTCGGCCTCCCCCGACAGCGCGCCGATGTAGCCGAAAAGGAACACGATGCCGCCCATCTCGAAGAGGCCGCTGATGAACAGCATGACCACAAGGACCACGGCCACCCGCCGCTCCCGCCGATCCAGCAGACGCCAAAGGTCAGCGAGTGTTTCCCAAAGTATTTTCAAGCCGGGGTCCAAGCTGTCGTTACGATCTGCCCCGTCGTAGCATCGGATTGAACCGGAGAGAACCGCACCCGGCACGCCCGGGCCGGACCTGTTGCCGAAACTCGTCCAACTGTCCTCCAAAGCCGCCCCCAAGCGTCGAAGTCTTGCAGAACCAGCGGCATTGTGAAATGTTTGGTCCGGGAAAAAACGATTGTCTTTCCGCAGTTTACTATTCATCGAAGCGCGTCGGGACGGCTGGCCGCGGTGCGGGGCAACACTTCAAATATGACATCGAAAAAGGTGCTCTTCCTGACGCGAAAGTGGCCCCCTGCCGTGGGTGGAATGGAGACCTATTGCGTGGAAATGGCCGCGGGTCTTAAACGTCATGGCTTCGACATCGAGGTGATCGCCTTGCCAGGGCGTGAGGGTGGCGGCGCCCCCGGGACCGCGGCGCTGATCGACTTCGGTCTTCGCAACGGAATGCGGCTACTGTTCCAACGACATTCCGGCGCCGTGATCTTCGGCGGCGATCTCGCGGTCTGGCCACTGGTCTGGGCCGCCGCTATCGGCAGCGACGCACAGCCGGTTATCGCCGTGCATGGCACCGACATCAGCCTTGCCGGACGCCCGGACATCAAGGGCCGTCTCTTTGCCGCCTACCTGAGTTTGGGGAGAAAGATGCTGCCCAGGCTCAAGGTCATCTCGAATTCCCACGCCACCGCTGCGCGCGTCGCGGCGCGCGGTTTTGCGTCTGTCGCGACCGTACCGCTCGGCTGCCGGGTGTCCGACGAAAAGCCGGACCGCAACTTCGCCCGGACATTGCTCTTTGCCGGGCGGCTGGTGACGCGCAAGGGGCTGTCGTGGTTCGTCGACGCAGTCCTGCCTCAACTCCCCCCCGAGATCCGCCTCGCGGTTGCCGGGACGCGCTGGGACGCATCCGAGGACGCCGCCTTGAGCCATCCACGCGTCGACTTCCTGGGTCCTCTGTCCCAGCCCGAATTGCATCGCAAGATGGCGGGTGCGTTGGCGGTGGTGATCCCGAACGTGCAGGCTGGTTCCCACCAGTTCGAAGGCTTCGGGCTGATCGCGGCAGAAGCCTCTGCCGCGGGCGGTCTCGTCCTCGCGTCCCGCCTTGACGGCTACGAGACGTCGGTGATTGACGGCGAAACCGGCACGCTCTTGCCGCCTGGCGACGCGAACGCCTGGATCACGGCGATCGACGACATCGTAGCCCTATCCGAGGACGAACGGGAGCGCAGAAAGAACCGGGCCCGGGTATCGGCCAGACAGCATTTCAATTGGCACCGCACGGTCAGCATGACCACGGAGGTCTTCCAGTGATCCGTCGCGGGACATCGTCGGCGCGCCCCCTGCCCGACGTGCCACGGATCGATCCAGCCTCAGGCTCGCTGCGTCCTCTGGTCTCGGTCGTGACGGCCACGCTCAACGCACGGGATTTGCTGCGCGACACGGTGCAAAGCGTCGCAGAGCAGGGTCTCGAAGTGGAACATGTCATCGCCGACGGCGGATCGACCGACGGCACCACAGATGACCTCGCAGCCTCAAGCGACAAGATCAATTGGATCAGCGAACCCGATCTTGGCATTGCCGACGCGATGAACAAGGCTATTGCACTTGCGCATGGAGAGTGGATCGTGGTTCTCCACGCTGGTGATCGGTTTGCAGAGCCTGATAGCTTAAAAAACGCAATCAAATTCCTTGGACCGGACATAGATATTTTGCTCTGCAGCATACGTCGTGGTGGATGGGCCCAAAACAGAGATCGGCATTGCCACTGTGCCCAGCAACGATTGTTATTCAAGACCATACCGCATCAAGGGGCACTCACTCGACGAGATCTCTTCGAAAGGATTGGCGGCTTTGATACATCATATCGCGTCACGATGGATTACGATTTCTTTTTCCGTGCCCGAAATGCTGGGGCAAAGTTTCGCTCAGTGCCCGTAATCTTATCGTACATGGATGACAGCGGGCTCAGCTCGAGAACCGACTGGCCTTCATTAAAAGCTCGATTTGCCGAGGAACGGCGCGTGCACTTAACGCACTGCCCAAACCTCGCCATGCGTGCTATTTACGCCGCCTACTGGCCAACCTATCTGGCCTACCGACGTCTCAGGTCCTTGTTGTGAAGCTCGAATAGCAAGGCTTCGAATGCGTCGGCCCAGCGGCTCTCTGCAAAGCGTGTCCGTGCATATTGCCGCGCCGCATATTTCATTTTCTCGTGTCGAGAGGGGTCCATACTCAAAGACAGAATTGCTTCGACGCATTTTTCTACATCATTTGCTCTGCAAGTGATTGAACACGTCTTGTCGACTATCTCTGCAACTGCCGTATTCCCGCTGCATATTACAGGAAGCCCACACGACAGAGCTTCCGCCGCAGCATAGCCAAAACCTTCCGCCCGCGATGGAAACAAAAGAAGATCCGCGTCGCGATAAGCTTCGCGCACCCCTGTACGATCAAGCAGACCGGTATAAGTCGCCTCAGGCCTTGGCAAAGTAGGTCCTGGTTTCGGACCAACGCAGGTCAATTGCACACGATCGCCAAGTGCTTCCATGACTTGCGCAATAAGATCGAAGCCTTTCCTGCGGCTGGGGTTCCCCACAAATAGCAATCTGAACTTTTCCGAGGTCTGCCGGGGCCGCTCGCTTGGGCAGAAGAATTCGGTATCCACTGCGTTTTCGATGACCGATACGTCTTCAATACCAAGAAGCTCTTGCATCTTGCGCGCGACATAACTGCTGACAGCGACGTTTTTTTGCGCGCGCTGTGCGGCGGCTAGCTCCATAGGCGTAACGAACATCTTGTGAAACTGTGCCTGTGGAAAGCTCTTGAACGGAGCAAGCAATGGATCCTGCACGACTAGGTGGTTTATCGACACCAGCGGAATACCTTTTCTCGCAAATGCTGAAGCAGACCAGCTGTTGGCGATAATCACGTCGGTCTCATCGGGAATACGTATTGGCGCGAGCCAGGGTGCATATTGAAACCCATGTGCGACGTCCTCTAGCGCAACCCTGTGGCCCCGGTCTGCAAGCAGCGTCGCCAACCTGCGCGTCCAGACTTCAGATCCGGTATTGGTCCGGATCAGGGGGAACACAATATTCAATGAATTTTTTGAGATGACGGAACGCCCTGCCCCAATTCCGATATTCGGTTATCTATGAAAACCACCAAGAATCTCGTTTCTGCATGGACGTTAACATTAAGTACACGTCGCACAAAGATCGTGACAAGTGGCTTTGATTGAGCAGTCTACTCGTTTAGATCCGCTATCCGATGATCCGAATTTCTTTGACCAAGTATCTCGCTAACGGAGAGTTCGGCTTTCGTATCTGGCAATCGTTCCGCCGCCAGCGTTATGCTGGTTGCGAAGCACCTCTTGAGTAAAACACAGCACGCGACGGAGGTTAGCCGCCGTCGAAACACCACACCCTGTCTTCTGCAAACGACCGAAAACACATGAATAAGGAGTCTTCTCAGTTGTCACTCAGCGCGCATCTGCGTGCCATAAGTCAGGGGCCGGAGAACGAAGCAGGGACGACCAAAACGAACAGGAAAGCGAGCTTGTTGGGACGCCGAAGAGAAACTAACCATGAGCGGCAGAGCAACAAATATTCACGAGCAAGGCATACCGGACTCGCATGAGTTGTTGCGCCCTGGCATTGCCACCGCAAGACCCAGATCTTCACGACACGCATGCCGCATCCGCGCACATACAACCGATCCACACCCGTAAGCCGCGCCTTGCACGGCATTCTAGAACGGTCGCGTGTAGGTAGCCAAAATGTCCGACAGAGCATGCCGCGGCAACTCAGTCGGCAAGATGTCAAACCGCGCCATTCGGTTGCGAATTTCCACGGGTTCCGCAAACCGTTCCACCACATGATAGGCTTTGCGTCGGACATAATCATCAAACAGCACTGTCACCGGTTTTTCAGTGCGCAGCAGCGCTGTGACGAAACAAGCCGTCCGAAACCGACCGTCCACAAGCACGAGATCGGGAGCTTTGAAATCGCTCCGATCCCATACCGAATTTGGATAGAGATGATACTGGGCCCAAGCCTTGTGAGATCTCGGGCGCCCCCACTTCCCGACAGGACCGATGTCAGCGTAGTGCAAATGCACCTCGGAATTCGTCCCGACACGTTTAAAATAGGCCTGCATATCCTGGCACCAGTCGGGATCGGACTCGACCGAAAAGATCGTCTTGCCGGTCATTTCCGACGCCATCACGGTGGAGCCGCCGCTGCCATACTCCAAGATGGTCTCAGCCTGGCTGTAACACTCACGCACCCACTCGGCGACGTCCTTCGGAAATGTGAGCTCGGGTCGATCTACAATCGCCCTGCCCGCTTGTCTGTCGGAACCTTGCATAAGAAAATCGCCTGCCATTCCCTCAGCGCCCCTCGAGAGCAGCAGCTTCGATAAAACCCATACTGCCGCCGCATGTCCCAAGCCGGAGTCGCAATAAATCCGATAAGATTTGCTCGCCTCCCCTGCAATCGCCATGGGCCGACTGCCTGCCATCTACATCTCGGATCCGAAACTTGCGTCAAATGCCCGATAACGCAAGCCCTCAAGTAGCAAAGCGGTAGGGCACTGACAGAAGCCCTCAAGCAGCGCAGCGATAGCGCGCAAAAAGAAGTCGCCATACTCGTTCCAAACTGAAATGCAGGGCAGTCGCCCATCGCAAGGTTCGGATATGAAAGACGACGCACCACGGGCCCGGTCAAGCTTTTCAGATATACTCAGACATTGCCTTAGCGGCGGGCTCACCCCTGCCCAGACCTCACGACACGCAAGTCAGTTCCGCCATATTGGTTGTGACGGGAGCGCATACGAGTTTTGCGGGCCATGCGGGCTTCGGCCCGGCCGATGGCGCGGTCGAAGGTTTTGCGCACACGCTGCTTTTTGCTGGTGTTCGGGCGGATCGGATTGCTGATCGACACATCGAGGTAAACCACGCGCCCGTCATCGTATTCGAGATTGCGGTCGGTCAGAGCAGCGGCCACGCGCTCTTCCAAGTAAACCGAGGATTCCAGCTTCGACTTGTCCGTAACAACGATGAAGGATCCGTCGCCGCAATAGGACATCATGCAGTCATATCGGCGGAACTGGTCGGCGATCACATCGGCGATCTCGGACAGGAAAAAGCTCAGCTCCTGAGCCGACGCGCGCATCGCGATCTGTTCGAAGTCGTGCAATTTAACACCTAAAACCTGACGGGTTTCCAAACCGGCAAGGGACAGATGCGCGAGGTAGTTGCAAAGCGCGGTGTAGTCGATCAGATCATCGACCCCGTCCACCTTGATGACGTCGTACCGGTTGACCGTCCGCAGGTTCAGCGGCGGGTACTCAACTGCGTTTTCGAGCGCGTGGCGGCGCTTGTCGTTGATGTTTTGGACGGCGCGCAGCCGCATTTCCAGTTCAACGACATCGAGCGGTTTGTTGACATAGTCCGTCGCCCCGGCGCGAAAGGCGGAGTCGACCGACTCCTTGTCCCGCAAGGCGGTCATCATGACGATCGGGATCGTTGCGAATTCCGGTTCTGACCGGATCAGCCGGCACACCTCTATCCCTGTGATGTTCGGCATACTGATGTCGAGGAGGATGCAATCGAATTCGCGGCGCGACTCCGTCAGCGCCTTGATCGCAAGTTTGCCATCCTGCACGGATTGCACATCCGTATGACCCAGGTCGGAGAGCATCGCCTCCAGCAAATCGATCACGATCGGATCGTCGTCAACCGCAAGTATTCTCATTTGCCGATCTCCCATAACCCGGACATCCTGGACACCTCACACCAATCTCTGGATCACCAACGGATATGGAGCGGTCCACTCTCCTGTTTGCACAAAAGTACCATCGGCGCAAAATCTGGCAAGAATGCGCAATTTTAACGTTCCCCGAATGGCGATGAGACGCATCAGCATAGAATTGCGTATTGATCGGCAAAAAACCGCAGCCCCGGAGATAGATCTCCGGGGCTGCGGCCCAACAGTTTGGGTTGCGATCCGACAATCAAGGGTGCGGAACTACCCGAAGTGCAAACCGGATCTGCTCCCGAGACATCCGAGGCGTCCAGCCGAAGGCGGCCGGAGGCAAGGTTGGAGAAAAGCCCGCGCGTGTCATACAGCGCCTTCCGCGTCTAGCGTGTCTGCCCAGATCAATTGTGGCGCAAAGCGCGGGCGCGCCACAGTGAAGTTGTAAAACAGATCATCCGTCACGAAGCCGCTGGTAACAAATGGGGGCGCATAAGACGTATGGGTTTCGACGACGATAACCGTCTCATTGTCCAACATCTTAGGTAGCTGGTTCACAAGTGTTGTGAGTTCCGACTCCCCCATGCCAATGAATTTGCCGCGACCTTCGGACCATTTGATAAGGTGCTTGTTTTCGTCAGCATCGAACTGAACCGTCGTTACCCGCAACGAATATTGGTTTTCCGAACGGGTCAGGAACTTCATAGTTTCCACCATGCCATCCAGAAACTCCGCAGTAACCGCATCCGTTTGCCGTGAGAGTGCGTCTGAGACGGTATAGGCCGCTTTCGTATTTAAGGTCTTGAATCGAAACGCGTCAAAATACGAGAAGGTGGCGGTCAGCAACGTGAGCAGGAACGGCACAAAGATCACCGCTTCTAGCGTAATGTTTCCTTTAGTGTTGCTCGCAAAATTAGAGAGGCGTGATTTGATTGACTTCAACATGGCATATTACCTTGGTTCCTGAACGAAAGCAGAATTCACGATCATCTTGGCATATCCGTTTTCGTCCATGTCGAGCGCAAGAGCGAGGGGTGTCGACGGGAAGATCGGGTTATATTTCAGACAGGCCCGGATCAGCATCAGATCATTGTCCTGCCCTGCTACAAAATCGCGAACCGGGCGTGGCTCCTCCTGCGCGTTGATGCAGTCAGGCACTGCCGGCAGTGGTGTGAAGTTGGTAGGATCCACCTGCTTCATCTCAAGCATCAGGTTGGACTCGCACCCGTCGATGATACGCGCCTCTTCGCAGATCGTCGCGCGGACACTTTCAAAGGTAGGTGTCTGGCCAGTGTTTAGTCGAATATCCCGGACAGCAACGTCAACCGCACGTTCCAGCATCGCGTGCCGGATGTTAATATTAGACAGTTCCACAGATGCGGCAAGGATCGTCACTAACACTGAAAAGTGCAATACGAACTCTACAGTCGCTGATCCGGTTTCGTCCTTACGAAAGCGAGACAGAAGGTTCTTGAGACGTGTCGTCATTGGATGAGCCTCAGGTTGTTGATTTGGCGCGCCACCATATCGAATGCATCAGAGATCTCGGCACCCTGAACGTGGAAGGAGTGGCTGACAGAGGAGGCACATTCGCGCATGTCTGCGGTGGCCGCTGCATTTGTCTCGAACGCGATGGTGAACACGGTCACCCCCATTTGCTTGGCCAGTTCGCACTGGGACAGCAGATTGGACACATTGGTGCCTCCCCCGGAGAAAGTCGTGTAGGCCGATGAGCCTTGAGTGCTCAGTTCTACCTCTCCGTTAATGGCCGCTGTCGGATCGGTTGGACGGTACTGTGCAGAAGTCTGGCCATCAGTCATCAGAACGATATATTTCTCAGTCTCCTTGTCATTCCAATCGATCGGGCGGCCGAGGAACTGCCCATCCACAAGGCCTTCGGAAATCAGATAGCTCACTTCATCACGCGTGTTGGGGTCCAACAAGGACAACGCATATTTCATGCCATACTGAATGCCGGTGCCGTCATACAGAGGCAGGTCACGGATGTAATCGACAAGCGCCTGACGGTCGGACGAATAGTATTGGATGGTTGCGTCTTCACCCGGACACCAGCCCCACTCCATTGCCTCACGGTCGATTTCCCAGAACATGAAGTGCGGCACGTAGTCGACTGAAGTCGGCATGACCGTTGTCAGGAATTCAGAGTCGTAGATCTCGACACAGGAGGACGGCATGTTGATGTTCTGATCGGAGTCCGCGCCGGTAATGGTGTCCGCCGAAGTAACATCTGCGCCTTCAGCAGCGACGAGTTCAAGGTTCGGCGACACGTAGGCCTCGGTCCAGTGACCGATGTCCACATTGCCATAGCTGTAAGTGTTGCCTGGGAACTTCCCTTTATGTTTGCTCGGGCCCAGATCGGAGTCTTCCATGTTCTGGTCACCCTTGACCTGAAAGTAGCGCGTATCCTTCGCCCAGCCGCCTTCAATCGACACACCAAGGAACTGGGTGGCACTGGTTAACTCGCTGTCCTGGCTGATCAGATACGCCGCAAGACCGCGGAAGAAGTGGTCTGCGTCACGCGGCGCGTTCACTGGGAAATCGGTGACCAGATGCGCGCGGTTATAAACGTCGTCATTGTCCGTATCAAAATAGAACATGACCTGCTCGATCGCGTTGGGCCACTCAGGAAAGAAGGTGGTAACCACTTCGATTTCCGCCGCTGGATCCGCATCTGGAGGTACATCTCCACACTCCGGAGACAGCAGCGCCTCATCGGCATTTTCTGCATTGTTGCTGCAGAGCGAACCACCAGGCGCGTCCTGATCACCGTTGCCCCAACCGTTATTGCCCTTCTTCAACTTGGGGCGTTCACCGCGGAAGAAATCGAAGAGTGTGTCGCCGGGGTTCACATGGCCCGCGAATGGCACAAGGTTAAGTGTTGTGACCCCCGCCGACTCTTCTGACATAACTTTCGTCACGAAGTCCTGCGCCGCGGGCTTCATGAGAGACACGCGATCATTTTCACGCATAGAGCCCGAGATGTCGAGAACAAGCGAGATCTCCACATTGGCTATGCGCTCATCCGCGATGCTGAGCGCAGGCGCGCTCAGCTGGTCGAACCCCGCCATCCGTGTGAAGAGCGTATTCAGTTCAACAGATCCCGCAGCGGAAACCGTTCGGGAGTTAAGCCCATTCACGACAGAAACGTCGCTGAGCGCATGACCCAATCCAGCCTTGTGGAGGTAATCTTCGACCACGAGCGAAGGGTCCTGAGCCTGATCGAGGTCCGCTGCTGAAATCACCGCCCGGTCCATCGCGCTCTGCAATGCAACGCGCGTGGATTCTTGCCGCATAAGGTCCACAGCGGCCCCTGTAGCAATCAGAATAATCAGGACCATAAACAGGGAAAAAATTGTGACCGTCCCGTCATCATCCTTCAGGCAATCCCGAAAACTCTTCCGATGTTCCATTTTCTTCCCTCATTTATTCCCGGCATAGCGCACGAGCACGAAATACCGACAGCAAGAGATCGAATTTCAGGCAGCCTCAAAGAGGAACCACACATGACCAAATCAGATTGATCACGATGTAATTCCCGGAAACACAGAGCATCTGTTGGCAGCGGAAATTCACAATTTCCTAATCAGATATTTACCCTGCGAAATTCGGCTTTCGACATCCCGCTATATTCACACAAACGGCCGCAACATGGGCCATTTCGAAAAGGATCAGGGATATCACCCTTGTTTTACAAGAAAAAACGCACCGACACGTGCAAGTAAGGCAATACTTGGTCAGAACCGCCCGGTTCCAATTTGCGCGGAATGGCAAGGGCCAAAGTTAAGCTTCAGTCTCCATAATATTGCCGCATTTCGCATGCAGATTTCAGAACTCAACACGAATCACTTACCCTGATTCTGCCCGCCTGAAATCGTGAAAATGATCTGCAATTCAGTGCCATTAATTGAGTCTATTAATGTCACGTTGAGGGTTGCCGGATGCCACGCAACCTCGCAAACGGCTAAATCGCGAACCCGGAGGGATCAGCAGTATTTTGCGCAAACACGTGATTTCGACGCGATTTACCGGCGTATTCCCGCCGGAGCCACTCAAAGCCTGAAGGCCGTGACTGACTGAAGATCGAAGGCTGACCAGAGGATTTTGCCGGATTGGTGGCATTGGCGGCAAATTTTGCGCGCGTGCCTTGAAATTCGCGAAAACGTTCGACCAGACCGGTCGTCAGATGTGGAACACCCTTCCTCAAGGATCGTCCATGCCAGAGCGGCGGGACGCCTGAGGGGTCTCAGAACTTCGTAAAGATGTTCTTGTCGAAACTCGCGCCGCCCTGCCCTTTGCCGTCTTCCTGACGGCCCTTGCGGCCAGCAGGTTGGGGAGCAATCCGCTTGGGGGTTACGCGACGTGCCGGTTTTGACCAGATGGTTTCCCAGGAGGTGACCGGTTTTGGCTGTCCCCGCCCCAGGAACCGCTGTCGTAACTCGCGTTGCTGTTCAACGGACCGGTAATCACTGGCGGTCTTGCGGGCATCCGCCCCGGCCTGCAACAGCTCACACAACGCATGCGCGCTGCTGCGGCCTGCGATATCGTCGTGCAGCACATGCTCGAAACAGAACCGGATCTTGCCTTTGTAGACCGTCAGAGAATTGAACGGCATTTCTGCAAGACTGACCGAAAACACCGCCTGCGCCTTCTCGATCGAGAATGACTGGGCTTCCAGGAGCGCAACGATGAAGGTTCCATTGCCAATATAAGAGACGCGCGGTTGCCATTGGTTCGTCGTGTGGACGATGGACATGGCCGCTTCGTTGATGAAGGCCCGGAACACGGTATTGGACACGGTTCGGAAAATCGCCGGCGCTCCGGCGATTGAGACGGCAAACAGATGTACGGTTTCAGGCAGCGGGTCGCGTTCGGCCAGATCATACCAAAGCTGCGACTGGCTCACGATCCCGGTTCTGCTTTCGAGCGAGAACGCGTCCGAAAGCTTCAGATCCGAAAAGCCCCGCTCTTCCTCAGAGAAACCTTCGCCGCCAAAGAGGTTCATTTCCGACTTCTTGACGGCTTCGGCCAGAATAGCGGCAGCGCGCAGGCGGGTGCCCAGTTCGATCCCGTCGAAGGGCTTGTGCACATAATCCGTGGCCCCGGCCTGAATGGCTTCTTTCAGGGTCTCATGGCTTTCCACGGCGGTGATCATGATAATGGGTATGCCGAAATACTCAGGCATCTGCCGCACCATCTTGCACAGCTCGATCCCGCCGGTATTCGGCATCACAATGTCGAGCAGCATGCAGTCATACGGGGTTTCGGCGGATTCGATGCGCTTGATCGCCTCCTTGGCGGACTGCGCGAGATCAATCTCGTCGTAACCGGCGGCAGCCAACGACACCTCGAGAATCTCAAGCGCAATACTGTCGTCATCTACAGCCAGAATTCTCATTCTCTACCTCAGCGGTTCACGTGATCCGGAGAAACCAGAACGCGGATACACAGGTATCCATTACGAATCGTAGCGTCAGACTCTAACGGGCGTCGGGCGTTTTCATGTCCAGATTGCGGCATCACTCCGACAGAAGGCCGCGCGTTTTCGGCAGCGCGGCAAAAGCCCAAAAACATTGGGATTTGGCGGCAAGACTGCGTTCGGAAACACATGCTACCTTACGTGATCACGACCCGTTTTGTGCTTCGATCCCGCCCATTTCAGCATCGATTGTCGCCGTAACTGACCCCAAGATCACCGTTTTCTGATCACTGTTTCGCCTCAGTCCTTACCCATATTCGCTTCAAAGGCGTCGGGAAATTCCAGGCAGAACCGCGAAGGACGTCCAATGAAACCACAAGAGTCTGCGCGACCACTCCTGCGCACGACAAACGATACGGGCTCAAAATCCGCGCGCGTCCTGCGACCGCGCCCCAAGGGGCGCGCCCTGCTTCCTGTCCTCAGCACAACGACAGGAGCACCCCGGTAAAGACAATGACCCCGAAGAACGCCGTCACGAAACACAAGCGTTTGCTGAAAAACACGCGGGACTATTCCCGCGCTGTGATGACGCTCACCTGGCAACGCCAGGCGCTTTTTGCTGCCGTGGCGCTTCTGACAGGCTGGTTCTTCGATCCGCTGAAAGCATCCCTGTTCTTCACCGTTTGCATGGCATGCGAATATGTCGACCTCTGGCTGGCCAAACGGGTTGAGGCGAACACAGCCGGCGATGTTCAGATTGCCAGGAACGTCCACAAGGGGTTCATTCTCAATACAGCGGTCAGCGCCATTGCAATCTGCACCTATGCCGTCTGGGTCGGAATCACCGAAGACGGCGTGGGGATGTTTACAGCGCTGTTCTGTCTGTTTGCGGCGGCGCTGTATGCCGCGATCAACAATCATCAGATTGTGGGCACTCTGGCCATCCGACTTGCTCTGTACGGAGTGTCGTTCCTGATCATCACGGTGCGGGACCTCTGGGTCTATCGCCCGCCCCTGTCGTCCGACATGTGGCTTCAGTTCTTCACCGTGATCTTCGTCATGTACTTCCTGATCGATTGCTCTCTTGGCTTCCTCAGCATGTACCGGCAAGGCCTGCAACGTCTCGAAGATCTGGAGATCGAGCACGAGCGCGCTAAAGCCGCGTTGGTGCTCAAGTCGCAGTTCGTCGCCGTCGTCAGTCACGAACTTCGCACGCCGCTTACATCGATCAAGGGATCGCTCGACCTGATTTCTTCGGGCAAGTTCGGCGAATTTTCGCCGCAGACCAAATCGCTCCTCGATGTGGCAGGCCGCAACAGCCAGCGCCTTGCTGACCTTGTCGACGACCTTCTCGATCTTCAGAAAATCGAGGAAGGCAAGATGACATTCGACAAGGAAACCATTGATGTGGCCAAGTTCGTTGCCGATGCCATCCACTCGCACCAGGGTCTTGCCGACCGGTACAGGGTTACTCTGACAGGCGATTTCGATGCAGATGCAACGGTCTTCGTCCAGGCCGATCCGTCACGTCTGATGCAGGTTCTTGGAAACGTCATTTCGAACGCTGCGAAGTTTTCCGAGGAACACGGCAACGTGGAAGTCGGTTTCAATGCCGAGAACGGCCGCGTCCGAATTTTTGTTCGGGATCATGGGGTTGGAATACCGGATGGATCGAAGGACGATGTGTTTGGCCGGTTCGTTCAGCTCGACTCCTCGGATCAGCGCAAATTCGGCGGGACCGGCCTCGGCATGAACATCTCGCGCGAAATCATCGAAGCCATTGGCGGATCGATCGACTACGAAAGCGAGCTGGGCGTCGGAACCACCTTCTTTGTCGAATTGCCCTGCGCAGTCGTACACGCGTCGGAAAAAACGGCGGAATACGCGTCGCGGGATGACCACTATGACACTTCGGTCGTCACCCCTCTTGCTCTGTCAGCACGCACATAAAATCAAAATTCTCTGACGCTAAATAGCGTCAATAATTTCAAGGGCGTGGCCTGAAAACAAGGTCTCGCCGCCGCTTGATTTTAGCTGCTTGCGCGTGAGAAAACTGTACCCTACAGTTTAGTTAAAGGCTCCGAAACAACCTGTGGAGCAGCGCACTATGTACCTTGCCAGTTTAACAGTCTTTTCAGACGACGGTCGGACGCGTCGCTCAACAAAACAACACAACGCGGACAAAAAAATCGGTTCGCGAAATGGGCAGAACATGTGATGGACTTTCTCGTAGGCTTGATCGCGCTTGCATATTTTCTCGTGATTTCGCTCGCGACCAAACAGCATTTCGCGTCCGAGAAGTATCCGCTGGGGATGTATGTCATCTCCATCCTGTCGCTTCTCGGCATCGCAACGTTCCTTGCCCATGCCTTCATATGGGGCCTGTCAAATACGCTGGTGCCTCTTCTGCTCATGCTCGTCGCTTTTGGCCTGTTCATCTGGGCCGTCCGTCACAGCGCCAAACGCAATCTGTCGCTCGCGTTCGATGAGCAGTCTCGGGTCGATGACATCATCACTAACGGGCCTTGGAAATACGTGCGGCATCCGTTTTATGAATCCTACGCCATCTTCTGGTTTGCCTGCGCGCTCGGCACGCTGCATCCCACATCATTCGCCGTCTTCGTGACGCTTCTCTTTATCTACGGCTACTCCGCCATCCGCGAGGAAGGACTGCTTAAGCAGGGCCCATACGGAGAAAAGTACCTGGAATACCAGAGACATGCCGGGTTCGTTTTCCCCAAGATCACCGCGAGGCAGTGAGAGTGTTGGCCAAAACAGTCGAAGTGACAAGAGTTGAAAACGAAGCCGACCTGATCGCCGTCGGGTCGTTTCGGTACAACTGCTATTTGTCGGAAGGTCTGATTTCGGAACGGCCCGACAAGCTGTTTCTCGATGAATACGACTATGCCGGCTCTGCGCATATTTACATGCTGCGCAGCGGCGGGCGCATTGTCGGCACCATCCGGTTGCACGTATTGACGGCGGACGATCACCGTTCGGCCACCATGGCGGCTTTCTCTGATATCCTGTTGCCCAAGGTCAAATCTGGCCTGACGCTGATCGACGGGGCGCGTTTCGCCGTAGCACCGGATCTTGGCAGTCTGCGGCTCTCCATCGCCCGTCATACCCTGCGCAGATACGCTCTTTACGCGGACGAGATCGGCGCCGATTACGGCGTCGCATCGGTTCAGCCGGATCGGGTGCAGTTCTACAGCCGTCTCTACGGGTTTTCTCAGATTTCAGAGCCGCGCAGCTA
This sequence comes from Marivita geojedonensis, assembly GCF_002115805.1. GTDB lineage: Bacteria > Pseudomonadota > Alphaproteobacteria > Rhodobacterales > Rhodobacteraceae > Marivita > Marivita geojedonensis. The sequence goes on along the minus strand of NZ_JFKC01000023.1, from coordinate 45,996 downwards.
TGCTGGTCTGAACGAAAAACTCGTTCTTCTTGGGGTCAACCTTAAGGCGAATAACGGGTCGGAATCCCAAACCTCCGTCGCCTGACACACGGCGGGTTTTGCGTCCCGTCTAAACGCGCGCCCGCGTTCCTCGATTCTCTTAATCTATCGTCACGATCTATGGCTCGGTGGGCCATTGACCGAAAGTCCCTCGCGAAATCGGGCACAATTGCGGCCATGACAATCGTATGCATGTGTCTCGGGAATTCGGGACAACGCACAACCATGACAAGAATATTCAGGATTTCTTAAACATCAAACACAATCATTGGATGAATTCGGCTTGGAGCATGTGGGCCCATCCTGCCTCATTGCGACGCATTCGTTTCATCTTTTCAGGACCTTGGCGCCTAATTCATGCCGAATTTTAATGAGAGTTTGGCCAACAGTGTCCAAGTCAGCGCAGCGGTTATCAGGGTTCGAGTTGGTGTTCGAGGCAGGTATGAAGCAGAAATTCGACAAGCGAAGAGGGGTTCAAAGCGACCTCTCCTGGGTCTTCTCGGCGTTAGTCGTTTCGCTTCTGCTCGTCGGCGCGTTCTGGGCGATGCAAACCTCCGGACGGGTCGACTCATTTCTTCTGGCGACAGCCGTGGTGCTTCTGGTTTCCGCCGGAGCCGGCAGTCTGAAAAATGTCATCCGAGCACGAAACCTGTCCGGCCAGATGATGGCCGACAGCATGACCGTCGCCCTGCAGGAACAGATACTCAGCGAACACACCATCGTCTGCGTCACCGACACGTTCGGCACAATCACCGAAGTGAACAAGAATTTTTCCGAAACGTTCGGCTATACGAAAGACGAAATCATCGGACAGCCTGCCTCGGCGCTCTACCGGACCGATGCGGCCGGGTCCGTCTATCATGCCGCGCTCATCACCGTGAAGCAGGGAAGCCTTTGGTCCGGTCTCGAAGAACTTTCGGACAAGTTCGGGCGCCGGATCACCACTCAGACAACCATCTCGCCGAAAGTCGGTCGCAACGGACAGGTTGTAGGATTTGTCTTTATCCGCACTGATGTGACAAGCGCCATCGCCCAAAGCGCAGAGGACAGTAGAAACGAGCTTGTCGAAATCCTTCGCGACGGGGTCATCATTTACGATCCCTGGTCGTATGAGGTCAGCTATACGAATGACGCGTTCATAAGGCGGTCGAGGTGGGCCACCGACACCAAAGATCCCAAGTCGCTGAACGACCTGTTCCACAAACATGAAATGCAGTTGTTCCAGCGCTATCTCGGTCCGCTACTGAACAATGAAGCACATCAGGTGATGTTCGAATTCGACCATGCCAGCGGCCCGGTCGAGGTTCTCACGCACGCGATTGAAGACATGCCCGGCAAGCGCAGTCTCATCTCGGTCGTACGCGACATTTCCGAACGCAAGAAAGCGGAACAGCTGAAACTGAGCTCTGTCTCGACCGTGAGCCATGAATTGCGGACTCCACTGACGTCCATCAAGGGGGCGCTGCGGTTGCTCGATTCCGGGCTCATGGGCGAGATGACGCATGACGCGCGCAAGCTTGTGAACGTGGCGCATCGCAACTCGGAACGGCTTCTGGCCATCGTCAACGATATCCTGACACTGGAGAAACTCCATTCCGGAAACCTGATGATCTCGGCCAATGACGTTGACCTGCGAACCATTCTGACGGACTCTGCTGAGGCGAATGCGCCCTTTGCGGCCGAATGCAACGTGAAGTTCACGGTCGAGGACATCGGCAAACCTGCCCATGTGCGCGCCGACCCACAGCGCCTGATGCAGGTTATGTCCAACCTGCTCTCCAACGCCGCGAAGTTTTCGCCCGCCGGATCAGATGTCAAAATGCGGATCCGGGATTCCGGCGATGTCTGGCGCGTCTGTGTCGAAGATCAGGGACCGGGCATTCCCGAACATGCGCGCGACACGTTGTTTGACAGTTTCATCCAGATCGAAGGCACGCAAAGCAACGCGTTCCCGAGCACGGGGCTCGGTTTGACGATCTGTCGGGAAATCGTTCATCGCCACGGCGGACAGATTTCCTTCGACACCAAGGTGGGAGAAGGAACAACCTTCTACTTTGATCTGGAGAAGAGCGTCGCGTCCGAAATGAGCATGAACGAAACGGCAGTTGCCTAAAAATTTGCGATCGAGGGGAAATCAGGTGTCAGAGCTGAAAAAGATCATGCATGTCGATGATGACGAGGACATTCTCGAAATCGCGAAAATGGCCTTGGAAATGGTGGACGGATTCGAACTCCATCAGTTCAACTCAGGAGCAGCCGCTCTTGATGCGTTTGAAACGGTTGCGCCGCAGCTGATGTTGCTTGACGTGATGATGCCCGGCATGACCGGCCCGGAACTGAGCCGCAACGTGCGCGAGCGGCATGCCGCGTTGAATACGCCGTTCATCTTCATGACAGCCAAAGCCGAGCAGTCGGTCTGTCAGGAATTGTATGCCGCCGGGGCGCTGGAAGTGATCACCAAGCCATTCGATCCAATGTCGCTGGGCAGCCAGATTCGAGACGCCTGGTCCAAACGCTAAACTTTTATGCAATGCGCGGGTAGCCGCTCGGAATTCTTCATCTTATGGGCGAGCGCCCAAATTGAACCACATTCCTGGTCCAGAATTGCACTGAAACGAAGGCCTGCATGTAAGGGGCGATTCACCAAGAACGGATGAGACATGAGAATTCTGCTTGTAGATGACGATCTTGACTTCTCCGCACTGTTTGTCGACAGCCTGAACGACCTTGGCTATTTCGATGTCACAACCGCGATCTCCGGTCCTCAGGCGCTGTCCTTTGTCGAGCGCGCGACACATGATTTCGAATGTGTGATCATCGACATTCGCATGCCCGAAATGAGCGGGATTGAGCTGTGCAGACAGCTTCGGGCTGATGCCGCCTATGCCGATGTTCCGATCATCATGAACACGGTCATGTCCGACAAGGGTTCGATTGATGAAGCCTTTGCAGCCGGTGCAACGGACTACCTCACAAAACCCATCGATCCGCTCGAAATCAAAAGCCGCCTTGGCATGGTGCAGCTTCTTCTGGATGAACGGCACCGCGCCGAGACAGATCCGAAGGCCGTATCCCCCCTTCGCCTGCAATCACCGTCCTACGGGTTCTTCGACAGCATTCCGATGAAAGAAATCGATGGCGGCATCGGCATCCTGGCGATGGAAAACTACCTGAACGCGCTTGGCTTCTTCCGGGCGTTGCGGGTCGCGGTCGTCGGCATCCATGTCGACAACGCCCGCGATATCTACGACATGGAGGGCAGTTCCGCTTTCGGCGACGTGATGCTGGACATTGCGACCTGCATCTCGGACAGCCTGTCCTTTCCGGAAAAGATGATCGCGTACAAGGGTGCTGGCGAATTCGTCTGTATCCTTCCCAACAACAACGAAGAAAACCTGACGAACTTCTCGGACCAGCTGCTCAGCTATATGGCCGAATTCCAGGACACCTATGAAAAACTGTCGATCTGCAAACCGGTAATTTCCATCGGACCTGCGGTCACGTGCAGCGCCTCGAACATCACAGCGCCGTCGCGTCTGATCGACGAAGCCATTCAAAGCTCCAAACATCACAACCAAAGCGCGGTCAACTATGCCTAGTCTTGCACAGAAACACACCCGTCCCGGTGACCGAGCCCAGGGATCGGTCAATCTCAACGCCCGGATCGCCGTGATCCGCGAGAACTTTCTCGAACGTCTGGTGGTCCGCTCTTTCGAGCTTGAGGACATCGTCAATGACATCGAGGACAGCGGGCTGACACCGGAGGCGGTCGCCCAGCTTGGCCATCACGCCCACAAGATTGCCGGCGTCGCCGCCACTCTCGGCTTCCCGCGGCTCGGCTCTCTAGCCGCGCAAACCGATGCTGCCATTGTCGAAGGGGGCTCACGGCTCGATTGGACATCGACCCACGCGCTTGTCACTGAACTTCTGACGGAAATGAACTCCGTTCTGGAAGAACAGCGCAGCACCTGATCCCCTTGAACGAACGGCGGGTGCAGGGCGGCAGGCTGTGCCCCTGCCCGCGCCTTCAATACAGCCAGAAAAGCGTGATCGCCGGGAACAGAACCAAAAGGATCACGCGCAGGATGTCCGAGGTGACGAACCAGATCACCGCACGGTAGGTCTCCATCATCGGTGTCTCGCGATCCATCGAGTTGATGATGAACAGGTTCATGCCGACCGGCGGCGTAATCAACCCCACCTCGACCACGATCAAAACGAGAATCCCGAACCAGATCGCGACCCATTCCGCCTCGATCCGGTTTGCCATGCCCTGCGTCACACGAATGTCGAGCGCCTGCATCTGTTCACGGGTCAGTTCGATGCCACCGGCAATCGCGGCCTCGATGCTTTGCAGCATTTCCTGCGTCATGCCCTCTGGAATACCCGCCGCGAGCACCTCGCGTGCGGCATCGGCCTGCATCACAGCCAGATCGACAAAACCGAAATCCATGACCGAGATCACCGGGAAGAAGATCGGGATCGTCAGAAGGATCATCGACAGGCTGTCCATCAGGCAGCCAAAGACAAGATAGAAGAGCAGGATCAGCGAAAGCACCATGAACGGGCTCAGTCCCATTTCGACCACCCAGTTCGACAGTTCCTGCGGCACCTGCGTCAGCGCCAGGAACCCATTATAGAACGACGCGCCCAGCACGATGAAAAAGATCATCGCGGTACTGACCGCCGTTTGAATGATGCTCTGTTTGAACACGTGCCAGCTCAGGTTTCCCGAAACCAGCGCAATCAGTCCTGTGCCCGCGGCCCCAACCGCTGCACCCTCTGTGGGCGTGAACCAGCCAAGGTAGATGCCGCCCACCACCAGCCCAAAGACAAGCAGAACAGGCCACACGTCGATCAGCGCACGCACCCGTTCACCGTAAGGCACCGGATCACGCATCCCGGCAGATTCAGGATAACGCCGCACATAGATCGAAATGGTGATCATGTACCCAATCGCAGCCAGCACACCGGGGATGAACGCGGCGAGAAACAGCTTGGCGATGTTCTGCTCGGTCAGGATCGCATAGATGACAAGGATCACCGAAGGCGGGATCAGAATCCCCAACGTCCCCCCGGCCGCAAGCGTGGCGGTCGAGAACCCGCCCGAATAGCCGTTGCGTTTCAACTCGGGCAAGGCCACGCGGCTCATCGTGGCTGCGGTCGCAAGTGACGATCCGCAGATCGCCCCGAACCCGGCACATGCCCCTACCGACGCCATCGCCACACCACCCTTGCGGTGCCCCAGCCAGGATTCAGCTGCCTTGAACAAGGCCGAGGACATGCCGGACAGGGTAGCGAACTGGCCCATTAAAAGGAAAATCGGAATAATCGACAGCGAATAGCTGGAAAACGTTGAATATGTTTCGGATTTCAGCTTGGCCAGCACCACGTCCGGGCTGCCCAGCGCCAGCCAGAACCCGGCAATGCCGCACAGCATCATCGCCAACCCGATCGGCGCGCGCAGAAAGATCAACGTCAGCAGCACCGGAAAGGACCAGATGCCAAGTTCCAGCATACTCATGTCGCGTCGGCTCCCGATGGCGGCAGGACCGACCGGCCCGTAACCGCATAGGCCACACGCCCGACCGAGCAATAGAGCGCCGTAACGGATGCTACGAGAGCGGCAACAAAGCTTGCCGCGTAGGCCCACCACATGGGGAATTGCAGCAGAAAGGTGGTTTCGCCATTGCCCAACTTGTCCAGCAGACCCGCAAACAACCGCCAGGTGATCAGCCAGATCAGCAGAGACAGGACAACGTCCCAGAACGCCACCAACCAGGTATTCACCCGATCCGACAGGCGCGACGTAAAGATATCCACCGTCGCATGTCCGGAATAAAGCTGACAGATCGGCAGGAACGCGAAAATGGCAAAGGCGATACCGGCCTCGACCAGTTCGAAGTCACCGGTGACCGGCCCCACACCCGAGGCGATCAGCCCGTCTGCGACCGTCTGCGACAGCGCGATGAGCCAGTCGCTGTGGCCCATCGAGTTCAGACCTCGTCCCAGAACCGACACGCAGGTCAGCAGAACCAGAAGCGTCAGCACGACACCTCCGAGGATCGCCATGGCCCGGGCAAGGCGTTCTATCGCCGTTTTCATGCTGCTCTGTCCCCCCGCCGGTCTTGGCGCCGCCCGGGTTTCCCGGACGGCGCATCACGCTTTACTGCGTGTTGTGCTTGTCCAAAAGCTCTTTCGCACGTGCGATCAGGGCATTTCCATCGATGCCCTTCTCATCCATCTCGGCGATCCATTCCGCCGTTGTTGCCGCCGCCGCCTCGCGCCACGGTGCGGCATCAGCCTCGGAGATGGTGATCACGTTGTTGCCAAGGTCGAGCGCCTGTTCGCGCCCCGGCGCATCGTCCGCCTGCATCTGCGCACCGGCCATGCGGCTGAACTCGGCACCCGACTGAGAATCGATCGCCGCCTTGAGGTCATCCGGCAGGCTCTCGTACTTCTCCTTGTTCATCGCAAAGATGAAGGTCGTGGTATAAATCGCCGGTCCGTCAAACTCGGTATGGTTCGACACCAGTTCAGGAACCTTGAGCGCGCCCGTCACTTCCCACGGAATAACCGTTGCATCCACTACACCCTTGGACAGAGCCTCGGGAATGGCCGGAACCGGCATGCCGACGGTGGTGGCACCCAGATTGGTAAAGAGCTTGTTCGTGACCCGCGTCGGTGCGCGCAGCTTGACCCCGTTCAGATCTCCCGGTGACTCAATCGGGTCGGCCGAATGAATAACGCCAGGACCGTGAACCCAGACCGCCAGCACTTTGAAGTCGGCAAAGTCCTGATCCATCATCTGCTCTTCGGCCAGCTCCCAATAGGCGGCCGACATGTCACCCGCATCGGTCATGGTGAAGGGCAGTTCGAACACCTCGGCGCGCGGGAAACGGCCCGGCGTATACCCCGACACCGTCCAGATGATATCGGCCACACCGTCAATCGCCTGGTCAATAAGCTGCGGCGGCGTACCACCCAGTTGCATCGACGGGAAATGCTGGATCTCGATCCGCCCGCCCGACGCTTCCATCACCCGCTCCGCCCACGGAATCAGCACGTTCTTGGGCACGTTCGCCTGTGCCGGCAGAAACTGGTGCATCCGCAGGGTCACCTCCTGCGCAAAGGCTCCGGTGGCCAGCATTGTTGCCAGCGCAGTGGTCCCCGCGAGCTTCAGAAATGCACGCTTGATCATGGTAGTCTCCTCCCTGTTTTGTGCAGGCATAAACGCACAAAGCCGGCAGGGAATCCAAGGAAAAACTAGCCGCGCCCGATATAGGGCATGGTGGTCGCCATCACCGTCATGAACTGCACATTCGCATCGAGCGGCAGGCTCGCCATGTGCAGCACCGATGTCGCCACATGCGCCACATCCATCACCGGCTCGATCGGTTTGCCCGCCTCTTCGGCCTGCGCACGCAACCCGTGCACGATCTCAGTCTCGGCATTGCCGATATCGATTTGCCCGCAGGCAATGTTGAACGGTCGCCCATCCAAAGACAGCGTCCGCGTCAGCCCGGTGATCGCGTGTTTCGATGCCGTATAGGGCACCGATCCCCAACGCGGCACGTGGGCCGAGATCGACCCGTTGTTGATGATCCGCCCGCCCTGCGGGTCCTGCATCCGCATCCGCGCAAAAGCCGCCCGCGCACAGAGGAAACTGCCCGTCAGGTTCACGTCGATGCAGTGCTTCCAATCCTCCAGCGGGATCTCGTCGATGGTCGCACCGAACACGCCCGTGCCCGCATTGTTGAACAGCGCATCGAGCCGCCCCCAACGCTCCATCACCGTGGAAAACGCGGCGTCCACCGCCGCCTCGTCGGTCACGTCACAGGGCAGCGCCAGCGCCGCCTCTGACCCCGCCGCGATCTCCTCCAGCGGCGCCGCCCGCCGCCCGATCAGCCCGACCTTCCAGCCCGCCGCCAGAAACGCCTCGGCACAGGCCTTGCCGATACCGCTGCCCGCGCCCGTAATGATGATCGTCTGTCCCATGCCGCCTCCTTGTCTTCATCCCGGGCTTCATCTTGCCCATAAACTCCGGGGGAGTCCGCCAATGGCGGACGGGGGCAGCGCCCCCACCCGGTCAGTGGTTGTCCCGCGGCAGGTCCCTGGCAATCCGCTGATACGCCGTCGCCAGTTCAAGGCAGCCACCATCTGCGAGTTGCCCGACATGCCGGCGATAGATCTCCTGCCACGGGGTCTGGTTGACGATCTCCGGCGCCTCCCACGCCGCCTTCCGCGCCTCCCATTCCGCCTCATCGACCAACGCATTCAGGGTCGAGGCATTGAGATCCAGCCGAACCCTGTCCCCGGTCTGGAGATAGGCCAATCCGCCGCCGACAACCGCCTCCGGTGACGCGTTCAGGATCGACGGGCTTTCCGATGTCCCGGATTGACGCCCATCCCCCACCGTCGGCAGGTGGTTGATCCCCGCCTTAACCAGTGCATCGGGCGGCTGCATGTTCACCACCTCCGCTGAACCAGGATAGCCCACACACCCCACATTTCGAATGAAAAGGATGCAATTCTCGTCAATCGCGAGGTCCGGATCATTGATCCGGTCGTGATAATCCTCAGGCCCCTCGAACACGATCGCCCGCGCCTCGAACACGCCTTCCTCTCCGGGTTTGGACAGGAAACGCTTGCGGAAATCGGCGGAAATCACGCTGGTCTTCATCAGCGCGGAGTCAAAGAGGTTGCCCGACAGCACCTTGAACCCCGCCTTGTCGCGCAGCGGCGCATCATAGGTGGTGATCACATCCCGGTCCAAACTCTCCCACGACGCCAGCACATCCCCCAGCCGCTGCCCCGAGGCGGTCATCACCCCCTCATGCAACCGCCCGGCTTTGCGCAGCTCGCCCATAACTGCAGGCACACCGCCCGCGCGGTAGAAGCTCTCGCCCAGATATTCGCCTGCCGGCTGCATGTTCACCATCAGCGGCACATCGAAGCCGATCTTCTCCCAATCGGTCACGTCCAGCTCCACCCCCGCATGGCGCGCAATCGCCTGCAGATGCGGCGGGGCGTTGGTCGAGCCGCCAATCGCTGCGTTGACCACAATCGCGTTCTCGAACGCCTCGCGCGTCAGGATGTTCGACGGTTTCAGATCGTCGAGCACCATCTGCACGCATCGCTTGCCGGTCTCATAGGCCATGGCCATTCGCTCGCGGAACGGCGCGGGGATGGCCGACGACCCCGGCAGGGTCATGCCCAACGCCTCGGCCATCGCGTTCATGGTCGAGGCCGTGCCCATCGTGTTGCAATGACCCAATGAGGGCGACGAGGCACAGGCGAGATCCATGAACTCCCCATAGCCGATCTCACCCCGCGCCATCAGACGCCGCCCTTCCCAGATCGTCGTGCCGGACCCTGCGCGCTTGCCCTTGTACCAGCCATCCAGCATCGGACCGCCATTGAGCGCAATCGCCGGAATATCCACCGTCGCCGCCCCCATGAGCTGCGCCGGCGTGGTCTTGTCACAGCCCGTGGTCAGCACCACCCCGTCGATGGGATAGCCGTGCAGCACTTCGACAAGGCTCAGATAGGCGAGGTTCCGGTCCAGCGCCGCCGTAGGGCGCTTGCCGGTCTCCTGAATCGGATGCACAGGGAACTCCATCGGAATACCCCCGCCATCGCGAATCCCCGCCTTGATCCGGTCCATCAGGAACACATGGATCTTGTTGCAGGGTGCCAGATCCGACCCGGTATTGGCGATCCCGATGATCGGCTTTTCCGCCTGCAATTCGCCTTGGGTAAAAGACTGGTTCTGGTAGCGTTCGAGATAGAGCGCCGTCATGCCCGGATTGTTGGGATTGTCGAACCATTCCTGTGACCGGAACCGCTTCTTCGCGCGCGTGTCGGACATCTGATCTCTCCCCTCATCTGTCCCAAGCGTTCTGGACAATCCGCGCGCCAACAGCAAGTGTCAGCGCAAACATTGAAGAGGAGAAACCCCATGATCGAACGCCAGGACATCGGCACGCGGATGAGCAAGATCGTCAAACACAACGGCACCGTCTATCTCTGCGGTCAGGTGGGCGCAGGCGAGACCGTCACCGAACAGACGCAGGACTGCCTCGCCCGCGTGGATGCGCTGCTGGAAAAGGCCGGATCGTCGCGCGAACAGATCCTGCAGGCCGTCATCTGGGTCGCTGACATGGCCGATTTCGCGGAAATGAACGCGGTCTGGGATGCCTGGGTGCCCGAAGGCCACGCCCCCGCCCGCGCCTGTGGGGAGGCCAAGCTGGCCCGCCCCGAGCTTAAAGTCGAAGTGATCGTGACCGCAGCTTACGAATAAAGACCGGCGGTCCGCGCCCGCAACTGCACCAGCGCCAGCACCGTATCAATCGTCGGTGTTGGCACACCCACAACACGGCCCAACTCCTGCACCGATCCGACCAGCGCATCGATCTCCATCGGACGGCCCTGATCCAGATCCTGCAACATCGATGTGCGATGCGCACCAACAGCCGCACCGCCATCAATGCGCCGTTCCACATCAATCGGGAACTTCACACCCAGCTTTTCCGCAATCTCCTGCGCCTCGAGCATCATGCCCTTGGCCACCGCGCGCGTGCCGGGGTCGGTGCAGAGCACATCCAACGTGGCATGGGTCAGTGCCGAGATCGGATTGAACGACAGGTTGCCCCAAAGCTTCACCCAGATCTCATCCCGCAGACGCGGCCGGACCGGCGCTTTGAGCCCTGCCGAGGACAGGGCCTGCGACAGCGCCACAGCCCGCTCGGATTTCGACCCGTCCGGCTCACCCAAAGAGAACCGGTTGCCCTCGATGTGCTTGACCACACCCGGCTCGATCACTTCAGCCGCCGGGTAGACGACACAGCCCAGCACCCGGTCCGGGCCGAACCCGTCCCACTGCGCATTGCCCGGATCGACGCTTTCCAGCCGCGTGCCTTCGTGTTCGCCACCGATCATGTGGAAATACCACCACGGCACGCCGTTCACGCCGGACACGATGGTGGTGTTCGGCCCGATGAGAGGCTGCATCTTGTCCACGATCGGCGGCACCGAATGTGCCTTGAGCGTGACGATGACGTAATCCTGAACGCCAAGGTCAGCCGGATTGTCCGACGCGGTTACAGAGACAACCGTTTCCTCGCCCCCCTCTTCGATCAGCTTCAACCCGTTGGCCTGCATCGCCGCCAGATGCGGCCCGCGCGCCACAAGGCTCACATCCGCGCCGGCCTGCGCCAGCTTCACACCCATATAGCCGCCAATGGCGCCCGCTCCGAATACGCAAATCTTCATCGCTCACCCCAAAACGATCCGCCGATGGTCTGCGAACCGCTCCTCCTTCATCTTGCCAAATAAACTCCCGCCGGAGGCTCCCGCAGGAGCCACCCGGCGCTTCATCCGAACCTGAAATCAGGCCGGTTCCACAAGCCCCAGCTTCTCTGCCAGACCAATCCGCTGCATCTTGCCGGTTGCGCCTTTGGGGATCTCGTCAAGGATGATCACCTTGCGCGGCACTTTGAAGTCAGCCATGCGGGTCGCTGCAAAATCACGGATGTCCCGCTCGGTCGCCGCGACACCGTCCTTAAGCACGACGGCAGCAGCCACTTCTTCCCCCAGCTTGGGATGCGGCAAAGCAAAGGTCACCACCTGCGCGATCGCCGGGTGATCCAGCAGAACGCCATCCACCTCCAGCGGCGAAACCTTCTCGCCGCCGCGATTGATGATTTCCTTCAATCGCCCGGTCAGATGCAGGAACCCATCCTCGTCAAACGCACCCTGATCGCCGGTGCGGAACCAGCGCTTGCCATCTGATTCAAAGAAGTTCTTCGCGTTGGCGTCGGGGTTGCTCTCGTAGCCCGGCGTGACATTCGGGCCCGAAATCACCACCTCGCCGGTGCCATCGATCAGGCGGTTTTCGGTCTCATGCGCCACACGCACTTCCGGGCCAGCAGCCACACCCACAGCGCCCGGCTTCTGCCGATCGAACGGGTTGCAGCACATCTGGTGCGCGGCTTCGGTCATACCGTAGGCTTCGATCACCGGTGCGTTGAACGTCTCGCGCAACTGCTCCATAACCTGCGCCGGCAAAGACGCCGAGGACGACCGCAGGAAGCGCAGCGGCACTTCTGCGATCACATCGGCATTGCGCCCAGCGCGGGTCAGGATCGCCTGGTGCATGGTCGGAACGGCGGTGTACCAGGTGGGTGTTGCATCACGCATCCAGCCAAAGAAGCGCAGCGCGTCAAAGCCCGGCGCGCACCAGATCGACGCCCCAACCGAGAGCGACGCCGACACAGCGGCCAAAAGCCCGTGAATGTGGAACAACGGCATCACGTTCAGGCAGCGGTCATCCGCCGTCAGGTTCAGCGACTTGGCGATGTTATGCGCCGACGCCGCCACGTTCGATTGCAACAGCGGCACGATCTTCGGTCGCGACGTAGTGCCCGACGTGTGCAGGATCAGCGCCACATCCCCATCCGTCGGATCGCTCGCAGGCAACGCATCACCCGTCGCGCCATCGGCGGACAGGGTAAAGTACCCCGCAGGTGCGCCCTCGGCCACAACAGTGCGCAGCACCATCAGTCCCAGCGTCTTCGCCGCCGCCAAGGCAGGGCCGTCATAGCCATCCGCCAGAACAATCGCCTTTGCGCCAAGGTCTTCGAGGTAGAACGCGTATTCGTCCTCGCGGTAGGCCGGGTTCAAAGGCGCGGTTGTGGCCGCCTGAGCGATGGTCACAAAGGCCGACGCCATTTCCGGTCCGTTCGGCAGCACGATCGCCACCCGGTCGCTCGGCCCGATCCCGAAGCCGCGCAGCGACGCGCTCACCTCAGCCGACAGATCGCGCAGCCCGCCATAGCTCAGCCACTCCCGTCCCGGCGCACCCAGTGCCTTTGAATTGGCGTCATGTCCCTCAAGCAGTGCCTTGACGTTGGTAGCCATTGCCCTGTCCCCTCTTCAGTCAATTATGTTCAGTTCACTCCGCCGGAGCGATGCTCCGGGATCCTCCCTTGCGCAGATACTTAACCAGCGGAAGCACAAAGAAAAGCGCTGCCAGTGCAATAAATGTGCCAGAGAGCGGTCGTTCGATGAACGCGAGGACATTTCCCTGCTCTGCGATCAGGGTCTGACGGAAGCTCTTTTCCATCAACGGGCCAAGAACAAGCGCCAACACCAGGGGGGCCAGCGGGTAGTCTGCCTTGCGCAGCAGATACCCCGCTACGCCAAAGCCCGCGATGAGCCAGACATCATGCATTTTCTGGCTCGGGGCAAAGCCACCGACGATGCAGAGCACGATCACGATGGCGCACAGCACGGTAAATGGCATCCGAAGCGCCCAGACAAAGAGCGGGATCAGCGCGATATTGATCGCCACGGCGGCAAAGTTCGCGGTGTAGAGCGACGAAATCAGGCCCCAGACGAAATCCGGCTGCTCGATGAACAGCATCGGGCCGGGCATCAGTCCCCACATCACCATACCGCCCAACAGAAGCGCAGTTGTGGGCGAGCCCGGAATACCCAACGTCAGCATGGGAAGCAAAGACCCGGTCGATGCCGCGTTGTTCGCGGTCTCAGGCGCAGCCACGCCTTCGATGTTGCCCTTGCCGAACGTGTGCGGCTCTTTCGAGGTCGACCGGGCAATGCCGTAGGCCATCAATGCCGCCGGGGTCGCCCCCGCCGCGGGCAGCATCCCGACGAAGAAGCCGAGGAAGGATCCGAGACTCATGGTCTTCCAAAGGCGGTTCATCGCGCGCATCCCTGCGCTTAGTTCCTTGAGGGTAATGCGCGCAGGCGTCACCTGTGGCGCGGTCCGCGAGGTTTCGAGCGTGTAAAGGATCTCCCCGATCCCGTAGACCCCAATCGCCAGCACAAGGAAACTGATCCCCGAAAAGAACCCCGGCAGATCACCGAAGATCAGGCGCGGCTGTCCCGAGATGAGGTCAAGACCGACGGTGCTCAGCACCAGCCCGAGGCAGATCATGACAATGGTCTTGAGAACGTCATCTCCGCCAAGGCCAACAAAGGTGGTGAACGCCATCAGAACCAGTGCGAATTCCTCGGCAGGGCCGAACGCCAGCGCAAGATCGGCCAGAGGCACGGCAAACAGCGTGAACAGCACAACCGACAGCGTGCCTCCTATGAAGGACGCAACCGCAGCGGCGATCAGCGCCAGCCCCGCTTTGCCCTGTTGTGCCATCGGTCGCCCGTCGAACGTGGTCGCAACGGCTGTTGAGGCCCCGGGTATTCCAAGAAGGATAGACGAAATCGCGCCGCCGTACATCGCCCCGTAGTAGATCGCGGCAAGAAGGATGATCGCGGAACTGGGCGGCACGATGAAGGTCAGCGGCAGCACGATGGCCACCCCGTTCACCGAACCCAAACCCGGCATCGCGCCGATAAACAGCCCCGCCGTGACCCCAAGGATCACAATCATCAGATTGAGCGGGGAAAGCGAGGTTGCAAAGCCGTCCGCAAGAAGTGCCAGCGTGTCCATAGTCTCAGCCCCGGATCAGAAGAACATTGCGTAAAGCGGGAAGAAAAGCGGCTCCGTAAAGCCCTTGGGAAGCAGGATTTTCAGTGTCACTTCGAAGAAGAAGAACAGGAAAACCGGCGTCCCAAGTGCCAGGCAACCGGTCAGGAACCACGAATGGCGACCGAAAATCCTGACGTACCAGAACATGAACAGCGGGATGGCGATATACGCACCGGCCACCGGGATCAGCGCGATTGTCGCGAACAGCGCGATCACGACCGAAATCACGGATTTGAGCATCACCCCGTCGAAGAACGACTGCCCGCCATGATCTTCACCAAGGCTGCGGACAAAAATGCCCCCGGCAGCCAGCAGCATGACCAGAGACAGCCAGAATGGAAACGCGCCGCCCCCCGGTCCACCTGTCATGCCGTTCCAACCGATCGGCAGTTCCGTGGCGTGCCACATGAAATAGGCGGATAGCGCCATGATGGCGATGGCGATCACTCTGTCCGCAACAAGCATCGCAGTCTCCCCAGTATGTATGATATCTCCGGATCACCCTGTCCGGTTGGTCGAAAGGGCCGGGACAAACGCACACCCCGGCCACTCTCACGTGCTTTGGCTCTCAGCAAAGCCGCTTACGAAGACCCGTCGCCTTCCATGTCGGCAAGGATGGCAGCGTGTTTGTTCCGCTCTTCGAGAAAATAGGCCTGAAGCTCGTCTCCGGTCAGGAAGTCCGCCATCAGAGCCTTGTCCTTGGTGTAGGTCTGCCACTCTTCGGTTTCGGACAGCTTCTGGAACATCTCGGTGTAGTAGGCAACCGCTTCCGCCGGCATGTCCTTTGGCGCCACGAAGGACCGCTGCATCCAGTAAACGATGTCGTGGCCGAGTTCGGTCGCGGTCGGCGTGTCCGGGAACACGTCAATCCGGTTCGGGGTGAAGGCCACAATCGGGCGCACCTTCCCTGCCTGGTAGAAGCCCAGCGCTTCGGAGGGGTTGTTCACCGTGCTGTCGATATGACCGCCAACAAGGTTTTTCGCCACATCGCCGCCGCCTTTGAAGGGCACGTAGGTTACCTTGATGTCGAATTCCTTTTCCAGCATCGCGGTCACGAGGCTGTCTTCCTGCCCGGTGCCGGTGCCACCCATCTTCCACTCACCGCCCGATGCTTTGACCGCGGCCACGTAATCATCCAGCGTCTGAATATCGCTGTCGGCATTGACCCACAGCACGAACGTATCAAGCGCCATTCGCGCGATCGGTGTGAACTCTTCGATATCGACCCCGATATCGGTGCGCAGCGGCGTGGTGTAGTAGCTGTTCAGCGTCGCCATGATCTTGTGCGCGTCGCCCTCGCTGTCCTTGAGATAGCGCAGAGCCTCGGCGCCGGAACCGCCACCCTTGTTCACCGGCAGAACCGGCATCGAGGCAAGGTTTTCTTTCTGGATGATCGACTGGAACAGGCGCGCCAGGCGGTCTGCGCCGCCGCCCTGACCGGCCATGATGACCATTTCAATCGGCTTCTGCGGCTTCCAGCCTTCGGCAAGTGCCGATGTGGCTCCTGCTGCAATCATCGCAACCGATGCGACCCCTGCCAGCGCAGCGCGACGTGTCATTTTGTAGATCATGTAATATCCTCCCGATCAAAAAGCCCGCTCCTGTAAGCGACAGATGCCGCCACTCCTCCCTCGGACTTGAGAAATAGATATCTGGACGAAATAAAATTTCACGCGCATAAGGGTCATGGAGTTAATTCTTGCATTAACAAAATAATAAATTGTAAATTTGTAAACATGAGCAAGACCTTTGTTGGCCCCCAACTCCGCCAGTTGCGCCGCCAGAACAAGCATACGCAGGCCGAGATGGCCCAGAGGCTTGGCATCTCGCCGGCCTATGTAAACTTGCTGGAAAACAATCAGCGCAGCCTGTCGGTACAGGTGCTCGTCGCCCTGACCGAAGCCTACGGTATCGATATGCGCAGCCTTGTCACCAATACCGAGGCGACCAAGCTGGCCGATCTGCGCGCGGCCGTACGCGACCCGGTCTTCGGAGACGACCCGCCTGACCTGACCGAACTGCGTGGTGCGCTCGATCATGCGCCCACTCTTGTCGACCGATTCCTGCACCTGCATCAGGCGCATCGCTCTATGGCCGAACAGTTCCGCCGCCTCGCCGGACAGACCGATGGCGGCGACCTGCGTTTCAAGACTCCTGAGACCGCGATCCACGACGTGTTCCGCGCCCACGAGAATCATTTCGACCCGCTGGAGCGGCAGGCCGAAGACCTGCGCGCGCGGCTGGGCGGGTCGCATGACGACATGTACGCCCTGCTCAAACGCCACCTGCGCCTCGAACACAGCGTCACCTGCACGGTACAGAAACTCTCCGACATGCCCGGCGCCTTGCGGCTGTTCCGCGAAACCGATGGTATCGTTCATCTGTCCGAGGCGCTGGATCACCCCAACCGGGTGTTCCAGCTCGCCCACGTCATTGGCCTGCTCGAAGCGCGCGAGACCGTGCAAAGCTATGTTGCGGCCAGCGGCATAACGGAAGACGCCGGCCGAGCGCGCCTGACGGTGGAACTGACCAACTACTTCGCCGCTGCGCTTTTGATGCCCTACACCGAATTCCTGACACTGGCCGAGGCCACGCGATACGATATTGACCGCATCATTTCCGGCTTTGGCGTCAGCTTCGAAATGGTCTGCCAGCGGCTCACCACCCTGCAACGCGACGGCCAGCGCGGCATCCCGTTTTTCTTTCTTCGGGTCGACCGCGCGGGCAACGTGTCCAAACGCTTCAACGCCACCACGATCTCGCTGGCCGAAGAGGGCGGCGCCTGCCCGGTCTGGGACATTCACGGCGCGTTTCAGGTGCCGGGACAGCTGCTCCCGCAATTCGTCGAGATGCCCGACGGTGGACGGTTCTTCACTCTGTCGCGCACCTCGGACCGGCCAGTGGTGGGCGCACGGTTGCAGGAGCGCCGTCTTGTCGTCGCCATAGGGTGCGACATCGATCAGGCGCACCAGGTGGGTTACGCCCAGCGCTTCAACATGGACGACAAGACGCTTTTTGCCCAGATCGGCACAAGCTGCCATGTCTGCCCCCGCACCGCCTGCCCGCAGCGCGCACACCAACCTTTGCACGTGACCCTGCCCGTCGACGCCAACCGTCGCGGACAGACACGCTACGAGAGCTGACCACCAGCACAACCGCAAACGCGCACCCGACACGTCCGCTCTTGTAACGGTTTCCCCGGACGCCCCCGTCAAGGACGCCTTGGAAAAAGGCCTCAAACCGCCAGACCCGGATGTGATCAAAAGTTGATCACCCGTCGCATGGGCGCGGACGCCCCTGCGTGGTAAGCCACGCCAGACCATCAAAGGACCAAACCCATGCATCAGCCGCCCCTGCCCCTGACCCAAGATCTCGTCCTCATCGGCGGCGGCCACACCCATGCGCTGGTGCTCCGCAAATGGGCGATGAAGCCGCTGCCCGGCGCGCGCCTCACGCTGATCAACCCCGGCCCGACAGCCCCCTATTCAGGTATGCTCCCCGGTTTTGTCGCGGGTCACTACAGCCGCGATCAGCTTGATATCGACCTTGTCCGACTCGCCCAGGCCGCCAATGCCTGCCTGATCCTCGGATCGGTCACCGGCATAGACCCGGCCCGTGGTCTGATCCAGACCGACACCCACCCGCCCATCGGGTTCGATGTCGCCTCGGTCGATGTCGGCATCACCTCGGACATGCCCGACCTGCCCGGTTTTCCCGACCATGCCGTGCCCGCCAAACCGCTCGGCCCCTTCGCCGCGCAATGGGACGCGTTCCGCAATGGCACAGGTCCGGCCACGGTTGCCGTCATCGGCGGCGGCGTTGCGGGCGCGGAACTGGCGATGGCGATGGCCCACGCGCTCAAGCAGCGCAAACGCCACGCCACGATCCACCTGATCGACAACGCCACGGCCCTGACGGCCCTACCCGCAAAAAGCGCCACCCAACTGCGCGCTGCCATCAAGGCGCTCAACATCGTGCTGCACGAGAACGCGCAGATCACGCATCTGGGCAAGGACACCATCACCCTCGACGACGGCAGCAGCATCACCGCCCGGTTCATCACCGGCGCTGCTGGCGCACGCCCCTATCCCTGGCTGGCCGAGACGGGCCTGACCACACATGACGGCTTTCTGACGGTCAATGACCGCCTGCAAACCAGCGACGCGCGCATCTTTGCTGTCGGCGACTGTGCACATATGGCCCAGGCCCCGCGGCCCAAGGCGGGTGTCTATGCCGTGCGGCAGGCCCCGGTTCTATTCCATAATCTTGCCTCCGCTCTCTCGGGTGGTCCGCTCAAGACCTACGTGCCACAGAAAGATTACCTGAAGCTTATCTCGCTCGGGAAAAAGTCGGCGCTGGGCGATCGCTTCGGCCTCACCTTTACCGGCCCTTGGGTGTGGGACTGGAAAGACCGCATCGACCGCAAGTTCATGGACCAGTTCGATGACCTGCCCAAGATGCCCACACCGCCCCTGCCCTATCCCCGCGCCAAAGGCGTTCAGCAGGCGATGGGCCCGAAACCGCTTTGCGGTGGCTGTGGCGCGAAACTGGGGCGCGATGCACTGTCGAAATCCCTTGCCACGCTGAAACCCGCCCAGCGCGCCGACATCACGCCGCTCCCCGGCGATGACGCAGCGCTTCTTCTGACAGGCGGTGCGCGGCAGGTCTTTACCACGGACCATCTGCGCAGCTTCTGGTCCGATCCTGCCGTGATGGCCCGCATCGCGACCCATCACGCGCTGGGCGACATCTGGGCGATGGGCGCGAACCCGCAGGCGGCGACCCTGTCGATCACCCTGCCGCGCCTGTCTGAACCACTGGCCGAACGCACCCTGACCGAGATCCTCACTTCGGCCCAGACCATCCTGCAAGATGCCGGTGCCGATATCGTCGGCGGCCACAGCACACTGGGCGACGAACTGACCATCGGCCTCGCCGTCACGGGATTGCTCGACCGGGATGCGATCACACTTGGCGGAGCGCAGGACGGCGCAGCGCTCATCCTCACCAAATCCATTGGCACCGGCGTGATCATGGCAGCCCTGATGTCCGGCAAAGCGCGCGGTGCAGACGTTGCGGGCGCGCTGGATACGATGCAGCAGGGCCAGAAAACCGCAGCCCACATCCTGCGCGACGTGGCGCAGGCGATGACCGACCTCACCGGATTCGGCCTTGCAGGGCACACGCAGAACATCTGCATCGCCTCTGGCCTGTCAGCCACCCTGACGCTTGACACCATCCCGCTCCTGCCCGGCGCGCTGGTCCTGTCCGAACGCGGAGAACATTCTTCGCTTTACGCGAACAATCGCGCCGGATTTTCAAACATCCCCGACAGCCCGCACAGCCGATTGCTCTTTGATCCGCAAACCGGTGGTGGGCTTCTGGCCGCTGTACCGGTGGATCAGGCGGATGCTCTGGTCGACACACTGCGCCAGAACGGCCACCCCGACAGCGCCATCATCGGCCACCTGCATGCAGGTCCGGTTGGTCAGGTCTCCATCGCCTGAAGCGCAGCCTCGACCTGAGTTGCCACCTGTTCCAGATGCGCAGGCGTCAACCCTTCTGCCGCGACCTGCGCAATCACATTGGGGGCCATCGCCTTCATCGACTTGGCGTAAGCCAGATCGTAATGGTCCTCCATCAACGACCGCGTCAGCGCCCGCTTGTCACCCGCCGCGCTCAACACGATCCATTGCGCGACCAATTCCTCACCCCGATGCGCCTTGAGCGGGGCAAGGCGGGCGTGCAGCGTGGGCCGGTCCGACAGGATGTCGTCATATGCCCGCAGCAAATACTCCGTCCGCGCCTCAAGCGGTGCGGTCACCTCGATCCAAGGCGCCACCTTCATCCCGTCCCACAGTGACGGAGGCACAAGGATCTGCCCGATCTTGCTGCTCTCCGCCTCCACCAGCACGGGCCGCGCCGGATCAAGACGGCACAGCACCCCCGCCAAGGCGCTTTCAAACGCCTTCTGCGACGGCTGTTCCCCCATCGACCCCAGAAGCGACCCGCGATGGTTGGCCAGCCCCTCGAGGTCGATCACCTGCACACCCCGCGCCGCCAGAAGCGGCAACAGCTCTGTCTTGGCCGTGCCGGTATAGCCGCCCAGCTGCACGAACCGGAACGGCAGAGGGCTATGATGCAGCATGTCCGCCACAAGCCGCCGATAGGTCTTGTACCCGCCCTGAACCACGTCGGACCGCCAGCCGATTTCCCTGAGCAGCCACGCGAAAGACCCCGACCTTTGCCCCCCGCGCCAGCAATAGATCAAAGGACGCCAGCGACCGTCATGATGGGACAAAGAGGTTTCGATATGGTGAGCGGCATTGCGAAACACCAAGGCCGCCCCGATCTTGCGCGCGTCAAACGGGCTGACCTGCTTGTACATCGTGCCCACCCGCGCCCGTTCCTCGTTGTCGAGAACCGGCAGGTTGATCGCACCGGGCACATGGTCCTCGGCGAATTCCGCAGGGCTGCGTACGTCGATCACGGTGTCATACCCGTGGTCGAGCAGTTCGGTCAGGCTGGATGGGGTCAGCGGCATGAAACCTAGCGCAAAAGCCCAATCAATTCGTCTGACAGCGCCGCAAGAGCGCGGCCCTGCGCTTCGGTCACCGCCGCTGCGGTGATCTCGGAGATCGGAACAGAGATCGCAAACCGCTCGACCCGCTCGCGCGGGCGTCCGTCCACGGCGCTCACCGCCGCCTGACCGGTAATCTCGAACACGCCCGACACGCTGGCCAGCATCTTGTCAATCCGCACATCAAGCCGCGCCGACGGACCATCCAGCAGCGGCCAGGGCTCTGCCGAAACCGTCGCCGTGCTGCGGGTGTCGAGCAATTGCGCCAGCGTGCCGGTCACGGCACGCTCGGGGTCATCCGCCCAAACCGCATCGCCCAAAGGCTTCAACGCGCCGCCCTCGTCGCGCACGAGGATCTCGGCTCCCGAGGCATGGCTGGGCAGCGACACGTCACGCAATTCCACGCTGCGCACCGATACGCGGGTCTCACCCGTTGCCGAAACCGGCGCGTCGATCAGGTAGCGCGCACTGTCGCCAGAACCGCAGGCCGCAAGCGGCAACGCCATCACAACAGCCAGAGCGCGCACATTCATCTGCATCATCCTACTCGTCCTTCCTCAGCGCCCGAAGATCAGCGAATTGGGGCTGCGCTCGATCGCGCGCGCCAGTTCCGAGATCGCCTTGGCTGCATTCTGCACCTCGCGCAGCGCCGACAGCGTCTGCGTGTTGAAATCCGACCGTTCTCCGTACGACCGTACCACGGTCTCGGTCTCGGCCACCAATCGCTCAAGCCGCGCGGTCAGCTGCGGAAGGTCTTCCACCGACTCCGCCACCGATCCGGCCGCATCCGACGCCGATTGCAGCGTCGCGTTCAGGTTCTCGACCACACCGCCCTCGCGCAGTTCGGTCAGCGCCAGGCGCATCTCGGTCAGCGCGTCGTTGATCGTGCCAGGCAATTCCAGCGTGTCCTGCGACCCCACAAGCGCATCCACACGGTTCAGCGTGCTGGTCGCGCTGTCCACAAGCGCCTGCAATTCCAGCTCTTTCGCCGTTGTCGCCACCGCCTCGAGCTCCGTCAGCAATTCGGGGATGTCGGTCTCGGTGATCTGCCGGAGGTTCGCCGTCAGCGCAGGCGCGTCCTGCGACGCCACGCTGATATCCGCCATCGCCCGATCCAGATTGCGCAGAGATGAGCCCAAAGCCTGTACCGCGCCCTCGGCGCGCACATCGGCCACAATGGTGCGCACATCCTCGATCGCCGCCGTGACAGCCGCCGGGATGCCCTGCACAGCCTCCTGTGCGATCAAAGCATCGACCCGGTTCAGCGTCGCCGTGGCACTGGCCACAAGTTCGTCCAGCTTCAGCTCCTGCGCGGTCTGCGCCACGCCCTGCAATTCAGCCAGCACCGCCGGAATGTCCTCTTCCGTCAGCTTGGCAAGATTTTCGGCCAGGGCCGGTGCCGATTGCGATGCGGTGTTGATCCCGGCCATCGCCTCATCCAGCTGCGCCAATGCGCTGTTGAGCGACTCCACCGCGCCGCCCTCGCGCACCTCAGCCACCAGAGCAGTCAGGTCATTGACCGCCGCTTCGATCTGCGCTGGAATGGATTGGATCGCCTCGCTACCGACCAGCGCGCGGGTGTCATCCAGCAGCGCCACAGCGGACCCCGGCACCCGCTGCAAGTCTTCGTTGCGCGCCAATTGCTCGAACGCCTCCATCAGGCTGATCGCCTGCTGCATCACCTCTTCGATGGGCAGCGCATTGATCCGCTCCAGCACCCCTTCGGCGGTGGCGGTGAAGTCCGACAGGTTGGACTCGACGCTCGGCAGACGCGGCGCCTCACCCTCGACCTCGCGCAGCCGCGCGGCGGGGGCGGTGTCCATCACGACCAGTTCCACCCGAAGATCGCTCGACAGCAGGCTTTCTGTCGCCAAGCGCGCGCGCATGCCTGTCTCAACGGCAAAGCGGAAGAAATCCACGGTTTCTTCGGTCCCTGCCTCGGCAGGAAGCCCCATGCGCTGCGGGTCGATGGCGACATCCACGATCAGCGAAAGTTCCGGCCCGAAATCCCCTTCGAGAACCTGCGACCGCAGCCCGGTGACGACCCCCACATCAAGACCCTGATAGGTCACGTCATCCCCAGCCTCGAGCCCGTTCACGGACTCGTCGAAATGGATGGAGAACGCCACCCCACGCGCCGGACCCCGCACCAGACGGTTGCGCCGCGCTTCTTCCTCGTCCTCGTAGAGCGTGAAGACGTAGCCCGGCGTCAGCGGCTCACCGTCATCATACAGGTTGTCGAAGACGACCCCGCCCGTGACCAATGACGCAAGGCTGTCGAAATCCACCGAAAAGCCCGAAGCGCCAAAGGACAGTTCAAACCCGGAGGTGTCCCAGAACCGGGTCGCCTGGCTGAGCCGTGCGTCATGCGGCGCGTCGATGAAGGCGTCCACCAGCACCGACCGGCCATCGGCGGACAGGCGCGGAGTCTCCAGCCGCCCGACCTCAACCCCGCGGAACAGAACGGGGGAGCCATAGGAAATCGTCGTACCGTCTTCCGTCGCCAGGGTGATCCGCCGCCCCGGTCGCCCCGGCTGGTTCAACGGAGGCGTGTCGGACCCCTGAAATTCATAGGTCAGCGTCCCGGGCACATTGTCCCACGCCCCCTCGATATACACCCCCGACAGCACCGTTGACAGGCCGCTGATCCCGCGCGCAGACACTTCGGGCCGCACCACCCAGAACACTGCCTCGTCGTCGATGAACGGGACCACGTCGTTGTCGATCCGGACGTAGACGAGAACGCGCCCCAGATCCTCGGTGAAACGCACCTCTTCCACGGTGCCCACAACCACGTCGCGGTAGCGCAGCGTGGTTTCCCCCGCGACCACGCCCGAGGCGTTGCCGAAGGATACCTGGATCAGCGTGCCCCGGTCGGAAAAGCTCTGCCAGGCGATGCCCAGAGACACGCCAAGCGCCAACAACGGCACCAGCCAGACAAAGGACAGGTTGCGCAGGAAGGACCTGCGCGGAGGGGAAACTGTCATCTCTGCGGGGGTTGGATCGCTCAAAGCTGTGTTCCTTCGCGGGGTGCGTCCCAGATCAGTCTGGGGTCGAAGCTATTGGCTGAAATCATGGTGAATGCAACCGAAAGCGCAAAGCTGACGGCAGCGATTCCGGGGTGAATTGTCGCGACGAAATTGAGCTGGACCAGCGCCGACAGGATCGCCACCACAAATACGTCGATCATCGACCAGCGACCGATGAATTCGACGAATTCGTACAGATGGAAATGGCTCGCCGTGCCCGGTTGTCCACGCTGCACGCGCAACGCCAGATAGGCGATGGCGATGAACTTGCTCACCGGAATGACAACTGAAGCCACGAAGACGATCAGTGCCACTCCGATCGAACCGTGATCGATCAGATCGAACACGCCGCCGACGATTGTGCTTTCCTGCGTCCGGCCGAAAGTCGTGGTGCGCAGCATCGGATAGACGTTGGCCGGAATGTAGACGACCATCCCGGCAAAGAGCCAGGCCCAGACTTTCTGAAGGCTGGCCATGTCCCGGCTGACCAGCCGCGTTCCACAGACCCTGCATCGCTCGGCACCGACCGGAAACACGTGGCCGCATTCTGCGCAGCCCACCAGCCCGGCGGCGCGCGCGGTTACGACTGGCTGCGCGCGTTCAGCGTTTGCCATACCGTCACCCGACACATGAAATTATCCTTGAGAACCGTGATGATCACGAGACCGACAAAGGCCCAGAAGGCAGGCCCAAGCGTCACCTGCGCGAGACCCGCCACTTTGACCAGCGCCACGGCCACGCCGATGATGAACACTTCGGCCATGGCCCAAGGGCGGATCGCCTCTGCCAGCTTGAACACCTCGCGCGCCTGTCGCGCCGGCGCCCAGCCCAGCGCCATCGGCGCAAACACATAGATCAGCGCGAGGAAACGCGTCACGGGCAACACTACGATCAGCGCCGCCACCGCAAAGGACAGCGGCAGCATAAGCCCTTCCGAAAATGCCAGAATGGCATCGAAAACCGAGCTCTTCCGCCCCAGCCCCTTGACACTCAGTTCCAGGAACGGGAAAAACACCGCCGCGATCATCAGGATGAGCGCCGTGATCGACAGCATCACGATCCGCGTCATTGCGCCGTCGCGTGGCGCCATCAGAACCGTCCCGCAGCGGACGCATTTCGCCTGCGCGCCCTTCTCCAGCTGCGGCAGCTTATGCAGCACATCGCATTTGGGGCAGGCAATGAGGTCGGACACCGAGTCGGTCATAGCCGTTTGATACGCGATCCTTGCGACAGGTGACAGGCGATTGGCCCGGAAACGCAGCGGCTGCCGGACCGGTTCCGGGCTGTTGTCAAAAAAGGGGGCGAGACTGATCATCAAGTCATCAGAAGCCGCGCCCCGTTCGTGCCTCGGGGTACGCGCAACAGCATCCGCGCCGCAAACCAATTGCCCCAGGGCGGCACTCCGCGAGTGCCCGGCTTACCGCTGCGCGGTCCGCCAGTCCGGGTGAATCCAGGGCTCCCGGTTGTCCAGCGGCAAGGGGGACTTTCCGAGAATATGATCCGAAGCCTTTTCTCCAACGAGGATGGACGGCGCATTGAGGTTGCCATTGGTGATGCGCGGAAAGATCGAGCTGTCCGCAACCCTGAGGCTCTCGACACCGATCACGCGCGTCTCCGGGTCCACAACGGCCATGGGATCGTCCGCCGCCCCCATCTTGCAGGTGCCGCAGGGATGATAGGCGCTTTCCGCATGATCCCGAATGAATTCATCAAGACTTTCATCGCTTTGCGCGTCATCTCCGGGTTGGATTTCGTGCTTGAAATAGGGCTTGAAAGCCTCTTGATGGAAGATCTCCCGGACAAGCCGTATGCCCTGACGGAAATCGACCCAATCCTCCGTGTGGCTCATGTAGTTGAAGAATATGCGCGGGTCTTCCTTCGGATCCCCAGAGCGCAACGTGATTTCGCCGCGCGAGGGCGACCGCATCGGCCCAACATGCGCCTGAAACCCATGACCCTCGGCGGCGGCCTGACCATCATAACGCACGGCGATGGGCAGAAAATGGATCTGAAGGTCCGGGTAGTCCACCCCGGCACGGGACCGGAGAAAACCACATGATTCAAACTGGTTGGTCGCACCGGGCCCGGTTTTGGTGAAAAGCCAGCGCGCGCCGACATAGGCTTTGCCAAGCAGGTTCCAGTATTTGAACAGGCTGACAGGCTGGCTCGCCGCGGCCTGCACGTAGACTTCGAGATGGTCCTGCAGATTCTGACCCACACCGGGTCGGTCCGCGACCACCTCGACACCATTGTCCCGCAGATGCCGCGCCGGACCAATTCCAGAAAGCATCAACAATTTCGGCGAGTTGATAGCAGATGCTGCAAGTATCACTTCAACATCGGCACGGATCACCCTGATCTCACCACCTTGTTCGATCTCAATACCAACGGCGCGCTTGTTCTCGATGATCACTCTGCGCGCAAAGCTTCTGACAAGATTGCAGTTTTCGCGCTTCAGTGCGGGCCGGAGATACGCCTTGGCCGCAGACCAGCGCTCACCCTGCCAAACCGTCATGTCAAACGGGCCGACACCTTCCTGCTGATGACCGTTATAATCCCCGGTGACCGCATAACCTGCCTGCGATCCGGCTTCGACGAAGGCGCGGGTGAGCGGGTTTTCACGGGCACCTCGCG
This sequence comes from Marivita geojedonensis, assembly GCF_002115805.1. GTDB lineage: Bacteria > Pseudomonadota > Alphaproteobacteria > Rhodobacterales > Rhodobacteraceae > Marivita > Marivita geojedonensis. The sequence goes on along the minus strand of NZ_JFKC01000023.1, from coordinate 19,202 downwards.
TGACATGAAGCGGACCATGACGGCCCCTCCACGCCGGGTCACCACCGTGACCACCTGAATGCCAGCTCTCAAGACGTTGGAAATACGGCAAAACGTCCGCATACCCCCAGCCTGATGCGCCCTGGTCACGCCAGTGGTCATAATCGCGCGCGTGGCCGCGAACGTAGATCATGCCGTTGATCGAAGATGACCCTCCGATCACCTTGCCCCGCGGGCAGGCCAGACGGCGACCGCCAAGATGCGGCTCGGGTTCTGTCCGGAACCCCCAATCGTAACGCTTCATGTTCATCGGATAGCTGAGCGCACCTGGCATCTGGATGAACGGTCCTGCGTCGGTGCCGCCATGTTCGATGACGATCACCGAGCGTCCTGCCTCGGACAAGCGGTAAGCCAGTGCGCAGCCTGCGGAGCCTGCGCCCACGATGACGTAATCAGCATTCATATCAGAGCCTTAGAACGGGGCTTCAACGTCGCCCATGCGGACGTAGACGGATTTCATTTCGCTGTAATGGTTGATTGCAGCCTTGGAGTTTTCCCGCCCGACGCCGGACATTTTCGTTCCGCCAAACGGGGCTTCAACGGGGGCGTCGTTGTAGGAATTGATGAAGCAACTGCCCGCTTCAAGCTGCGCAATCACCCGATGCGCGCGGGACAGATCGCGGGTGAACACCCCTGCTGACAGACCAAATTCCGTGGAATTGGCGCGGGTTATCGCCTCTTCTTCGGTCTCGAAATCAAGAACCGCCATGACCGGGCCGAAAATCTCTTCGCGCGCAATGATCATATCGTCTTTTACATCTGCAAAAACAGTGGGCTGCAGATAGAAGCCATCCCGATTCAAGCGCCGCCCCCCGGCGACCAGACGCGCGCCTTCATTTTCGCCTTTTTCAATATAATCGAGGACGATTTTCATCTGTTTTTCGGAAACCATCGGCCCGAAATTGGTCGCCTCATCCAGAGGATCGCCAACCACGGCTGTCGAAAGGCGTTCCGTCAACCGTTTCAGAAACGCTTCTTTAATACCCTTCTGCACAAATACCCGCGTCCCGTTCGAACAGACCTGACCCGAGGAATAGAAATTGCCGAGGATCGCGCCACCCACCGCGTTTTCCAGATCGGCATCGTCAAAGATCAGCAAAGGAGATTTGCCGCCCAGTTCCATCGTCACATGCTTCATCTGCTCAGCAGCGGCGGCGTAGACTTTTTTACCAGTTGGTACAGAACCGGTCAGCGACACCTTGGCCACGCGTGGATCGGTGACAAGCGACGCGCCGACCTCGCCCAGCCCCTGAACCACGTTGTAGATACCCGCAGGCAGGCCCGCCTCGTGCAGGATCTCGGCCACCTTGAGCGCACAGAGCGGTGTTGTCTCGGACGGTTTGAAGACCATTGCGTTTCCGCAGGCCAAAGCGGGCGCGCCTTTCCAACAGGCGATCTGGGTCGGATAGTTCCACGCGCCGATACCGACGCAGACACCCAGCGGCTCGCGGCGCGTGTAGACCCAGTCTTCGCCAAGCTGGATGTGTTCACCGGTCAGGCTGCCTGCGAGACCGCCGAAATACTCCAGCGCATCGGCGCCGCTGGTGGCGTCGACGGCGATGGTTTCCTGATAGGGTTTGCCGGTGTCGTAGGTTTCCAGTACCGACAGATCGTGATTGCGCTCGCGCATCATGTCGGCAGCCCGCCGGAGAATGCGACCCCGCTCGGTGCCCGACATCGCAGCCCATGCCTTTTGCGCACGATGCGCCGCGGCGAGTGCCTTATCCACAATGGCTGGAGTCGCGGCATAAACGGTCGCGATCTGTTCGCCGGTTGCGGGGTAAATCACGGGAATCGGCGTCCCAGTCGTGTCTTCGACATACGCGCCATCGATGAAATGGCTGGCTTTGGGCTGGGTGTCGTAACTCATGATGTCGGCTCCCTGTCCGCATGGGTGATTTCGTGGTCGAGCAGCGTGAGAACCTGACGCGTGGCCTCATCGCCGGACGGCGCGTCCTTGCTGAGCGCTTCGCGGAGATAAAGGCCATCGATCAGGCCCGCGATGCGCAGCGCGACCTCGGCCGCGCGCGGCCCGACAAGCGCGCGCAGATTGTAAACGAGGTTCGAATGAAGCCTGCGCTGATAGACGCCCAACAGGCGCCGCGCCTCATCGTCGGACTGCGCGAGAACATAAAAATTCAACCACGCCGCAACGACTTCGCGCCTGAAGTTCGACTGGGTGAACCCGGCGCGGATGATCGCTTCGGCACGCGCTCTTGGCCCTTGGGCCATCGCCAGCGCGCCGCGCACCTCCGCCCCATAAAGGCTGAGCGTATGGCGCATTGCGGCGAGAAAGATCTGGTCCTTACCGCCGAAATAATGGTGGGCCAGCGCAGAGGACATGCCGGCACGGCGCGCAATCTGGGCCACGGTCACGTCCAATGACCCCGCCTGCCCGATCTCGGCAATCGTCGCTTTCACCAACGCCTCGCGGCGTATAGGCTCCATTCCGAGCTTCGGCACGTTCGACCTCGACAAAATAGTGTTTGACGTGCCGGACCGTATGGCGTTTTTAATTGACTCGTCAATCAACAAAAACAATCAACCTCTGTCAGGGAGACTCGAGACATGCTGAAATCTTCTCTTTCCGTTATCGCGATCTGCGCAGCCGGTGCGGCTGCAGCCGATTGCGACACCGTTACGTTTTCCGATGTGGGCTGGACCGACATCACCGCGACGACGGCGGCGACCACCGTCGTGCTCGACGCGCTGGGATACGACACCGACATCAAGGTTCTGTCGGTCCCGGTGACCTATACCGCGCTTGCCGAAGGTGACGTCGACGTGTTCCTGGGCAACTGGATGCCGACAATGGAAGCCGACATTGCCCCTTACCGCGAGGCAGGCACCGTGGACACGGTGCGCGCAAACCTCGAAGGCGCGAAATACACGCTGGCCACCAACAAGGCTGGTGCCGATCTGGGCATCACCAGCTTTGCCGCCATCGCCGCACAACGCGACGCGCTGGACGGGGAAATCTACGGCATCGAGCCGGGCAATGACGGCAACCGCCTGATCATGGACATGATTGCGGCAAATGCGTTTGACCTCGAGGGCTTCGAGGTTGTCGAAAGCTCTGAGCAAGGGATGCTGGCCCAGGTGGCCCGCGCGGATGACCGCGGCGAGCCGGTGGTGTTCCTGGGGTGGGAACCGCACCCGATGAACGCGAATTTCGAGATGACCTACCTTGAGGGCGGTGACGACTGGTTCGGCCCGAACCTCGGTGGTGCGACCGTATTCACCAACACCGCCGCCGGCTACGTGGATGCCTGCCCCAACGTTGGCGCGCTGCTCAACAACCTCGTGTTCAGCCTTGCCATGGAAAACGAGATCATGGGCGCGATCCTGAACGATGGGGCCGAACCGCGGGATGCAGCGACGGAATGGCTCAAGGCCAATCCGGATGCCTATATGGGCTGGCTGGACGGCGTGACCACCAAGGATGGCGGCGATGCCGCCGCAGCGGTCAAGGCCGCGCTTCAGTAACCGGATCAGGGCGGCGATGAGCCGCCCTTCCTTTACAGACCACAGGACCCCTTCATGGACTGGTTGACAGAGAACAAGATCCCGGTCGGGCAAATCGCCGGGAACGCTTTCGACTGGCTGGAAAGCAACGGGGCCTTCTTCTTCGATGCGCTGTCTGACGCGCTCGAGGCGATGATCGATGGCTTCCTCTGGTTGCTGCAAACCCCACATCCGCTAGTCATCGTAGCGCTGTTCGTCGCGCTGACATATTACCTGCAACGCAGCTGGAAGGTCGCGCTGTTCGTCGCGCTCGGGTTCCTGTTCATCATCAACCAGGGCTACTGGGAAGAAACGACCGAGAGCCTCACTCTGGTCCTGTCCGCCTGCGTGGTCTGCATGGGCGTGGGTGTTCCCATCGGCATCGCCGTCGCACACCGCCCCAAGCTCTATGCATGGATGCGCCCGGTTCTGGACCTTATGCAGACGCTGCCGACCTTCGTCTATCTCATTCCCGCGATTGTGTTTTTCGGCATCGGCATGGTGCCCGGACTGATCGCAACGGTGATCTTTGTCCTGCCCGCGCCGGTCCGCCTGACACATCTGGGCGTGAGTTCGACCCCCCTTCCCCTGATCGAAGCGGCAGAGGCCTTCGGTGCCACCAAATCGCAGCTTCTGTGGAAGGTCGAACTGCCGTCGGCCCTGCCCCAGATCATGGCCGGGTTGAACCAGACCATCATGCTGTCGCTGTCGATGGTGGTGATCGCCGCGCTTGTCGGCGCGGACGGGTTGGGCGTGCCGGTGGTGCGGGCCCTGAATCAGGTCAACACCGCCCGCGGCTTCGAGAGCGGATTCGTGATTGTCGTGGTGGCGATCATCCTTGACCGGATGCTGCGGATGGAGCGCGAGAAATGAGCGAGACCCGCGTAGAATTCGATAACGTGTCCATTGTCTTCGGGGACAAACCGGAGTCGGCCCTGCCACTGATGGATGCGAGACAGGACCGCGCCCAGATCCAAAGGGACACTGGGCAGGTGCTGGGCGTACATGACTGTTCGCTGGAAGTGGCCGAGGGGGAAATCCTCGTGCTGATGGGGCTGTCCGGGTCGGGAAAATCCACCCTGCTGCGGGCGGTCAACGGGTTGAACCCGGTCGCTCGGGGTTGCGTCCGGGTACATGACGGGGCCCGTCTGGTCGACGTGACTCATACCAACGCGGATGCTCTGCGCACGATCCGGCTCCGCCATGTCGCGATGGTGTTTCAGCAGTTCGGATTGCTGCCATGGCGGACGGTGCGCGAAAATGTGGGCCTCGGTCTTGAACTGGGTGGCCTGTCAAAAGCCGAACGCAATGAACGTGTCGATGCACAGCTGGAATTGGTGGGCCTGACCGACTGGGCCGACCGCAAAGTGTCAGAGCTGTCGGGCGGTATGCAGCAGCGTGTGGGTCTGGCACGGGCGTTCGCGACCGATGCTCCGATCCTGTTGATGGACGAACCGTTTTCGGCGCTTGATCCGCTGATCCGCACCAAGCTGCAGGACGAACTGCTCGAGTTGCAGCAACGGTTGAAGCGCACAATCATCTTTGTGAGCCATGATCTGGATGAGGCGTTCAAGATCGGCAATCGGATTGCCATCATGGAAGGCGGGCGGATCGTGCAGTGTGGCACGCCGCAGGACATCTTCCGGCACCCGTCCAATGACTATGTCGCCGATTTCGTCAAACACATGAACCCGCTCGGTGTTCTACGGGCACGGGACATCCTGCGCCCTGCCCCGCCGATGGATGGCGTGCCGCATGTGGATGCCGACGCGCGCGTGCAGGAGGTGATGACCAGCCTGCTCGACGGCGGCGTTGTCACGGTGATCGACGGTGGCACCCCCATTGGCGTGATCGACAGGGTCGACGTGCTGCGATACCTCACGAACCCCACCGGTGGAGGTGCCCCTGCTGGCGCCTGACGGGCGCACAGAAAAAGTTGCAGCAATCATGCATTTTTTAGAACCCGCCCTTGCCACGTATTCAATTTTGCTTATATGTTCGCAAAGACCAAGGAGGGCTGACAGATGACACCCAAAGTCACGGGTTTTTTCGACGACGCAACCAATACGATTTCCTATGTGGTCCAGGACCCCGCAGGGCGGGCCTGCGCCATTGTCGACAGCGTTCTTGACTTTGATTACGCCTCTGGCCGGACGGACACCAAATCCGCCGACGCGATCATCGCCTTCGTGCGTGAGAACGATCTCGATGTTCAGTGGATTCTGGAAACCCACGTCCATGCCGACCATCTGAGCGCCGCGCCCTATCTTCAGGAGGCGCTTGGCGGCAAAATCGGGATCGGGGACCGTATTCAGTTCGTTCAGGACACATTCGGGAAGGTCTTCAACGAAGGCACCGAATTCCAGCGTGACGGCAGCCAGTTCGACAGTCTTTTCGTCGAAGGCGACAGCTTTCACATCGGCCAGATGCGCGCTGACGTGCTTCATACACCGGGTCACACACCGGCTTGTCTCACCTATGTGATCGGAGACGCGGCCTTTGTCGGCGATACGCTGTTCATGCCCGATTTCGGCACCGCGCGCTGCGACTTCCCAGGCGGGTCTTCGGAACAGCTTTACGACTCGGTCCAGAAAATCCTCGCGCTTCCGGACGAGACCCGGATCTTTGTCGGCCACGACTACAAGGCACCGGGCCGGGACGACTACGCGTGGGAGACCACCGTGGGCGAGCAGAAAGCGAAAAACGTGCATGTGGGCGGCGACGCCTCGAAGGAGCGGTTCGTCGAAATGCGCGATGCGCGTGACGCGACGCTTGCTATGCCAAAACTGATCATCCCGTCGTTGCAGGTCAACATGCGCGCGGGCCAGATGCCACCGGCCGATGAAGACGGAAAGGTCTTCCTCAAGGTCCCAGTAAACGGATTGTAATTACATGAACCCGGATTGGATTTACGGGCTGCTCGGCGGATTGCTGATCGGCCTGGGCGGCGCGGTCTATCTGCTCGCCAATGGACGCATCATGGGTGCAAGCGGCATCATCGGCGGGCTTGTCGATGGCAGCGGCCTGAGCACCAAGTGGGAACGGCTGAGCTTTCTCGCCGGTCTTGCAGCGGTGCCGGTTGTGCTGCTGATGTTTTTCGGGCCGAAAGAGACCCACGCCACCGGCAACTTTGCCCTGCTGATCGCGGCGGGCCTGTTGGTCGGGGTCGGGACGCGTCTGGCCAATGGCTGCACGTCCGGGCATGGGGTATGCGGCATCTCCCGCATGTCGCTGCGCGGCATGGTGGCCACCGTTTTCTACATTCTGGCGGGCGGGCTGACAGTCGTTCTGTTCCGCCACATTCTGGGGATCGTCTGATGCGCGGATTGTTTGCTTCCATCGCTGGTGGCCTGTTCGGTGCCGGACTGTTCGTGTCGGGAATGACTGACACGCGCAAGGTGCAGGGCTGGCTGGACATTTTCGGAGACTGGGACCCGACGCTGGCCTTTGTCATGGGCGGCGCGATCATCCCGATGGCGATTGCATGGCAGATCGCGGCGAAGCGGCGCTATGCCCTGCTGGGGGATGCGATGCCGCCGCCACCCGAGCCGAAACTCGGTCGCAACCTCGTGCTTGGCTCGGTGCTGTTCGGGATGGGTTGGGGTCTTGTCGGCCTGTGCCCGGGTCCGGCGATTGCCTCACTGAGTTATGGCGGTGTCTCGGGGTTTGTGTTCCTCGGTTCCATGCTGTTGGGTATGCTGGCCATGCCAGGCTTCCGGTCGTGGCTGGACAGGCCCGCACCCGCGCAGTAGGACTGGCGTCATGGACATTCGCAAGATCACAGACCGTTACAACGTCTCGCCGCAGATCAACCCCGAGGATGCGCCCGCCATCAAAGCGGCCGGAATAACCACGGTGATCTGCAACCGCCCCGATGCCGAGGTGCCGCCATCGCATCAGTCAGACGCGATGCGCGAGGCAGTTGAGGCTGCGGGGCTGCGGTTTGAAGTTCTGCCGATCACTCACCAGACGATGACACCGGACCGCGTTGCCCAACAGGCGGCGCTTGTGGATGCGTCCGAAGGGCCGGTTCTGGCCTATTGCGCATCGGGAACGCGCTGTTCGATCCTGTGGGCGCTGAGCCAGGCCGGAAAGCAGTCGTCGGATGCGATCCTGTCGGCTGTCGCTCAGGCCGGGTACGACCTTGGTGCGCTGCGCCCGACACTTGACGCGGCAGCAGCCGCACAGCGCTAAGTCAGGTCAAGCGGCGCCGGTAAGCCCGACGCCAGATCCTCAAGCGCCATATCCAATGACAGATCGGTCGCGGGCGGCAGTGCCGCCCCGCCTTGAGGCGCGACCGTTTCGGCGTGTTGCGGAACCTCGGCCATTGCCGTCGGCGCTGAAACAGGTTCCGGTCTGCAGAATGGCGTGGCTTCGTCCCCGATGCGGATTGCGCGAAAGCCGTTCATCTGACCGAGCTTGCCTGTCGCCACCACATGGCCCCCTGACATCACCAGAGACGCCCCGGACACAGCCTGCAACGAAATCGGCAGCACATCCCCCGGCCTGAGAGCCCGCGCCCGGTCAAGCGGGATATGGATCCGGGTCAGTACGGCCTGCATCCGCGCGGGCACCAACCCCAGAAACCCCGCATGTCTGCCCGTCTTTGCGGCACTGTCCCTGTCTGGGTTTTTCGGAGGTTCGGGAAACAGAAAGAGCGCCCGCCCCGTGCGCGTATCCTGTGCGAGGCTGATGTCGAACGCCACGACAAGATACTGATCAGCGTCGAGCGCGAGGCCCGCCGTCTGCGCATCCTCAACCAGCGCGCCGAAACCATAGCCGGACAGATGCGACATCTCTGGCTGTCCCGCCAGCATGGAGACAAAACGCGGCAGCGCCGCGTCGAGCAACGGCGCCATCATCGCGGCATCGGTGGGCGTGAACGGGCGACTGTCGGTTGGGAACTGCGTGACCTTGCCCAGGGTCTGCGCCTCAATCACGCCGGTCACGAGTGCCCGGTCAATGACCGCCAGAGCGCAGGGGCCGGTTTCGTTGTCCAGAAGGATCAGAAGGCAATCCCCCCCGATCCGCGCCAAAGCGCGATCCAGACTCAGACTGTCCTGCCCGGAAGGTGTGGCGGCAAGGCTGAGCCCCCAGAGCGCGTCGGCAGCAATCGACAGCCCCCGCCCCAACGCGCGGGGCAGCGAGACCGAGCCGACGCCCAGGGCCTTCCGCTGCGCCTGCGCCTTGCGTTCCAGAACCGTATCGGGCGCATCATCTGCCATGGTTTCGCGTTCATCCCCTTTGCCGCTTATCCCCGGTTATGGCGGGAATTGGTTACCAAGGGTTTAGCGAAGCCACATCCGGGTTCTATTGCGCCGCCATTGCCGTCCGATACGGCAGCACCACCCGGAAATTCGCGCCGCGCGATGCCGGGACATAATCCACCGAGCCACCAAGACGGGTCATCACCTGACGGCAAATCGCGAGGCCCAGCCCTGCGCCACCCGCCTTTTGGTCGCTGACGCGGGCGAATTTTTCGAAAATCATATCCACGGCTTCGGGTGCGATGCCGGTGCCATTGTCCTGAAAATCGATCACGACACGGTCCGCTTCCTGCATCACGCGGATCACCAGACGCGGCGATTTTGCATCGCAGTATTTGCGGGCGTTGGCGATCAGGTTGATGAACACCTGGCTGAGGCGATCCATGTCCGTGTGCAGGACGATTTCCTCTTTCGCGGTGTCCCGCTCGATGGCCAGCTTGCCACCATCCTCGCCAATCCCGGCCGAGGACACGGCGCGATCGAGCGCATCGCGCAGCGTTCCGTCCCGCAGGTTCAGGTTCACCTGTCCGTTCTCGACAACGCTGAGATCCAGCAGGTCATCCAGCAGACGCGTCAGCCGCTGTGCTTCATCATGAATGATCGAGGCATAGCGCGACTGGTCCTCCGGCTGCATCTGATCGGTGTCGCGCAATATCTCCGAAAACGCCCGGATCGACGTCATGGGAGTCCGCAGTTCGTGACTGATCTGACTGAGAAAGGCATCCTTCTGGATCGACAGACGGGTGAGCTTCTGGTTGGCGTTGCGCAACTCCAGCGCGGTTCGGCTGAGTTCCTCGGACTGCTCCTTGAGCCGGGCCGAGTATTCAAGCATCTGCGCCGTTTCGTCGGCCACCGCCATGAGGTCTTCGACCGACACCGCCATCCCGCCGGTGATCTGCCCGACCATTGCGTGGGCGGTCGCGGCACCGACCGAGCTGCCGAGCTCTCGCTCGAGCACTTCGAGGAATTCGGGTGTCGGATCCGGCAGGTTTCCGCGTGCGCCCTGCGTGCGTGCATAGCGTGAAAAGAGCGCCTGAGCCTCGGTCGCCCCAAGAATACGCTGCGCCATCACCATAAGGTCTTCGGCCTGTGCGCTGCTCCGGGACCAACTGCGCGTGCTGGCCGAGTGTTCGAAGATGTTGACGAACTGCGCCGCCTGCAACCGCTCAAGCGGCGACGGGAACGTGACAAGCGAAACCGTCACGAAGGCCGCAACGTTGAACAGCATGCTCCACAGGAGCGCGTGCATCAACTGATCCAGACCCGAGATCCCGAAAAGCGCATCAGGCTTCAGCCAGGTCAGCCCGAAGATGCCATGTTCGATGACCGAGAGCGGCAGAATGGTGCCTGCGCCAAAACTGGGCAGGTAAAGCGTATAGAGCCATGTGGCAAAACCCGCTGTCAGACCGGCAAACGCACCCAGTCGCGTGGCCCCACGCCAAAACATGCCCCCCAGCATCGCGGGCAGCACCTGCGCAAGGCCGCAGAACGCGACCAATCCAATGGAGGCCAGCGCTTCGCCCCCGCTGGACAGGCGGAAATAGAGATACCCAAGCATCACCACCCCGACGATGGAGATGCGCCGCGCCAGAAGAACGGCCGCACGCACGTCACCCGACACGCTCGCCCCGCTTGGGCGCAGTTGCAGCCAGATCGGCATGACGATGTGGTTCGACACCATCGTCGACATCGCGATGGCCGCGACGATCACCATGGAGGTCGCCGAGCTGAAGCCGCCGAGAAAGGACAGCATCGCCAGCCCGTTTTCCCCAAGCGCAAGAGGCACGGTCAGAACAAAGAGGTCCGGGTTCGAGCCGTCCGGCATCACCTCAAGCCCCACAACGGCGATCGGCACGACAAACAGACTGATCAGGCCGAGATAGAGCGGAAACGCCCAGCTGGCCGTGCGCAGGTGGCTTTCGTCATCGTTTTCGACCACGAGCACCTGGAACGTCCGCGGCAGGCAGAGAAAGGCCGCGGCGGACAGGAAGATAAGCCCGGCCCATCGGCTTCTGTCGGTGTGCCAATGGCCGAACTCAGATGCATCAATCGCGGTCAGCGCATTGGACAATCCGCCTGACACCCCCCAAACGACAAAGATCCCGACCGACAGCAGCGCCACAAGCTTGACCACAGCCTCTACCGCGATGGCCATCACAACGCCGTCGTGCCGTTCCTTCACATCGAGATTTCGCGTTCCGAAAAGAACGGTAAACAGCGCCAGACCAAGCGACAGCCACAGCGCCAGAGTGTTCTGGTTCTCGAGTGGCGTCCCGTCGGCCTGCGTGGCAAAGACGGCAAAGGACAGCGTGACCGACTGCAGCTGCAGCGCGAGATACGGCGTCGTGCCGATCACCGCGAGGATCGTGACCCCTGCCGCAAGAAGGCTGGACTTGCCATATCGGGACGAGATGAGGTCGGCGATGGACGTGATCTTCTGCGTGCGCCCGATGCGGATCAGTTTGCGCAGCAGCCACCACCAGCTGACCATGACAAGGGTCGGACCAAGGTAGATCGTCAGGTATTCAAATCCGTTGCGGGCAGCGGACCCCACCGCGCCATAGAATGTCCAGGCGGTGCAGTAGATCGACAGGGACAGCGTGTAGATCAGCGGAGACCGGAGCCAGGCCTTTTTTCCCTGCATCGCCAGCCTGTCCGCGACGAAGGCCACGATGAACAGAAACATGACATAGGCCATCGAGACCAGAACAAGCAGGTTCAGCGTGCTCATGGCAAACGATCCGGACCGTCATCGGCCGGCGCGGTCTCACCGGGTTCGACCAGAAACCGCGACAGCCCCCAAGTCAGCAGGATCACCCCGGCCCAGACCGCAAAGATGTAAATCAGGGCAGAGGCGCTGCTGACCGTGCCTTCACCGGTTTGCGGCCAAAGCATCGGAATCGACCAAAGGATCAGCGCAAGCGCCGGCGCGACCCGTGCGGCATCCATGATGCGCCGCCTGCGGTACGTCCGTTTCTCATGAAAGACGGGCGGCGATCCGGGCCTGTCCGGAGCGTCGGTCATTTCGCGGCAAGCGATCGCACGGTTTCAAGAACGTCAGCGTTCGAAAACGGTTTTGTCATGAAGGCATCACAGCCCGCACGCTCCGCAATCTCGCGGTCTTTGGTCTGTCCGCGCGCCGTCAGCATCAGGATCGGCAGATTGGCATTGTCGGGGTCCTCTCGCAGTTCCCGAAGAATGTCGTAACCGCTTTTTCCGGGCAGCATGACATCAAGGATCACCACATCGGGCTGCCGCTCCCGCACGATGTCCACCGCGTCGGCCCCGTTTGAATGGGTTTTCACCGTCCAGCCGTCGCGCGACAGGATGAAGCTGATCGCTTCGATGATATTCGGTTCGTCCTCGATCAACAGGACCTGTTTGGACATGCGTCCCCTCCCCCGATGCCACGTTCGGCTTGTCGTTTTTTGCCGTTATTTTAGGCCGGCTTGGGTAAACTATTACGAAGAGTGGGCAATGTGTCAAAACTTCCTCTGCTCGGGAGTGAGCATAATCGACGGCTCACGCCGGGCGTCACAGGAAGGGTGCGGACAGATGCGGCAGGTCAGGCCAACCTGTCTGATCGGCTCGGCCGTATCGCGTTTGGGCTCCGGGACGATCAGCATGTGGCTTTCGAACAGAACATCCTCGCCCAGTCTGGCCGGGCCTGTGGGCTGCGCGATGGCAATGGTGCGATGCCGGGCAGCGGCACGGGCGGATTGTTCGAGCAGCTCGGAATACAGCATCATCGGACGGGCCAGGGCGCGGTAGAGAGGCCAGAGCGCACAGCCTGCGCCCAGACGCGGCAGCGGGAATTCCGGCAGCGGCTTCCGAAACGTGGTCACGCCGGAGCCGTCGCAGATGGCAAGGCCCACCGGTTCCGGCAACAGATCGTCGGGAAGTTGGGCCAGCCGCCGCATGGCACGCGCCGCGTCACAGCCGAACCGTTGGGCCAATGCCAGCGGATCGCTGCCCTGTGCCGCAACGACATCGGCGCAGTCGGACAAAGGAAGCCGTTTCGCGTCCTCGGCATAGCGCGAAAGGATGCGGTGCAGAAGCCAACGCGCGGACTGTGACAACCCCTGTCCCAGATCCTCGAGCACGGCATCCACGCTGGCACCTGGCATCTCCAGAGCCGGAAGATGAAAGCCTACCCTCTGGAACACCGCATCAACCTCATCCTGCGGCGCATTGGTTTCAGAGGCCTCTGTATCCGCTTCTTCGAGATACTGCGCCAGACTGCGGCTGGTGTCGGCCAGACGGGCGCTGTCTTCGTAAATGTTGCGGTTGAACCGGCGCTGCCACTCCGGCTCGATATCTCCGGGCTCTGCAAGGATGGACGCAGCAGAGCGGATCGCGGTCACCGTCGACAGCATTTCGTGCAGCGACGCAGCCAGATGCGGGTCATGTGTCAGACGGTCTGTCAGCGCTTCGACGCTGCGCTGTAGCGTCTCGATCCGCCTCTGGCTGTTCGCCAAAAGCGCCGCCCAACCGGGGAACCGGCCCGCGAATTCCTCGACCCGTGCGAACTCCGCCTCGGTCATTTCCGTGTCGGTTGCTGCTTCGCGCAGGGTTGTCAGAAGCGTGGTTTCCGCACCCTCGGTGAGCGAGGCAGGTTCGACACCAAGCGCATGCGCGATGTCGACCAGCAGCTTCCCGCCGATTCTGCGGCGATTGTGTTCGATCAGATTGAGGTATGACGGCGAAATATCCGCGCGCTTCGCCAGTTCTGATTGTTTCAGCCCGGCCATCACACGCCGCTCGCGAATTCGGCTGCCTGTCAAAGTGTCGCGGGGCATCGCAAAATCCTGTGATGAATCAATCCCTTTCTGCATCGCGGAAAAAATTAATTTACATCTTTCTGCAATGCGCTGTTCATTTTTTGACAGAAAAATCGTTTTGAGCAAAGCGCTTATTGCTATGTTTTCTGCGCATAGCCGATAATCAATTTGCACATATGTGCGGTGTTGGCGGTAGGAGGAACCCCGCCAGACCCTTTAAGACATTGGGAGGATTATATGTCCAAAGGCAACCTGACACGTCGCGGCGTGCTCAAGACAGGTGCTGTAGCGGGGGCGGGTCTTGCTCTGCCGACCTACCTGTCTGCAGCCAGCCACGAAGGCTTTACAAACGCACCAACAGGATCGACCGTCACTCTCGGTTTCAACGTCCCTCAGTCGGGCCCCTACGCTGACGAGGGTGCAGACGAACTGCGCGCCTACGAACTGGCCGTTGAGCACCTCAACGGTGAAGGCGACGGCGGTATGCTGAACACCTTCTCGTCGAAGGCGCTTCAGGGCAACGGTATCCTCGGCAAGAAAGTCGAGTACGTCACAGGCGATACCCAGACCAAGTCGGACGCGGCACGTGCGTCGGCCAAGTCTATGATCGAAAAAGACGGCGCAGTGATGATCACCGGGGGTTCGTCCTCGGGTGTGGCCGTGGCCGTGCAGGCGCTCTGCCAGGAAGCAGGCGTCATTTTCATGGCGGGCCTGACCCACTCCAACGACACCACCGGTAAGGACAAGCGGGCCAACGGTTTCCGCCACTTCTTCAACTCGTATATGTCCGGTGCGGCACTCGCACCGGTGCTGGCAGCCAACTACGGCACCGACCGCAAGGCATACCACCTGACCGCAGACTACAACTGGGGTTACACAACCGAGGAAGCCATTCGCTCCTCAACCGAAGCAATGGGCTGGGAAACAATCGCGGCTGTGAAAACTCCGCTGACCCAGACTGACTTCTCGTCCTATATCGCGCCGGTTCTGCAGTCGGGCGCCGATACTCTTGTTCTGAACCACTACGGCGGAAACATGGTGAACTCGCTCACCAACGCAGTTCAGTTCGGTCTGCGCGACAAGCAGGTCAACGGCAAGGACTTCCAGATCATCGTTCCGCTCTACTCGCGCCTCATGGCGAAGGGTGCCGGTGCAAACGTTAAGGGCATCTTCGGCTCCACAAACTGGCACTGGTCGCTGCAGGACGAAGGCTCCAAGGCATTCGTTCAGTCCTTCGGCACCAAGTACGGCTTCCCGCCGTCGCAGGCCGCACACACCTGCTACGTTCAGGCCCTGCTTTATGCAGACGCAGTCGAGCGTGCCGGTTCGTTTGCGCCGTGCGCAGTTGTAGAGGCGCTCGAAGGCTTCGAATTCGACGGTATGGGCAACGGCAAGACGCTCTACCGCGCCGACGACCACCAGTGTTTCAAAGACGTTCTGGTTGTGAAGGGTAAAGAAAACCCGTCCTCGGAATTTGACCTCCTCGAGATCGTGGAAGTCACTCCGGTGGAGCAGGTAACCTACGCCCCCGACCACCCGCAGTTTGCAGGTGGCGCGCTGGGTTCCTGCAACAACGGCGCATAATCCGCTGTCTTCTGAGGTGGGCCAACCGGCCCACCTCACTTCTCTCTCAGCCCGTTTCAGCTACGGGCTACCTGCACATCCACACTTCTGACCGCAAAGGGTGGGGCAATGGACGCCATAATCCTGCAAATTCTCAACGGGCTCGATAAGGGCTCGGCCTATGCGCTGATCGCGCTTGGCCTGACACTCATCTTCGGCACGCTCGGCGTGGTGAACTTCGCGCATGGCGCGCTGTTTATGATTGGCGCGTTCTGCGCCGTGACTCTGTCGCGTCTGCTGAGCCTCAGCCATGAGGTTGCCATTCCGGGCCAAACGGACTTTCTCGGCAACCCCGCGACCCGGGACGTCCCCTACGTCTTTGACATTTTCGGAGAAACCGTGGGCGCTAGCATCATCGACTGGGCAGTCCCGCTGTCGATCCTCTTTGCGATCCCGATCATGATCCTTGTCGGTGTGGTCATGGAGCGCGGCCTGATCAAGCATTTCTACAAGCGCCCCCATGCTGACCAAATTCTCGTGACGTTCGGCCTGGCAATCGTGCTGCAGGAAATCATCAAGTACTATTATGGTGCGAACCCGATCCCTACGCCCGCGCCAGCGGCCTTTACAGGTTCTTTCGACTTCGGTGCCGTAATCGGCTTTGATCCCAACACCATCATCTATCCATACTGGCGCCTCGTCTACTTTGCCTTCGCTGCGGTCATTATCGGTGCCGTGTTTGCCTTCCTGCAATTCACCACCTTCGGGATGGTCGTCCGCGCAGGTATGGCGGATCGCGAAACAGTAGGCCTTCTGGGCATCAATATCGACAAGCGATTCACTATCATGTTCGGTCTGGCTGCTGCGGTCGCAGGCCTTGCCGGAGTGATGTACACCCCGATCAACTCCCCGAACTATCACATGGGCATGGACTTTCTGGTCCTGAGCTTCGTTGTGGTGGTTGTGGGCGGCATGGGCTCTCTGCCCGGTGCCGTTCTGGCCGGGTTCCTGCTGGGCATCCTCGAAAGCTTTGCCTCGATGCGCGAAGTCATCGACATCATTCCCGGCATCAACCAGGTGATTATTTACCTTGTCGCCATCGTAATTCTACTGACGCGTCCACGTGGCCTGATGGGTCGCAAAGGCGTGATGGAGGACTGATCCATGTTCGGACTGGATAAAAAAGACGCATCACTCCTGCTGATCGTTGCAGCGCTGGTGGCCTTTGCTCCCTTCCTGCTGAACCCTTTCCCCGAAGGTTCGGCCATGGCGCAGTTCAACGCCGGGTATCCTGACCTGATGCAGCGCTTTGTGATCTTCGGGATCTTCGCCATCGGCTTTAACATCCTGTTCGGCCTGACCGGCTATCTCAGCTTCGGTCACGCCGCCTTCCTCGGAGTCGGTTCCTATGCCGCCGTCTGGATGTTCAAGCTTCTCAGCATGAACGTGCTCCCGGCAATCATCCTCGCCGTCATCACCTCGGGAATCTTCGCTCTGGTCATCGGCTATGTGAGCCTGCGGCGCTCGGGCATCTACTTTTCGATCCTGACGCTGGCCTTTGCTCAGATGTCCTTTGCCCTCGCCTATTCGGTTCTGACCCCGATCACCGGCGGTGAAACTGGCCTCCAACTGGCGCTGGACGATCCGCGCATCTTTGGCAGCGCCACCACGGCAGAAGGAAACATTCCGGTTCCCGGTCTCTTCGGCCTCGAGATGCGTGACAGTTCCGAACTCGTGCTTGGCAACTGGGTGTTCACGTTCAACGTCGGCTACTACTTCGCCGCAATCGTGATGCTGCTTTCGTTCTATCTCGCGATCCGTATCTTCCGCTCGCCCTTCGGCATGATGCTGCGGGCCGTGAAATCAAACCAGCAGCGCCTCAACTACACCGGCCTCAACCCGCGCCCCTATACGCTGGCGGCCTTCGTGATCTCGGGTATGTATGCCGGTCTCGCCGGTGGCCTGATGGCCTCGATGGACCCGCTGGCCGGTGCCGAACGCATGTTCTGGACGGCATCGGGTGAGGTGGTTCTTATGACCATCCTCGGCGGTGTCGGCACGCTCATCGGTCCGGTTCTCGGTGCGGGCATGATCAAGTACATGGAAAACATCATTTCCAAGATCAACTCCGATATCCTGCACGGCTGGTTTGCCTTCCTGCCTGATGGACTTGAGGATCTGGTCGTGACGATGATCTACCCTTTCATCGGCAAAGGCTGGCACCTGACACTCGGCATCGTGTTCATGCTTGTGGTGATCTTCCTGCCCGGCGGCCTTGTGGAAGGCGGTCAGCGCGTGGCCAAGCTCTTTGGTCGCAAGAAGACGGATGAACCCAAATCCGCCAAAACCGAACCTGCAGAATAATAAGGAGACGGACAGATGGGACTTCTGGAAGTCAAAGACGTCAACAAGCGGTTCGGTGGCCTGCAAGCCTTGGGCAACGTGAACCTCAGCGTGGCAGAAAACACCTGCCACGCGATCATCGGCCCCAACGGCGCGGGCAAGTCCACCCTGCTCAACTGCCTTGTCGGCAAGCTGATCCCGGACACCGGATCGGTCATGTTCGACGGACAGTCGGTGCTCGGACGGACCCCGTTTGAAATCAACCAGATGGGCATTTCCCGCGTGTTCCAGACGCCCGAGATCTTTGGCGATCTGACGGTGATGGAAAACATGCTGATCCCGTGCTTTGCAAAGCGCGATGGTTCGTTCGCCCTGCATGGCATCCGGTCGGTGCTGAGCGAAGGCGAACTGCGCGATCAGGCCGAGCAGATGCTTGATGACGTGAACATGCTCGACAAGCGGAACATGCACTCCGCCTCCATGTCGCGCGGTGACAAGCGCCGTCTCGAAATGGCGATGTGCCTTGTTCAGAACCCCAAACTGCTGCTGCTCGACGAACCGACAGCGGGCATGGCGCGGGCGGATACGAACAACACGATCGACCTGCTCAAAGAGATCAAGGAAAAGCGCGACATCACCATCGCCATCATCGAACACGACATGCATGTGGTGTTCTCGCTGGCGGAACGGATCACCGTTCTGGCGCAGGGCACACCCCTGGTCGAAGATACGCCCGAAAACATCAAGGGCCATCCGAAGGTCAAGGAAGCCTATCTCGGCGAAGCCGCGTAACCTCCATCTGACGGGGCCCTGCCCCGTCACCCCTCCCAGAGTGAGGACAGACACATGAACGTCAGACCAGATTTTTCTAAGAACGCAAACCGCGCGGAAACGGCTCCCGCCTTCCTGTCGGTGTGGGACATGCACTCGTACTACGGCGAGAGCTACATCGTGCAGGGCATTTCCTTCAACGTGCACGAGGGGGAAATCGTCGCCCTGCTCGGCCGCAACGGCGCCGGCAAAACGACCACGCTGCGCTCAATTGCCCGGATGGACAGCCCGCAGGTCAACCATGGTGAGATCTGGCTGGACCACCAGCCGCTGCACAACATGGCCTCCTACGAGGCGGCATCGGTCGGCCTTGGGCTCGTGCCCGAAGACCGTTGCATCATTCCCGGTCTCACGGTCGAGGAAAACCTGCAACTGGCGCAGATCGCGCCGCCCATCGGCTGGTCCATCGAACGGCTTTACGACCTCTTCCCGCGCCTTGGCGAGCGCCGCAAGCAGGAAGGCGTGACCCTGTCAGGCGGTGAACAGCAGATGCTGTCAATCGCCCGCGCTCTGGCCCGCGACATCAAGGTGCTGCTGCTGGACGAGCCCTACGAAGGCCTGGCGCCCGTGATCGTGGACGAGATCGAAAAGACCCTGCGCCACATCAAGGAACAGGGCATGACCACGATTCTGGTGGAGCAGAACGCGATCCGCGCACTGCAGCTGGCCGACCGCGCCATCATTCTCGACACCGGCTCAATCGTGTTCGACGGCACGGCGGAAGAGGTTCTCGAGAACGAAGGACTGCGCGCAGAATACCTCGCAATCTGAGGCAGACGCCTCAGAGCCATGCGACCTTTGCCGCCCTTGCCATTCCCCGGCGGGGGCGGTTTTCTTTTAGCAAAGAGGAGGACACGGAATGACTGACACCACC